>NZ_JAEPIV010000020.1:54547-113968 GCF_016632405.1 Azospirillum aestuarii
GCGAGCGCCGGGAGACCGGACGGGCCGTGGCCGGCGAGGCGCAGGCCCTCGTTGCTGCCGCCATGAGCGGAGAACGCACCGCGTGAGATTGGGAAGCGTGGCGCGTCACGGCTTGGCCGCTTGTCCATCAGCTGCTTCACAAGTGGGGGGCATGACCGGCCTCCCCATTTATTTTCACCTAAGCCAGTTCTCGCACGCCATCCAGCACCTTAGCTGCACCCTTGACGTCGATGTGCTCGTCCTGGATCAGGATTGGAAGAACGTCCGCCAACCGGGGAAGCGCCGTGATGCCGTATTCCGCCAGCATCCGCTCCGCGGCTTCTCTCGCTGGGCCATAGGACCACGGCCTGCCACTTTCCGGAAACCATTGCCGGTCACGGTAAGCATGAACCTCAGTTGTTGGCATGAGCCGTTCCACTTTGCCATCAGCGATCCGCCACAGAGGCAGATAATCGCGGGAAAACAGAACCCGGCTGCCGTCCTCGATGTCCATCCAGCCATATGGCAACCATAGGCGCCGGGGTATGAAATCCGCCATCCGGGTGCGTGGGACAACCGCCTCGAACGTTGCACATACGCCGTTGGAGGCGGAGTGGTCGATGAATCTTACTGCGCTCGTGGATCGGCGCCACCAATGTGGTTCTGACTTGGAGAAGCCCTTGCTTTTGATACGAAAGATGACGCCGGGATGCCGACCTTCTTTCCAAGGAATTGGGCCAGCCCGCCAACACGCCGTTCTGATCGCCTCATGATCCTCATAGGTGAAAGCTCGATTTCCGGTAAGCCTCATGTCGGGTAACGCCGACTGCACGTCGCCATCAAGAATGTTCAGCGACGCCCCCAGGCTGCGCACCAGCGTGACGGCCCGTTCCCGGAAGGCGCCTTCGGGCAAGTGCTCATCCAGGATGCTTGGCTCGGCGGCGGTGTGGCTGATCTCAAGCTCGTGCCAGTCGCGGTAGCCGCAGGCCACGGCAATGGCCCGCTGAACACCAGACAGAGAAATCTCCGGAAACGCCGCGGAAAGGTGCTTCGCGGCTTTTTTCGGACGGGTGAGATTAGGAAAGAAAAAACGGATGCCATCCCCCTTCTCGGCGCTGGAGAAAGGCGTGCCCACTAAGCCCTGAGCGCCTCGGAAGAGAGTGTCAGGATGGTGCTAAGAACCTGCCCCGAAGGCTTTGCCAATGTGGACGGCACGGCTGGTTAGCCGATGCTCGACAGTACCAGCGGGCGGCCATAGCTGCAATATCGACAAGGAATGGAATTTAGTAAGCAGCTGGCGAAGGAATCTCATGCCCAAGGTGAACCGCGCCGGGTTTGACAGAGGCTACTCGCCTAGGCTGGGCGGGGGACGGAAGCTGGTCTCCACCGTAAGATGCTGCGCACCGCGTACAGGGCTCTCTGATTGTCCTCGATGGAAAAGTAGCGGCGCAGTTCCGCAACGGCCGCCCATTCGCCACTCTCCTCATAGGCCCGGCAGATCGCCGCGCGTTCGTCCTCGCTCACCGTGAACATGCCGCATCCTCCGCATCGTTGCCATCGTCTGCCGGGATTGCTTCCGCATCCACCCCGGCCTCGGCAAAGGCGCGGCGGAGGGAGGCAAGGACCGCCGCACTGCCGGGCTTCTTGCCGCGTTCGAATTCACCGACAACGGTATGGCTGCGCATGGCTCGATGCGCCAACTCCTCAATGGACCAGGCGAGCCTCCGGCGAGCGGCTTTGCACTGGGTGGGGGTCATGATGCTGTCTCGCTCAAGGGTGCTCTCCGGTGTGTGGGGCTATTCCATCGCTGAGCTGGGCAGTCCGTCCAGCAAGCCTTGCTCACGCGCGCGGTCGAGCAGGGACTTGACACTTGACGGTGCCCAGGTCTTGGCCCCGGTTCCGGTGCGCACACCCTGACGCTCCAACTGCCGGCCGATGCGGGCCAGTGTCGGCTTTTGCCCGGCTTCGGCGGCGTTGTGAATGGTGGCGACCAATTCTAGCAGTCGTTTGGCCTGTGCCACCGCCTTCTTGGAGCGGCGCGGCGCCGCCTTCAGCAACTCAGGTTGCGCCAAGCCGTCGGCGACCAGACGGCGCACCGCGCGGATCAGGGCGTCGCGCGTCCACGGCGCCGAGTTGTCGCCGGGCCGCTTCTTCATCGCTGTGTTGAGTACGTCAACGACGCGGTCCCACGGCTGGGCCGGTCGCAGGCGCCGCACGATGGGCAGGAACTCGTCGGCACCGGCGATGACCCGCTCGCTCAGGCGCTCGTCGCGCGCTCGGGCGACACGGCGGCGGGTCAGCGGGTCGCCGGAGATCAGGCCGGGGTTGCCCGGCTGCCGGCCGAGCGCCTTGGCCGCCCGTACGCCGGCCTTGGTGCGCTCGCGGATGAGGGAGCGCTCAAACTCGGCCACTGCACCGAGGATCTGCAGAGTGAACTTGCCTTGTGGGCTGCCGGTGTCGATGGGATCGCCCAGCGACTTGAAGGCCACCCCCTTGCGCTCCAGCGTCTCGATGATCTCCAGCAGATGGGCGAGCGAGCGGGCCAGCCGGTCGATGCGCGCGACGACCAGCGTGTCGCCCCTACGGACGCGGGCCAGCACGGCCTTGAGCTGTGGACGCTCGCGGTCGGCACCGGAGGCGCTCTCGCGTACGATCTCGGTGCAGCCGAACCGCTTCAGTTCGAGGAACTGCGCCTCGGTGGATTGGTCCTCGGTGGAGACGCGCGCGTAGCCGATCAGCGCCATGGCCTGCCTTCTTTCATCCGTCGAAGCGGCGGTTACCCAAGTCGTATTGCGAAAACCTGGCATTTTCAAGGCTTGCAACGGTCAACAACCGTCCGGTTATGGACCAGCGGAAAAAATTTTCGGGCGACCGCACCCATTCCACATCCGGTCCGGGACCTCCGGCCGGGGCGTTGAAACGCCTATGGCGTGAGGCTTCGGTCCGGCCAGATCGGAGCGCCGGTCAAGGTTATTGGGGATGTCAGTAAAGGCTATTGAGGTGGGAACGGCGGCGGGAGCAGGCGCCAGTTCACGTTATTGCGACCGGGATTCCGGCTGAAAACCCTTCAGTTCAGGTTATTTCGACAGCCGACATCTCCGATAAACATGCGATAGCGTGGCTTATCGGCGGTTTATCAGGACCGGCCGCCCTGCAGACTCCGGCAGAGAGAAGCTAAACGCCTTCTAGCTTCGCTCTTGCTCTCCAACCTTCTGGTTTCTATCGTCCCTGAGCGCCCGTCATCGAGCGACGCTGTCCCCCACCCGCCCGGATCACCGATGCCGCGCCTCCTCCCCCACCCCGACGACGACGCCCTGCCGCCCCGCCGCGCCTGGGACGATGACGACGCGGCGGAGGACGTCGATTGGCGGCCGCGGGTCGACGAGGAGCCGGCGCCCGCGCCGCTGAGCGGGGGAACGCCGCCGCTGGTCGCCGCGGTCGCCGCCGCCACGGCGGCGCTGGTCCGCCTCGACGAGCGCCTCGCCCGCTCGCCGCCCGCGCTGCGCGCCGGCTGGCAAGCCCGGTGTTGCTTTCTTCTGATAATTTTCTTTGAAAAATCTGAGCGCCAAAGACATTGTTTTCTCAACACCAAAGCGACCCTCTCCCTCCGGAATCAATGGTTTAATCAGTGTTTTTTTAAGGAAAGTTTCTAATAGCAAACTCACGACCGACCTTCAGCTCCCACTGGCGCACCGTCTCGTCGCTGACGGTGATGCCGCGCGCCGCCAGCAGCTCCTCGACCATCCGCAGACTGAGCGGAAAGCGGAAGTACAGCCAATCCGCCGTCGCAATGATCTCGGCTGGATAGCGAAAGCCGGCGTAGCGGGGATCGGGACGCGTCGTCATGCCGTCCCATACCCCGCCTCCGTCGACCCGGGCAACTGAGTGATCAACAAGTTGACAGTGCCTGCGCCAGTACCTGTGGTTCGAACAGGCCGCTATGTCGCCCCAGGCTCCGTTGCAAAGTTGGCCGGCAGGCGGCGAAATGGCTGGACGCTGTTGGGAGCCAAGCCGTGTCGGACTTCAAGGGACGCCACTGCGAGGGTGAGATTGTGCTCTGGGCGGTGCGCTGGTACTGCCGATACGGCATCAGCTACCGTGATCTCGAACAGATGATGGCCGAGCGCGGTGTTTCGGTCGATCACTCGACCATTTACCGTTGGGTGCAGAAGTACGCGCCGGAGATCGAGAAGCGGTTACGCGGGCAGTGGCGCTGTCCGAGGTCGACCAGCTGGCGGGTCGACGAGACCTACGTGAGGGTCGGTGGCAAGTGGACCTACCTGTACCGTGCCGTTGACAAGCATGGCAACACCATCGACTTCCACCTCTCTCCCACGCGCAACACCGCCGCCGCCAAGCGCTTCCTGTCCAAGGCGTTGAACGGTCTGAAGGCGTGGGAGACGCCGACGGTCATCAACACCGACAAGGCGTCGACTTATGGGCCAGCCCTGGCGGAACTGAAAGCCGAAGGCAAATGCCCGGAGAACACGGAGCACCGGCAGGTCAAATACTTGAACAATGTGGTGGAAGTCGACCACGGCAAGTTGAAGCAGTTGATCCGCCCGGTGCGGGGCTTCAAGACCCTGAAGACAGCCTACGCAACGGTCAAGGGCTTTGAGGTGATGCGGGCGCTCCGCAAAGGCCAAGCGTCCAGCTTCAACATCACCCGCGACATGCGGGGCGAGGCGCGCCTCGTCGAACGCGCCTTCAACGTCGGACCCTGCGTGCTCGCCGAGGCCGTCCAGTTCATCAGCCAGCAGCTCGAACTCCAGGATGCATAGCATCGGCGGTGATGCCCGTTACCATCATCTCGCGCCTGCCGGTAAACTTTGCAACAGAGCCCCTCCCGCCAGCCCTTTGGCATCGTCGACTCATGTATGGCGCGACACCTGACGGAACCCTTACACGGAACTGCGACCAAGCAGCGGAGCGACCGTTCTCAGGGCTTGGTCCAAATCCATGAGCAAGTCTCGTTCCCCTTCCAATCCGATGGACAAGCGCAACAGGCTGTCGTCAATGCCCGCTGCGCGCCGCGCCTCGATCCCCATGCTCGCGTGCGTCATCGTCACCGGATGAGCGACGAGGCTTTCGATGCCGCCAAGGGACTCGGCGAGCGTGAACACTTTCACCGCCTCCACGAAACGGCGTGCGCCGTCCGCTCCGCCTTTGATGTTGAAGCTCAGCATGGCGCCGAAACCACGCTGCTGGCGCTCCGCGATGGCGTGGCCAGGGTGAGACGGCAGGCCTGGATAATGCACGGTCTCCACGCACGGATGACGATCGAGAAAATCGGCCACCGCAAAGGCGGTGCGCTGCTGGTACTCCAGCCGTGGGAACAGCGTTCTCAAGCCACGCAACGTCAGGTACGCGTCGAAGGGCGACCCTGTGAGGCCCATCGCGTTCGCCCATTCCTTGAGGTGGTTCAGATCCTGCGTGTGCGCGGCGATGACAGCTCCCCCCACGACGTCGGAATGGCCGTTGAGGTACTTGGTCGTTGAATGGATGACGAAGTCGGCCCCGAGCGCCAGGGGTTGCTGGAGCGCGGGCGAAAGGAAGGTGTTGTCGACGGCGATCCTGGCTCCCGCCGCCTTGCCCTGTTCGGCCAGTTTGGCGATGTCAGTGATGCGCATCAGCGGATTGCTCGGTGTTTCGATCAGAATAAGGGCCGGGCCGCGTCGAAGAGCCTCGGCGAAACCTGCCGCCTCGTTCAGATCGACGAACGCCACGTCGAAATGCCCCTTCGCCGCTCGCATCGAAAGCAGGCGATGGGTTCCGCCGTAGCAATCGTGAGGAGCGACTATCAGGTCGCCAGGGTCAAGCATCGCCAGCAGCAGGCTGACGGCGGCCATGCCGGTGGCCGTGACCACTGCACCGGCCCCGCCCTCCAATTGGGCGAGGGTATCGGCGAGCAGATCGCGCGTCGGGTTGGCCGTTCGCGAATAGTCGTATGGTCCGGGCTTCTCAAAGCCGGGAAACCGGTAGGTGGTCGACAGGTGAATCGGCGGCGTCACCGCGCCGTACTGCGCGTCGCTCCCGATGCCGTTGGCGGCGGCGATCGTCTGCGGGGATTTCCCATTGTCCATGCTCGGCATCCTTTGCTGCGTGCCGTGGTCCGGCTGTTCGGCCACTCCTGGCCTGTCCCGATGGCGCGCGTCAGCGCGCCGCCGCCCGAAGGTTCGCGGCGCGGCTTGTCCGTCCGGGCTCGCTCGCCACATCGCCACGCATGGTGCGCACCAGGTTGTAGACCATCATGAGCGCCCCCGCGAGAAACAGGGCGCCGCCGGCTGCGCGGATGACATGGAAGGGGTGAGTGGCCGTGACCGTCTCGACGAACGAATATTGAAGAAAGCCAAGGGTGTCGTAGGCGCGCCACATCAGACCCTGCATGATGCCCGACACCCACATAGCGGCGATGTAGAGCAGAATGCCCACGCTCGCCGTCCAGAAATGCAGGCTGACCAGCGCCACGGAGTACAGGCGCTCCCGCCCCCAGAGCCGCGGGACGAGGTGGTAGAGGGAGCCGAACACCATGAAAGCCACCCAGCCGAGCGCCCCGGAATGCACATGGCCGACGGTCCAGTCGGTGTAGTGCGACAGGGCGTTCACCGGCTTGATGGCCATCAGCGGACCCTCGAAGGTCGACATGCCGTAGAAGGCCACCGACGTCACGAGAAAGCGCAGGACCGGGTCGGTGCGCAGCTTGTCCCAGGCACCCGACAGGGTCATGATGCCGTTGATCATGCCGCCCCAGGACGGCATCCACAGCATGATCGAAAAGGTCATGCCCAGCGTTTGCGCCCAGTCCGGCAGAGCCGTGTAGTGCAGGTGGTGCGGACCGGCCCAGATGTAGATGAACACCAGCGACCAGAAGTGCACGATCGACAGGCGGTATGAATAGACCGGCCGATCCGCCTGTTTCGGCACGAAATAATACATCATGCCGACGACGCCGGCGGTCAGGAAAAAGCCGACGATGTTGTGCCCGAACCACCACTGCACCATGGCATCCTGCACGCCGGACAGTAACGGGTAGCTCTTCGCTCCGGTGAAGGAGACGGGCACGGCCAGATTGTTCAGCGTGTGCACCATGCCGACGACGATGACAAAGGACAGGTAGAACCACAGAGCCACGTAGATGTGCCTCTCCCGCCGCTGCAGGATCGTCCGGACCAGGATCGTCGCGTAGAGCAGCCACACACCGAGCAGGAACAGGTCGGTGTACCACTCGAACTCCGCGTATTCCTTGCTCTGGGTGGCGCCGATCACGTAGCCGGACACCGCCAGGAGGACGAAGATCTGATAGCACCCGAACAGCAGCTGGTGCAGTTCCCGGCTTCCCCACAGGGCGGTTCGGCAGGTCCGCTGCGCCACAAAGAACGACGAGCCGATCAGCGCGTTCCCGGTGAAGGCATAAACGATCAGAGTGGTGTGGATCGGCCGGACGCGGCCGAAGCTGGTCCATTCCAGTCCAAGATTGAGCGTCGGAGCGACCAGCAGAAGGGCAACCCACAAGCCCATTGCCAGCCCGGCCACACACCAGAACAGGGATGCCCGAATGAACATCCGCACCGCGGCGTCTCCGGCGTCGTACGAGGCCGCGTCGCCGTCCGTCCGTCCGGCCCCGGGTATGGATAGCGTGGTGCTGATCGCGAGATCGGTCATGCGCAAGACCCTGTCGACGTCGCAAGGCGGGAACGGCCGGACAGCCGACGTCATGGCGGCCCGGTCGGCGATGGCCGGTCAGGGCCGCCCAGCGCAGGGCGCGCGGACTCCCGTCCCGTTTTGGAATGGGAGGATCACAGGCGCCTTGCCCGACGGCTCGTAACACGGTTGCGCAGAGCCTAGGTCGCGCCTACACATAGCAAAAGCGAATTTATTCGATGGATTGCATCGGAATAGCCGATGCAAGTTCCGGTGGGGGCGTCGCATGGACATGGAAACGGCCCGCACTTTCCTTGAGGCGGCCACGGCTGGAAGCTTCGTCGCGGCGGCCGAGCGGCTGCACGTCACGCAATCGACGGTCAGCACGCGCATCCGGCACTTGGAGGATCAGCTCGGTTGCCAATTGTTCGTGCGCAACAAGAACGGCGCAATGCTCACCGCGGCCGGGGTCCGGTTCCAGCGTCACGCCATCGCCATGCTCCGCCTTTGGGAGCAGGCCCGGCAGGAGGCCGCGCTTCCCATCGGGCATCGCGCCCTGCTGCGCATCGGCAGCGAGGCCGGTCTGTGGAACCGGATGCTGAACCGTTGGATTCCCTGGATGCGGCGGAATGCCGAAGACATCGCCCTGCGGTGCGAGGTCGGGTTGGCGGACGATCTGCTCCAGCGCCTTCGCGACGGGACGCTCGATCTCGCGGTCCTCTATTCGCCGCGCGCCGTGCCGGGCCTCGCGGTGCGCCTGCTGCTGGAAGAGGATTTGGTCCTTGTGAGGGTTCGCCCCGCTCCGAGCGCCGGTGGCGACCACTACGTCCTCATCGACTGGAGCGACGAATTCCAGCGCAGCATCCGTTTGCGAAATCCGGAGCTTCTGTCCACACCCTTGTCGATCGGCGTCGGCACGCTCGGGCTGGACTATGTCAGGCAGTGCGGGGGAACCGGGCATTTCCCACGGAGTCTGGTCCAGCCCATGCTCGACCAGGGGGTGGGGGAAGTCGTTCCCGAAGCGCACCCGTTCAGTTTGCCCATCTACGCCGTTCACCCGGCGGAGCCTGATGTCAGCGTTCTCGAAACCGCGTTCGAAGGCCTGCGGGCCATCCTCGGCTCTGACGAGGTGACAGGGAATTCTCAACAAGGCGCCGACGCCCAATAAAATCCCGTTCCGGCCGGCGTCGGCGCGCGCGGGGCTGATGCCCGCAAATGGATGCCGCCTCACCGGCAGGCTTTCACGCCGTCGCGATGATGCGGCGTGAACGGTGTTCTGACAGGAAGGGAGGAATCACCATGAAGCCCCAGCGGTCCGCACCCCCGCCCTCGTCTCCCTTCGCACGCCCCGACGGGTCCTGCCTCGGTCGTCTTCCGGACGAGCAGGAGGACGAGCCCGTGCCCGCCGCGCCGGCGGAACCCGAGGACAAACCCGCCCCGCCCACCGAGCCGATGAATCCGGCTTGATGCGGTTCGGAACACCGGCGCACGTTGGCCGCGACCGATCTGCCGCTGAACCTGCCGCTGAATGCCCGTCCTAAACCTGCGGCAATGATGCGCGTTCATCCGCGCCGCCAAGCGCCTCTTGCCCACAACGGTAAGCCCGTGCAAGGGAGACGTCCTGTGTCGGCGTGAGCACGGCGTCAACGGCACTGAGCAGTGCGGTCTCTTCCTTTTGAATGTGCAGGACGAGGCCCTCGATCAATTGCTGCCCGAAATGGCGGAAGACCGGCCAGCTTTCCTCATCGAACCCCTCACGCAGAGCCAGGGCACACAGCCGGGTGATGCGGCGGACGAGCGGGCGCAGGGCTTCGTGGTCGGTCGAGAGGTCGGCCGTCATCTCGTAAGCGCCAGCGGCGGCAATGGGCGGGAAGAGCCACTGCTCTTCCAGGAGGAAATGCCGTTCGAGGTCCTGGCCCAACTCCTTGCCAAGGGTGGCGAGCAGAACGCGACCGTCCACGTCCAGATGTGGGATGTCGTCTTCCGTGGTGCGCTCCAGGTAGGCTTCGAACGCGTTCAGAAGGTCGATGGTCCGGTGATGATCATCGTGCAGGAGTTGGCCGGTCTTGCTGTCGGTGTGCATGTCCGAAGTCTTTTGAAAGGGGGTCACGCGTCGGGTCGGCCATTCCAAGCGGCAAGCCTGACCAGTCGAGGATCGTCGGCGTGGTCCACCAGCATGCGTCGGACCCGCTCCTGCCACAGGATGCGGAACTGTGCCACTTCGTCCGGGGATGCCGCGTGGGACAACAGGCGCTGCAGAAGGCCGGGCATCGCCGGATCGACCGGCACGACGCCGCTGTCGAGCGTCGCTTGCACTCCCGCTCCCGTGTCCATGCGGACGAAGGCCATTGTCCCTTGAATGCCGACCCCGAAGGACAGGAGGTTCCGGCGGTCGAAGCGGCCAGCGATGCCTTTGAAGCCGGTGCTCTCCGTCGCTCCGGTCAGCAGCGTGGCGACGCTTGCCATCACACCGGCCACGCCTTCGGCGGCGGCCTCGCGAACAGACACCGCAACGGCCCCGCGCTCGGGCACCTCATCGGGATACAGACGCTCCAGTGACCGTATGGTCATCAGGTAAGCGCCCGCGACGGTCGGGCAGGAATGGCCGGCCAGCCGCACCGCATCGGCATAGCCATACTCAAGCAGACCGTCCTCGGCCGCGCCGAGGAACGCGCTGAGCGGATCGCACACGACGAGCCGCGGCGCCGCATCATAAAAGGATGGAAAGGTCATAACCGGATCATGCCACGATGATGCGAGGGCCTCTTTGTCCTCGCGCAAACGGCACGGCCACCACCGGTGGCAAGCGGGAAATGCCCAACGGAGGAAGGCAGGGTCTCGCCCCCCACCCTTCCCCCTGCGCATCCCACCGGGGTGGGATCAATGCTTCATCTCGCCGAGCTGCTTGCGGGAGTCGCCGCTCTTGTCGAGGATGACGCTGTCATCCGCCTTGCCATCGACTTCCAGAATGCCGATGAGCCCCTTGGTGGCGCGGCTCAGAGCGTGGTCGACCAAGGCGTACTTGCCCGGATAGTCGACCTTGAACTCCACCATCGTCGCCCCGCCCGGCGCCACCGTGACCGTCTGCACGTTCTTCAGCGGCGGCGTGTCCAGGGCACCGAGATTGTGGACGCGATCGAAGATCTCGCCGATGACATGGAACGACGAGGTGAAGTTCGGCCCGCCGACACCGAACCAGATGCGCACGGTTTCGCCCACGCTGGCCTTCAGCGGCTTGTCCTTCACCAGACCACCCACGGCGCCGTTGAACACCAGATAGCCGGGCTTCTCGTTCACCAAGCCGTCGTAGTCGTCTTCCGCCGCCGGCAGGTTCTTCGCCTTGGTGGCGTAGATCTCCTGCTGCATGACGTAGAATTCCTTGTCGACCTTCGGCAGACCGTCTTCGGGTTCGACCACGATCAGACCGAACATGCCCTTGGCGATGTGCTGGGCAACCATCGGGGTGGCGCAGTGATAGACGTAGACGCCCGGCGCCATCGCCTTGAACGAGAATTCCTTGGTCTGGCCCGGCTCCGCCTGGGTGATCTGTCCGCCGCCAAGGAAACCGGTGGCCGCGTGGAAATCAATGGAATGGTTCATGATCGATCCGGGCGCGTTCGTCATGGACACGTTCACCGTGTCGCCGACACGGACGCGGACCATCGGGCCGGGGACCTTGTTGTTGAACGTCCAGTAAGTGTAGGTCGTGCCGTCATCCAGCCTGGCTTCGACCTCGGTCGTGGTCAGCACGACGTTGTGGGTCTTGGGCGCACGTGTGCCCGCCGCTTCCGGCGCCGGGACCGCCGCGGGGTCCTGGACGATGTCGACCGTCGGCTCCTTGACCTTCGGCTCGGCGTACAGCGTGGTGGCCGATGCGGCGCCGATCCCCGACAGGGCGATGAGGGCGGCGGCGCTGACGGTGGCCAGGAAGGTCTTGGTTTTCATGATGCAATCCAGGGCGAGTGTTGCTTCTGAAGCCAACATCCCGGATTTCCCGGCCCCGTTACTTAACGGTCGTCAAGAATTTTAGGTAAGGGCAACACTCCGATCACTTCCGTTTTTATTCTGATTTTTTCGCAATTGCGAGAAGTTGCTTTCTGGAGCGAGGGGGTTGAAGGGGTGTATCGCCTGCAAAGGACTGAGAAAAACCACAAATCACAAGGCGGATGCTGATGAGGTCACTGAGCAGCTCATCGTCCGTCCCGCTGGGAGCATGGAATCGGTCCGGCGCCCTTGCGACATCCCGCCGCGGCTCACGGCGTGAACAATGCCGCCGCACAGGATTGCCGCGCCATGCAGCACCCTTCGGCTTCGAGAACCGCGTTCGAGGACACTCGGTCGTTCCATCCTATCCTTTTCCGCACTGGCCCAACGGTCCTGTTTGCGCTTCCACTGGTGTTGGACGCGTAACCTAACCGTGTAACGATAGCAGGGGGAGGTGATGGCCGAGCGGTTCACGAAATCAGCGGCGCGCAACATCTTCTACGGCGGGTCGCTCTTCTTCTTCGTCACCTTCGTCGCCCTGACGATTCACAGCCACTACTACATTCGAATGACCAGCACGGACGAGGCCACGCTGTCCGACAGCGTCGCACGCGGCAAGCACGTGTGGGAGAGGAACGCCTGCATCAACTGCCACTCGCTGCTTGGTGAGGGTGCCTACTTCGCCCCGGAGCTCGGCAACGTCTGGGTCCGCTACGGCGGGCGGGAGGACGCCGAAGGCGCGCGCACGGCGCTGATCGCCTGGATGCAGTCGCAGCCCAGCGGGGTCGAGGGGCGCCGCCAGATGCCGCAGTTCAACCTGACCGACGCGGAACTCAACGACCTCGTCGACTTCCTCGAATGGACCAGCCGCATCGACACGCAAGGCTGGCCACCGAACCAAGCGGGCTGAAGGGGAGGCATGGCATGAAATACGCGACCCAACGCATCGCCTATTGGTACTTCGCCTGCGCGATGGCCCTGTTCGTCGTCCAGGTGCTGGTCGGCTCGCTCGCCGGGACCGTCTACGTCCTGCCGAACTTCCTGTCCGAGATCCTGCCCTTCAACATCCTGCGCATGATCCACACCAACGCGCTGATCGTGTGGCTCCTGCTCGGCTTTTTCGGCTCGGCCTATTACCTGATCCCGGAGGAGGCGGAGCGCGACATCGAGAGCCCGATGCTCGCCTACGCCCAATTGGCCATCCTGATGGTCGGCGCGCTGGGCGCGGTGGTCGGCTACACGCTGGGCATCCACGAGGGGCGCGAGTTCCTCGAACAGCCGCTGTGGGTGAAGATCGGCATCGTCGTCGCGGCGTTGATCTTCCTCTACAACGTCTCGCTGACCGTGATCAAAGGCCGCAGGACGGCGATCACCAACGTCCTCCTGCTCGGGCTGTGGGGAATCGCGGTCTTCTTCCTGTTCGCCTTCTACAACCCGACCAACCTCGCGCTGGACAAGCTGTACTGGTGGTACGTCGTCCATCTGTGGGTCGAGGGCGTGTGGGAACTGGTGATGGCCTCTGTCCTCGCCTTCCTGGTCATCAAGATGACCGGCGTCGACCGCGAGGTCGTGGAGAAGTGGCTCTACGCCATCGTCGGCCTCGCCCTCTTCTCCGGCCTGCTGGGCACCGGCCACCATTACTACTGGATTGGTGCTCCGGGTTATTGGCAGTGGATCGGCTCGCTGTTCTCCACGCTGGAGGTCGCGCCCTTCTTCGCCATGGTCGTGTTCGCCTTCACCATGGCCTGGAAGGGGCGGCGCGACCACCCGAACAAGGCCGCTTTCCTGTGGACGCTCGGCACCCCGGTGATGGCCTTCTTCGGTGCTGGCGTGTGGGGCTTCATGCACACGCTGTCCTGGGTCAACTACTACAGCCACGGCACCCAGGTCACCGCGGCGCACGGGCACCTTGCCTTCTTCGGAGCCTACGTGATGCTGAACCTCGCGATCATCAGCTACGCCCTGCCGAGCCTGCGCGGCCGCGCGCCTTACAACCAGGTGCTCAACATGTGGAGCTTCTGGATCATGACCTCGGCCATGGCCTTCATGACCTTCACGCTGACCTTCGCGGGCGTCGTGCAGGTCCATCTGCAGCGCGTGCTGGGCATGACCTACATGGAGGTCCAGGAGCAGCTGGCCTTGTTCTACTGGATGCGCCTGGGTTCCGGCATCTTCGTGGTCATCTCGGTGCTCATGTTCGTCTATGCGGTGTTCGGACCGGCGCACGGGCGGGTGCCCGCGCGCACCCAGCCCTCCGTCGCGCCGGCCGAGTGATGGCGGAGGAGACGTCCTCCCAGCATGGGACGGCGGGCGGCGCCGTCCCCTTCTACGCTCCCACCGGCAACGAGGTGGCGTTGTTCGAGCATGCCCACCGCAACCGTCTGCCGCTGTTGCTCAAGGGGCCTACCGGCTGCGGGAAGACCCGCTTCGTCGCGCACATGGCCGCAAGGCTGGGGCGTCCGCTCCACACGGTGTCCTGCCACGACGACCTGACCGCCGCCGACCTGACCGGCCGCTACCTGCTCAAAGGCGGCGACACGGTCTGGACCGACGGCCCGTTGACCCGCTCGGTGCGCGAAGGCGCGATCTGCTACCTCGACGAGGTGGTCGAGGCGCGCAAGGACGTCACCGTGGTGCTGCACCCGCTGACTGACGACCGCCGCCTGCTGCCCCTGGAGCGCACCGGCGAATTGCTGGAGGCCCCGGCGGCGTTCATGCTGGTCGTCTCCTACAACCCCGGCTACCAGAACATCCTGAAATCGTTGAAGCCCAGCACGCGCCAGCGCTTCGTCGCCATCGAGTTCGGCTTCCCGAAGCCCGATGCCGAAACCGGGATCGTCGTCCAGGAAAGCGGGCTGCCCGCAGACCGGGTCGCTCCGCTGGTGCGGCTTGGCAATGCCCTGCGCGCTCTCAAGGGGCAGGATCTTGAGGAAGGAGTGTCGACCCGGCTGTTGGTGTATTGCGCCTCCTTGATCCGCGACGGCATGCCTCGCGACGAGGCGATCCTGGCGTCGATGATCGAGCCGCTCACCGACGACCCGGAGGTCAAGAAGGCGCTGCTTCGGGTCGCCGAACTCACGCTGGGATGATCGCATGGCCTCCATCTGGGAACCCGAGGAGTTCGTCGGAGCCCTGTGGCACCGTCTGGTCGGTGACGCCGCGTCCTACCCGCGTCATCCCGACGCCGCGGTTCGCCTGGACGCGATGCGGGCGCGCCTCGGCGTGCTGTTTCGGGCGCTCGGCGGCCCCGGTGCCGTTCGCATCGCCGGGACCTCCGCCGAAACCTCCGGGCATCGCCTCGGTTTGAAGCAGCGTCTTGGTCTCGGGACGGAAAAGCTGGAGCGCGCCCGCTACGACGGCGTCACCCTCCAGCTTCCCGACCGCGTCGATGTCTTCCCCTCCCGCGAGGACAACGCGGCGCTCTACGAATGGCTCGCCATTTTTTTCGTCCAGGCCGAACCGCCTCCGGCGATGCCCGACGACCCGCTGCAGGCCGACCTCGTCCGCCTGCGTTCGGCCCGTCGGGCCACGCAACGGGCGCTCGATGAATGGCCGGGTCTGCGCCCGCTGCACGTCCGGCTCTGCCAAGCCATGCGCGCGGCCCGGCCCAAACGGCGGCTGCCCGGACAGGAGGCCGCCGTCGAGGCACTCGTTGGAACGCTCATCGGCAGCGGCGGCCCAGCCGATCCGGACCTGCTGGCCGCGGTCACCGACGCGACGGTCCCGCTCGACCGCTTCCGCGCCGCCTCCGGCTATCGGCCCTTCCTGCCGGTGCCGCTGTGGGGCGAGGTGTCCGCACCACCGGAGGGCGCCGCTTCCCCCGAGACGGATGAGGAGGGCGGCGCCGGGGCCGAAGGCGACGGCAAGCGCCGCAGGGCCAAGCGCCGCGACAACGACCAGACCCGGCGCGACGACCCGCTGATGCTGAACCGCTTCGAGAAGATTCTCGGGCTGGCGGAGATGGTCAATCTCAATCGCAAGGTTGAGGACGACGACGAGGAAAGCGCGCGCAAGGCCGCGGAGGACTTGGACGAGATCTCGGTGGGTCAGCACGAGCGCAAGGCGTCGACCAAGCTCAAGCTCGACCTCGATCTGGCCTCCGAGGACGCCGACGTCGCGCCATTGCGGGCGGAAATCACCTATCACGAGTGGGACTGGAAACGCCGTCTCTATCATCCCGACCATTGCCGCGTGATCGCCGAGCCGGCCGCGCTGGAGGGGGAGGAGTGGCGGCCCGACGACAACGCGCTGCGCCGCATCCGCCTGGTCCGCCGCCAGTTCGAGGCGATGCGGCCGCGCCGCCAAATGATGACCGGGCAGCCCGACGGTGATGACCTCGACCTGTCGGCTCTGGTCCGCTCGGTCGCCGACCGGTGCGCAGGCGGCATCGGATCGGATCGGGTCTACACGGCGGTGCGCAACGTCGCCCGCGACCTGTCGGTGTGCGTGCTGGTCGACGTCTCGCTGTCCACCGACAGCTGCATCGAGGATCGGCGCGTGCTCGACGTCGAGAAGGAGGCTCTGCTGGCGTTGACGCACGGGCTGACCGCCTGCGGCGACGAGCACGCCATCCTCACCTTCACCTCGCACCGGCGCCACCGGGTGGACATGCGCACCGTAAAGGACTTCGAGGAGCGGTTGGACGCCCGCGTCGTGCGCCGCATCCAGGCGCTCAAGCCGGGCAGCTACACACGTATGGGAGCGGCGCTGCGCCACGCGACGGCCCTTCTCAAGGACCGCCCGCACACACACCGGCTTCTGCTGGTGCTGACGGACGGCAAACCGAACGACACGGACCATTACGAGGGCCGCTACGCCATCGAGGACACGCGCGTGGCGGTGCAGGAGGCGCGCCGTGCCGGATTGCGGCTGTTCGGCGTCACGGTGGACGAGAAGGGGCGCGATTACCTGCCCTACATCTTCGGCCCCGGCGCCTACGCCATCTTCCCGCACGCCGCCCGCCTGCCCGCGGCGCTGCCCGCCATCTACCGCCAGCTGACCGGCTGAACGCTCAAGAAACAGGAGGCATCATGCTCAGGATCATCCTTGCCGCCATCCTCGGAGCCGTCCTGGTGTCCGGCTCTCCCTGGGCGCAGGTCAACATCCGGCCGGACACTACGCCCCGCCTGCCGCCGCAACCGGGGCAGTCCCTGCCCGTCGAGGATGCGCATTTCCTCAAGGAGGCGGCCGCGGCCAGCCAGAGGCAGGCGGAGCTCGGGCGTCTTGCGGCGGAGAAGGGGCCGGACGAGGCGTTCAAGACTCTGGCCAAAGGAATTGCGGAGACCCACACCACTTTGGGCGAGTCCCTGAAGCGGCTTTCTTCGGCCCGCCCCCTGCCGCCGGCTGACCAGTTGAAGCCGGAGCGCGCTGACGCCTTCGGTGCCGCTGGGGCGGTGACCAACCCGGCGAACGCCCAGGAGGGCATGACGCCGGACGCCGTCAAGGCGCTGTCCGGGGCGTCGGGCGATGCCTTCGCCAAGGGCTACATTGAGGCGCAGCTTCGCATTCATGACCGCATCGTCGACCTCTACCAGACCGAGGCGTCGAACACGCCGGACCGCGAGCTTGCCACCTTCGCGATCACCAGTCTGGTGTCCATCCAGAAGGACCGCGACGCCCTGCGGCAGATGGCCGGCCGCTTCGGGATCAGCGCTCCGGCCACGGGCCAGCCGGTCCAGTATGGCGATCCGACCAAGGCCCGTTGAGGCCGGCGGCCGCCATGGCGAACGGTGCGCCGCCGGTGACCGGGCAGTTTTCGTGCGTTTGCCCCTGGGCAAAGACGGCGACAACGCCTCATGTCATGATCCCCTCCGGTCATCATTCCAAGGACAAGCGAGGCGGACATGACGGAAACGCAACCACAGCCGGCAGCGCTGCTCGGAACCCAGGTTGCCGAGGTGGACGGAGCTGGGGATCTCGTGTTTGACGCCGCGATCGTGGGGTCGCTCCTCGGCCTCGAACCGGGCGCCTTCATGGAAGAACTGAAGAAGGGCATGGTCCATCAGGTTCATGAACAGGGAACGGGTGTGGACCATGGTCGGAGGCGGGTGACCTTCCGCTACCGGGCACGGCAATCGGTGCTGGTTCTGGACGCGCAGGGCCATGCACTTCATGTTGCATGAGGTCGAGGTGGATGGGAGGGCGCGAAGAGCGCGGCCATGTGAGCGGCGTGAGCCCGGACGACGGGTCCGTCGATCAAGGACCTCTGTTCAACCCCACACGGCAACCCGATCGTCGCGGCTTCACGGCGGTCGTCCCCTGACGATGCCAGGGTTGGGTCAGTAATCCCGATCCGGGTGATCGGACCAGTCGCCCAGATTCATCACGGCGACAGCCATCGCCACACCGCCAAACGTTCCGCAAACCGAGCCGAAGAGCAGGATGAAACCGATCAGCCAGTAGTCGGAGCCAAGGAGCAGTGTACGGAGACTGGCGACATCCAGCGCGAGAAGGCCGAGGCAAACGACAACGCCGGCCACGACCCCAATCGCCAGATGGGTCAATAGGAATGACACCAGATTATGCTTCTGCAAGAAAGCGGAGCGCCGTGGATTTCGAGGCATTACAGTGACTCCCTGCAGAGCAAAGGCGCATGGTGGCAATTGGAAGGCAGCATGCGCCGCGCCCTTGGCGGTCCCCCTGAACTGAATCGGCGCACGCCCTGAAACCTCATACGGCAAGCAGTTCGTCCGCTGGGCCAAAGAACTCGTAATGGATGCTGCCCAATGGCACACCCCGGCCGGCGAGGCCGCCGACCATAGCGCGCAGGAACGGTCGAGGGCCACACAGATAGTAGGCCGCCTCCTGCGTCGGGGTGTTGGCCACGATCCAATCCATGCTGATGAAACCTCGCTCATCGTAGTCGCGCCCCTGAACGTCGGCCGGGTCAGGGGCGTTGTAATAGGTGCGCAGCGTGATGTTGCGAGCCTGAGCGGCCAGTGCCCGGGAATGATCGCGCATCGCATGAACGCGGCCGTTCTCGGCGCCGTGGATGTACCAGGTCGGCCGGCCATCGCCGGAACCGACAATGCTCTCCAGCATGCTCATCATCGGGGTCAGCCCGACGCCGCCGCTCAGCAGAACGACCGGCCCGGCGGAAGCCTCGTCGAGGAAGAATTCGCCGGCCGGAGGCGCCACCTTCAGCACCGTGCCCGGCTTGACGTGATCGTGCAGCCAGTTGGAGGCCAGCCCCGCCGGCCTGCCCGAGCCCTCCTCCCGCTTGACGCTGATGCGGTAGGACCGGGAATCCGGAGCGGAGGAGATGGAATAGTTGCGCTTCAGCACACCGGCTCCCGGCATATCCAGCGCAAAGGTCAGATACTGACCGGGGCGGTGGCGGATCACACCGCGCCCGTCCGCCGGAACCAGGATGAAGGAGCGGATGATGTCGCTCTCCGGCGTCACGCTCTCCACCGTGAAGTCGCGCCAGCCGTTCCATCCGCCCGGCGCCGTGGCGAGCCCGGCGTAGACGCTGGCCTCCCGCGCTTTGAGCACGTCCGCCAGAAACCAATAGGCCTCGCCCCAGGCGTCGAGGACCTCGTCGGTCGCGGCGTCGCCCAGCACGTCCTTGATTGCGCCGAGCAGGGCATCGGCGACATAGGGGTAATGTTCGGGCAGGATGTTCAGCCCGACATGCTTCTGCGTGATCCGCTCCACCCGCGAGGCCAGCACACCCAGGTTGTCGATGTTGCGGCCATAGGCGATGATTGCCGCCGTCAGCGCCTTGGACTGCGACCCGGTCTCGCCATGATGAGATTGATTGAACAGGTCGCGGATTTCCGGGGTGCGGAACAATCGCTGATACATGCGGTCGGTGACCGCGGTGCCGCCTTTCTCCAGGACGGGAACCGTGGCCTTGACGATGTCGATGGTTCGGTTGCTGAGAGCCTCCGCCATGAATTGTCTCCGTGCTGCAATGGCGATTCAACCCTCCGCCAATTCAACCGGTTCCGGCAAATTCCCCGGAACCGGACCGACCTCAAAAGGTTACGATTGCCCAGGCATAGGTCGTCAACGGCGCTGGAGTTCCTGCTGCGGAAGCGGCTTCCATGCGCTATATTTCGGGGTACGAAGCGCTCGTCCGCTTCTTCACGCCAAGGACTGTTGGCGTAACGAACCGCCTGGGAACCGTGGCTGATGCCCGCTGCCGATACCGATGCCCTGCAACCGTCCGCCCTGCGCGATGCCGACCATCTGACGGCGCTCGTCGATCTCAACGAACGCCTGTTCTTTGCCCATGACCTGCCGGCCGTGGTCTCCATCCTCCGGGCGGCCGCGCGCCGCCTGACCGGCGCCGACGGCGTCACCATCGTGCTGCGCGATGGCGACCTGTGCCATTACGTTGAGGAGAACGCGATCAGCCCGCTGTGGAAGGGGCAGCGGTTTCCCATGGGCACGTGCATCTCGGGCTGGGCCATGCTGACCGGGCAACCGGCGGTCATTCCGGACATCTACGCCGATCCGCGCATTCCACACGAAGCCTATCGCCCCACCTTCGTGCGCAGCCTCGTGATGGTGCCGGTCGGCGCGCCAGAGCCCATCGCCGCCATTGGTGCCTATTGGGCAGCGCGGCACACGCCCGACACGGGCACCGTCACCCTCCTGTTGGCGATCGCCCGATCGGCGGCCCTGGCGCTGTCCAACGTCCGCCTGCTTGAATCGTTGCAGGAGGCGGCCGAAGCCGCACGGACGCAGGCCAAGGAACTGGCGCGGGCCAACACGGCGCGCACCCGGCTCCTTGCGACGTTGAACCATGACCTGCGCCAACCGGTCCATGCCCTGACCCTCGCCACCCACGCCCTGTCGTCCCGGGTCACAGACCGCGGGGAAATCTACGTGTCGACGATGAAGCACTGCCTGGGCGTGGTGAAGCGACTGATGGATGGCGTGCAGGATCTGGTGGGGATGGACGACGGCACGATCGCCGTCCGGATCGAAGACGTCCCGTTGGACGATCTGATGACGCACGCCACAGCGACGTTCCAACTGGCCGCCGCAGCCAAGGGGCTCGACTGGCGCATGGAAGGGAGTGGCAGAGGGGTGACGGTGCGCACGGACCGGCTGCTTGCGTCGCGCATTCTCCACAACCTTATCGACAACGCCATCAAGTACACCGACCGCGGGGAAATCCGAATTGTTTGCCGCACTGCCGGCGGCAAGGTATGGGTCGACGTCTCCGATACCGGCCGAGGCATCCCGGAGAGTTCCCTGGCCGACATTTTCGAAGAGTTCTACCGCATCGAAGCCGGAGATGAGGTCGTTGGCCTGGGCCTTGGCCTGTCCATCGTGAAGACGCTGGCGGATCACCTCGGCTATCCGATCACGGTGGAATCCCGCCCAGGGGCGGGAACAACGATCAGCGTCGCCCTGCCAGTGGCTGGTTCTGTCGCACGTCCATAGGCGGGCGAGCGAGAGCCCTTGCCCGAGGGGGCACCGTGACCAGCGTCAGCGGCCAGCCACTAACCCGCTCGAAGGGGTATCGCAGAAATGCTGCTGGATGGCCGCGATGGCGCTCATGTCTGCAAGGAGAGCCGCGACGCAGTCCGGATTGAAACTTCCGGGCCGCCTGCTTCCAGAGGAAAGCCGCCGCGGCCTCGTTCGTCCACGCTCCCTTGTAGGGACGTTCCGACGTGAGCGCGTCGAACACGTCGGCGACCGCGACAATGCGCGCTTCCAGTGGAATGGCCACGCGGAAAGGCCGTTGGGATGCTCCCAGAACGCGCTTGGCGGCATGATCAATGGGCATGCCCTTGCCGTGCACAAAGCGAAGGCGTTTCCACAACGGCGTGATACGAGCAGGACGGCCTTTTCCAAACCCGATGCGGATCGAACCAACTCAGCGACAAGGTTGGATCAACTGCCGAGAAGCTCCTGCACAGCGGCAAGGAGTTGATTGGAGGCGACGGGTTTGCGGAGGAATGCCACACCGAGGGCCGTGGCGTGGCGTTCGCTGTCAGACCCCGTATCCCCGGTCAGAATGATGCCGGGTATCGGATGGCCAGCCTGTGCGCGGATGGAGGCGACGGCGTCCGTTCCGACTTCGCCTCCTCGCAGTCGATAATCCGCGACGACAAGGTCCGGCGCACGCGGCATGTCTCGCAGACCTTCGAGAGCCTGCGCCGCGGACCCGGCGATGACGACCTCGTAGCCCCACTCCATGAACAATGTCCGCAACCCGGAGAGCACGATCACGTCGTCATCGATCAGAACAGCCAAACGCCGTTGCCCGTCGGCCGTTACAACCGGCTTGGGCCGGGGCGGACTTGTCCCCGCGGCGCTCGCAAGGGGGACATCGACCGCAAAGGTCGATCCACGCCCCGGTTCGGAGCGTACGGTCACCGGGTGATCAAGCAGTTGGGAGAGCCGCTGCACGATGGCAAGCCCCAGACCCAACCCTTGGCTCCGGTCGCGTTCCGGGTTGTTGACCTGATGGAACTCTTCGAACACCCGACCCATCTGCTCGGCGGATATGCCGATTCCACTGTCGTGAACCTGGATGCTCACGCGGTCGGGAGCGATGTCGCAGACGACCCGCACATAGCCTTCAGGGGTGTAGCGCAAAGCATTCTCGACCAGATTGCGCAATATGCGACCGAGCAGCACCGGATCGCTTCGCACCGCCAGAGTTGGTCCGGGGTCGGTGACATGGAGTTCCAGACCCTTGCTCGCCGCGATCGGTGAATAAGCGGCTCGCATCTCATCCAGCAGCGACGCAAGCGGCATGTCACGGACCTGAGGCACAATCGTTCCGACATCCAAGCGAGAAACGTCGAGCAGGCTGTCGAGCAGGGCCTTCAACGTGTCCAAGGCACGCTCCAGGGCCATCAACGAGCGGCGGCCCCGGTCCTCGAGGGCATGAGACTGCAAAACGCCAGCGAACAGCAAAGCCGACTGGAGCGGTTGCCGCAAATCGTGGCTGGCGGCGGCCAGAAATCTGGACTTGGACTGGTTGGCTTCATCGGCCAGGGTCTTGGCATCCCGTAGAGCCTGCTCCATTGCCCGACGCTCGGAGACGTCCATGTTCATGCCGCTCAGGCGGACTGGACGACCGCTGCCATCATGTTCCGCCCGCCCCACTCCCAGTAACCAGCAGACCCCCTTTCCCGGATGCGAAATGCGAAACTCCGCTTGGTAAACCGGCCGCCGGCCTTCGAGCACGTCCTGCACGGCCTGCCGCAACACCGGGTGATCGTCCGCAACAACCAGGTCGTAGAACGCGGGTTCACTGGGGTGGAACGTCGTCGGATCGACACCCAACAGACGGTACATGCCGTCCGACCAGGTCACGACGCCAGTGCGGAGATCAAGATCCCACAGACCGGCGTTTGCGGCGTTCAAGGCAATGGCGAGATTACGTTCGCTCCGCTGCAAGGCCGCCTCCACGGACTTGCGCTCGGTGATGTCGATGTTCAGGCCGCTCATGCGCAACGGCGTGCCGTCCGTGTCGTAGTGGACACGTCCGGTGGATAACACCCATCGGACCGCCCCATCCGGGAGCATGATGCGGTATTCCAGTACGAGATAGGGCTTCCGCTCACCGAAGAGCTGCGCCTGAGCCGCGGCCGTGATGGTTTCGACATCGTCCGGTTTCACTGTACGGAGCCAGGACTCCAAGCAGGGAGCATCGCTCTCCGGGTCCAAGCCGAACAGGCGATAACTGCCCTCCGACCAGTGCCCGCGCCCAGTGCGCAAATCCCAGTCGAAACTGCCGGCCTGAGCCGACTGCAGGGCCAAGCTGAGGCGTTCGTTGCTTGCCCGAAGTTCCTCTTCGGCCATCGTCCGTCGGGAAATGTCCAACAGATGGACGGTCAGGCCCCTCGGGGTGGGAAACGCTCGGAGCCAGAACCAGCGGCCGGTCTGCGGACCGCGGAATTCGACGTCCACCGGAACCCGTTCGGTCATGGCCCTGCGCAACTCATCCGCCAGTTGGCCTTCGGCGAGTTCGGGAAAAGCGTCCCACAGCCGCATGTCGAGCAGGTCGCGGCCTTGAGCGACCAGGGTCCTGGCCATGTCGTTGAGTCCGAGGAATCGCCAGTCCCGATCGAACTCGATGATGCCATCCACGGTGTTGGCCAGCAACACGCTGACTTTGCGGGCGGAGTGCTGGGCCTCTTCGCGCACTCTCAGAAAACGGCGTATACCCCACAGGGCGCCGAGGCCCGTGGTCAGGAGCAGCCCAAGAAAGATGGCCACGGTCCAGAAGGTTGCGGTGTGGATGGGACGCATCGCCGTCGCTTTGTCGAGCCCGACGTGCAGATACAGACCCCGGGCACCCGACGTTGCCGGTGAATAGGCAAACACCCGTGGCCGACCGTCCATCCCCGCCAATTCAACCACACCTTTGGTCGCCTCGCGCAACAAAGCACCGAACGGTTCCGGCAACAAGCGGCCGGCCAGTTCCGGTGCGTCAGGGATGGTTGCGAGAACCGTTCCGTCACGGTCGGCGACAAGGAGACAGGTGTTGTCCGGCAAAGAGTCCTGTGTGAGGGACTCCCGCAGCCAAGCGGTGTCGAGAAGTGCCGCAATCACTCCATGATAATCTCCATCCTCCCGGCGGTGAGCACGGGCGAAGGGAATGGCGGGTTGTCCCGTGATCGGCGATCGCATTGACTGGCCTGTGACGATGCCATCGGTGCTCGCCGCATCCTGGAGGAGCCGGTCTGCAATCACCCGCCCCACCGTCATGGAGTCTGTCGAGCACCATACGGCACCGTTCGCGTCGGAGATTTCCACTGCCATGTAGCTCGGATACTTGCCCCTGATCCGGGACATGACTTCTTGGCAGGCCGTGGCGTCCATACGCCCCACCCCCGCTTCGGTAAGAGCGAACAGGATGTCATGGATGTGCTGTATGATCCGTCTTTGTTCCGCGTCCACAAGGTCGAGAAAGTGGCTGGCATCCTGTCGAAGCTCGGCCTCACGGGTCGTATGAAGCTGCATGATCGGAAAGAGCTCGAACGCCAGCAACGGAGCAGCAATGAGCAGGAGGAATGACAGCAGGCGGTTGGCTTTTTTACGAGGCGCTCGCTTCTGTAAGGACTTCAGCAATTCCTGTCTCCAAGGGCCGCCCTTTTCTTCCCTGGAGCATTATACAAAAATACGCGGGTATGTGATTGGACAAAAATACCGCCGTCCGAAAGATAGGTATCGGCATATGCCTTGAGGCAGGGCTGTCAGTCCTATTAGAAACCGCCACAACTTCTTTCCTACACTCTGTCCGGGAGGACGCCTCCCTATGAAAATCAATCTTCACTCCCGCAAGCTCGCAGAACTTTTTTGAGCAATTGTTTTGCTTCCCAGCGCTGGATTATATTTCCATGGCGCAGCACCATCTCGGCGTAATTCTTCGCCATAGAGGAAAAACACAGAATGCCTTCTTTTTGGGCAGTCTCGTCGGTGCATGCATACTGTGTCTGACGGAGGCATAAGTAAGCGGTCCGGCACCCATCGAGCGCTATGCTTGGCGGAAAATCGACCATCGTGCCGAGCCTCGTAAAAGCAATATTGAACAAATTTTGCGCAAGATAACCAGGACGATGGCGAACGATTCAGCGTGATTCGCGTTTTCAGATGAATGACCTCATGATTGCTACCTCTTGAGCTGCAAGGTTGGTCATCGCCCTGCCGCGAACCGCTCGTCATGAGGAGCTGCCTGTGAAGGCGCCCATTCAACTCCAGCGCATCGGGTGGTTCCCGCGAAAGAGCGTCGTATGATCAGACCATAGGTGTGGCGGCCTGCAATCATCGACGGTCCGACCCGATTTCATCGGCCGTTTCCGGCCCACATTCGGTGAGACCATCGCTCTCCGTGAACCCGGATTCAGTGAGATTATGCCCACACTCGCTGAGACGGACCTGCAATCATCGGGCTCAGACCGATTTTCGTGAGACGGATGGGAGAGCACCGCTCCGCTCGCCGGACATCGCCGTTTTCGTTGCTTTCGCCAGCAGCTTGGCTGTCACGGCCGCGAGTTGATGCTGCGTGTACGGCTTGGCGAGCCGCGGCAGGTCTGTGGCCGTGCTCTCTGGCAACTCGGCATAGCCCGTCGCCAGCAGGACCGGCAGGTCGGGTCGGAGCGCGCGGGCCGCCTCAACTAGTTCAACACCGGTCATGCCCGGCATCGCGTAGTCGGTCAGCATCAAGTCGATCGCGTAGCCATCACGCAGCAGGTCGAGCGCTTGCGCACCCGAATGCGCTTCCAGAACGGTGTGCCCAAGGTCGGTCAGCATGTCGACGGTGCTCATGGCGATCAGCGCGTCGTCGTCGACGACCAGGATGGTGGCGGACGATGCGTCAACGGCCGAGGCTTCCGCCGGCTCCGCTGCCTGAACCGCCGTCGCCGCCTGCGGCAGCCACGGTGCTGTCAGGTTGGCGGGCGCACCCTGTCCGTGGCAGGTTTCTGTTCATGAGCACATCCATCAACCCGTACCGCGGCTTCCGCTTTCCGGCGGCGATCATCAACGAGGCCGTATGGCTGTACCATTGCTTCAGCCTGAGCCTGCGCGAGGTTGAGCTGATCCTGGCGGCGCGCGGTATCGAAGTCAGCTACGAGACCATCCGGGAATGGGGCCTCCGGTTCGGGCGTGACTTCGCCACCACCCTCAGGCGTCGCCGGCCGAAGCCAGGCGACAAGTGGTTTCTCGACGAGGTGTTCATCCGCATCCGCGGCAAGCAGCACTATCTGTGGCGCGCCATCGACCGAGATGGCGTGGTTCTCGACATCTTGGTCCAGAGCCGCCGCAACACGAAGGCAGCCAAGCGCTTCTTCCGCAAGCTGCTGAAGGGGCTGCGCTATGCCCCGCGTGTCCTGGTGACCGACAAGCTGAAATCCTACGCGGCAGCGAAGAAGGACTTGAAGCTCGGCAGCGAGCATCGGCAAAGCCGCTACCTGAACAACGCCTGCGAAGTGTCACATCAACCAACCCGACGGCGCGAGCGGCACATGAAGAGGTTCAAATCCGTCCGGCATGCCCAGAGGTTCCTCTCCACCCACAGCCCGATCCACAACCATTTCCAGCTCCGCCGCCATCTGATCTCCGCCACCGAGTACCGTGACACCCGAGCGCGCGCCTTCACCATCTGGCGCGAGGTGACCGGCCTCGCCCTGACCGCCTGAACCATCCAAAACGCAGGTTCTTCAGACCCTCAGCTCGTCAACCGGCCGTGAAGTTGACAGTACCCCCTGGAGCAATGGCCCTGTCCAGGGGCCGATCAACCGCATGAAGTTCATCAAGCGGCAGATGTTCGGCCACGCCAAGTGAACTCTGCTCCATCAGCGCGTCTTATGCACCGCCCGACGAGCGAAGTTCTCGCCAACGCTGTGGCCCTCGACACCTCAGCACTGACTGCGTGGATGAACTCAGCCTGCACGCTTTTCTACACCCTGACTGCCTGAACCATCCAGCAAGCGGGTGTTCAGGCCCTCAGCTCAATCAGTCGCGACGTTAACAGCGTCCAACAAGGTCACTCACAGCCATCTCGTTACCCCCAAGAAGCATGACGGAGGACATGGGCAAGTCGGTTGGCGTTCGTTATGAGCATATCAAGGAATCGCTCCTGGGCGGCTTCTGGAGAAACAGCGCTGCGCAGCATCATGATGTTGAGCGTTGCAAGAATACCCTGCTCGTCACGCACCGGCACCGCCATGGCCCAAAGCTGGCCGGAATATTCACGGTCGCTGTAAGAGTCATCCATGCATGCGAAACCTCGGGCCCGCACATCGCTGAGCAGAGCCTCAAGGCGTTGCGGATCGCTGGCCAGGGCGTTGGCGGGATCGGTGCGGGGCCTCAGGCGCGCAAGAATGCGTTCCCGTTCGCTGTCGGCGCAGAATGCGAGATAAGCCCGCCCAATGGAGGTTTCCAAGATCGGCGCGCGAAAACCAGGGCGGCGATTGAAGAACAGCGGTCCCGTTTCGCGGCTCGTCTGGACGACGATCATGGCGTCGTGATCGAACAGCGCCACGTCGGATGGCCAACCGATCGCCTGCCGGAACTCCGTCAGGATCGGTTCGCACAGCAGCCCAATCCGGTGGTGCAGGTCGTAACCGCGGCTAAGCTGCAGCGTGCGCCCGGTCGGGACGTACCCTGAGTTGGATGGGTTGCGGGTCACGTAACCTTCATGCTCCAGCGTCTCCAGCATTCGCACGATCGTGGCCTTATCGAGCCCCGTCTCCCTGTGCAGAGCGGCAACGGACGCATCGCGCAGTTCGTTGACGATGCGCAAGACGTCAAGGCCTCGGGTCAGGGCCGCAACGGGTTTGAAGGAAGGCATCGAGGTCACGTTCCCTTGTTTGGCGTCTGGACTTGGGTCCACCAGCGATGTCGCCATCGCCAACGGATTGTTGGAGGGGCCATCCGTCCGTCCCGCTGTTTTTTGACCAAGCTGAAAAGACGGTTGCCTTTTATCAGAGGGCCCGTTAGCCTATCCATAATGAAATGAGCGTTTCACAGAGTGAAATGGTCGCGGCGCCGGGAAATGCAAGTTCCAGGCGTCGGAAGTGAAAAGGGAGGCTCCCGTTCCAGGTCCGGAACGGTGACGCTTGCAGCCGGAGACCACTCATTGTGACCTTGCCCGAATCACCCCACGACGAAGCCGGCAACCGTGCCGCCGGCCCGATGTCCCTGGCTGGGCTGCGGGTGCTCGACCTCAGCCGTGTGTTGGCCGGTCCCTGGGCGTCCCAAATTCTGGGCGACCTCGGCGCCGACATTATTAAGATTGAGCATCCGGAAAAGGGCGATGACACCCGTTCCTGGGGGCCGCCCAACCTGCGGCCCGCACCGGGTGACCGAACCGACGATCCGCCCAGCGCCTATTACTTGAGCTGCAACCGAAACAAGCGGTCACTGGCCATCGACATCGCCAAGCCGGAAGGGGCGGCTCTCGTCCGTCGGCTGGCACGAAGCTGCGACGTTGTCCTGGAGAATTTCAAGGTCGGCGGCCTGTCTCGCTACGGTTTGGATTACGAGAGCCTGAAGCGGGAGAACCCCGCCCTGGTTTACTGTTCCATCACCGGCTTTGGCCAGACCGGCCCCTACGCCCCCCGCGGCGGCTATGATTTCCTGATCCAGGGCATGAGCGGGCTGATGAGCGTTACAGGCCAGCCGGAAGGGACACCCGGCAGCGAGCCGCTCAAAGTTGGCGTGCCGGTGTCGGACCTGTTCACCGGGCTTTATGCCACCATTGCCGTGTTGGCGGCGTTGCGCCACCGCGATCGCACCGGCGAGGGCCAGCACATCGATTGCGCTCTGCTGGATACCCAGGTCGCCGTGCTCGCCAACCAGGGCATGAATTGGCTGGTTGGTGGTCAGGTGCCGAAGCGGCTCGGCAACGGACATCCCAATGTCGTCCCCTATCGCTGCTTTGCGACGGCCGATGGCCACATCATCGTCGCCGTCGGCAACGACGGGCAATTCCGTGCCCTGTGTCGCTTGCTGGATCGCGAGGATTTGCTGGCGGACGAACGGTTCGCCAGCAACCCCGGTCGGCAGGCCCACCGCGCGGAGCTGGAGGCCACGTTGGCGGACAGCATGGCACGGTGGACGTCCGCGGACCTGATCGAAGCGCTGTCCGGCGGCGGGGTCCCGGCCGGTCCGATCAATCGCATCGATCAAGTGTTCGACGATCCGCAAGTGGTGGCCCGTGGTCTTGTCCATCGGTTGGAGACGCCCGGCGGCACGCCGGTGCCGATCGTCGGCTTTCCGGCGCGCCTGTCCCGGACCCCGGCCTGCTACCGGCGTGTCCCGCCCCGTCTGGGGGAGCAGACGGACGAGGTGCTGTCCGACCTGCTGGACCTCACCGAAAACGAGCTTGAGGAGCTGCGCGCCGGTGGCGTGATCGGCACCGCGGGTCGCTCGTGACGGCCTTCCTATGACCTTTCCGGCGCCAACGGCCCGCCGCATCGAAGACGTGAGACCAAGAAGATGATGGAACGAAGGAATTGGATCGCCGGACGTCTGGTCGACGGTGTCCGACTGGACGCGAACCGCAACCCGGCGCGTCCAAGCGAGGTAATCGGCCATTATGCCTGGGCCTCGGTCGCGCAGGCGGAAGAGGCGCTCGGCGCCGCACGCGCGGCCTTGCCGGGTTGGGCGGCGAGCAACCCGCAGACCCGCTCCGACGTGTTGCGGCGGGTCGGCGACGAGTTGAACGCCCGCGCCGAAGAACTGGGCGCTTTGCTGACGCGAGAGGAAGGCAAAACGCTGCGTGAAGGCGTCGGCGAAGTCCGGCGCAGCGCGCAGATCTTCCACTACGCCGCCGGGGAACCGCTCCGCCAGGGTGGCGAAGCCCTTCCCGGTCTGCGCGACGGCACCACCGCCATGGTCAGCCGTGAACCTGTCGGCGTCGTCGTCCTGATCACGCCGTGGAATTTCCCGATGGCGGTTCCCGCCTGGAAGACCGCTTATGCGCTCGCTTTCGGCAACACGGTGGTCTTGAAGCCCTCGGAAGTCACGCCGGCCTGCGCCTGGGAACTGGCGGACATCCTGCACCGCGCGGGGCTGCCCGCCGGCGCCTTCAATCTGGTGGTGGGGGACGGCCGGACGCTGGGACCGGCGTTGGTCGACGGAGCCGACGCGGTCAGCTTCACCGGCTCGCCGGGTGTTGGCCGGGCGATCCTGGAACGCTCGGTCGCCCGCATGACCCGCGTCCAGCTCGAGCTTGGCGGCAAGAACCCTCTGGTGGTTCATGACGACGCCGATCTGGAACTGGCGGTGGACATCGCGTTGCAGGGTGCTTTTCATTCCACCGGACAGCGTTGCACGGCGACCAGCCGCATCATCGTCGACCGCCGGGTGCACGACGCTTTCGTCGAACGGCTGGTGACGAGGATCGCCGCCCTGCGGGTCGGCGATCCCATGGACGCGGCGACGGACATGGGGCCGGTCGTCAGCGAAGCCCAGCTCGCCAAGGACCTGCACTGCATCGCGGATGCGCGCAGCGAAGGCGCGGAGCTGGCTTTCGGCGGCGGACGCATGGATGGGGACGGCTATTTTCTGGAACCGACCCTGTTCGTCGGCACCGACAACGCCATGCGGATCAACCGTGACGAGGTGTTTGGCCCGGTTGCCTGCGTCATACCGGCTGATGGGCTCGATCACGCCATTGCCATCGCCAATGACAGCGACCACGCCCTGTCGAGCGGCATTGTCACGCGTGGGCTGGCATCGGCCGAAACCTTCCGCCGCCGTTCGCGGGCCGGCCTCGTTATGGTCAACGCTCCCACAGCCGGCATCGACTACCACGTCCCGTTCGGTGGCCGCGGCCCCTCGGGCTATGGCGGACGCGAGCAGGGCAGCGCGGCCGTCGAGTTCTTCACGGAAGGCAAGACCGCGTACATCAACCACGGCATCGCCGGCTGACGCCGGACGGAACAGCCAAACCAAAAAGTCGGCCAGCAAGCCAGACGGCGCTACAGCGCCGGCGGCATTCGAAGGGGAGTGAGAAAATGTCAGAGACGATCGCGTTCATCGGGCTTGGCGCCATGGGGTTGCCGATGGCCTCCAACCTGGTCCGCAAGAACTTTTCGGTCATCGGCTTCGACCTCGATCAGGGCAAGCTCGACAAGCTGGTTGCGCTGGGCGCACGCCCGGCCGGCGACGTCACCGCCGCCGTGCGGGACGCCACCGTCGTCATCACCATGCTGCCCGCCCCTCCGCAGGTGCGCGAGGTGATCCTAGGCGGTGCAGGCGTTCTCGCCGGCCTCCGGCCGGGCTCGCTGGTGATCGATATGAGCACCGTCGACCCGCAGACCACGGACACGGTCGCCGCGGCGTGTCTGGAGAAAGGCATCGCCTTCGTTGACGCTCCGGTCGGCCGCTTGGTCAGCCATGCGGAGCGCGGCGAATCCCTGTTCATGGTCGGGGCCAGCGATGCGGGCTTCGCCCGCGCCGAACCGATGCTGAACGCCATGGGGACGACCGTCCACCGCTGCGGCCCGGAGGGGGCCGGCACCCGCATGAAGATCGTCAACAACTACCTGGCGGTGATCGGCGCGCAGTTGACGGCAGAGGCCATTTTGCTGGGGACCAAGCTTGGCCTGCCGGTGGATGTGATGAAGGCGGTGTCGGGTGGGACCACGGCGACCAATGGCCAGTTCCAGATCAACTTCGCGACCAAGGTGCTGAAGGGGGACACGGCGCCCGGCTTCACCATCGACCTTGCCCACAAGGATCTGATGCTGGCGCTGACGGCGGCCGCGCAGCAGCGTCTCGGCCTGCCGGTCGGGTTGGCGGCGGCCGGTGCGCTCGGCGCCGCCCGCGGCGGCGCCTATGCCCAGCGCGACTTCTCCGCACTGCTCGACTACGCCTGCGACATTGCCGGCGTCACCCCGCCGCGCCTGCCGGACTGACCGGACACGGCACCGGCACGACCACCGCGAAAAGCAAAACCAGGTTTGGGAGGAAGAGCATCATGAAGACTTTGGCGGCTCTGGCCACGTCGCTCGTTGCGCTGACACAGGTGGCCTTCGCGCAAGGAATTTCCGACAACAAGGTCAAGATCGGCGTCATCACCGACCTGTCAGGCGTCTACACCGACATCGCCGGCAACGGCTCGGTGGTCGCGGCCGAATTGGCGGCTGAGGATTTCGGTGGGAAGGTCAAGGGCGTTCCTATTGAGATCATCAAGGCCGATCACCAGAACAAGGCGGATATCGCCAGCTCCGTCGTTCAAAAATGGTTCGATACCGAGCAGGTCGACGCCATCGCGGACATGGTGACATCGTCGGTCGGCCTTGCCCTCCAGCAGGTGGCGGTCCGCTCGAAGAAGGTGGCGCTGAACACCGGCGCCGGCACGTCCGGCATGACCAACGCGTCCTGCTCTCCTTACGGCGTGTCGTGGGTCTACGACACCTATTCTCTGGCCACCGTGAACGCCAAAGCAACCTTGCAGAGCGGTGGCGACACCTGGTTTTTCATCACCGCCGACTACGCCTTCGGCCATGACCTGGAAAACGATGTGCGCAAGGTGCTGGACGCCAATGGCGGCAAGGTCGTCGGCAGCGTCCGTCATCCCTTCCCCACGCAGGACATGAGCTCCTACCTGCTGCAGGCCCAAGCCTCGGGTGCCAAGGTCATCGCTCTGGCCAACGCCGGCCAGGACACCATCACCGCAATCAAGCAGGCCAAGGAATTCGGCATTCTCGACGACAGCAAGGTCAAGGTCGTGGCTCTGCTCGCCTTCGAACCGGACATCCGCGCCATCGGCCTGTCCGACGCGGCCGGCATCCTGATGTCGAGCGGTTTCATCTGGAACCGCACTCCGGAGACCACCGCCTGGTCCGACCGCTTCCACGCCAAGACCGGAAAGCGCCCGACCAGCGTGCAGGCGGGCACCTATTCCGCGGTGTTGCATTACCTGAAGGCGGTTGAGGCGACCGGCACCGACAACGCCGACACGGTGATGGAGGCCATGCGGGCCACGCCGGTAAAGGACATGTTTGCCGACGGCGGCACCGTGCGCGGAGACGGCCGGATGCTGCACGAGATGTATCTGGTCCAGGTGAAGAAGCCTGAGGAATCGCGCGACTCCTGGGACCTGTTCAAGGTGGTTGGAACGGTGCCCGGCGAGCAGGCCTTCCGCCCCGTCGCCGAAAGCCAGTGCCCGCTGCTCAAGAAATAGGAAGGGGGCGGCACTCTTCGCTCCCGGCGCGCGGTCGTCGTCATCGCACCCTCCCCTTCATGCCAAGAGATCCAAACGTGAGCGAGACAAGTCAGATCGTACGCGACACGGCCAACCGGCTGTTCACGGAACGCATCTCCCCGCAACGTCTGCTGGGCGCCGAAACCGGCGCTTGGCTGGACGAGGAGTGGACCCTGATCGAGGAGATGGGCTTGCCCCTCGCCATGGTTGGCGAGGAGGATGGCGGGGTCGGACTCGACGACGTGGACGCCGCGATGGTGATCCGCGTCGCCGGAGCCAACGCCGTGCCACTGCCCCTGGCCGAAACCATGCTGGCGAACCGCTTCCTGGCCGCCGCGGGACTGCCTCTGTCCTCCGGACCGGTGACCGTGGCGCCGGTCCGCCCCACCGATCGGTTCCATTTGGAACGAGCGAGCGGCGGCTGGCGCCTGTCCGGGACCGCCCACCGCGTCCCCTGGGCGCGGTCGGCACGGACCGTTCTCGTCCTGGCCGAGGCGGGTGGACAGACCTTTGCCGTCCGGCTCGGCGATGGGCAGGTCCGGACGGAATCGGCTCATAATTTGGCCGTTGAACCGCGCGACAGCCTGTTCGTGGACGGCCCGGTTCCAGACACGGCGGTTGCCCCTCTCCCCGAAGGAATGGAAATCGGCGACCTCATGGCGATGGGGGCGGCCCTGCGCACCGCCGCGATGGCCGGCGCCATCGGGCGCGTGCTGGAAATGACCGTCGGCTACGCCAACGAGCGCGCTCAGTTTGGCCGCCCCATCGGCAAGTTCCAGGCAATCCAGCAGTCCTTGGCCGTCATGGCGGGCCACGCGGCCGCCGCGTCCGGGGCCGCCGACCTCGCCGCCGAGGGGCTGTCTCAGGGGGCCCGGTCATTGACCGTCGCCGCCGGCAAGGCGCGGGCGGGCGAGGCGGCGGGTGTGGTCGCGACCATAGCCCATCAGGTGCATGGCGCCATCGGCTTCACCCATGAACACAGCCTGCATTTCCTGACCAAGCGCCTGTGGTCCTGGCGCGACGAGTTTGGGAACGAGGCGCACTGGAATCGCCTGTTCGGACAGCGCATGGCCGAGGCCGGCGCCGATGGAGTTTGGCCGCTGATCGCCGCTCTCTGATCAGCGCTGCCCTTCCCGGAGACATCCCTCGATGCAAGATTTTTCATTCCCGGCGCCGCCGACGGCGCCGGACACGGCCGAGCTGCGTGCCGAGGTGCGCGCTTTCCTGGCGGCGGAACTGGCCGGCTATCCCGCCGCCAAACGCATCCGCTCCTGGAGTGGGTTCGATGCCGACTTCAGCCGCAAGCTGGGGCAGCGCGGCTGGATCGGCATGACGTGGCCCAAGCAGTATGGCGGACACGAACGCAGCGCACTGGAACGCTACGTCGTTCTGGAGGAACTGCTGGCGGCCGGCGCTCCGGTTGCCGCCCACTGGATCGCCGACCGGCAAAGCGGCCCTTTGCTGCTGAAGGTCGGGACCGAGGAACAGAAGCGCACCATCCTCCCGCGCATCGCCGCCGGCGAGTTCTTCTTCTGCATCGGCATGAGCGAGCCTGATTCCGGATCCGATCTCGCGGCGGTGCGCACGCGCGCCGTTCCGGTGGAGGGTGGCTGGCGGGTCAACGGCACCAAGCTGTGGACGACCTATGCCCACCATGCCCATGCCATGATCCTCTACTGCCGCACCGGCGCTGCGAACGATCGGCACGGCGGGACCAGCCAGTTCCTGGTTGACCTGACACTTCCCGGCATCACCATCCGGCCCATCGCCGACCTGTCGGGGGCGCGGCACTTCAACGAGGTCGTGTTTGAAGACGTGATTCTGCCGCACTCCGCCCTGATCGGGCAGGAGGGGGACGGCTGGAACCAGGTGATGAGCGAACTGGCCTATGAACGCAGCGGCCCAGAACGCTTCCTGTCGACCTTCGTGCTGTTTGTCGAACTGGTGCGGGCGCTTGGCAGCCAGATGACGCCGGATGCGGCGGGCGCACTCGGTCGGCTGGGCGTCCAGCTGGTCGTTCTCCGCCGCCTGTCGAGGTCGGTGGCCGGCATGCTGCAAGATGGCCGCAATCCCGCTTTGCAGGCTTCGGTCGTCAAGGATCTGGGCGCCCTGGTCGAGCAGGAGATTCCGGAGATCGCCCGACAGCTTATGGCGATGGAGCCCGACCTGCGGTCGCACGACGCCCTGTCGGCTGTCCTGGGCTACTCCATCCTCAACGCGCCGGCCTTCTCCCTGCGTGGCGGCACGCGGGAAATCCTGCGCGGAATCATCGCGCGGGGCCTGGGGCTGCGCTGACACGCTCCTCCCTTCAGCCGTCCGTCGGCGACCCACACCGGCTTATCAGGAATTCCACCCATGTCCGATCCAATCATCTTCGAGAACGACGACGGGATCGTCACGTTGACGATCAACCGGCCGGAAACCCGCAACCCCATCTCCGACCCTGACATGATTGAGGCGATGCTGGAGGCGCTCGACCGGATTGACCGCGATCTGTCAATCCGTGCGGCGATCCTGACCGGCACCGGGACGAGCTTCTCGTCCGGCGGCAACTTGAGAACGATGGGTGAGCAGGGCGGAATCAACGACCCTTTGCCGGCCCAAACCCGACGGAACTACAAATTTGGGATCCAGCGGCTTCCCCTGGCCTTCGAGGCGCTGGAGGTCCCGATCATTGCCGCGGTGAACGGCCCGGCCATCGGTGCCGGTTGCGATCTCGCCTGCATGTGCGATCTCCGGATCGCTGCGGAACGCGCCGTGTTCGCGGAGAGCTTCGTCAAAGTCGGCATCGTGCCGGGCGATGGCGGAGCGTGGTTGCTGCCGCGCGTCGTTGGCTTCTCCAAAGCCTGCGAGATGGCTCTGACCGGCGATCCGATCAACGCGGCCGAAGCGTTGGCCTGCGGCCTCGTATCGAAGGTGGTGCCGGACGACGAGCTGCTCGCCGAAGCCCGCAAGCTGGCGATGCGCATCGCCGCCAACCCACCCCACGCGGTCCGCATGACCAAGCGGCTGCTGAGAGAAGGACGCAGCGCCACGCTCGACCATTTGCTCGAGCTGTCGGCGGCGATGCAGGCGCTTGCCCACGCGACGGCCGACCACAAGGAAGCGGTGGCCGCCTTGCTGGGCAAGAGGCCGCCAAGCTTCACCGGACACTGAAAGGATGGACGCCACGGCCGAACGAGACAGGACTTGGGACAGCGGGCATGATCACCGGAACCAATGACATCATCCTCGAAGCGCGCGGACTCTCGAAGGAGTTCGGAGGCTTCATCGCGGTGAAGGGGGTGAACCTCCAGGTTCGCCGCGGCACCATCCACGCGCTGATCGGCCCGAACGGCGCCGGCAAGAGCACGGTCTTCAACCTGCTGACCAAGTTCCTGACGCCGACGCGCGGCCAGATCCTCTACAAGGGACGCGACATCACCGCCATGAAGCCCGCCGACGTGGCGCTGCTCGGCATGGTGCGCTCCTTCCAGATCTCCGCCGTCTTCCCGCACCTCAGCGTGCTGGAGAACGTCCGCGTCGCATTGCAGCGGCCGCGCGGCACCAGCTTCCATTTCTGGAAGCCGGAGGCCAGCCTGCACGACCTGCACGCCCGCGCCGAGGAGCTGATCGAGGCGGTGAACCTGACCCCCTGGGCCGGCCACACCGCCGCCGAGCTGCCCTATGGGCGCAAGCGCGCGCTGGAGATCGCCACCACGCTGGCGCTCGACCCCGAGGTGATGCTGCTGGACGAGCCGCTGGCCGGCATGGGCCACGAGGACATCGAGGGCACCGCCGCGCTGATCAAGCGCGTCTCCGCCGACCGCACCATCCTGATGGTGGAGCACAACCTGTCGGTCGTCGCGCACCTGTCGGACACCATCACCGTACTCCGCCGCGGCGAGATCCTGGCGGAGGGCTCCTACGACGTCGTATCGCGCAACCCGCAGGTCATGGAAGCCTACATGGGTACGGGGGCTGGCACGGGTGAGGTGGGCCATGCCTGACGGCGCGACCGTGAAGACCACCATGCTGGAAATCCGCGACCTCCAGGCCTTCTACGGCGAAAGCCATGTGCTGCACGGCGTCAACATCGACGTGCGCCAGGGCGAGGTGGTGACGCTGCTGGGTCGCAACGGCGCCGGCAAGACGACCACCATGCGCTCGATCATGGGCATCGTCGGCAAGCGCAACGGCTCGATCCGCTTCCAGGGCAAGGAGCTGATCGGCATGGCGCAGCACAAGATCCCCCGCTTGGGCATCGGCTACGTGCCGGAGGAGCGCGGCATCTTCTCCTCCCTCAGCGTGGACGAGAACCTGATGCTGCCGCCGGTGGTGAAGTCGGGCGGCATGACCGTGCCGCAGATCTACGAGCTGTTCCCCAACCTCCAGGGGCGCGGCACCACCCAGGGCACGCGCCTGTCGGGTGGCGAGCAGCAGATGCTGGCCATCGCGCGCATCCTGCGCACCGGCGCCGACCTGATCCTGCTCGACGAGCCGACCGAGGGGCTGGCCCCCGTCATCATCGAGCAGATCGGGGTGGCGGTGCGCAAGCTGAAGCAGCGCGGTTTCACCATCGTGCTGGTGGAGCAGAATTTCCGCTTCGCCGCGACCATCGCCGACCGCCATTACGTGATGGAGGAAGGCCATGTCGTGGACATGATCCCCAACGACCAGCTCGCCCAGAACATGGACAAGCTCCACACCTATCTGGGCGTCTGACGGCACGGAAACCACCTGCCGTCCAACAATCAAAACCCAACAAGCGCTCGATTCATAGGGAGGGACGGTCATGTTTGACCTGCTGGGGGTGCCGCCCCAGGTGCTGTTCGGCCAATTGCTGCTGGGCCTGATCAACGGCTCGTTCTACGCGCTGCTCAGCCTCGGGTTGGCGGTCATCTTCGGCATGCTGAACGTCATCAACTTCGCCCATGGCGCGCTCTACATGATCGGCGCCTTCGTGGCGTGGCTGCTGCTGACGAAGCTCGGCCTCGGCTACTGGTGGGCGCTGGGCCTGTCGCCGCTGATCGTCGGGTTGCTCGGCGTGGTGCTGGAAAAGACCATGCTGTCGCGCCTCTACAAGCTCGACCATCTCTACGGCCTGCTGCTGACCTTTGGCCTCGCCCTGATCATGGAAGGCGCCTTCCGCCACTTCTACGGCGTGTCTGGCCAACCCTATCCGATCCCGGACGCGCTCAAGGGCGGCCAGAACCTCGGCTTCATGTTCCTGCCCAACTACCGCGGCTGGGTCGTCGTCGCCTCGCTGATCGTCTGTTTCGGGACGTGGTTCGCCATCGAGCGGACACGGCTCGGCGCCTATCTGCGCGCCGCGACGGAGAACCCGGTGCTGGTCCAGGCCTTCGGCATCAACGTGCCGGTGATGATCACCGCCACCTACGGCTTCGGCGTCGCGCTGGCCGGGCTGGCCGGCGTGCTCGCGGCGCCGATCTACCAGGTGTCGCCGCTGATGGGCTCCAACCTGATCATCGTCGTTTTCGCCGTGGTGGTGATCGGCGGCATGGGCTCCATCCTCGGCGCCATCGTCACCGGCCTGGGGCTGGGGCTGCTGGAAGGCCTGACCAAGGTCTTCTACCCCGAAGCTTCCAACATCGTGGTGTTCGTCGTGATGGCGATCGTCCTTCTCATCAAGCCCGCGGGCCTCTTCGGACGGGAGCGCTGAGCCATGGCCACTCAAAGCAAGACGACCGGCATTAAGGCGGCCAACCTCAAGGCGGCCGACACCCAGACGACCACCATCGCGCTGCGCCGTCCGGGGCAGGACACCTCGCGGAACGCCATCATCCTCGGCATCGGCCTGCTGATCGCGCTGGCGGCGCCCTACGTGCTGTATCCCGTCTTCGTCATGAAGGTGCTGTGCTTCGCGCTGTTCGCCTGCGCCTTCAACCTGCTGATCGGCTTTGCCGGCCTGCTGAGCTTCGGCCACGCCGCCTTCTTCGGCGGGGCCGCCTACATCACCGCCCATTCCGCCAAGGTCTGGGGGCTGGGGCCGGAGGTCAGCATCCTGCTCGGCATGGGCTTCTCCGCCCTGCTCGGCCTCGCCTTCGGCGCGCTGGCGATCCGCCGGCAGGGCATCTACTTCGCCATGATCACGCTGGCGCTGTCGCAGATGGTCTTCTTCATGGCCCTGCAGCTCAAGTTCACCGGTGGCGAGGACGGCATCCAGGCGGTGCCGCGCGGGCATCTGTTCGGGGTGATCGACCTCAATAACTTGATGTCCATGTACCACTTCGTGCTGGCGGTGTTCCTGGTCGGCTTCGCGGTGGTCTGGCGCACGGTGCATTCGCCCTTCGGCCAGGTGCTGAAGGCAATCCGCGAGAACGAGCCGCGCGCCGTGTCGCTCGGTTACCGGACCGAGCGTTACAAGCTGCTGGCCTTCGTGCTGTCGGCGAGCCTCGCCGGACTGGCCGGCGGGACCAAGGCGCTGGTCTTCCAGCTCGCCTCGCTGACCGACGTGACGTGGCAGATGTCGGGCGAGGTGGTGTTGATGACGCTTCTCGGCGGCATGGGCACGCTGCTCGGCCCGGTGGTGGGGGCGGCCATCGTCGTCACGCTGCAGAGCTACCTGGCCGACTTCAACGTGCCGGTTCCGGTGGTGACCGGCGCCATCTTCGTGGTCTGCGTGCTGGTCTTCCGACGCGGCGTCGTCGGCGAGTGCCTTGCCTGGATTGGCAGGCGCAGCCGCTGATCTTTCCTTGCCGTGCACTGGAGGATTAGCCGTGTTCTTGACGTACAAAATTCCTGGCGCGTTGGTGACCTCGGCGGTGCTCGCTGCCGTGCTGCTCGGCAGTTTCGCCTATGATGCTGCGTCCAGGCGCTTGCGGGAGACGGCGCAGGACAAGCTGGTGGCGCTGGCCGATGCGCGCGAAGCCAGCGTGCGCGCCTATCTGGACAATTTGGAAAACGACATCGTGCTGACCGCCAGCACCCGCTCCATGCGTGACGCGGCGGTCGGGATGAGCAACGGCTGGCGCGTCGAGGCCGACCGCGGGGACGCCGGCATTTCCCTGCGCAAGCGCTACGTGGATGACAACCCATACCCGGCTGGCGAGCGGCACAGGCTGGAAAAGGCGGATTCCGGCGCGATGTACGACATCGCGCACCTGCGCCTGCATGGCTGGATGCAGGATCTCATGCAGCGCCGGGGTCTCGCCGACGTGCTTTTGCTGAACCCTGAGGGGATAGTGATTTACAGCGTGGCCAAGGGGGCCGACTTTGCCCAGCCGGTCGCGTCACCCGCCCTGGCCAACCTTCAGGCCGCCGTCCGAAGCGATCCACGCCCCGGCACTCTGCAGATCGCTGACTTCACCGTCTATGGAGCGCCCGACGAAGCGCCCTCGGCCTTCCTCGTCAGTCCCATCACCATGCCGCAGCCGGACGGCAGCGCCCAGTTGCTCGCCCTCCTCACATTTCGGCTGGAGCCCGACGGCCTGAACCGCATCATGCGGGCGACCGATGGCATGGGTGAGACCGGCGACACCTACCTTCTCGGCGCCGATGGCCTGCTGCGCAGCACACCCCGCTTCGCTCACGGCCTGCCCGTCCTGTCCCGCCACGTCGGCGGAACCATAACCATGGGCGCAACTGGCGGATCTGATAACAACGCGCGCGTGGTCGAGACGATGAACGCGCTTGGCACGGCAACGGCCCTGGCCGCCGCCCGCCCGCTGCGGCACGACCGGCTGGCCTGGACCGTTCTGGCGGAAGCCTCGGTGGCGGAGGTGCTGGCGCCGGTTTATGCCATGCGCAACCAGATGATGATCGCGGGTTGCCTGTTGCTGCTCATCATCTGCGCGGGTGGCGTCCTTTTTGCCCGTGGCATCACGACGTCGCTGAGCGCAATGAGCCACGCCATGCAACGCCTCGCCGAAGGAGACCTTGATATCACGATTCCGGCCCGGGATCGGCGCGATGAGATCGGCCGGATGGCTGGCGCCATGCAGGTGTTTCAGGAGGCATTGGGGCGTGCCGAGGTTCTAAGGGCAGAACAGGAGCGGGTGCGCGCTCAGCGCGAAAAGTGGACGCGTGCGCTGGAGCAGGCAACCCAAGGCTTCGACGCCCGTGTCGGGGGCATCGTCCGCGCCGTGGCCTCTTCCGCGGACGGATTGCAAGCGACCGCCCAAGCCATGAGCGGCGGCGCCGACCGCACCCTGAACGAGGCCACCGGCGTCGCCGCTGCGGCCGAGCAGACCGCGGCGAGTGTCGGCACCGTGGCTTCGGCGGCCAACCAACTCCGCGCTTCCATCAGCAACATCCGTCGCCACAACGAGGAATCCAGCCGCATCACCCAAGCGGCCATCGGCGCCTCCGTGCAAGCCGGCGATACCATGCGGGTTCTGGTGGAAACCTCCGGCCGCATTGGCGCCGTGGTGCAGCTCATCCACGACATCGCGGCGCAGACCAACCTGCTGGCCCTGAACGCGACCATCGAGGCGGCCCGCGCCGGAGAGGCTGGCAAGGGCTTCGCCGTCGTGGCCTCGGAGGTCAAAAGCCTGGCCGCTCAGACGGCCAGAGCGACCGAGGAAATCGGCACCCAGATCGACACCATGCAGTCTGTAACAGACGGGGCAGCCGTTGCCATTGGCCAGATCGTCTCGGTGATTGAGGAGATGGGCCAAATCTCCGCCATCGTGACCGGCGCCGTCGAGGAGCAGGGCGCGGCGATTGCCGAGATCGCTGCCAACGCCGGCCAGGCGGCAACGGCAACTCAGTCCGTGACCGCCATCATCGACGGCGTGGCGCGCTCCGCCAACAGCACCAAGACGGCGGCGGGGGATGTATTGAGCGCCTCCGGCGACCTTACCCGGCAAGCCGCCAGCCTGCGCACCGAAATCGAACGTTTCCTGTCCGACATTCGAACCACGGAAGAAGCAGCCCAGACATGAAGGTCCTCGTCCCGGTCAAGCGGGTGGTCGATTACAACGTCAAGATCCGCGTCAAGGCGGACGGTTCCGGCGTTGAGACCGCCAACGTGAAGATGAGCATGAACCCCTTCGACGAGATCGCCGTCGAAGAGGCCGTCCGCCTCAAGGAAGCCGGCAAGGCGACCGAGGTCATCGTGGTCACCGTCGGCCCGACCGCGGCGCAGGAGACGCTGCGCACCGGCCTCGCCATGGGCGCCGACCGCGGCATCCTGGTCCAGACCGACGCCGAGACGCAGCCGCTGGCCGTCGCCAAGGTGCTCAAGGCGCTCGTCGACAAGGAGGGCCCGACGCTGGTCATCCTCGGCAAGCAGGCGATCGACGACGACTGCAACCAGACCGGCCAGATGCTTGCCGCCTTGCTGGGCTGGCCGCAGGGCACCTTCGCCTCCAAGGTCGTCCCGGCCGAGGGCGCGGTCACCGTGACCCGCGAGATCGACGGCGGCCTGGAGACGGTGCAGCTGACCCTGCCGGCGGTCGTCACCGCCGACCTGCGCCTCAACGAGCCGCGCTACGCCTCGCTGCCCAACATCATGAAGGCCAAGAAGAAGCCCATCGAGACGCTGGCCCCCGACGCGCTGGGTGTCGACGTGGCGCCGCGCCTGACCACGCTCAAGGTCGCCGAGCCGGCCAAGCGCAAGGCCGGCGTCAAGGTCGCCGACGTCGCCGCCCTGGTCGACAAGCTGAAGAACGAAGCCCGCGCGATCTGAAGGGCCCACCGGCTCTAAAGGGAAAGTGATCTGACATGTCCATTCTCGTCATCGCCGAACACGACAACGCCGCGCTGAAGGCGGCCACGCTGAACGCGGTCAGCGCCGCCGCCAAGATCGGTGGCGACATCCATGTCCTGGTCGCCGGCCAGGGCGCCCAGGCCGTCGCCGAGGCGGCGTCCAAGATCGCCGGGGTGTCCAAGGTGCTGCTGGCCGACGACGCGGCCTACGCCCACCCGCTGCCGGAGAACGTCGCGCCGCTGGTCGTCGGTCTGGCCAAGGGCTACGGCCATGTGCTGGCCGCCGCCTCGTCGGAGGGCAAGAACCTGCTGCCGCGGGTCGCCGCGCTGCTCGACGTCGCGGCGATCTCCGACATCACCGGGGTGGTCTCCGCCGACACGTTCGAGCGGCCGATCTACGCCGGCAACGCCATCGCCACGGTGAAGTCCGCCGACCCGATCAAGGTCGTCACGGTGCGCACCACCGCCTTCGAGGCGGCGGCCACGGGCGGCTCGGCGACGGTGGAGAGCATCGCCGGGACGGGCGACGCCGGCTCGGCCAAGTTCGTCGGCCAGGAGCTGACGAAGTCGGAGCGTCCGGAGCTGACCCAGGCCAAGATCGTCGTGTCGGGCGGCCGCGGCATGCAGTCGGGCGACAACTTCAAGCTTCTGGAAGCGCTGGCCGACAAGCTGGGGGCGGCAGTCGGCGCCAGCCGGGCGGCGGTGGACGCCGGCTTCGTGCCGAACGACTACCAGGTCGGCCAGACCGGCAAGATCGTGGCGCCCGAGCTGTACATCGCCGTCGGCATTTCCGGTGCCATCCAGCACCTCGCCGGCATGAAGGACAGCAAGGTCATCGTCGCCATCAACAAGGACGAGGAGGCGCCGATCTTCCAGGTCGCCGACTACGGCCTCGTCGCCGACCTCTTCAAGGCGGTGCCGGAGCTGACGGCCGCGCTGGACAAGGCGTAACCGGCCAGTCCTCTTCCGAAGACCAGCGGGCCAAAGACAAGCGGGAAAGCTCATATGTCCACGATCAAGAAGATTGGCATCATCGGTGCCGGCCAGATGGGCAGCGGCATCGCCCACGTCTGCGCGCAGGCGGGGTACGAGGTCGTCATCTCCGACATCAGCGCGGAGATTCTGCAGAAGTCGGTGGCCGCCATCTCCAAGAACATGGACCGTCAGGTTCAGAAGGGGAAGCTGTCGGAGGCCGACAAGACGGCGGCGATCGCCCGCATCTCCACCGGCTCCGACCTGTCCGTGTTCCATGACGCCGATCTCGTGGTCGAGGCCGCGACGGAGAACGAAGCGCTCAAGCGCGAGATCTTCAAGAAGCTGGTCCCGAACCTGAAGCCCGAGGCGCTGATCGCGACGAACACCTCGTCGATCTCGATCACCCGCCTCGCGGCCTCGACGGATCGCCCGTCCAAGTTCATGGGCATGCATTTCATGAACCCGGTGCCGGTGATGCAGCTCGTCGAGCTGATCCGCGGCATCGCGACCGACGAGGCGACCTTCAACGCGATCGCCGAGCTGACGGCGAACATCGGCAAGACCGCGGCGGTGGCCGAGGACTTCCCGGCCTTCATCGTCAACCGCATCCTGCTGCCGATGATCAACGAGGCGGTCTACACCCTCTATGAGGGCGTTGGCGGCGTCCAGGCCATCGACACGGCGCTGAAGCTGGGCGCCAACCACCCGATGGGCCCGCTGGAACTGGCGGACTTCATCGGTCTGGACACCTGTCTGGCGGTCATGCAGGTCCTCTACGAGGGTCTGGCCGATACCAAGTACCGCCCCTGCCCACTGCTGGTGAAGTATGTCGAGGCCGGCTGGGTCGGCCGCAAGGTCGGCCGCGGCTTCTACGACTACTCCAAGAACCCGCAGGTCCCGACGCGCTGACAAGCATGTAAAACCCCTTTCAAATTCTTTTTAGAAGGACGAAAAATGCTGACGTTTGAAGACTGCTTGGCGATTTCCGACGCTGAAGGAAGCGCAATCATAGCCACGGACATTAACACTGTTGAAGCATATAGAATGATGGCCCAAGCATCTTTGCGACAATCCAGCACATTGACGCTGAAAGGAGGCTCATTCAGGTCAGCAGACGAACGAAATCAGCAGGAACACCGAGACTGACCAGGACTCTGGCCAATTTCACGGCGTTCGGATCAGGCGTTTATCCAGAAGTCCGGCTCGTTGGCGACATAGTCGAAGACACGGTCAAGCCCATGGTCGCAATCCCCGGCGGGCTTGATGCTCCCCAACGCTCGCCGCTCGACCAGAGCACTTGGACCGTGTCGCCGTTGCCGGTCGGCCGCAACCGCGCGATGGGAGCGCCGGTGCACTCGCTGAGAAGCGTGGAGCCGCGCGCCACCTTGCGCACGACTACTCCGCCGGAAGATCGAGCAGGCTGGGACCGCACTCAACATCCCTCCACGTGCCAACAAGCGCTGGAAAAACTTATTCTCTGCCTACATCTACCGGAACATTAATGTCATTAAGCGCATGTTCGGGCACCTCAAGGACTTCCGGCACATCTCCACCCATTATGTCTGCTCCGCCACCAACCTCATGGCGGCCGTCCACATAGCGGTAACCGCCACTTACTGGTCATGAGTCCGGCCCTCTTGGAATGACGGATCAGGATCGTCTCCTCACCGGCCCACACTTACTTCGCGCCAGGAAGCGTTTGGCACTATGGTTCTTTCCTGCTCCGAGACGCCTCCGCCTGTGCCACGGCACTGCGCTCGGTGAGCAAGCGGTCACCGTAGCGCAGCACCATCTTGATGTCCTTCCAGCCGCCGGCCTGGGCGATGGCCGCCACCTCGTGGCCGTCGGCCAGCAGATCCTGGGTGGTGCCGACGCGCACGCTGTGCCCGGAAAAGCGCTGCAGCACACCAGCGTCGGCGGCGCGGTCGTTGAGCACGCGGACGGCTGCGGTGTCGGACAATGGCGTGATGCCGGCGCGGTGCACGCCGACGAAGACGAAGTCGCGCGCCGCCGCGAGGGCGGCCCAGCGCGTCCGCCTCCGCGCAGCCTCCACGTTGCCCGCTGACGGTTCCGGTATGGCGGCGAGCGCCTGGTCGATGGCCGCGGCGTGGGCGTCGCGCCACACGTCCAGGGCCGCCACCGCCTCGGCGGTCAGGTGGCGCGCGTGGCCCTGGCCCTTCTGGTCGGTCTTGCTGCGGCGGATGCGGACCGAACCGCTGGCTTTGACCGGGTGACGCTCGAAGTCGTCCCAGCGCAGCCGCACCACCTCGCCGACCCGGGCCAGCGTGTCGCGCCAAACGAGGAGCAGCGCCCGGTCACGCAGATCATAGAGCGAGGCTGGTTTGCCGTCCTCGCGGGCGTCGCCGAGGCGCCGCTCGATCTCGGCGACCATGCGGTCGCTGGCCTCACGGGTGAGCGCCGGCGCTTGCCGCTGCCACACCCCAACGTCGCGCTCGAAGGCGTCGACGGCGAAACCGACCTTGCCGGTCTTGGTCGGGTCCGGCAGATCAGCGGAGCGGTGCAGCAGGCCGATGGCCCACAGGTACTGCTTCATGGTGGCCGCCGCGATCGGACCGGTGGTGATCGCGGTGGGCTTGCCACGCTTGGTGACGATCCGCCGGAACGGCTGCTTGGCAATGGACGCGACAAAGGCCGCCACCGTGGCCGGGGATGCGGGAAACCATCCATGGCCGCCGCTTTCGCACCACGCGCGGAACAACCGGACGCCGTTCTCGAAGGCTCGAATGGTCTTGGCGGCGCGCGCGCTCTTGAAATCGGCGAGGTACTCTTGGGCCCGCGCGACGATCTCGGGCGGCATCTCCTGCTCGGTGACAAGGGCGCTGTGCCGATCCGGGGCGCCGATGGCGGGGAGCTTTGTCGTCATGTCCTCACGACCCGGTCTCATGTGGTGCGGGGTGGAACGCGCCACCCTTTGGCACGGGTTTTGAACGAACTGCGAAGATGCGAGCGGATGCCGCCAACGCTGCTTTCGCGGTTTGCCAGGCCCCCGGTCGATTTCCGGCAATGGAGCCGGGAGAGTGGCGCTTCGGCGAGGGCATGGTGTGTTGACCGTCTGTCTTGATAAGTAAGGGGCTTTAGCGCTGGGTCAGGCGCAGCAGGCGTCGGTACCGCTGGTCCTGGACGGCGTCGGGCGCCTGTTCGCCCACCTCCTTGAGCCAATCGGCCAAGTCGTACGGGACGATTTCCGGTGCCGAACCGAGGGCGCCCTCGAGGAGATCGAGCGCGGCTGCCCAGTGGGTGGCGGCAAACTGCTGCTCCGGTTTCACCAGTTCGGCGGCGTTTTCCGCACCGGCTGTTCCGGCAAAGAGAAAGATCGTGGCGACATCCCAGAGCGGATAGGGAGTCAGAAGCGGAAGGATCTTCGCCACAGCGTGGGGAAACGCCGCACCTGCGGCGGCCGGCACGCGCGCGAGATGCTGTGAAACCTCAGGGCTGCGCAAAACCGCGTCGAACGGCCAAGCGGTGTCAAAAAATCGCGCACCAGCACGATTCCAGAGCTCCACCCGCTCCTCGGAAGGCGACATCTGCAGCCAACGGCCAACCACCTCGGCGGCGTCGCCCCGCGCACCTGTACTGGTCCGCTGCAGGATGCCCCGCATGCTGCGCTCGTCCGGCGCCGGATCAAGGCGACCGGCAAAACCGTCAAGCGTGCGCCACGTCATCTGCTCGACCAGCCTGGAAATCCCCTGACCGGACAAGCGGTTCAGCTTGACCTCCTGCGCGATCAGGGGTTGCAAACGGGCAAACAAGTCCGGCGTTAGACCGTGTCCGTACCGGGCCAGCACGTCCAGGAGTACCAAATGGGTGTCCGCCACCTCGGCGGTGGTGAGAGGGCCGAGGACGAGTTCCTCGGTCGCTTTGGGGAGGAGGCGGATCGCGCTGGACAGCCACTGGGTCAGGCGTGCCGCGACGAGCATCCGGGCGGGATCGGCAATGTCAGCGAGTTGCCGGTCAAGCGTGCCCCTCTGCGCCGCAATGGTCGAAAGCATAGGCGCGTGACGCTCGCTCAGGTCGGCGAGTGCGAGAGCAAGGAAGGCGACGTCCCCCACAGCTGTGTTCAGCGCACGGTGCATCAGGCGCTCGCCCTGGTGCGGAGCGAAGGGTGCGTCCGTGAGCGCTTCCCTCTGGGCGTAGGCTGCCAGATTTTGCCACGCCGCCAGCATCAGCGCTTGTTGAGACGCGACAAAGGTCGGCTCAGCTTTCCCGTCGCTGAACACCAAACGTTGCACAAAGTGTACGGCCGCTTGTGCCGTTTCGCACAGTGTGGTTGGGGATAGCTGTGCAATGGCACGCAAGACCTCGGCTTTCGTCGGCGGGGATGTTGCCTCCAAGACTCCCGGCTCACTGAGCCGCCGCAGCAGTCGCCGCCACAGACCGGCGGTGGCGGGCTCTTGAGGGGCCTTGAGCAAGGCGCCGAGGACCCGTTCCGGCTGATCCCGGATCAGCGCGTCGGACGCATCGCCGTCACCCAGCTGATGCCCCACGGTGTGTTTCACCATCGCCGAGACCAGCTCCGCGCCCTCGAGCCCGCCAAAGGCGGCGGCATCCCCGTCCGGCGCTGTCCTGATTAGCCCCTCTTTTGGAAGGGGGGCGGTCACCCCGGGAACTGGCTGATCGAGTCCAAGCCGGGTGTGCAATTCTGCGACCATCTGCAAAGACGTCGCTGACAGCGCACCGCCGGACGTGGCGATCGCCGCGAGCCGGCGCGCCCCCAGATCACTCCGCCACGCCAGACTCTCGTCCTCTGTTGCTGCGTGCAACGGTGAGGGGGCAGGACCAGTTTGCAAACGACCCTCCAGCGCAGCGCGGTCGGCGTCGCCGAGGCTCCGCCACCGGTCGACGAGGAGCAATTTAACTTCCGGCAAATCGAACCAGAAGTGCCGGTCGGACAGATCGGCGAAGGCCTGGGCCACCTCGGCACCCGTCCAGAGCTCCTGACGCTTAAGGGCATGAAGATACAAACGGAGAAACAGGAGGTCGTCGCGTAAGGACCACCCGGTAGCGACCCGACGCGCAACCGCACCATCCAGCTGGACAAGCCTGTCCCATGCGCCGGCGATGACCCGAACGAGCTCCGTGTGGTCGAGAGCGTATTGGTCGGGATCGCTGTCGCCGGCCGCGTGGTCTCTACGCCGCGTCCAATGCGGTTCGGTGGCGACACGGTTGATGGTCAAGCTCAGCCAGTCGCGCTCATCGGGCTGTTGGTACTGGCGCGCGAGCCAATAGACCCGGTCCAACTCCGCCTCGAGCGCACGCAGGAGACTCAGCAGCCAGCCAGCCGAATCTGGCAACGCGGCGACCACCTCCCGGTGTTCCGGATGACCATCCCACGCCAACCGGACAGAAACGAGGGAAAATGGATCGAAGGTTTGCGCAACGCTTGCGTCCACGGTGTCGGTCCTCGACCACGGCTGTTCGATGCGCACGGTGGGACGCAGGAATTCCGCCAACCGGTGGACGTCAGCCTCGTCCGGCGCCTCACGGGCGGCCTTGAGACGCTTGAGGATTTGGTAGGCGTAACGCTCCCGACGGTGGCGTTGGAGATCATCGGCCACGAGCAGCACCAAAAACCAGAACCGACGGACGGCGGGAGACCATGACGGAGAGGCGACATCAACGTGCCGTCGAAGTTCGGCAAGCTCGTCCCGCGAGAACCCCTGCAGTTGCGTCACAGTGTCGACATCTCCCTGAACCGTCACAGCACCGTTGGCGTCGTCTTCGAACAACCGCTTCGGCGGAGGAGGTGCGATCCGCGCGACGGTCCAGGACATGGCCTCAGGGGTGTGGAGTCGGTCGTTGAGCCACGCCGAAAACGCCCGCGCGTAGGACAATGACCGCGTGGTTGTGGGCCCGGCTTCGTCCTGGGGCGGGTTTGGACGATGGCTTTCAATCGCTTTGATCCAGGAGAAGTCACCCCCAAGCTCCCGAAATCGCGCGCTGTTGGTCGCCGTCGTCAGGAGCAGGCGCATGACCCGTTGGTCATGCTCAGCCGCCGCACCGTACGGCGTCGCTCCGATGGAGCGGAAGTGTCGGTCGGCCCACCCTTGGGGATCGTCGGTGAACGCCGCCCAGTCCGCCAGCGTCTCGTACAGTCGCTGCCACGCGGCGTCAGCCTCACAAAGCAGCGGCGTGATGCCCTTGGCCAGCCAATTGGCGGCGGCGGCGTCCAGGCTGTCGCCACTCACCTGGTCCAACGCGTAAATTGTCTTCAAATCCGGGAACCGACGGCGGTCAGCGGCGATCACGCTCAGGAGGTACTTGAGCGGTGCGTCTTCCGCGCCATACCCGACCAGAACCAAATGGTACCGGCGAACCAGATCATAGAGGAACCGCGCCGCCCAGCCGCTCCGCAGATAGGCATCGCCGAAATCCACGTTCGTGAGCACGAGTTCCGACGCCTCCAGCCGCGGCGTGAGCTTGGTGTCCCCCAGGCGCCCATGGAGGTGCAACACGCCGGTGAACTCGCGGGATCCGGGCGCGGGCAGATCGCGATTGGCGCGCGAGCGCAGCGGCATGGCGGCGTCGCACACCTCCGCCCAGGCCCGTTCGAACAAGGTGTCGAAGTTGGTGGTGACCAGCCGCGGGCAGCCTGCAGGATCGCGCGCGAGGGTGAGCAGGTCCTTGTGACGGTCGAGCCGTGTGGCCTTGTCGGCGTCCAGCGCTTTATCCACGGCCTCGCGCACCCGCTGATAGGCGGCGGGCCCCGGCGGCCCACCACCCTCCAGCCGACTTTCAAGTAACCCCAGAGCGACGTCGTAGGAGGCACTCGCAAACGCGTTGTGCTCGGCGTGCGGCACGCCCTCCGGCGCCGCGGGATTGGCCCCGGTCAGGTCGAAATAGACCGTCTCGGTCAGTTCTTTGAACAGCGGCAAGCCGCTGCCCTTGGAGGCACCGGCACCGACGATGAACACCACCTCGCCGACGTCGCGGGCACGGATGAGATCGAGGGGAATCAGCGGGCCGTCCGCGCGAAACCGGACGCTGTGGGGATGGGGCGCTGCGGAGAACGGCGGCGACAGGTCGGTCATCGGGCGGGACTTTGGGCAAGGATTGCTACGGCGGGACGGCCATCCTCGGCGGGCAACCGGCCGCCGTCAAGGGTTAGAGCTTTGGATAACGGCGATTATCCAAACCATCGGCGATGGTGGTCCGAGGCGACTCGGAAGTCGCGGAAGCAAACGAGGACTTCGGTATCATTTGCTGGCGCGCCGAGCGATGGCGGGGGCGCCTGCCCATGCCCGACGGTCAGGCTTCCGTCGCGGCGCCGATGCCGAAGCTCCACAGCGGGACAGGGCCCGTGCGCTCCCAACCGGCCCGCTCGTAATCGGCATGGTTGGAATAATGGACCTCCGCCTCGAGCCGCCTTACCCCGCGGCGGGCGGCCAGATGAACACATCCCTCCAGAAGAACGGGGAGGAAGGTCGCCTCGGCGGCGGGTTCGACAAAGATCTCCACGAGCCGCTCCGTCCACACCATCGCCACACCGACAACGCGGCCGCCGTCCATCCCCAAGACCACGGGCTGTTTGGTGTCAAGGAAACTCCGCCACCGGAAAGCGACGAGATCCTGCAGGAGTTCGCGGTGATCGCCCCCCTTTCCAGACAGGGGATCCGCATCCAGGGCCTCCAGCAAGTCCCGACAGAATTGTCGAAGCGCTGGGATGTCGGCGGCGGTGGCCGGCCGGACGCGCGGTACGGAGGCGCCGAGGCGGGTGGACGGTGACAAGAGAAGCAATGGCTCCCCTGGGCTCGCCATGCTCCGCGTCGTTCCTTCGCGAAACCCTCTCTGATGCAGCCGATGCAGCAGCAGGGCCCTCAGGCGACCATGAGAGAACGCGTTCACCCGCTTTTGGATGATGGTCCAGTCCTCAAGATGCCCCGCAGGTCCGCCCGCCGCGTTCGTTGGCTGAGCATCCCGATCGAACCGGGCGGCCTCCAAGGCGCTCATGTCGGCATCCAGTGCGGACAACGCACGCGCCGCCGATGTGACGGTCCGCTCCAGTCCGATCTCCTTCGCCAACTCCGTGATGACCTCGATGAGGGCTTGCGTGAGCACCGCTTGCGGCAACGCCGGATCCATTCGCTCCTGCCGCAGATCGGATCGGCACGTTGCACAGCGCCACAGAGGGCGCCGGAGCCGCCCGCCGAGCACGGACAGCGGAGACCGGCACGTCGGGCAGCACGGATTGAGCCAAACCTGATGCTCTGTGCAGACCCGGAACAAGGATCCCCGCCATTGCCAGCGGACATGGGGGATGGGGTCCGCCGCCCAGCAGCCGGGACAAAAGCGTGGGCTGCGCAGCGCTCCCGTCCACATCGCAGAGACGGTTGGAGAAAAGCGCTGCGCCTGCTCGAACCACAGAACGGGAATTCCGGTGCGTTGCGCGAGAAGCATGAAGGTGCGACGCGGCAGTCCGTTGTCGAGATCGGCCGGATGGCGACCGAAAACCCCGCGAAACTCAAAAAGAAGGGCTTGCGGCCCCACCGCGCTTGCCCAGGCATAACGGCTGAACCAGCTGCTGAGGAGCTCACCCTCGATGGGGGCCGGTTCGGACGCCCAATGGTGCGCCCCCTGACTGGGCCGGCCCCGTTCGAGCGGTTCGCAGGAATACACCTCGCCGTGCCCGATGGTCGGCAAGCGGCCCGCCATCAGGAAAGCCCGCGCAATTCGTCCGGTGAGAATCGCTTCGAAGGCGGCTCCAGCTTCAGGGAGTCAAAGAGGGCCAAGGTGATCTGTTCCTCGCCGCCCCGGACCGCCGCCACAGCCGCCGCAGCGACATTCTGCACGATGTCCCCGATCAGGCCTTCCGACACCTGGAAGATCCGCTTGGCCAGGGCCTCATCGGTCAGCTCGGACTTTTGGCGCAACGGCAGGGCGCGCACCAAACTGTTCAGCAGGCGGGCGTAATCAGCGTCGTACTGCCACCGCGGCAAGGACCGGTTGGTCAGCCGCGTACGCAGTTCGCCATCGTTGTGGATCGCTTCCGCCAACGACCGGTCGCCGATCAGCACCGGTGACATGTCCCAGCGATGGCCCATGACCCGCAGAAGCGTGTGGAACTCCTTCGCGGCGCTGCCCCGGAAGCCATGATGCGCATCGTCGAAGATGAACACCCGCGGTTCGTACTCATCGAGCAGGGCCTCTAACTGGTGGCGCCGCCCCTCGATCGTCCGTTGCGTCGGATCGGGCACCCGTCCCATCGCCCGGATCATGCCGGTCAGGAACTCCTGCCGCGATGCGTCGGTCGGCAGCTGATAATAATGCGAGGCACGAACCTGCACGGTTTCCATGCTGAGGAACTTATCGGCGACCATCGTTTTGCCGTTGCGAAACGGCCCGCACACGACCACGCCGGTTGTCCGGGTGGATTTCGGGCGCTCCCGCACCTGGGTCAGCGCGTCGAGGGCGCGGACCGCCGCGGGGTAGCCGATCCATCGGTTCGCTTCGATTGCGGCGCAACGCTCCGCGGTCCCCAGCGTTTCCAACTGCCGGCGTGCCTCATCGCTGAGATGGTCGGTCATGCATTCCCCCAGGGTTCCACATCGAAACAGTCGTCGACCACCGGCAAGCGGCCCAGTCCATCGCCGGACGTCTTGAGGCGATTGAGCGCCATCTCTGATGCGTGGGGCTTGGGGGCATCGCCAGCGACGCGCGCCGCCACCGCCTCACTGGCGGCCTTCCGGCTGACGCGCGGTTTGCGCCCGGTTCCCGCCGTCGGCGTCAGGGCCGCGTCGACCATCTCGCGTGACTTTCCCCGCTCCATCCAACTGGTTTCGGCTTCAGCCCGCTCTCGTTCCTTCTGCGCCTCCCACTCCCAAGCCGTCAGGGGCGTGAGCAAGCCGTCAGCCCGCGGCACCGCGACCCACGACTCCCACGACGGATGCCGTACGTAGATGTGGCTGACATCGTTGCGGTTGACCTTGATGCGCAGCGATTCCCGGCCGCGGTTGGCGTAAAGCTCGGCCAGTCGGGGATCCTCGTCCTCCCAGTAGGTGAGACCAAAGGCCGGAATCCCCTTGCTGGACAGGCGGCATGCTCGTTCCGGCAGGAAAGCGAGCTGCACCGCCTCCCAGTCGACGGTCAGAAGATGTTCGGGAATCCGGCAAGCGTGTTTGCCCCATTCGAGGTCGGGGCGCTTCCGGGTCTTCTCGTCCATCTCTCCGTTGCAGATGCGGAACGCGGTGATGGCGACCGCCGTCTCGATCTGCTCGTAGGTGAGGCAGGCGCGTTCCTTGGCCGGGTAATCGCCGCGGTCGGCGACAGAACGGCCTGTTTGTCCTCGGCCCTTGCGGAGCTGCTGATTGATCGAACCCTGGAGACGTTCGACGACGCCTCGGATGTGCGGTTCGCCGCGCCGTGGCTCCACCACGACGCGCAGGTCCTCCAGGCTCCGATTGTCCTGGAGAGACTTGTACCAAGCCGCCCGGTCCGAAATGATCCGCTCCGGCCGGCCGAAGACATCCGTGGCCTCGATGCCGAATTTCTGGAAGTAGGCTCCTTTCGGCCGAATGGCGTGCTGAATGCACAAGCCGATGGCCTCCCGGTTGGCCGAGCGCGGCCACAGCCAGAACCCCAGGATCATGTGAGTCAGCACATCGACCAGCACGATGACCCAGAGCCGCCTCAGGAGGTTGCCCTCATCGTCGACGGCAAGGACGTCGATCTCCGTCTCGTCGATCTGGCAGACCTGAAGCGGATAATCGGGCACCAGCGCGCCGCCACGCCGCCGATGTTTCCGCGCCGCAGTCCGATCGCCGCGGCGGCGCGCAACCTCTTCGGCGGTCCAATGCTTCCAAAGGCGGCTCTTCACCGTGTTGAACGAGACCGGCTTGAGCCCAGCTTGCTCCAACCGGCCGTTGATCACGATCATCGCCTCGTTCAGGGAACACCCTTCGGGGGTGAGGTGCTTTTGGTCGAGGATCGCTTTGACGATGCCCTCGGTCTCCGGTGGCAGCCTCGGGCCGCGGCCGGAATCATCCCGCAACAGGTCGCGGACCAGGCGGCGCTGGCCGTACTTGCGCAGGTAGCTGCGGATCGTCTGCGGCGTCCGCTTCAGCCGGGCGGCCAGATCGTCGATGGCGGCGGCACGCGCCTCGCTGTGCGGCGGAAAGCGATCAAGGATACGGTCGAGCTGTGTGGCGAGGCGCGCGGCCTCGGACCAGCGTGGGTCGCCCGGTGGGTCGTCGGATCGCTGCCCCATACCCTGCCGGCCCTCCCGCGAAAGCGTTCGGCTGCAAGAAAATTCTCAGTCGCAAGAAAGGTCTGAGCCACAAACGTCGCACGGAACCCGTTGAAATGTCGCTACGACCTTGGTGAGGGGCCACGAAAATTCTCAGGAGAAAGCGACACCCGGATGGTGCTCGAGGACGCCGCCGCCGCCGTCCGCCTCGATCACGGGCCGGCGGTCAATCCCCGCGTCCTGCGCGACCACGACCTTGGAATCGCCACTGGGCCGTCCAACCCCGACGTCGCCCGGGCCGCCCTGGTGCTCGCCCTGCTGCGCCACCTGCTGCGCCGGTCGCCGCGCCACCTCTTCCGCCCGGCCCGGCTCCTCGCCGGCGCCGGCCACCGCCGGCCGGCCGCGGCCACCCGGGCGCCCGGCCCCGGCCGGCTGCCCGCCTGGACCGGCCTCTTCGTCCCCGACCGCGCGGCGATCCACGACGCCCTGGTCGAGGCGCTCGACCCGGTGTGGCTCGGGGAGCTGGAGCGCCAGCCGCCGCTGCTCGCCGCCGCCCGCTTCATCGAACACTGGCACCGCTGCGGCGCCGCCGCCCTGCTCGGCGGCACGCCCGGCCGCCAGCTCGCCGCGGCCTGGCTGGTCCGCGCCGGCCTGCTCGAGGCGCACCTGCCGCTGATGAACGTCGGCTGGCTCGGCGCCCGCGCCGCCTACACCCCGGACGACCCGGCGCTCTGGCCGGGCCGTTTCGCCGAGGCGGTGACACGGGCGGCGGAGCGCGGCCTGCAACTGCACCGCAACCTGGACTCGTGGCGCGACCGCCTGCAGGAGGCCGCGGGAGAAGGCCGCCGGGCCTCGGCGTTGCCGCGCGCGGTCGAGGTGCTGGTGGCGCGGCCGGGGGTGTCCGCCACCGCCCTCGCCGCCGCGCTCGGCGTCACCCCGCGCGCCGCCCAGACGCTGCTCGACGGCCTGCGCCGCCGCGGCCTGGTGGCCGACCTCACCGGACGTCAAGCCTTCCGCGTCTGGACGGCGCCGGAACGCCTGTGAACGCGCCCGGAAACCGTAGCCGGTCCCCCGCCGCGGCGCCATGCCTGCCCCACGGCACCCCGGCGCTCCGCCAGCCGGGGCGGCCGAGGGGCACGCCCGGCGCCGCTTCCCGCCGGCTGGTGCTCACGCCGGACCTGAGGCACAGCGAAAGCCGAAGAGGACGCCGCGGGCGTCCGGGGCGAACCGGCGGCGGATCGCGCCGCGGACGAACCGCGCGTCGAGGATCCAGGAACCACCGCGAAGAACGCGCTCGGCGTCGTCCGTTTCCGGTCCGCGCGGGTCGGTGACCGCGTCCGCCGTGTAATCCCGCCAGCCGTCCGCGCACCACTCACAGACATTGCCCAACATGTCGTGGAGGCCCCAGGGATTTGGTTGCTTGCGGCCCACCGGGTGCGTCCCCGCCCGTGTGTGGGGATACTGCTTCTCCGGCCAGCCGGAGCTGTCATGACCATCGTCCAGCTCGAACCCGACGCCGCTGTTCCCGCCATACCAAGCGACCGCATCGAGTGCCGGGGCGTTGTTTTCGCCTTCGATTGCGATGGCGCCGCTGTACAGCGCGGTCTCGGTCCCGGCGCGGCAGGCGTGCTCCCATTGCGCTTCCGTCGGCAGCCCCAGCGACAAACCGGGGATGCGGCCGTTCAGGCGTTTCAGGAATCCCTGAACGTCGTTCCAACTCACGTTGTCCACGGGGCGGTCCGGCGACCGGAAGCGGCTTGGGTTGTCCGCCATCACCGCGCCCCAAAGCCGTTGGGTGCATGGGGTGTCGAACAGCCAGAAGCCGCGGGTCAGCGTCACCGCGTGCCGCGGGCCTTCGTCTTCCCACCGCCCCGGCTCATCCTCCGGCGAGCCCATCCGGAAGGTTCCCGGCGGAATCCAGCGCATCCGCTGGGTGGCGTCATCCACCGTGAGGGTCACGAAGACGCCGTACCGGTCCTGCCCCCAGCCGCTCGCCCAGTCCGGCGGGTGGCCGTCGGCCAACGGGTGCCGGCCGGAGGTTCCAGACCGGCTCACAGCCGGCTCCCCCGGACGGAACGCGGCCAGCCGGCGAGCCGTCGCCGGGCATCCGCCCCGGCTACCAGCACACCGGCCGCCCTTGCGTTTCGGCGGCCCCGGAGGAACGCCCCGGACGACGCTCTGGTCAGGTCCAGACTCCGTCCGGGCGTGAGCTGAGGCACAGCGAAAGCCGAAGTTGTCGTTGCGGTCGTCCGGGGCGTTCCGGTTGCGGATCGCGGCGCGGACGTTCCGTGCGTCGTTGATCCAGGAACCACCGCGAAGAACGCGCTCGGCGTCGGTGTTTCGACCATCGTCCCGCCTTTCAGGTTAAAGCCGGTCGAGCGCGTCGGCAAGAGGCCGGCGGCGCAGATGCTCCCGCCGCCATGCCGCGGCCTCGGCATGGGCGGTGATGGCCAGGGCGCCGCAGCACCCGGCCTGGACCTCTCGCGCGCCGATGCGCCCGGCCAGAAAGGCCGCCTCCCACCGGCGGCGCGCGATGGCGTAGCGCCGCTTCCGCCGCCGTGACAGGAGAAGACGGCCCGGCACCACGCGGTAGCCGCAGAAGGCCAGACCCGGACGGCTGCGGCCGATCCGGACCGGCTCCTTCACGGCCAGATCGAGCTCATCCCCGACATAGTGGCGGACATCCGCCATGACGGCACGGACGGCCGCCTTGTCGTCCCCCCACCACACAAGGTCGTCCATGGAGCGCACCATGCCGCGGACCTTGCAGCGTTCGAGCAGGAAACGGTCGAGGCCGCCCAGATAGGCGTTCGCGAAATGCTGCGAGGTCAGCGCGCCGATGGGAAGCCCCTTCCCGGGAGAATCGTGATGGGCGTCGACGATGCGGGCGAACAGGGCGAGAAGGCCGGCGTCCTTGAACCGCCGGCCCAGCAGCCGCAGCAGCCGGCCGTGGTCGATGCCGGCAAAATAGGATCGGATGTCAATCTGCCCGTACCAGGGGAAGCGGTCGGCGTGATGGGCGGCCCGCCGCACCGCCGCCAGGGTTCCCTTGCCGGGGCGGCAGGCGAAGGTGTCGTCCACCAATCCGCGCTCCAGCACCGGGCCGGCGTGGGCCATCACCGCGTGGTGCAGAACCCGTTCGCGGAAGCACGGGGCGTGGATGACCCGCGGCTTGGGATCGCGGATGCGGAACCGGCGGGTCTGCCCCACCGCCACCGTGCCATCCAGGATGTCGCGCCGCAAACCGGAAAGCTCGTCCATCAGGGCCGCGCGGAAGCAGCGGACCTCGTCCCGGCGGCCCTTGCCGCGCGCGGCGCGATGAAAGGCGGCAGCAAGCGTGTGCCAGTCGGCGATCTCGGCGAGCCCGACCGCGGAGCGCTTCATGGGGTGGCCTCCTGGGCCACGGTCCGCGCGTCGGGCGTGGCGCGCAACACCTCGAGAAACCGTTCCCCGTATTTCGCGACCCGGGCTTCGCCGATGCCGTCGATGGCCAGAAGCGACGCCGGGCTGCGGGCCCCGTTCTGCACCATGGCCGCCAACTGTTCGTTGGTGAACAGCGCGTAGGCCGGCACACCCTCCGCCTCGGCCAGGTCCTTGCGCAGGGCGCGCAAGCGGGCGAACAGGGCGAAATCCGCCTTGTTCAGCACCTCCCGGTAATCCAGCTTGCCGGGCCGTTTCGCGCCCGGCGCCCTCGGCGGCGTCATACCCGATGCACAGGGACCACACGCTGTTGCCGCCGTCCTGGACGAAGCTGCGGTCGATCGACAGAATCCGATGGGTGGCCAGAAAGCGGTTCAGCGCCTCGGCGGCGTCCTCGCCGCCATGGACCGGAATGGTGAAGAAGCAGAGCCGCATGCGTGATCCTCCCCACATCCAAAGTCCGTCCCTCCCGCCGCGGCGCCATGCCTGCCCCACGGCACCCCGGCGCTCCGCCTGCCGGGGCGGCCGAGGGGCACGCCCGGCGCCGCTTCCCGCCAGCTGGTGCTCACGCCGGACCTGAGGCACAGCGAAAGCCGAAGCGGTCGCCGCGGCCGTCCGGGGCGAACCGGAGGCGGAACGCGGCGCGGACAGCCCAAGCGTCGCGGCTCCAGGAACCACCGCGAAGAACGCGCCCGGCGTCGGCCGTTTCCGGTCCGCGCGGGTCGGTGACCGCTTCGCCCGTGTAGTCCCGCTTGCCATCCGCGCACCACTCCCAGACATTCCCGTGCATTTCGTGCAGCCCCCACGGGTTCGCCGGCAGGCTGCCCACCGGGACGGTTCGTTCCCGGGACAACCCCTCCGGTCCGTCCCCGAGCCGTTCACATATCGTGGACCTAACCTTTAGGTGCAAAAGCGCGCGTCGCAACCGCGTCCG
>NZ_JAEPIV010000021.1:0-110340 GCF_016632405.1 Azospirillum aestuarii
CTGAAGCCGCGTCACAGAACGCCGCCTGATCGGCCCGTCACCCAATCTCCAACATAGCTCGAGGGTTAGGGTGAGGGGGATGCCCGTGTCGGACCGTCCGGCAAAAGCGCAACCCCCTCACCGGCTCTCAGCGGATGCCATAGGCATCCGCCTGCCGCCGTCAGCGCTGGCCTTCGGCCAGTGCGAGAGGCCCTTCGGGCCACCCTCTCCCCGGAGGGGAGAGGGTTAAATTGGCCAAATGCGACAACCCTGCCTTTGGGTCAAACCCCAACCCGTGCGGCGTCCTTCAGCCGGTGCAGGAAGCGCTCGGCGCGGGCGAGTTCGCTCAGCTCCACATACTCGTCCGGCTTGTGGGCCTGCTCGATGTCGCCGGGGCCGCAGACCACGGCGGGAATGTTGGCGATGCTGGTGAACAGCGCCCCCTCCGTGCCGAAGGCCACCTTGCCGTGCCCGTTCTGCTCCGCGAGGTTCTTGACCAGCGTCACCTCTTCCGACTCCGGCGGGGTGTCGAGCGCCGGGCTGTCCGACAGGGTTTCCCAGGAGAAGCCGGCGTCATGACGGACGGCGCGCATCTCCGGCTCCAGGGTCTTCGCGAAGTCCCGCAATTCCTTCAGCATCGGCGCCACGGGATGGTCGGCCAGATGCCGGATCTCGAACTCGAAGGAGGCGTCGGACGGGACGATGTTGCGGGCGGTGCCGCCCTCCATCACCCCGGTGTGCACTGTGGTGTAGGGCACGTCGTAGTCGTGATCGAACGGCCCCTGCTCGGCGAAGCGGCGGCCCATGCCGCGCAGGAAGGACACCAGCTCCGCCGCGTATTCCACCGCGTTCACCCCCTGCGGGGCGAGCGAGGAATGGCAGGCGTGGCCGTGGACGCGGCAGCGCAGCGCCACCTTGCCCTTGTGGCCGACGATCACCCGCATCCGCGTCGGCTCCCCGACGATGCACAGGCGCGGCTTGACCGCCATCCCGGCGAGCTGGGTCAGCAGGCCGGGCACGCCCAGGCAGCCCAGCTCCTCGTCGTAGGAGAAGGCGTAATGGATCGGCGTCGTCAGGTTGGCGGCCAGGAAGTCCGGCGCCATGGCCAGCGCCGCCGCGATGAAGCCCTTCATGTCCGCCGTGCCGCGCCCGAACAGCTTGCCGTCGCGCTCGGTCAGGGTGAAGGGATCGCTCGACCAGTCCTGGTCGTCCACCGGCACCACGTCGGTGTGGCCCGACAGGCAGACGCCGCCGCGGTCCATCGGGCCGATGGTGGCGTAGAGGTTGGCCTTGGTCCGCTCCTCGTTGAACACCAGCGTGCTGGACACCCCCAGCGCCGCGAGATGGTCGCGGATGTAGTGGATCAGGTCGAGGTTGGAGTTGCGGCTGGTCGTGTCGAAGGCGATCAGGTCGCGCAGCAGCTCCAGCGTGCGCGGGCTGCACGCGGAAGGGCCGGCGGGATCGGGTGCGGGCATCATGGACCTGTGGTTTCGTTCAGATGGCAGGCGGACCAGCGCCGGGGCGCGATCTCGCGCAGGGCCGGGCGTTCCGCCGAACAACGTGGCATCGCGTGCGGGCAGCGCGGGTGAAAGGCGCAGCCCGACGGCGGGTCGAGGGGCGATGGAATCTCTCCGCGGATCGGCGCGAACCGCCGCTTCTCCACGGACACGCGCGGCGCCTCGTCCAACAGCGCCTTGGCATAGGGATGATTGGGTTTGTCGAACAGCTCCGGTGTCGGGGCCAACTCCACGATCCGTCCAAGATACATGATCGCGGTGCGGTCGGAAATGTGTTCCACGACGCCCAGGTCGTGGCTGATGAAGAGATAGGTCAGCGACAGCTCTTCGCGCAGGCGCATGAACAGGTTGATGATCTGCGCCTGAATCGAAACGTCCAGCGCCGCGACGGACTCGTCGCAGACCAGGACGTCCGGCTTCACCGCCAGCGCGCGGGCGATGCCGATGCGCTGCCTCTGCCCGCCGGAGAACTGGTGCGGGTAGCGCCGCAGATAGGCGGGGTCCAGCCCGACCTGCCGCAGGAGTGCTGCCACATACGCCTCGGCCTCCCGCCGCGGGACCAGCCCATGGACCACCGGCGCCTCCCCGACGATGTCGGCCACGCGCAGGCGCGGGTTGAGCGAGGCCATGGGGTCCTGGAAGACCATCTGGATCTTCAGGTTGGCGTGGTGGCGGTCGGCCGGGGGCAGCTCCCGCAGGTCGCGGCCGCGCCAGCGCAGGGTGCCGGCGCTGGGCGGCAGGATGCCGGCGACCATGCGGCCCAGCGTGCTCTTGCCGCAGCCGGATTCACCGACCAGCCCGACCACCTCGCCCTCGGCGATGGACAAGTCGACGCCGCTGACCGCCTGCACCGCCCGGTCGTCGATGGCCGCCCCCAGCCGCCGGGCGAAACGCTCCACCACGTCCAGTTTGCGCGAGAAGCGCTTGGTCAGCCCATCCAACTCGACAATGGGAGCAGCGGTCATGCGGCGTCTCCCCGCGCTTCCGCCCCGACGGGATTCCAGCAGCGCCAGGCACGGTCCTCCCGCTCGCCGCTCAACTCCGGCATCACGGTGCAGGCCCCTGTGGTCCGGTCGCAGCGCGGGCGGAAGGCGCAGCCCTCCGGCAGGTCGAGGACGGAGGGCGTCATGCCGGGGATGGAGCGCAGCGGCACGCCGCGCCGGTTGCGGCTGGGCACCGACTCCAGCAGGCCGTGGGTGTAGGGGTGGCGCGGGTTGCCAATGATCTCGGCCACCGTCCCGGTTTCCACCACCCGGCCGGCGTACATCACCGCCACCCGGTCGGCCAGCGCCGAGACGACGGCGAGGTCGTGGGTCACCCAGATCAACGCGGTCCCCGTCTCGCGGCAGAGTTTCTGCACCTCGAAGAGGATCTGCGCCTGGATGGTGACGTCGAGCGCGGTGGTCGGCTCGTCGGCGATAATCAGGTCCGGGGAGTGCAGCAGCGCGATGGCGATGGCCACGCGCTGGCGCATCCCGCCGGAGAACTGGTGCGGGTAGGACGCCAGCCGCTCGTCGGGCGAGGCGATGCCGACGCGGGCCAGCGCCCGGCGGGAGCGCTCCCACGCCTCGGCCCGGCTGACCTTTTCATGCGCGCGCACGGCCTCGACCATCTGGGTGCCGATGCTCAGCACCGGGTTCAGGGTCATCATCGGGTCCTGGAAGATCATGGCGATGCGCCGCCCGCGGATGGCACGCAGCCGCTTCTCCCCGGCGCCCACCAGATCCTCGCCCTGGAACAGCACCCGGCCGCCGACCACCCGGCCCGGCGGATCGACGAGGCCGAGGATGGATTGCCCGGTCACCGACTTGCCGGAGCCGGACTCACCGACCAGACCGAGGATCTCACCGCGGTCGAGCCGCAGGCTGACCCCGTCCACCGCCTTCACGGTGCCGGCGCGGGTGAGGAAATGGGTCTTCAGCCCGTCCACGCGCAGCAGGGGTTCGGTCATCGCGTGCCCCTCCTCAATGGCTCAGCCGTGGGTTGAGGACGTCGCGCAGCCGGTCCCCGACCAGATTGATCGCCACGATGGTGACCAGCAATGCCAGACCGGGGAACAGGCTGACCCAGTAATCGCCCGACAGCATGTACTGGTAGCCCGACGCGATCAGCATCCCCAGCGACGGCTGGGTCACCGGCACACCGACGCCGAGGAAGCTCAGCGTCGCCTCCAGCGCGATGGCGTGGGCGACCTGCACCGTCGCCACCACGATCAGCGGCGGCAGGCAGTTGGGCAGCAGGTGGCGCATCATGATCCGCAGGTGGGGCAATGCCAGGCACTGCGCGGCCTCGATGTACTCCTTGCGCCGCTCCACCAGGGCGGAGCCGCGGATGGTGCGCGCGTAGTAGGCCCACTGCACGGCGGCCAGCGCGACGATCACCTTGTCCACCCCCTTGCCCAGCAGGGCCAGCAGGATCAGCGCGATCAGGATCGCCGGGAAGGACAGCTGGATGTCGACCAGCCGCATGACCAGCCCGTCCACCCGGTCCCCCGCATAGGCGGCGAGCAGCCCGACCGCCACCCCGACGGCGAGCGCGATCAGCGTGGCGACCACCCCGACCAGCAGGCTGGTGCGCAGGCCGAAGACGATGGCCGACAGCATGTCGCGCCCCTGGTCGTCGGTGCCCAGCCAATAGGTCCAGCCGCCGCCGCCCAGCGCCCCCGGCGCCATCATGCCGTCGAGGATGTCCAGTTGCGCGAGGTCGTAGGGGTCCTGCGGCACCACCCAGCGGGCGAGCAGGGCGGCGAGCACGATCAGGACCAGCACCGCCAGCCCGGCCAGCGCCGTGCGCGACCGCGCGTACTCCCGCGCCAGCCGCAGGAAGGGCGTCTCGACCGCCGGGGCCTTGGCCGCGACGCTGCTCATGCCCGCCCCCCGCCCAGCCGGATTCGCGGGTCGAGCAGCGAATAGACCAGATCGACGATCAGGTTGATGACGACGAACAGCAGCACCGTCACCAGCAGGTAGGCGATCACCACCGGCCGGTCGAGCTGGAGGATGCTGTCGATCAGCAGCTTGCCCATGCCCGGCCAGGCGAAGACCGTTTCGGTGACCACGGAAAAGGCGATGACGCTGCCCAACTCCAGCCCCAGGATGGTGACCACCGGGATCATGATGTTCTTCAGGATGTGCACCCCCACCACCCGCGAGGGCGCCAGCCCCTTGGCGCGGGCGAACTTCACATAGTCCTGCAAGGCGACCTCCCGCGTGCCGGCGCGGGCCAGACGGATGACCAGCGACAGCTTGAACAGGGCCAGATTGACGGCAGGCAGGATCAGATGGGCCAGCCCGTCGGCGGTCAGGAAGCTCCACGGCACGCCAAACAGGCTCGCCGTCTCGCCGCGCCCGCCGGCCGGCAGCCAGCCCAGAGTCACCGCGAAGGCCATGATGAGCATCATCCCCACCCAGAAGGTGGGCAGCGAGAAGCCGAGGATCGAGCCGGTCATGATGATCCGCCCGGCCAGGGAGTCCGGTTTCAGCCCGGCCCACAGCCCCAGCGGGATGCCCAGCACCACCGCCACCAGCATGGCGCAGAGCGCCAGTTCCAGCGTCGCCGGGAAGCGCTGGAGCACGAGGCCGAGCGCCGGCACCCCATGGACGAAGCTGGTGCCGAGGTCGCCGCCGAGCGCGCTGTCCACGAAGCGCAGGAACTGCTCGTGCATGGGCTTGTCGAGGCCCAGCCGGGCGATGGCGGCAGCGCGTTCGAACTCGTCGGCCTCGGGGCTGATGAGCACGTCGATGGGATTGCCGATGGCGAAGATGCCGGCGAAGACCAGCACCGACATCGCCACCACGACGACCGCGCTCTGCGCCAGCCGCCGGAGGATGAAGACAAGCATGGCGCTCCGCTAATATTTAACTCTCTCCCCTCTGAGGAGAGGGTAGCCCGGAGGGCCTCTCGCACTGGCCGAAGGCCAGCGCTGACGGCGGCAGGCGGATGCCTATGGCATCCGCTGAGAGCCGGTGAGGGGGATGCGCTTTTGCCGAACGCATCAATACGCGCAACCCCCTCACCCTAACCCTCTCCCCGGAGGGGAGAAGGGATGAACGCTCACTTCGCGGGGGTCACCTTCTGCGCCAGCGTGTACTGGTCGGCGCGCGGTTCGTAGCTCAGCCCCTTCTTCATCGCCCAGACCGTCACCTCGTAATGCAGCGGGATGATGATGTCGGCGTCCACCGCCCGCTTCACCGCGGCCTGGAGCAGCTTTTCCCGCTTCGCGTCGTCCACGGTCGCCAGAGCGGTGTCCAGCATGCCGTCCAGCTCCGGGTCGGAGTAGCTGGTGTAGTTGGTGGTGCCGTAGCCCTTCTCCTTGATCGGCGTGGCGATCAGCGCCTTCAGCGGCGACGACATCTCGCCCGAATCCGCACCCCAGCCGGCCAGGAAGACGCTGTATTCCTGCTTGTTGCGCTTGGAGAAGAAGACATTGGCGGTGGTCGCGTCGACCTGGGTCTGCACGCCGATGCGGGTGAACATCTGGGCGACCGCCTGGGCCACCTTGTCGTCGTTGATGTAACGATCGTTCGGCGTGCCAAGGGTGAGCTGGAAGCCCTTGGGATAGCCGGCCTCGGCCAGGAGCTGCTTGGCCTTGTTGGCGTCGGTGGCGACCGTGACCTCCGGGTTGTTACCGTAGAAGCCGGCGGGGAGGTACTGGTTCGCCGGCTCCGCCACCCCCATCATGATGCGCTTCACGATGGCATCGCGGTCCACCGCCAGCGACAGCGCCTTGCGAACCTTCAGGTCCTTCAGCGGATTCTTGCCGTCGGTGCCGGTGATGGTCGGCGGGGTGTCCTGGACGCCCAGCGCCAGATAGATCACGCGGTTCGACTGGGCCTGGGCCAGCGACACGTTGGGGGCGGACTTCAGCCGTTCGATGTCCTGAACCGGGGGCGATTCGATCATGTCCACGTCGCCCGCCAGCAGGGCGGCGACGCGCGGCCCGTCGCTGGTGATCGGGCGGAAGACCACCGTGTCCCACGCGGCCTGCGGCCCCCAGTAATCGGGGTTGCGCTCCAGCACCTGCCGGTCGCCCTTGGTGTAGGATTTGTGCTTGAACGGCCCGGTGCCGATCATCAGCGAACCGTCGTTGAAGGCCTGCGTGGTCGGCCAGGAATCGGCCTTGCAGCCCGCCTTGTCGAAGGTCACCGCCTCGCCGCCCGCCGCCTTGGCGGAGATGATGCCGAAGGTCGACAGCTCCATCGGCAGCAGCGGATAGGGCTTGCCGGTCCTGATGACGAGGGTGTGCGGGTCCGGCGTCTCGATGGCCGCGATGCCCTTGGTGTAGACGGTGAAGGAGGACGGGCTGTTGGCGACGTTCGGGATGCGGCAGACCGTGTAGACGAAATCCTGCGCGGTGAACTCCGTGCCGTCGTGGAACTTCACGCCCTTGCGCAGCGTGAATTCCCATGTGGTTTCATCGACGGCGCGCCAGCTTTCCGCCAGTTCGGGCTGGAGCCGCATCTTGGCGTCCATGCTGACCAGCGATTCGAACACATGCTTGCGGGCGCGCGTGTTGGGGCCGAGGTTGTGGTAGTGCGGATCGAGGGCGCTCGGCTCCGCCGAGGTCCCGACCGTCAGGGTGGCGGCCTGCGACGGCGTTGGAGCCGCGGCCAGCAGGGCCAGGCAGGCCGCCGCCGGCAGGAGTGGTTTGACGATTCCGGAACGCAGCACATCCGCAAGGCGCCGATCACGCCAATGCCGATCACGTAAGGCCATCCCTCGTCCCCCTGATTGTACGTTTGAAGTGTACCCGTAAAGCAGGCTCCCAGCCCTTGGGCCACGGTTCTTGCGGCCCGATTCTTGTCGTTCGGCTCACCGCGAATGGGGCGGCGGCACGTATGTGTTCAACGATCAGACCGTGAAACCATTGAACTGTCAACAGGGTCCGGTCTTCTGACCTATCCGGATTTTCCCAATGGAAAGCTTTGGCAAAAGGCGCCTGACGGGGCAGGATCGTTTCACCCGAAAATGCCAACGAAGAGAGCAAGGGGATTAGAGATGAAGACCTGCCAATCCTTCTACATCGGCGGCGCCTGGACCGAACCCGCTGCGGGCGCCACCGTGATGGAGGTGTTGAACCCGGCGACGGAGCAGGTGTCGGGCACCGTGGCGCTCGGCGGGCCGGAGGACGCGCAGCGCGCGGTGGCCGCGGCCCACGCCGCCTTCGACGGCTTTTCCCGCACCCCCCTGAACGAGCGGCTGGAGCTTCTGGCCGCCGTCTGCGCGCTCTTCGAGAAGCGAATGGACGAGGTGGCCGACGCTATCACCGAGGAGATGGGCGCCCCGCTGGCGGCGCTGTCCAAGCCGGCGCAGGCCTTCATGGGTCTGGCCCATTTCAAGACGGCCCTGGAGGCCGCCCGCGAGTATCCGTTCGAGCGGACCCGCGGCACCACCCACATCCTGCGCGAGCCGGTCGGCGTGTGCGCCATGATCACGCCGTGGAACTGGCCGATCAACCAGATCGCCTGCAAGGTCGCCCCGGCGCTCGCCACCGGCTGCACGATGGTGCTGAAGCCCAGCGAGTTCGCCCCCTATTCGGCCTGGATCTTCGCCGAGATCCTGCACGAGGCCGGGGTTCCGGCGGGCGTCTTCAACATGTTCTACGGCGACGGCGCGGTGGTCGGCCCGGTGTTGGCCTCGCACCCGCTGGTCGACATGGTGTCGCTGACCGGCTCCACCCGCGCCGGCGCGTCGGTCTCCCACAACGCCGCCGACAGCATCAAGCGCGTGTCGCTGGAGCTGGGCGGCAAGTCCGCCAACATCATCTGCGAGAGCGCCGACCTGACCAAGGCGGTGACCCACGGCGTGCGGTCGATGATGTCCAACACCGGGCAGAGCTGCAACGCGCCGTCGCGCATGTACGTCCCGGCCTCCCGCCTGGACGATGCGGAGACGATCGCCGCCCAGGTCTGCGCCCGTCTGGTGGTGGGCGACCCGCGCGGCGACCGCACCGGCGTCGGCCCCATCGCCAACCAGCGCCAGTACGAGCGGGTGCAGCGCCTGATCCAGGCCGGCATCGCGGAGGGCGCCACCCTGCTGTGCGGCGGTCCGGGCCGTCCGGACGGGCTGGAGCGCGGCTTCTACGCCAAGCCCACCGTCTTCAGCCGCGCCACCGACGGCATGACCATCATGCGCGAGGAGATCTTCGGCCCGGTCCTCACCATCCGCCCCTACGAGGATATCGAGGAGGCGATCCGCAGCGCCAACGACTCGCTCTATGGTCTGTCCGGCTATGTCTACGCCGGCACGGTGGACGAGGCGCGGGCGGTGGCGAAGCGTCTGCGCACCGGGATGGTGCATCTGAACGGCGCCTCCATCGACCTCGCGGCCCCCTTCGGCGGCTACAAGCAGTCCGGCATCGGGCGCGAGTGGGGTGAGGTCGGTTTCGAGGAGTTCCTGGAGACCAAGTCGGTCTACGGCAGCGAACCGGCGGCCTAAGGGGCCGACTGGCGCTCGATGCTCCCTCTCCCGGTTTTCGGGGGAGGGTTTCGGGAAGGGGCAAACAGGTTGGAATGAGCGGCAAAAGGCTAAAATCAGCGCTCCGGCTCCTGTGCGGCGCAGGCCGAAGCCTTTTGATCCTCGGCGCGCTGGGCGCCGGGGCGGCCTGGGCCAAGGGGCCGCTCGACCGGACGGAGCCGGGGCACATGCCGCCGGTACCCCCCGGCGGCTACGACCTGCCGCTCTCGCCTCCGGTGGTCCAGTTCCCGCTGCCGCCGCAATGGGTGATGATCCGCTCCACCCAGGACTGGCGGCACGCCGGGACCTTCGAGAAGGAGCTGAGCAAGGCCTGTGCCTCCCGCCAGTTTCGCGAGCAGATGCCCCTGCGCTACCGCGCCATCTTCAAGGGCGAGGTGCTGGGCGTCGCCTTCGGCCACGGCCTGAACCTGCACGATCCGAAAAAGCAGGCGAACCGCCGGCTGATCTATCTGTTCCGCAACGGCGACAGCACCGGCTGCACCATCGTGTCGATCACCAACGAGGACGTGCGCGTCCTGAACGACGCGCAGCCCGCCGGAGCGACGAAGCGGTAGGGCTCATTCCCCTTCCGGCCCGCCGCCGAAGACCTCCGCGAAGCTGGCGATCATGGCGGCGTCCACATCCTCCATGGTGACGAGATGGCCGAGCGCGACGATGGAGGTCACCCCATGCTCGCTGATGCCGCAGGGGACGATGCCGGCGAAGTGCGACAGGTCCGGCTCCACGTTCAGGGCGACGCCGTGGAAACTGACCCAGCGGCGCACGCGCACGCCGATCGCGGCGATCTTGTCCTCCTGGCCGGGCGCGCCGCCGTAGGGCTGCTTGTCCACCCAGATGCCGACGCGGCCCTCCCGCCGTTCGCCGCGGATGTTGAAGGCGGCCAGCGTGCGGATCAGCCATTCCTCAAGGTCGTGGACGAAGGCGCGGATGTCGGCGCCGCGGGTCTTCAGGTCCAGCATGACATAGGCCACGCGCTGTCCCGGCCCGTGATAGGTGAACTGCCCGCCGCGCCCGGCCTGATAGACGGGGAAGCGGCCCGGCTCCAGCAGGTCCTCCTCCCGCGCGCTGGTGCCGGCGGTGTAGAGGGGGGGATGTTCGAGCAGCCAGACCAGCTCCGGCGCGGTGCCGGCGCGGATGGCCTCCACGCGCGCTTCCATCTCGGCCAGAGCGTCGGGGTAGGGGACGGGCGTGTCGCTGATGCGCCACTCCACCGCCCGCGCCGGGACGGCATCGGCGGCGAAAACGGGATCGGCGGAGGGCGGAACGGGGGCGGTGAGGTCGGTCATGCCGACGTTATGAACTTTCTTTGGCAAAAACGCGAGACGCCGCTTGATCGGGCGTTGGGGATCTGCTATTCCCCCGCTCCACCCGATGAGGGGAGCACTTCCCTCCTCGGTTCTACCAGCCTTGTGCGGTCGTGGCGGAATTGGTAGACGCGCAGCGTTGAGGTCGCTGTGGCAGAAATGTCGTGGAAGTTCGAGTCTTCTCGACCGCACCATCCCCCTTGAAGCGGGGGATCAGGCAACAAACGAAAAGCCCGCCGGTCCATCGGACCACAGCGGGCTTTTTCGTTTTCAGACTTTGGCTTTCCGACTTTGGATTTCGGGCTGCCCCGATCCGGACAGCGCTTTCAGGGTCTGCCCTCTTCAGCGGAATTCCACATACTGGTCGAGCGCCACGCGGCGCATGGTCTGAACAATGTAGGGTTGCGCATTGTGCACCGTCACCAGCCCCTTCGCATCGCGGCAGCGGTTGGCCAGGACGAACAGCATGCCGATCGCCGCAGAATCCAGGAACGTCATGTAACGCAGGTCCAGCCGCACCTCGGGCCGCGCGCCGATGTCCCAGTCCGCCAGCAGATCGTGGAACTTCCGGCTGTCGTCATAGGTGAAACGCCCCGACAGCATGATCCCTTCCTGACCGTCGATGTCGGTGTAGGCGTACTCCATCGTCACATCCGTTGGCCGGTGGTGTCTGTTTTTCGCTGTCCGCGCGGGCCGAAAAGCCCCGTTGGCATTATGGGTGCACGAATTGCGCAGCCCACGCAAGCATTGCGCGAAAGGCCGGAGGCCCGGGAACGGCCCGCCGGGCTGGACAAAGCGGTGTCGCACCTATATTCGGTGGGCGCCCCGGCGTGAACCCGCAGGGGCTCTCCACCAACCCGCAAACGCCGGTGCGCCATGGTCGGCCGATCGCAGGACCATGCCGTCACGCCGCATTGCCATCGTACAGGGAGGGTGCCGCCATGCACACCGACCGCCAGGAACCGGAACGTATCCAGGACGATGTGCCGCACCCGGCCGAACGCCCCGACCCGCCCCGCGAGGACGGCGAGGAGGAGCGCGCCTATGGTGTTGAGCCGGAGTTCGTGGAGGAGATCGTCGAACGTCTGCACGCCGGACGGCGCGACGATCTGCGCGCGGAACTGGACAAGCTTCATCCCGCCGACATCGCCGACCTGATCGAGCAGCTCGGCCACGACGACCGGGAGGCGCTGGTCGGCGTCCTGCGTCCCGACTTCGACGGCGAGGTGCTGAGCTATCTCAACCCCGATCTCCGCGAAGAGATCGTCGAGCTGTTCGAGCCGAAGGAACTGGCCGCCGCCGTCGCGGAGCTGGACACCGACGACGCCGTCGACGTCATCGAGGACCTGGACGAGGACACCCGGCGCGAGGTGCTGGAGAATCTGCCGGCGGCCGACCGCGCGCTGGTCCAGGAGAACCTGACCTACGACGAATACACCGCCGGCCGCCTGATGCAGCGCGATCTGGTGGCGGTGCCCCAGTTCTGGACGGTGGGCAAGACCATCGACTATGTCCGCGCCGCCACCGACGAGTTGCCGGAGGACTTCTACGACATCTTCGTTGTCGATCCGATGCACCGGGTGGTCGGCGCGGTGCCGCTGTCGCGCCTGCTGCGCCAGAAGCGGTCGGTCCGCATCGCCGATCTGGTGACGGAGGAGGTGGACACCATCCCCGCCACCATGGACCAGGAGGAGGTGGCGAACCTGTTCCGCCAATACGCCCTGGTCTCCGCTCCCGTGGTGGACGCCGGCGGGCGGCTGATCGGCGTCATCACCGTCGACGATGTGGTCCACATCATCGACGAGGAGGCCGAGGACGACATCGGCAAGCTGGGCGGCGTCGGCGACACCTCCATCTACCGCTCGGTGCTGGAAACCTCGCGCTCGCGCATTTCCTGGCTGGGGCTGAACCTGTTCACCGCCTTCGCGGCGGCGGGCGTCATTTCGCTGTTCGAGGCGACCATCGAACAGATCGTGGCGCTGGCCGTGCTGATGCCGATCACTGCCTCGATGGGTGGCAACGCCGGGACCCAGACGCTGACCGTGGCGGTGCGCGCCCTGGCGACGCGCGAGCTGTCGTCCTCCAACGCCCCCCGCGTGGTGGGTAAGGAGGTTCTGGTCGGGCTGCTCAACGGCGCCGTCTTCGCCACGCTGGTGGGGGCCATCGCCGCGACGTGGTTCGAGCCGATGATCGGTCTGGTCATCGGCTGCGCCATGGTCATCAACCTGTTCGTCGCCGGGCTGTGCGGGGTCCTGATTCCCATCGGGCTGGACCGGCTGGGCGTCGATCCGGCGGTGGCGAGTTCGGTCTTCCTGACCACCATGACCGACGTCATCGGATTTCTGTCCTTCCTGGGGCTGGCGTCGCTTTTGTTGTTGTGACCAACGAAAAGGGGCTTGCCAAAGGCGGCCCTCTTCCGGATGATCCGGGCATTGGCTGGGGTGCCGTGCGGGATGCGCTCGCGCGGCTGAGATCACACCCATCGAACCTGTCTGGATAATGCCAGCGAAGGGAGCCGCCGCATGGTATCCGCGCCCTTATTTCATTCCGATTCCGCAAAACCCACCGTCGCCGTGATCGGCGCCGGGGTGATCGGCCTGTCCATCGCCTGGAGGCTGGCCGCCGCCGGCTGCCGGGTCGAGGTCTTCGACCGTGGTGCCGCCGGCCGGGGCGCCAGCCACGCCGCGGGCGGCATGCTCGCCGCCTGTGTGGAGACCGAACCCGGCGAAGAGAGCCTTCTTCCGCTGACCCGCGCATCGCAGGACCTGTGGCCCGCCTTCGCGGCGGAACTGGAGGCCGCCTCCGGCATGGCGGTGGACCTGCGCGGCGAAGGCACGATGGTCATCGCGCTGAACGCCGACGACGCGGCCAAGGTGCGCTTCCTGCACGAGTTCCAGACCAGGCTCGGCCTGCCGGTGGAATGGCTGAGCGGGGCGGAGGTGCGGCGGCGCGAGCCCTATCTCCAGCCGGGCGTGGCCGGCGCGCTGTTCTGCGCCGGCGACCATCAGGTGGACAACCGCAAGGTTGCCGCCGCCCTGCACACCGCCGCTTTGCGGGCCGGTGCCGCGATCCATGAATATGCCGAGGTCAGCCGCATCGAGGTCCGCGGCGGCCGCGCCGTCGGCGTCCAGGTCGGCGACCGTCTGGTCGAGGCGGACCGGGTGATTCTGGCCGCCGGGGCGTGGTCGGGCTGGATCGACGGGCTGTCTCCGGCGGTGCGTCCGCCTGTGCGCCCGGTGAAGGGCCAGATGCTTTGCCTGCGCATGGACGCCCGACTGCCGCTGCTGCGCCATGTGGTGTGGACTCCCGGCACCTATCTGATCCCGCGGCTGGACGGGCGGCTGCTGGTCGGCGCCACGACGGAGGAGCGCGGCTTCGACGACCGGCTGACCGCCGGGGCCCAGTTCGCTCTGCTGGAAGGGGCGTGGCGCGCCCTGCCGGGCATCGCCGAACTGCCCATCGAGGAAGCATGGGCCGGCTTCCGCCCCGGCACCCGCGACGACGCCCCGATCCTCGGTCTCTCGGAGGTGGAGGGATTGGTCTATGCCACCGGACATCACCGCAACGGCATCCTGCTGACCCCTATCACCGCGAATTCGGTGGCGCGGCTGGTGCTGACCGGGGAGACCGATCCGGTGATCCGTCCCTTCGCGCTCGACCGCTTCCCGCAGCCAAAGGGAGCCGCGGCATGAGCGCTTGCATCCGCGTGAACGGGCGGGAGGAGGATCTCGCCGCCCCCACTGTCGCCGCCCTGCTGGCCGGGCGGGGAATCGTCGCGGGGACGCGCGGGGTCGCCGTCGCCCTGAACGGCGCCGTCCTGCCGTCCCGCCGCTGGGACGAGACGCCCCTGTCCGCGGGCGACGCCCTGGAGATCATCCGCCCCGTGCAGGGCGGCTGACCTCACGCCCGCCGGAGAGCGGGCCGCACCATCGAGGAAAAGCCCATGAACGACACGCTCACCATAGCGGGCCGTGAGTTCCGCTCGCGCCTGTTTCTCGGCACCGCCGGCTACCCGAACCAGCAGGTGATGCTGGATGCGCTGGAGGCCAGCGACAGCGACTTGGTCACGCTGGCCATCCGGCGCATCAGCCTGGACGGCTATTCGGAAAGCCTCGTCGACGTCATCGGCGACCGCGCCGGGCTGCTGCCCAACACCGCCGGCTGCCTGACCGCCAAGGAGGCGGTGCTGACCGCGCAGCTCGCCCGCGAGGCGCTGGGCGTGGACTGGATCAAGCTGGAGGTCATCGGCGACCGCGAACTGCTCTACCCCGACGTCGAGGAACTGCTGCGCGCGACCGTGGAGCTGGTGGCCGACGGTTTCACAGTTCTGCCCTATTGCAACGACGATCCGGTGACCTGCCGCAAGCTCGCCGATCTGGGCGCGGCGGCGGTGATGCCGCTGGGGGCCTTCATCGGCTCGGGGTTGGGCATCCGCAACCCGCATGCCATCGAGACGATCTGCGCGCGCAGCCCGGTGCCGGTGGTCCTGGACGCCGGAATCGGCACGGCGTCGGACGCCGCCCTGGCGATGGAGCTGGGCTGCGCCGCCGTCCTGCTGAACACCGCCGTGTCGAAGGCGCGCGATCCGGTGCGCATGGCGGCGGCGATGCGCGATGCGGTCGCGGCGGGGCGGGCGGCCCGTCTGGCCGGGCGCATGCCGAAACGCGGCTTCGCGGAGGCGTCGAGCCCGCAGCTCGGCTTGATCGGAACGTAAGGCTGGCGCAGGGTAAGGGCCGTCCGAAAACGATCAGAGAGACCCGAGACGTGCCCAAGACCTTCGAACCGCGCGATCCGGACTGGGAGGCGCGCTGCCGCGCCGGCTTCGAACGCCAGCCGATCTGCAAGACGCTGGGGATCGAGCTGACGCGGCTGGAGCCCGGCTTCTGCGAGATGCGCCTGCCGTTCCGCGCCGATCTGACGCAGCAGCACGGCTTCTTCCACGCGGGCATGGTCAGCACGCTGGCCGACAATGCCGGCGGCTACGCCGGCTACACGCTGATGCCGGCGGGCAGCGAGGTCCTGGCGGTGGAGTTCAAGGTCAACCTGATGTCGCCGGCCAAGGGCGAGGTGATGATTGCCCGCGCCCGCGTGTTGAAGCCGGGCCGCACCCTGACCGTCACCAGCGTCGAGATTTCGATGCTCGACGGCGGGGTGGAGAAGGACTGCGCCATCATGCAGCAGACCCTGTTCTGCCAGGCCCCCGCCTGACCCGCCCCAACCCCTTCCATCCGATCCAGGAGGTTCGCATGCCGCTGTCGCGTCTTTTCGGTGCCGCATTGGTCGCGGGCGCCGTCACCCTCATCCTGGCCCAGCCGGCCTTCGCCCAGAAGAAGGAGCCGCCGGCCTGCGCCGCCGTGTCCTTCCGCGCCATCGCCCCCGGCGCACCGGACGGGGAAACCGACGCCGGCCTCTACAAGTCCCGATTCGGCAAGATCGAGGTGAAGGCCGAGGTGAAGGGCGGGCAGGCCACCAACTACTACATGGTGCTGAACGGCAAGCGCATCGACGCGTCGGCCACCCCGCCCAAGGCCGCGGATTCCTGCCTGACGTCGAAGAGCGTCAAGCTGCCCTACCAGAAGCAGGCGGCGGGGGCCTGCACCGGCAACCGCTTCCGTGTGGTGATCGACCGCTCCGGCAAGCAGCCGGTGGCCCTGTTCTTCGGTCTGCACAGCGACGATTGGGCCTACTGCAGCGGCACCACGCTGGAAAAGGGCGCCTGACGAGGGCTGTAGGAAGCGAGGCAGCGCATGACCGGCACCATCGCCCATCTGTCCGCCGCGGGGCTGTTCCTGCTGCTGACGCATTTCGGCATTTCCAGCACGCCGTTGCGCGCGGCGCTGGTCGGACGACTGGGCGAGAAGCCCTATCTCGGCCTCTATTCGCTGATCGCGGCGCTGGCCTTCTGGTGGCTGGTGGCGGCCTACAACGGGGCGCCCTATGTGCCGGTGTGGCCGCCCGCCGGCGGGCTGGCCTGGGTGCCGGTCCTGCTGGTGCCGGTGGCGCTGTTCCTGCTCGTCGCCGGCCTTTCCACCCCGAATCCGACCTCGGTCGGGCAGGAGACGCTGCTGACCGGTGACCGGGAGCCGGTCCGCGGCATCCTGCGGGTGACGCGCAACCCGTTCCTGTGGGGCGTCGGGTTGTGGGCGGTCGCCCATATGGTGCCGAACGGGGATCTCGGCTCGCTGATCCTGTTCGGCACGCTCGCCCTGCTGGCGCTGGGCGGAAGCGTCCTGATCGACGCGAAGCTGGCGCGGCGGCTGGGGGCGGATTGGGACCGCTACGCCGCGCGCACCTCCAACCTGCCTTTCGCGGCGATCCTGGCCGGGCGCCAAAGCCTCGTCTGGAAGGAGATCGGCTGGTGGCGCCCGGCGGTGGCTCTGCTGCTCTATGGCGGTCTGCTGCACCTGCACCGGATGCTGTTCGGCGTGTCGCCGCTGCCCTGGTGACGGTGCCTCTTCACCGTCAGAAGGTCATGCCGCGCACCTGATCGCGCAGCGTGTTGCGGGCGGTGTCGGCCTCCTTGCGGGCGGTGGCCAGCTCGCGGGACAGCCCGTCCAGGCGGGTTTCCTGCTCGCCCATCTTGGCGATGGTCCGCTTGAACAGGTCGCTGTCGCGCGGCAGCGTGGCGAGATTCTGGCGCAGCCGCTCCTGCTCCTTGCCGATCTCCGCCTGCTCGCGCTCCAGGTCGGCGACGCGGCGCTCCTTGTCGGCGACGGCGCCGCGCAGGGTCGCGACCTTCGCCAGGGCCTCGCGCGCCGCGGCCGGCAGCTCCGTGGAGGAGGCGTAGGCCCGCACCTGCTCCGGCGACATTTCCGAGAGGCCGAACCGTTCGATCCGCGGGCGCTCCAGCGCGACGGCCAAGGTGACCGTCTGGCCGGCGGGCACCGCCACGGGCAGGCGGTAGGCGTCGGCGGTCAGGTCGGGAGCCGCCCCACCGGTGGGCTGCACCATCTCCCAGCCGGAACGCCGCGGATGCTCGACGATGACCGTGCGATCCTCGCCCGCCGCACCGGCGATCCGGTAGGTGGTGGTCTGGCGGTCGGTCACGGTCAGTTGCAGCACCCCGTCGGCCAGGGTGGCGCGGGACAGGGTGCGGCTGGGCTGCTCGGAGCGGTCAACCGTCACCGCCTGATCCACCGCGAAGCTGAGGATGCGGCTCTCGCCCGCCGGAAGCGTGGCCAGCCGCGCGTCGCCCACATAGGCAGCGGCTCCGCCCAGCCGTTCGTAGAGCGTCAGCACGCCCGGCGGCAGGCCGGTCTCGCCCGAGTCGCCGTTGCTGAGGCGCAGCGCGGCCAGCGGGTGGCGCGGCTGGGTGTTGGGCTGGTAGAGCGACAGCCGCTCCGCCGGGATGGCGCGGGCGGTGATCGGCATCATCATCGTGCCGCCGTTCGCCAGGGTCACCGGCTGCGGGTAGCGGAACAGCACCTGCGCCGTCGCCTCCGTGCTTTCGGCGGGGGTGGTCTCCGCCGCGCGCTGGGGCATCGCTCCGGCGAAGGGCGCGCTCATGGCCGGCGCCGGAGCGGGGGCGGGCGGTGCGGCCATGGCGGTCGGGGCGCCGGACTCCGCGGCGGCGCGCGAACGGACGGCCGGTTCCATGGCCTTCGCCATCGCGTCGGCGGCCACGGCCCCCTCGTCGGGAGGAGGCAGGACGCGGCCCAGAACTTCCACCGGCACCTCCGGGCGATTCACGAAATAGGCGGAGTAGAGCGCCTGCCGGAAGGTCACCGGGTTGCCCGACGCCACCGACAGCTCCACCCCCTTCCAGTCGTCGCCGCTGAGATTCTCCAACACGGCCCAGCCCTGCAGGTCGCCGGTGCCGCCCTCGGTTCCATTCGCCGATTCGGGCAGGGTCAGGCGGTAGGTCGCCTTCCACAGCGGGGCGGCGACCACATAGGCGACGCGCACGGTCCGCTCCGCACCCGCGTCCGCCTGCGGGGCGGTGGTGCGGATGGTAAGGCGCCGCCGCTCCTTGCCCGCCGACCCGGCGACGGCGGCCAGGGCTGAGTCGAGCTGCGCCTGTACCTGCGGGTCGGCGAAGCGCAGGGAGTCGGTTTCCTCCAGAACGAGCTGGCGCAGCCCCTCCGCCGTCATCAGGCTGACTCGGTTGCGGGTGACGGTGCCGCCGCCGTTGGGAAGCTGGGTGTATTCCTCCGTCACCGAGAGCAGCCGGCCCGACACCGCGCGGGACCCGCTGGTCTGCACCTCCGCCCCCTTCATGGCGTTCAGAAGGGCGGCGGGGGAGGCGAGATCCTCCGGCGTGAAGGGCAGCTCGCGGAAGGCGGTCTCCAGCGGCTCCTGCCCCGGCAGGTCCACCGTGCCGATGCCGCCGCGGTCGTCGTAGACCACGATGCTCTTCAGGACATCGTCCACTTGGTCGCGGCGCACCTCCAGGGTCAGCGCCGCGTCGCCGGAAACGCGCGCCTCATGCTCGAAATAGCCGACGCCGCCGGTGGACAGCAGCACCCGCTTCAGCGCCAGCGCTCCCGACGTCTGCTCCGCTGCGAAGGCGGGCGCGGCCAGCAGCGGCACGGCAAGGGTGAAGAGGGCGGCTTTCGTGATCCCGGACATGCGGGTTTCTCCCGTTATGGACGATTGGGCGTTCCCGGCCCGATTGACTGGGCCCGACTGATTGGCCCGGCTTACGCTTTCATTTGGGAAAGATTTGGGCGGGCGGGAAGACGCGAACCGCGCCGACATGCCGCGGAGCCGCCGCCGGTCAGGCTTTGTGCGGGTTCGGCGCTCTGTGACATAAAGGCGCCAGGTCGGTTTTGCTGACTATAAAGAATACGAACAATAAGGGATGGAAGCGCCATGGATCTTGGCGGGAGCGGAGCCGAAGGGGTGGCCGGCGGCTGGCGGGGGGACGGCGCGCGGGCCCTCGTGACAGGCGTCGCGGCAGGGGTCGCGGACGCAGCGGAACGACGGTGGGTGTTCGTGTCCGGCACCTCCGGCTTCGATGCGGAGCGCCGGAGGATGGCTGGCGACGTGGAGGAGCAGGCACGCCAGACTTTGCGCAACATCCGCAGGATGCTGCGGCGGTCGGAAGCGGATTTGTCGGACGTGGTGCGGATGCGGGTCTATCTGGCGGATGCCGCCGACTTCCCAAAGGTTCAGCCGATCCTGGCGGAGGAATTCCACGACCGCCCGCCCCTTGGCACGACCATGGTCTGCCCGCTGGCCGATCCGCGCATGAGGATCGAGATCGAGGTCACCGCGCGCTGTTGAGCGTTTCGCGTCTCCGGTTCATGGCTCGCCGACCAGCGTGCGCGCCGATTCGATGTGGCGGCGGGCCTCGCTCAGCAGCGCGCGGTGCTGGGCCAACGCTTCGCGGATCGGCAGGCGGCTGTTGTAGACGCGCACCTCGTTCAGCAGGCGGTCGGCGCGGTCGAGATGAGCCATCCGTTCCAGGCATTGGTCGAGCACGAGCATCGTCATTCCCCTTTGGTGCGGGCTTTTGCCTTTCGCCTCGCGGCTGAGAGGAATAAACCAACCTGTGATGACCGCGTGATTTCAGGAAACCGGCTTTTTCGTTTCGATCGCACGGCAGGATGTTTCAGCCGATTCACCCATCGGTCGCGCGACGAGTGCCTGTTACGGGCTTGTAACCGATTGCGTGCACCCATGGCGGTGAGCTATGAAGAGGACGGGAGGTAACGGCCATGCACATTCTCGCGGTCGATGACGATGAGCCGGTGCGCGAACTTCTGGAGTCCTATCTGGCTTCGGAAGGCTACCGCGTGACCACCGCACCGGACACGGCCGCGGCGAAGAGGGCGTTGGAGAGCGACCCCGTCGATCTGGTGGTCTGCGACCTGCGGCTTCCCGACGGCGACGGGCTGGGGCTGGTCCGCCAGATCCGGACCGAATCGCACATCCCCGTCATCATCCTGTCGTCGAAGGACCAGGACGTGGACCGCATCGTCGGGCTGGAGCTGGGCGCCGACGATTATCTGACCAAGCCGTTCAACCCGCGCGAATTATTGGCCCGCATCAAGGCCGTGCTTCGCCGCGTCTCCGGCGAGGGGCGCCCGCCGCGCAGCCCCGACGACCTGCGCGCCGTCGTGCAGTTCGCCAATTGGGAACTGGACCTGACCGCCCAGCGCCTGCGCAGCCAGGACGGACGCGAGGTGGAACTGACCAAGGCGGAGTTCGGCCTGCTGGCCGCCTTCGTGAAGCGCCCGCAGCGCGTGCTGACCCGCGACCAGCTTCTGGACCTGACCCGCGCCGACGGGGCGGAGGTGTTCGACCGTTCCATCGACGTGCTGATCCTGCGCCTGCGCCGCAAGATCGAGGCGAATCCGAAGGAGCCGCGCATCATCAAGACCGAGCGCGGCGCCGGCTACGTTTTCGACGCCAAGGTGAAGGCGGTCTAGAGTCCCGTCCAGCCGTCGACGGCTGGACGGAACCTTCGGCGCGCGCTAGCCTTTCCGGAAAAGCAGAACCGGGAGGAACCGCCGATGGCTGACCCCATCGATTTCTATTTCGATTTCGCCTCGCCTTACGGCTATTTCGCCAGCCGCCGCATCGAGGAGCTGGCTGCGGCGCATGGCCGCACCGTCATCTGGCGCCCGATCCTGCTCGGCGCCATCTTCAAGGTGACGGGGATGAAGCCGAATCTCCAGCAGCCGTTGCGCGGCGAGTATCTGGTCCATGACGTGGGCCGGATCGCCCGGCTGACCAACGCGCCCTTCACCTACCCCGATTCGGCCCCCGCCAACAGCGTCGCCGCCTCGCGCGCCTTCTACTGGCTGACCGACGAGCATCCCGAGCAGGCCAAGCTGCTGGCCCGCACCCTCTACCACGCCCATTGGGGGGAGGGGCGCGACATCGGCCCCGCCGAAACGGTGGTGGAGATCGCCGGCACGCTCGGCCACGACCGGGCGGCGGTGGCCGCGGCCCTCCAGGACCAGACGGTCAAGGACCGCCTGCGCGCCGAGAACGACGCCGCGGTGGACCGCGGCGTCTTCGGGTCGCCCTTCGTCATTGTCGACGACGAGCCCTTCTGGGGCTGGGACCGTCTGGACATGGTGGACCGCTGGCTGAGCACGGGCGGCTGGTAAGCCCGCCGAGACGCCCGCCCACACGCCTGTTGGGGAAGGGCGGTTGAAAGTCCTGCCATCGGGACCGGCGGTGGCGCCATCATCGGCCACACCGCCCCGCGGGACCGCCGCGACCGCGACGGTCCGTTGTAAGGCGGGTCAGGGAGCGAGGAACACCGTCTCGGCCTGATGGACCACCCCGTCCGACAGACGGGTCAGGGTGAGGGTCAGCGGCGTGGAGCCGGCCGCCGCGGCACCCGCCGGGGCACGGACATGGACGCGGTGGGTCTGCACCGTGTCGGGTTCGGCGCCCAGCACCGGTGCTGCGCCATCGGAAGCCGCGCCGCCGACCGCCGTCACCGTGGCGCCGCGCGGACCCGAGACGGTCAGGCGGTAGCTCTGCGGGGCGCGGGTCATGTTGGAGATCTTGACGGTGTAGCTGTTCTGGACGGCGCCGTCGGACAGGGTGACGTAGAGCGGCGCCCGGTCGCGCAGGACGGAGACGTCCACCGTCGGCTCCAGCAGCACGCCCAGCGTCATCATCCCGCCGACCACCAGCATCACCAGCGAATAGATGATGGTGCGCGGGCGGACCAGCCGGTAGGGCTCCGGCTTGCGGGCCACCGCCTTGGCCTCCTGGGCGGCCTGGGTGTCGTAGCGGATCAGCCCGCCGGGCCGCCCGATGCGGCCCATCACGTCGTCGCAGGCGTCGATGCACAGGCCGCAGCTGATGCAGTCCATTTGCAGGCCGTCGCGGATGTCGATCCCAGTCGGGCAGACCTGGACGCAGGCCCTGCAGTCAATGCAGTCGCCGAGCCCCTCTGCGGAGCGCTCCGCCCAGCTCTGCTCCTTGCGCAGCGGTGCGCGACCGTCGCCGCGCCAGTCCTGATAGGTGACGGTGAGGCTCTCATCGTCCAGCAGGGCGGCCTGGATGCGCGGCCAGGGGCAGACATAGACGCACATCTGCTCCCGCATGAAGCCGGCCATGGCGTAAGTGGAGGCGGTCATGAACAGAATCCAGCCGGTCGCCACCGGCCCCGGCTGAAAGCGCAGCAGATCCGCGACGTAGCCCGGCGCGTCCACGAAGTAGAACAGGGCCGAGGCCCCGGTCGCCAGGGCGATCAGCAGCCAGACCGCGTGTTTGGCCGCCTTCTTGGCCAGCCAGCCGGCGTTGCGCGGACCGTTGTCCAGCCGGATGCGGGCGCCGCGGTCGCCCTCGATCCACTCCTCCACCTTCACGTAGAGGTCGGTCCACACCGTCTGCGGGCAAGTGTAGCCGCACCAGACGCGGCCGGCCAGCGCGGTCGCCAGGAACAGGCCGACCGCCGCGAGGATCATCGCGCCCGTCAGGTAGTAGATGTGCTGCGGCCAGAGTTCGAGGGCGAACAGGTAGAAACGCTGGCTGTCCAGATCGAACAGGATCGCCTGGTTCGGCAGGCCGACGCCGCGGTCCCAGCGCAGCCAGGGCAGCAGCATGAACAGCGCCAGCAGGCCCACCATCAATGCCGACTTGATGCGGCGGAACCGACCGCGCGCTGCCTTCGGGTAGATCTTCTGGTGCGGCGCGTAGAACGGAGCCGGGGCGGAAGAAGCCGGGGTGGACGGGGCCGGAGCGGAGGGCGGCGGGGGAAGGCTGGACGAGCGGGCGAGATTCTGCATGGCGTGCCTCTGCGCAAACATCCGCACCACCCGAGCGGTGGCCTGCGGCATGGCGCCGACTGTATGCCTTCAATCACCGACATCGCAAGCGTGATTGACTGCATTCAATGAAGGCTGTGTATGGAAAACCCTGATTCTTCGGGAGGCGATCCCAGCAATGCGACACTCTGAAGCAGGCTTTGATGGCCTCAGATGATGACGCCCGCGGTGGCGGGGGGCATGACCAGGGCGTCGGCCAGGATCTCCAGCGCGCGGCGGGTCTCGTCGCGGTCCAGCGGGGCGCCCAGGCAGAAGCGCAGGGCCGCGGGCACGTCCGGGGTGGTGGCGAAGGCCTCCGCGGCCACCGCCGAGATTCCCCGGCCGCGCAGATGGGCGGTGAACTCCCCGCCGGTCCAGCCGTCCGGCAGGGTGAGCCAGAGATGGAAGGCCTCGCGCTTGGTGACGATCCGCTCCGCCGGCAGGAGCGATTCGGCGAGCGACCGGCGGGCCATGGCCTCCGCCCGGATGGCATCGCGCACGGCCTCGGCGGTGCCGTCGGCGATCCACCGCCGGGCGATGGCGGCGGACAGGGGGGCGGCGATCAGCGTGGTCGCCCGCTGCGCCACCGCCACCCGGCGGGCCTGCCGGGCGTCGGGCGCCGCCACATAGGCGATGCGCAGCGCCGGGGACACGCATTTGGCAAGCCCGGCGACGTGGTAGGTCAACTCCGGCGCGAAGGCGGCCAGCGGCGGTGCCGTCGTTTCCGGCAGCGGGCCGTAGATGTCGTCCTCGATGATCGGCACGCCGTGGTCGCGCACCGCCGCCGCGACCGCCCGCCGCCGTTCCTCCGGCATGGTCGCGGTGGTCGGGTTGTGGAAGGTCGGAATGCAGTAGAGCGCTTTGGGCCGGTGCTCGGCGAGCGCGGCGCGCAGCGCGTCGGGGTCGATGCCGTCGGCGTCCATCGGCACGCCGACCACCCGCAGCCCGAGCTGCGCCGCGGCGGCGCGGAAGCCGGGATAGGTCAACGCCTCCGCGCAGACCGTGTCGCCGGGGCGGGCCAGGGCGGAGAGCAGGGCGAGCAGGGCGGCCTGCGTGCCGGGCGCCACCAGCACCCGCTCCGCCGTCAGGCCGGGCAGGCGGTGGCGCAGCCAGAGGACGGCCGCCCCCCGGTCATCCGGGCTGTCGGCCCCGTCCGGGTAGCGCAGCAGGTCCGGCAATCCCAAGGCCGCGGTGGCCGCGGCGACGCCGCGATTCATGCGGGCGGTCAGGACGGCGGAGTCCTCCGGCTGCGGCGGCTGGTTCATCGCCATGCTGACGGCCAGCGGCACCGCACTCGCGGTGGTGTGCGGCTCCGCGGCGAAGGGCGGGGGAACATGGCCCGTCTTGCGCACGAAGGTGCCTTGTCCAACGCGCGCGTCGACCAGCCCGCGGTGGCGCGCCTCCCCATAGGCGCGGCTGACGGTGGTGAAGTCGATGCCCAGCCGGTCCGCCAGAATCCGTTGCGGCGGCAGCCGGTCGCCGGGCCTCAGCCGCCCCGCCCCGATGTCCGCCGCGATGGCGTCCGCGATGGCGATGTAGACGGGGCGGCTGCGGTCCTCCAGAGAGGGCGCCCAGTCGATGGGGTGCGCGGCGGTTTGGGGGGTGGGAAGCGGCGGCATGGCGATCCTTGCAGGGAGGCGGGGCGTTCCCTTCCAGACATTAGGCCCGGCATTGTATGGATTGTCAATATGCGCGTCGGGAATGTTCCACCGGCCGCGCCAGGCCCCTCGTTCATCGCGGGGTGTTCCGCCCTGGACAACAGACTCCGCAGCCAAAGCGTGCGCAGAAAAAAGGCCACCGGGGTGGACCCCGATGGCCTTCGAGTCTAGGGAGGAAACGTCCAGGACGTCGCACCGGCCGCCGCAACGGCGGCCCACAACGCTTGAACACAAGAGGAAGCATACTAATATATTAATATGAAAGCAAGTGGGAAATCGGGACCGGCAACCCTTTTTCGACGCTGGCCCCATCCCGGCGGCGCCATCCCTACGGCACCATCCCGCGGTATTGACGGGATGAGGCGTCGGGTGATGGGTCAGCCGCTGTTGCGCAGGCCGGCGGCGACGCCGTTGATCGACATCAGGATGCCGCGCCGCACCCGCTCGTCGCTGCTGCCGGCGCGGTGGCGCCGCAGAAGCTCGACCTGGACGTGGTTCAGCGGGTCCATGTAGGGGAAGCGGTTGCGGATCGACCGCGCCAGCAGCGGGTTCTCGCCCAGCAGCTCGTCATGGCCGGCGATGGCCAGCAGATGGCGGCGGGTGCGCTGCCACTCCTCGCGGATGCGGCCGAAGATGCGCTCGCGCAGTTCGACGTCCTCCACCAGCTCCGCGTAGCGCGAGGCGATGGCGAGGTCGCTCTTGGCCAGCACCATGTCCATGTTGGACAGCAGCGACTTGAAGAAGGGCCAGGCGCGGTTCATGCGCTGGAGCAGGGCCAGCCCGTCCGGCTCCTCCTCCAGCCACGCCTCCACAGCGCTGCCGAAGCCGTACCAGCCGGGCAGCATCAGGCGGCACTGCGCCCAGGAGAAGACCCACGGAATGGCGCGCAGATCCTCGATGCGGTCCGACTTGGTGCGCGAGGCCGGGCGGCTGCCGATGTTCAGCGTGGCGATTTCCGAAATCGGCGTCGCCGTTCGGAAATACTGGGTGAAGCCCGGCGTCTCGTAGACCAGCCCGCGGTAGGCGCCGAAGGCAAGTTCCGACAGCCGCTCCATCGCCGCGTAGAAGGATTCCGCCGGCTCGACGCGGTTCTCCAGGTCGAGCAGGGTGGCCTCCAGCGTCGCGGCGGTCAGGACCTCCAGGTTGCGCTGCCCGACCTCCGGACGCCCGTACTTCGACGCGATGACCTCGCCCTGCTCGGTGATGCGGATCTGGCCGGACACTGCGCCGGTCGGCTGGGCCAGGATCGCCTGATAGCTGGGGCCGCCGCCGCGGCCGACCGAGCCGCCGCGGCCGTGGAACAGCCGCATGCGCACGCCGTGGCGGTCGAACAGCTTCGCCAGCTCGATCTCCGCCTTGTACAGCTCCCAGCCGGAGGTCAGGAAGCCGCCGTCCTTGTTGCTGTCCGAATAGCCGAGCATCACCTCCTGCTCGTCCCCGCGCGAGGTGACCAGGGCCCGGTAGGCGGGCAGGGTGAACAGCCGCTCCATGGTCGCCGGGGCCTGCCGAAGATCCTCGATGGTCTCGAACAGCGGGACGATGTTGAGGCCGAGCGCCGGGGTGCCCTCCGCCCCCGGACGCAGCAAGCCGGATTCCTTGAGTAGAAGCGCCACCTCCAACAGGTCGGACGCGCCGTCCGTCTTGGAGATGATGCTGTTCGGCAGGGCGGCGGGTCCGTAGGTCTCGCGCAGCTGGCGGGCGGCGAAGAAGATCGCCAGCTCGCCCGCCGTCTCCTCCGAATAGGCGTGGTAGGGCGAATGGAGCGGGCGCGGGCTCTGGATTTCCTCGGCCAGCAGGGCGATGCGCTCATCCTCCGACAGGGCGGCGTAGTCGGCGCAACGGCCGGCGACCGCCAGCAGCTCGGCCACCGTGCGCTGGTGCACGTCGGAGTTCTGGCGCAGGTCGATGGGCGCCAGATGGAAGCCGAAGGTCTTCACCGCGATGATCAGGCGGCGCAGCCGCCCGGCGGCCAGACGGCCCGCTCCGTGGGCCTTCAGCGAGGCGGCCAGCACCTCCAGATCGGCCAGCAGCTCGGCGCTGGTGGCGTAGGGATCGCCCTTGCCGACCGCGTTGCGCAGCGCCTCATGCTGGTCGAGCGTCCGCGAGGTCGCCGCCAGACGGGCGTAGATGCCGGTCAGGGCGCGACGGAACGGCTCGTCGGCGCGGTGCGGCGAATGGTCGGGGGAGCGCTTGGCCAGCGCCTCCAGCTCCGGCGACGTGCCGAGCAGCAGCTCGGAAAGCGGCAGCTCGCCGCCCAACTCGTGGATCTCGGTCAGATAGTGGTCGAGCGCGGCGGTCGATTGCAGGCGCATCGCCTCGCGCAGGATCGGCGCGGTGACGAAGGGGTTGCCGTCGCGGTCGCCGCCGATCCAGGAGCCGATGCGGAAATAGGGCGGCAGCGACCACTCCCGGTCGGGGAAGCGCTTGCCCAGCAGATCCTCGAAGCGGCAGAACAGCTTCGGCAGCTCGGAGAAGAAGGTGTCGGTGTAGTAGGAGATGCCGTTCTTCACCTCGTCGATCACGGCGAGGCGCTGCGGGCGCAGCATGCGGGTGCGCCACAGGGTCAGGATGGCCTCCTGCAGCGCGTCCATGTTGGCCTCCGCCTCCTCCGGCGTCAGGCGGGAACGGTCGCGGGTGTCGAGCAGGGACGCCACCTTGTGCTCCAGCGCCAGGATGCTCTTGCGCTGGACCTCGGTCGGGTGGGCGGTCAGCACCGGGCTGACCTGGGCGATGTCCAGCACGCCGGCCAGCCGGTCCGGTCCGACCCCGGCCGCCTCCAGCCGCTCCAGCGCGTAGGGCAGGGTGCCCTCGCGCGCCGGCGAGCCGGCGATGGCGTGGTCGCGGGTGCGGCGGATGTGGTGCTGGTCCTCGGCGATGTTGGCGAGGTGCAGGAAGTAGGAGAAGGCGCGCACCACCGACATCATCGTGTCGCGCGGCAGACCGTTCAGGATCTCGGCCATCTCACGGCGGGCGGAGTCGTCGTCGTCGCGGTTGAAGCGGACCGAGGCCTGGCGCACGCTCTCGATGACGCCATAGACGCCGTCGCCCTCCTGCTCGCGCACCGTGTCGCCGAGCAGGCGGCCGAGCAGGCGAATGTCCTCGCGCAGCGGGAAATCCTTGTCGTCGGTGCCGGTTTCGGCGTCGGTGACCGGAGCGGTGGGGCGAAGGGCGGCGTCGGTGGTCATCGTGGGTCGCTCCGGCTGTGCGAAGGTGGAACCGTCGAAAAAGAATATGCTTGCAACTGTAAAGCAGTTTGCTGCACCTGCTAAAGCCCTTTTTCCCTTGTGGGAGAACGGCTTCGGCACGGTTGCGGACGCCGCCGCCCCGGTGGCGCCGGTTGCGCTGCGGTGCCCGCACAGGTCTATCACTTGGCGGAAGGGCCCGCCACGGCGGCGCGCGATCCTTCCGCCATGCGGTGACGGCTGCTGTTCAGCGCGGGAGTTATACTAGTATATCAAATCCACTGGCAAGACTCGCACCGTTTCAGGGTGCGCCGAACCGTCCCGGCGGCAACCCGACGACGCCGGGCGTGCAGGCGAACAGCCCGCCGGCCAATGGTTCCTCGGCCAGCGGTTCCCCGGCCGGCGCATCCTGGGCGGCGGTGGTGATGAACAGCCGGTCCAGACCCGGCCCGCCGAAGGCGCAGGAGGTGACGTTGGACACCGGCAGCCGCACCACCCGGTCCAGCGTCCCGTCCGGCCGGAAGCGGCTGACCCGCCCGCCACTCCAGTGGGCGACCCAGAGATGCCCCTCGGCGTCGCAGGTCATGCCGTCGGGATAGCCGCCCTCCTCGCCGAAGCGGATGTGGACGCGCTTGCCCGACAGAGCGCCGTCCGCGTCCAGGGTGAAGGCGAAGATGGTCCGGCGCGGGCTATCGGCGTGGTAGAGCGTCCGCCCGTCCGGGGACAGGGCTGGGCCGTTGCTGACCGTGTAGCCCTCGTCCACCCGCTCCACGCTACCGTCCGGACCGACGCGGTAGAGCGCGCCGGAGGCTTCCTTTTCCGCATCGTCCATGCTGCCCACCCACAGCCGGCCCGCTGCGTCGGCCATGGCGTCGTTCAGCCGGTTGCCGGGACTGTCCTCCTCCAGCCGGATCAACTCGGGACCCACCGAGAGCCGGTCGCCGTCGAACGTCAAGCCGACCAGCCGTCGCGAACGCAGCCCGGCAACGAAGCCGCGGCCGTCCGCCCGCTCGACCAGCCAGCAGGCGGCCTCCTCCAGTGGCCAGTCGCGCCCCTGCCCGTCGGCGGTGGTGTAGCGCAGCAGGCGCGACCCGCGGATGTCCACGGCGAACAGGGCGTTGCGCGACGGCGACCAGACCGGTCCTTCGCCGAGCTGCGCGCCCGCCTCCCAGACACAGTGAGCGTCCATGGTCCCGGTCTCCTTCATTGGGTCTTGACTTCAACGGCTCTTGGCGGCTGTCGTCGGGGATGCCGCGGGTCTTTTCGTCACAGGTCCAGGGTCGCGTTCGCGGCAAGTCTTTTGCAGCGTTCCGGCGCGGGAAGTGGCAAAAAGAGCGCGTGGCGTTCGCCGGTCCCATGCCCATATGGGGCTTGACCGAACGATCGAACCGACGTTTGAACCAACGTTCGAACCAAAGTTTCAAGGCAGTATTTTTCCGAGGGAGGAATTCACCCATGTCTGCCCCGACCCGACTGAAGCCCGGCGTCGTGACCGGAGAGGACTACCGCGCGCTGATCGCCGCTTGCCAGGACGGCGGTTACGCTCTGCCGGCGGTCAACGTGGTCGGCACCAACGGCATCAACGCCGTTCTCGAGGCGGCGGCGAAGAACCGCTCCGACGTGATCGTGCAGCTGTCGAACGGCGGCGCCCGCTTCTACGCCGGCGAGGGCATGAAGGACGCGCTCCAGGCGCGCATCCTCGGCGCCGTGTCGGCGGCCCAGCACGTCCATCTGCTGGCCGAGCAGTACGGCGTCTGCGTCGTCCTGCACACCGACCACGCGAACAAGGGCCTGATCCCCTGGGTCGAGGGCATGATCGGCCACGGCGAGGAGCATTTCCGCCGCACCGGCCGTCCGCTGTTCAGCTCGCACATGCTCGACCTGTCGGAAGAGTCGCTGGACTTCAACCTGTCGGAATGCGCCCGCGTCCTCAAGCGCCTCGCCCCGCTGGGCATGAGCCTGGAGATCGAGCTGGGCGTGACCGGCGGCGAGGAGGACGGCATCGGTTCGGAAGACCTGGACGCCGCCAACAACGCCCACCTCTACACCCAGCCGGAGGACGTGCTGCGCGCCTATGAGGAGCTGTCGCCCATCGGGCACTTCTCGGTCGCGGCCTCCTTCGGCAACGTGCACGGCGTCTACGCGCCGGGCAACGTGAAGCTGCGCCCGGAGATCCTCGGCGCCTCGCAGTCCCTGGTGGCCGAGCGTCACGGCGGCGGCGCCAAGCCGCTGGCCCTGGTGTTCCACGGCGGCTCGGGGTCGGAGAAGGAGAAGATCGCCCAGGCGGTCGGCTTCGGCGTGTTCAAGATGAACATCGACACCGACACCCAGTTCGCCTTCGCCGAGTCCATCGGCGGCTTCGTGCTGGAGAACGAGGCGGCCTTCCGCCATCAGATCGACCCGCAGTCGGGCAAGCCGCTGAAGAAGCTGTACGACCCGCGCAAGTGGCTGCGCCTGGGCGAGCAGGGCATGGTCCGCCGCCTCGACGAGGCCTTCGCCGATCTGGGCGCCGCCGGCAAGTCGCTGGCCGGCTGATCGGTCAAGGCGTGGGGGGTGGGGGCCGGCACGGCCGCTCACCCCTACACCGACGGCACCACCCCGATCACCGGCTCCGGCGGCGTCGCAACCGTCGCCGGAGCCGGGGGCGCCGTGAAATCCACGGCCAGTTGCTCGACCGTCATCGATCCGGCACCCGCCGCCACCTCCGCGCCGAACTGGAAGCCGAGAATCCAGTCCGTCTCGCTGACGATCCCGCGGGTCTGAAGCTCGTCCAGCAGCCCGTCCAGGTCCAGCGTCCCGGCCAGCCGGTCGTCACCGTATTGCAGGACCGTGTATTCCCAGTCGATCGGGTTGCCGTCCACCCCGCCGCTGAACACCGGCTTGTTCCACAGGGTGGCGTCCCCATGCGCGTCGGTCAGCGTGGCGACCGGTTCCCCGGCGGGGGTGAAGTAGCCGCTGTGCAGCCACACCATCACCTCGTCGGTCACGCCCTCGATCCCCTTGGCCGGGTCGTCGCCGATCCACAGGCTGACGGCGACGTTGTAGAGGTTCGTGGCACCGGTCAGGCCGATCTTGTAGGTCACGTCGAAATTCGGCAGGTCGGCGATCCGCGCCGGCAGGTCCGTGCTGGTGGACGGCGCGCCGTTCCACGGGTTGACGCCGTGGGTCAGCTCCGGATAGGCGCGCACCGGGTAATTCTCGTAGGTCAGGGCGCGCCGGCTGTCGTAGGGCCAACTCCAGCTGATCACCGTTCCGTTCGGAAAGGTCGCCTCGTCGATGGCGATGGACTGTGTGAAGTCCTTGCCGTTGCGGTAACCGCCCGGATTCCAGACGTTGCTGCTGGCCGCCCAGCCGCCGACCTCCAGCCGGTCGGCGCTTCCCTTCAGCGTGGTGGTCATGATGGGTCCCCGCTCCGTTGCATTCCGTCCGGCGTCGGGGCTTCAACAGAGTCGTGCGGCGATGATCGCGGCGGTGCTCAGCGTCCGGCGGACAGCCGGCGGTCGATGTCGCGGGCGAGCCGATCCATTGGACTCCCCGGCTCGATCGTGTCACGCCACTTGTTGTGCCAGTGGAAGCAGAAGGCGCCGGGAAAGAAGCTGTCGAGGTCGTACGCGACCGGCGACGCCGTCATGAAGTCATTGAAGTGAAGCACCGGATTGTCGATCCATCCAGCGTCGAACCAGGGGCATGGCAGCACGAGGATGTCCATCGGCGTGTCGTAGACCAGGCTCGCCTGCTGGAAACCCCAGCCGCGGCCGCGGTTGCGGATGAACTCGATGTTGCCCTTCATCGCCTCCGAATACGGCGTGGGAGAGATGTAGATCGCGCCGTTGGGATAGTTCTGCCGCTCCCATCGGTAGGCCAGGATCTTGCCGGGGAACTGGTTCAGGAGCGGCGTGACGCTCCTCAGGAACAGGCAATCGAGGTCGAACCAGACGCCGCCGTATTTGTAGAGCAGGATGTACCGGACGATGTCGGAATAGAAGGAGGCGTCGATCGACCGTCCGAAATCGTTCCCCTCAAGAAAGGTGCCGCGGCACTCGTCGCGCTCGGAAAAGGTGCGTATCTCGGCGTATTTTGCGATTTCGCTCGAGTACTCGTTGTCGACGCCATTCTGCGTCCAGACGATGATCCTGTTTCCGTTGCCGCGCACATTGAACAGATAGCAGCTTTTCACCGAAATGAGGTGCTTCTCGTTCAGCGCGCCATCCCAATAAGCATGGAAGGTGAGCGGCGCGGCCGGGGGCGTCTCGTCCTTGATGAGCTTGGCGACTTCCAGCGCCAGAAGTTCATGGGAGAAATCCTCCGGTGCGAAGCTCAGCACTTCCATTGATGGACCCTTTACGACGCCGTTCTTGGGGAAAGCTCCCGCCAAACGCCGTTATGCAACAGGTCCGGCGCGGCAAGCAACCTCACCCCCGGCGGAAGGCGGGCGCCCGAGGACCGGACGCCCCCTTCAAAGCAGAGCCTTCATTTGCCCTTGCGGGTCAGCAGGAAGGCGAAGACGCCGATGGTGACGGCGAAGACGCTGACGGCGCCGGCCAGGGCGATGTAGGTGGTGGTGTCGAAGTTCATGGCGCAACCTCCATCGGTTCAAGAGACAGGACAGGATCAGGGGGCGAGGAAGACGGTCTCGTGCTGGACGGTCAGCCCGTCCGGCTGGCGGGTGACGACGAAGGCCGTGGGGGTCGAGGGCTGGCGCAGCGCCTCCTTCGGCACGCGGACCAGCACCCGGTGGGTCGCCACGCTGTCGGGATCGGCCTGGACCAGGACCGAGCCCTCCGCCGCCTCGCCCGCGCCGCCGGCGACCGACAGGACGGCGCCGGGAAGGCCGGTGAAGGACAGGCGGTAGGTCTGGGCCGCCCGCGTCATGTTCAGGACCTTGACCGTGTAGGCGTTCTGGATGTCGCCATTGGACAGGGTGACGAACAGCGGCGCGCGGTCGCGCAGGATGTTCACGTCCACCTTCGGCTTCAGCACCAGCCCGGCGGCCATCATCCCGCCGACGACCGTCAGCAGCAGCGTGTAGATGATGGTGCGCGGGCGGACCGGCTTGAACGCCGGCGTCGCGCCGTTGGCCCGCGCGATCTGGGCGTTCAGGGAATCGAAGCGGACCAGATCGCCGGGCCGTCCGATCTTCGCCATCACGTCGTTGCAAGCGTCCACGCACAGGCCGCAGCCGATGCAGGCGAGCTGCGGGCCGTTGCGGATGTCCACCCCGGTCGGGCAGACATGGACGCAGGCGCCGCAGTCGATGCAGTCGCCCAGCCCCATCGCCTTGCGCTCCTCCCAGCTTTGCGAGCGCTTGAGGTGGCCACGGCCCTCGCCGCGCCAATCCTCATAGGTGACGGTCAGGCTGTCCTCGTCCTGCATCGCCGCCTGGAAGCGCGGCCAAGGGCACATGTAGATGCACACCTGCTCGCGCGCGTGGCCGGCCAGCAGGTAGGTGGTCGCGGTGAACAGCCCGATGAACAGCAGGACGTTCGAGGTCGCCTCGAACCGCAGCATCTCCAGCGCCAGGGTCGGGGCGTCGTTGAAATAGAAGACCCAGGCCCCGCCCGTCAGCAGCGCGATCAGCAGCCACGCGGCGTGCTTGGCCGCCTTCTTCCCCAGCTTGGCCGGCGACCAGGGGGCGTGGTCGAGGCGGATGCGGTCGCCGCGATCGCCCTCGATCCGGCGCTCCACCCACAGGAACAGGTCGCTCCACACCGTCTGCGGGCAGGCGTAGCCGCACCAGACGCGGCCGGCGAGCGCGGTCGCCAGGAACAGGCCGATGGCCCCCAGGATCAGCGCGCCGGTCAGGTAATAGACCTGCTGCGGCCACAGCTCGATGAAGAAGAAATACAGGCGGCGGCCCGGCAGATCCACCAGCACCGCCTGATCCGGCGCGTTGGGCCCGCGGTCCCAGCGAATCCAGGGGGTGACGTAATAGAGGCCGAGCAGAAGGATCAGCGTCAGCCATTTCAGCCGGCGGAAGGTGCCGGCGACCGACTTCGGGTAGATCTTACTGTATGTGGCGTAGAGGCCGCTCTTGCGCGCGGGTTCCGCGGGGCGGGAGGCGGTTTGCGGTTCGGTGGTGGAAACGCTCATCATGCTCGTCCGTGGTTCGGCCCGCGGACACATGGGGCAGGGGCGGGGCAGGGGGCGGGCCGTCTCCGCAGGCTAGGGAGACGGCGCGGCGCTGCCTTTGCGAATCCGCAAACGGACGGGGGTGAGGTGGTGATTTTTGTCGGGGGAGCATCGGGATGCGGAGCTTGCCCCCACCCTAACCCTCCCCCGCTAACGCAGGGGAGGGAACTGCCGCCGCTTCGCGATAAGCTCCCTCCCCTGCAAAGCGGGGGAGGGTCGGGGGTACCGAGGGGTTAATCCTCGCCTACCCGTCCAGCGCCACCGCCTCCAGCGCGGACAGGTCGCAGACGAAGACGTTCGGCGCCCGCTCGGCCACCAAACCCGCGCGCTTGAACTCGGCGATGGTGCGGCTGGCCGTCTCCATGCCGACGCCAAGCATGGCGCCCAGATCCTCGCGGCCCGACAGCAGGACCGGCTCGTTCGGAGCATCGGCGGCGAGCTTCAGGAACAGCCGGGCCAGCCGCCGCCGGGCGCTGCCGGTCGACAGTTCGGTCAGCCACTCGTCGGCCTGATGCAGGGATTGGTACCAGCGCTCCATCAGGCGGGCGTGCAGGCGCGGCGTCTCCTTGCTCAGCCGCTCGACCACCGCGCGGGGCAGGCGGCAGGTTTCCGTCTCCTGAAGCACGACGGCGGTGTGTTCGTAGGGCTTGTCGACCAGCACCTCCAGCCCGGCCACGGCGCCCTGGCGGAGCAGCCGGACGATGCGCTGCGTGCCGTCGGGCAGGAACTGGACCAGCTTCACCAGCCCGCTGCGGATCGTGTAGAGGGAGCCGCCCTCGTCCCCCGCGCTGTAGAGCGTGGCGCCGTGCTGCAAGCGCAGCTCGTCGATGGGGATGTGGATCAGGTCGAAATCCTGGTCGTGCAGGTCGCCGAACAGGACGAGGTCCCGGATAGCGCAACTGCTGCAGCGCGCGGTGCCCAGCCGGGCGGCGTCGATTCCGTTCCGATGCACCCCTGCCTGCCTTCCGTCCGCCGGACCCGTTCCGGTTCCGCCCGAAGCTCCGGAACGAATTTTACGCGGTCCGGTCGAAAAGTTCCAACCGCGTAGATCCGCCACGGGCGGTATCCCGTATCCTGTCCTACCCCCTTTCCGACGTTGCGCGCAACGAAAGGCAATCTATATGACTAATCGCTTATGCCCTTGTTCTGAAGTGGTATTGTTTCAGTCTCCCGCCGTTGATAACCAAAGAGATGCCCGCCAAGCCAAACATTCGACATTATCTGAAATCATCGAATAGACCGGACAGCGAGCAGGGTATTAAGGAGCGACCTATTGGATTGTCTTTGTTTTTGGAGTGAACGCTGCCGTGAGGACCGGCGCCATGACCGTTGGTGATTTGGATCTCGATGCCTGCAGCCGGGAACCGATCCATCGCCCTGGCAGCATCCAGCCCCACGGCATGCTGTTGGCCGTCTCCGGAAGCGACTCCGGCGCCACCCTGATCCAGGCCAGCGCCAACGCCGCGCCGGCGCTCTCCCTGCCGCTGGAGCAGGCGTTGGGTCAGCCGTTGGAGCAGGCTCTGCACCCGCAACTCTGCGGCGCGGTCCGCTCCTTTCTCGCCGCCGGTCCGGTGCCCTCCCGCCCGGTGCCGGTCGCCGTGACCGAACTGCCCGGTGCCGGCCGTCACCAGCTTCTCGCCCATGCCATCCGTGACGCGGCGGGCAACGACGTGGTGATCCTGGAGCTGGAACGGCTGGACGGGCTGGAGACCGGCCTCATCGACCATGTCTACCCGCGCATGCGCGAGGCGCTGGAGCGGCTGGACGCGCTGAACGCGCCGGCGGACCTGCTGAGCTGCGCCGCGCAGGAGGTCCGCGCGCTGACCGGGTTCGACCGCGTGCTGATCTACCGCTTCGACGCCGACTGGCACGGCACGGTGGTGGCGGAGGACGGGAACGGGCGGCTGCCCTCCTACATGGACCTGCGCTTTCCCGCCTCCGACATCCCCACCCAGGCGCGCGAGCTGTACCGGCTGAACCGTCAGCGGCTGATCCCCGACGCCGGCTACGCCCCGGTGCCCCTGGTCGCGATGCCGCGGCTTCCCGACGGGGGGCCACTGCTGGATCTCAGCTTCTCCGTCCTGCGCAGCGTGTCGCCGGTGCATGTCCAGTACATGCGGAACATGGAAACCGCGTCTTCCATGTCGGTGTCGATCCTGCTCCACGGGGCCTTGTGGGGGCTGGTTTCCTGCCACCACCGGGAGCCGAAGGCGGTGTCCTACGCCGTGCGCTCGGCCTGCGACCTGATCGCCCAGATCCTGTCGGTCCGCATCGCCGCGGTGGAAGACCGGCGCGATGCCGAACACCGCATCGCCCTGCAGTCCATCCAGGCGCGGCTGCTGGCCGCCATGGCCCAGACCGATCCCTTCATCGCCGGCCTGACCGAGCATCCCGACGACCTGCTGCGCTTCGCCAACGCCAGCGGGGCCGCCGTCGTCTTCGAACGGCGCTGCACGCTGGTCGGCGACGCCCCGACGGAAGAGCAGGTGCGCGGCCTCGTGGACTGGCTGGCCACCCAGGGCGAGCCGGAGCAGTTCGAGACCGACAGCCTGCCCGCCCTCTACCCGGCCGCCGCGTCCTTCGAAGGCAAGGCGACGGGGCTGCTGGCCATCGCCGTGTCGAAGCTGCACGCCAGCTACGTGCTGTGGTTCCGGCCCGAGGTGGTGCGCACCGTCCGCTGGGGCGGCGACCCGCGCAAGCCGCTCGACCGCGAGGGGCAGGGGTTGAGCCCGCGCGCCTCCTTCGAGACCTGGAAGGAGACGGTGCGCCACCGCGCGCTGCCCTGGACCGCGGCGGAGCGCGATACCGCCGCGGCGCTGCGCCACGCCGTCATCGGCATCGTGCTGCGCAAGGCGGAGGAACTGGCCGCCCTGTCGCGGGAGCTGGCGCGCTCCAACAAGGAACTGGAGTCCTTCTCCTACTCCGTCTCCCACGACCTGCGCGCGCCCTTCCGCCATATCGTCGGCTATGCCGAGCTGCTGCAGGAGCTGGAATCGGACCAGTTGAGCGCCACCGGAAAGCGCTATCTGGACGTCATCGTGGACGCGGCCAACAGCGCCGGCACGCTGGTGGACAATCTGCTGCACTTCTCCCAGATGGGGCGCAGCGAGCTGGCCCCCGTCTCGGTGGACATGAACGCCCTGGTCGCGGAGGTGCGGGAGACGCTGGCGCCCGACACCGCCGGGCGGGACATCGCGTGGGACATCGCCCCGCTGCCCACGGTGCGCGGCGATCCCGTGATGATGCGGCTGGTTCTGCAGAATCTCTTGTCGAACGCCATCAAATACTCCCGCGGCCGGGAACCGGCGCGCATCGCCGTGGGTTGCGAAGACCGGCCCACCGAAACCCTCTTCTTCGTCAGGGACAACGGGGTCGGCTTCAACCAGGCTTACGAGAAGAAGCTGTTCGGGGTCTTCCAACGGCTGCACCGCAACGAGGAGTTCGAAGGCATCGGCATCGGTCTGGCCAACGTGCGCCGCGCCGTGGACCGCCATGGCGGGCGGACCTGGGCCGACGGGCGGCTCGACAAGGGGGCCATCTTCTACTTCACGCTGCCGAAGGCCGGGGCGGCGAAACCGGATCTGCGAGATCTCCCTTGAGTGATCTGAAACCATGAGTGACCTGAAACCCATCCTGCTGGTTGAGGACAACCCGCGGGACCTGGAGCTGACCCTGGCGGCGCTGGAGAAATGCCAGCTCGCCAACGACGTCATCGTCGCCCGCGACGGCGAGGAGGCGCTGCGGATGCTGACCCGCCGCGATCCCGAAACCGGAAAGCCGACCCAGCTTCCCGCCGTCGTCCTGCTCGACCTCAAGCTGCCGAAGATCGACGGGCTGGAGGTGCTGGAGCGGGTGAAGAGCGATCCGGAGACCCGGCACGTCCCCATCGTGATGCTCACCGCGTCGCGCGAGGAAAGCGATCTCGTGCGCAGTTACAGGCTGGGCGTGAACGCCTTCGTGGTGAAGCCGGTGGACTTCAAGGCCTTCTTCCAGGCGATCCGCGACCTGGGCGCCTTCTGGGCGATCCTGAACGAACCCCCGGTCGGCTGCGCCCGCCGCCCGGCGGGAACCCCGCCCGCCGGAAAAGGCGCCTGAAGGAATGCCCTCCGGAATGCCCGCCGCCATGCCCGCCGCCGTGACCATCCTGCATCTGGAAGACAGCCCGCTGGACTGCGAGCTGGCTTGCGCGCGCCTGCGCAAGGCGGGGATCTCCTGCAACGTGACCCGCGTGGACACCCGCGCGGCCTTCGAGGCGGCGCTGGCCAAGGCAGCGCTGGACGGGCGGCGCTTCGACCTGATCCTGGCCGACTTCTCCCTGCCCGATTTCGACGGGCTGGCGGCGCTGGAGATCGCCAAGGCCCGCGCCCCGGAAACCCCCTTCCTGTTCCTGTCCGGGCGCATGGGGGAGGAGACGGCGGTGTCGGCGCTGAAGCTGGGTGCCCGTGACTATGTGCTGAAGCAGCGGCTGGCCCATCTGCCCGCCGCTGTGGAGCGGGCGATCGTGGAGGCGCGCACCCTGGCCGAGCGGCGGCAGGCCGAGGAGAATCTGCACCGGCTGCGGCAGGCCATCGACGACATCCGCGACTATGCCATCGTCACGCTGGACCCGGAGGGCCGCATCACCTCGTGGAACGAGGGCAGCCGCCGCCTGTTCGGCCACACGGAGGAGGAGGCGCTCGGCCGCCCGTTGTCCCTGCTCTTCGCGCCGGAGGAACGCTGCGCGGAGAACATCCGGGGCCTGCTGGCCGGGGTGGCTGAGAAGGAGCGTTGCGAGGTCGAATGGACCCACGCGGCGCGGGACGGGCGGCGCTTCTTCGGCTCCACCGTGCTGACCGTGGCGCGCGACGCCACGGGCGCGCCGGCCGCCTATTCGGTGGTGGTGCGCGACATCACCGACCGCCGCGCCTCGGAGATCGCGCTGCGCGACAGCGAGGCCAAGTTCCGCGCCATCGCGGAGAGCATGCCGCAGCTCGTCTGGTCGGCCCCGCCGGACGGCCTCCCCGACTACTACAACCTGCATTGGTTCGCCTACACCGGCACCCGGCCGGAGGCGATGACCGGCACGGCCTGGATGGATGTGGTGCATCCGGACGACCGGGCGCGGACCGTCGCCCTGTGGGGCGCCGCGGTGCGGTCGGGCGACGCCTACGAGGTCGAGTACCGGCTGCGCGAGGCCGGGGGCCGGTACCGTTGGTTCCTCGGGCGGGCGGTGCCGCTGCGCGACGGGGATGGGCGGATCACCCGCTGGTTCGGCACCTGCACCGACATCGACGACGCGGTGAAGGCCCGCGCGGCCCAGGCCGACGCCCGCGAGGATCTGGAGCGGCAGGTGGCCGAGCGCACGGCGGAGCTGGTGGCCGCCAACCGCCGGCTGCTGGGCGAGGTGGCGGAACGGCAGCGCGCCCAGGCCGACCTCAGCGCGCTCTACGCCAAGACGCCGGTGCCGCTGCACTCCCTGGACGCCGAGGGGCGGCTGCTGAGCGTCAGCGACCGCTGGCTGGAGTTCATGGGCTATGAGAGCCGGGGCCAGGTGCTCGGCCGCAACATCGCCGAGTTCATGCCGCCGGACGTCGCGCGGGAGCACCGGGAGCACCGCTGGCCGGAGCTGCTGCGGCTCGGGGCTTTCCAGGACATGCCCTATCGGCTGGTCAAACGGCCGGGGGAGATCGCCGACGTGCTGGTCTCCGCCCGGATCGAGCGGGACGGTCGGGGGGGCTTCCTGCGCACCATGGCCGCCGTGGTCGACGTCTCCGACCGCCTGCGCGCCGAGGCGGAGCGCGAGCGGGCGGAGGAGGCCCTGCGCCACTCCCAGAAGATGGACGCGCTGGGCCAGCTCACCGGCGGCATCGCCCATGATTTCAACAACCTGCTGACGGCGATCTCCGGAAACCTGGACCTGCTGCTGTCCCGGCTGGACACCGCGGAGCGGGCGGACCTGCGCGACTACGCCACCCACGCGAAGGTCGGGGCGACCCGCGCCGCCGGGCTGACGCAGCGTCTTCTCGCCTTCGCCCGGCGGCAGCCGCTGCGCCCCGACGCGACGGAGCCGGGCGCGCTGGTCGAGGGGATGGAGGACCTGCTGCGCCGCACGGTGGGCGAGCAGGTGTCCATCGCGACCGACTGCCCGCCGGACGTCTGGCCGGCCTGGTGCGATTCCAACCAGCTGGAGATCGCGCTGCTGAATCTGGTGGTGAACGCCCGCGACGCCATGCCGGACGGCGGGCGCATCACCATCACCGCCGCCAACGCCCATCTAAAGGCGGCCGACGTGGCGGGCGACGCCTCCGGCGCGGCGCCCGGCGACTATGTGGTCCTGACCGTCGCCGACACCGGCATGGGCATGCCGCCCGACATCATCAAACGCGCCTTCGACCCCTTCTTCACCACCAAGCCGATCGGGCAGGGGACCGGACTGGGTCTGTCGCAGGTCTATGGCTTCGTCAGCCAGTCGCACGGGCTGGTTCGCATCGACAGCGAGGCCGGTCGGGGCACCGCCGTGCGCCTCTACCTGCCACGCTGCGACCGGGAGGGGAGCGCCGGCCTGCCGCCGGGGATCGCCGCGGAGCCTGCCGACGCCGCCGCGATGGACAACACTGCCGGAACCGTGCTGCTGGTGGAGGACGAGGCGCTGGTCCGCATGGTCGCGGTGCAGGCGCTGGAGGACGCCGGGCTGGAGGTCGTCGAGGCGTCGGACGGGACCGAGGCGCTGGAGCTGCTGGATGGTGGCCTGCGCGCCGATCTGGTGGTCACCGACGTCGGGCTTCCCGGCATGAACGGGCGGCAGCTCGCCGAGGCGGTGCATGAGCGGCGGCCCGAGCTGGGCGTGCTGTTCATGACCGGCTACGCCTACGACGCCACGCTTGGCACCGGCATCCTGGAACCGGGCTGCGAGGTGCTGCAGAAGCCCTTCGAGACGACGGCGTTGGTCGCCCGCGTCACCGGCATGCTGGCCCATACGCGCGGCGGCAATGGTGGTGGCGCCCTGCGCGAATCTGTCCCGGAACGTCGTTGCGACTGATGCGTTACTCTCCTCCAAGGACGAGTCCGGCCCCGCGCACGGACTCCGCGCGGGGGGAGGACGGGCGATGCTTCAGGTCTCCGAATCGCAGGTGCGCCTTGGGCTTTCGGCGCCGGACAAGACGGAGGCCATCCGCATCGCCGGTCGGGCGATGGTCGACAGCGGCCTGATCGACCCCGGCTACATCGACAGCATGCTGGGCCGCGAGGCGGTGTCCGGCACTTATCTCGGCAGCGGCATCGCCATCCCCCACGGGCTTCCCGACGCCCGCGATCTGGTGCGGCGGACCGGCGTGGTGGTCGTGCAGTTTCCGCAGGGCGTCGATTGGGGCGGCGGGGAGCCGGCGCGGCTGGTCGTCGGCATCGCCGCCAAGTCGGACGAGCACATCGCCGTGCTGCAACGGTTGACCGGCGTGCTGGGCGACCCCGCGGAGGCCGAGCGGCTGGGCACCACGAGCGACCCGCGCGCCATCATAAGCGTGCTGAACGGCGAAGCGCCCGCATCACCCGTGAGTGAGTCGGTCGCGGTTCCCATCGATGGGGACACCATAGCGGTGACCGCCCCGTCGCCCCATGGCCTGCACGCCCGCCCGGCGACGGCGCTGGTCGAGGTCGCCAAGCGCTTCCGCGCGGAGATCGCTGTCCGGCACGGCGGCACCACGGCCAACGCCAAGAGCCTGATTTCCCTGCTGCGGCTCGGCGCCTCGGGCGGCCAGCCGCTGACCGTCACCGCGTCGGGCGAGGACGCGGCGGCGGCGCTCCAGGCCATCCGCGCCGCCTTCGACGCGGGGTTGGATGAACCGGTCCCCACGGCCGCGCCCGCGGAGGAGCCGGCCCCGCGGGCGGTGCCGGCCGACCTCGATTATGACGGGCGGGTGATCGCCGGCATCTCCGCCTCCCCCGGCGTTTCCACCGGTCCGGTCTGGCAGTTCCAGCGCGAGGAACTGACGGTCGCCGAAACGGCCCCCGACCCCGAGGCCCAGCACCGCCGGCTCGATCAGGCGCTCGCCGCCGCCGCCGCCGACCTGCGCAACCTGCACGAGGCGTTCTGGAAGAAGGCCGGCGCCGCCAAGGCCGCCATCTTCAAGGCGCATCAGGAGCTTCTCGACGATCCGGAGATGGTCGTCGAGGCCCACGCCCTGATCGACCGGGGCAAGAGCGCCGGCTGGGCGTGGCGCGCGGTTTACGAGGAGCGCGCCGGCACGCTGGCCCAGCTCGCCGACCCGCTGCTGGCCGGGCGGGCCGCCGACCTCAGCGACGTCGGGCGCCGCGTGCTGCGCCTGCTCGCCGTGGTCACGGAGAGCGTGGCGGCCCTGCCGGACCACCCCGTCATCCTGCTGGCCGAGGATCTGGAACCGTCCGACACGGCAAAGCTCGACCCGGCCAAGGTGCTGGGGCTGTGCACGGCGGGGGGCGGCGCCACCTCGCACACGGCGATCATCGCGCGCTCGCTGGACATTCCCGCGGTGGTCGCCGCCGGGCCCTCGGTGCTGGATCTGGAGAACGGGCGCGCGGCGATCCTCGACGGCGATGGCGGGGTGCTGGTCGCCGACCCCAGCGCGCGCGACCGCGGCCGCGCCGCCGAGGCGAGGGTCAAGGTGGGCGAGCGGCGTGAGGCCGAGCGGCTCGACCGTTACAAGCCGGCCATCACCACGGACGGCAAGCGCGTCGAGGTCGCCGCCAACATTTCCGACCCGGCGGAGGCGGTGCAGGCCGTGGAGGCGGGCGGCGAGGGCGTCGGGCTGATGCGCACGGAGTTCCTGTTCCTTCAGCGCGACCTGCCGCCGGACGAGGAGGAGCAGTTCGCCGCCTACCAGACCATGGTGCGGGCGATGAACGGGCTGCCGATCATCCTGCGCACGCTGGACATCGGCGGCGACAAGAACGTCCCCTACCTGCGCATGCCGGCGGAGGGCAACCCCTTCCTGGGCGTGCGCGGCATCCGCCTGTGCTTCGAGCGGGAGGACCTGTTCCGCACCCAGCTCCGCGCCATGCTGCGGGCTTCGGTTGAGGGGCCGGTGCGCATCATGTACCCGATGATCGCCGTACCCGCGGAGCTGGAGCGCGCCAAGGCCATCACCGAGGCGGTGCGGCGGGAGCTGAACGTGCCGCCGGTCGAGCTCGGCATCATGATCGAGGTGCCGTCCGCCGTGATGATGGCCGACCGGCTGGCGCGGGAGGTGTCCTTCTTCTCCATCGGCACCAACGACCTGACGCAGTATGTGCTTGCGATGGACCGGCTGCACCCGGTCCTGGCCCCGCAGGCGGACGGGTTGCACCCCGCCGTTCTGCGCATGGTGGAGCGCACCGTGGACGCCGCCCGCCGCGCCGGAATCTGGGTCGGCGCCTGCGGCGGCGTGGCCGGCGATCCGGCGGGGGCGGTCCTGCTGGCCGGCCTGGGCGTCGCGGAGCTGAGCGTGGCGATCCCTGCCGTGGCCTCCGTGAAGGCGCGGCTGCGCGCCATCGCCATGGCCGACGCCGAGCGCACCGCCCGCGAGGCGCTGGACTGCGCCGACGCGGCGGAGGTAAGAGCGTTGGTCCGCCAACGTTTCGCCGACGCCGGAGGTGTATCATGAGCCCGCAGCCCACCCCACGCTCCGGCGTCGTCACCGTGACGCTGAACGCCGCCATCGACCAGACGCTCGACGTGCCGGGATTCGCCGCCGGAGCGGTCAACCGGGCGGTCGCCGAGACGCGGACTGCCGGCGGCAAGGGCATCAACGTCGCCGCCTTCCTGGCGGGCGGTGCCTTGGCGGGTGGCTCCATTCCCGTCACGGCCACCGGCTTCCTGGGCGAGGAGAACACCGCCGTGTTCGACGCGCTGTTCCGCCGCCGCGGCATCCGCGACCGCTGCCTGCGCTTGGCCGGCCGCAGCCGGGTGAACATCAAGCTGGTGGACCGGGAAGAGCGCTCCGTCACCGACATCAACCTGCCCGGCCTGCATGTCCCGGCGGAAAGCTGGCGGGGCCTGCTGACCGTGGTGGACGACCTCGCCGTGACCAACCGGACCTTCGTCCTGTCGGGCAGCGTCCCCATGGGCGTGCCGGACACCGCCTACGCCGAGATGGTCACCGCCCTGCACCGGCGCGGCGCCTTCGTGGTGGTGGACGCCAGCGGCCCGCCGCTGCGCCACGCCGTGGCCGCCCGCCCCGACATGGTGAAGCCGAACGCAGCGGAACTGGCCGAACTGCTGGGCCGCCCCCTGAAGGATCGGGCCGAGGTGGTGCGCGCCGCCCGCGAGTTGTCGGAGACGGGCATCGCGCTCGTCGTCGTGTCGCTGGGCGCCAAGGGTGCCGTCTTCGTCGAGGGCGGCCGCGCGCTGCTCGCCGTGCCGCCGCCCGTCGAGGTCGCCAGCACGGTCGGCGCCGGGGACGCCATGGTCGCCGGGGTCGTCGCCGCCCGGCTGGCCGGTGTGGGGCTTGAGGACTGCGCGCGGCGCGGCACCGCCTTCGCCGCCGGCACGCTGTCCCGTCTCGGCCCCGAACTGCCGCCGCCGGAGCGGCTCGCGGAGCTGATGCGGGCCGTGCGGGTGGAGGAATTGTAAGGCTCTTCAGCGCCGGAGGGGATTGCGATGGCAAAGCTCGTGGCTGTGACCGCCTGCCCGACGGGGATCGCCCACACCGTCATGGCGGCCGAGGCGCTGCGCCGCACCGCCGCGCTGATGGGCCATGCCATCGCGGTGGAGACCCAGGGGTCGAACGGCGTGCAGACGCCGCTCTCCGCCGCCGACATCGCGGCGGCCGACGCGGTGATCCTGGCCACCGACATCGCCGTGGACGATTCCCGCTTCGCCGGCAAGCCGATCCTGCGCACCTCCACCGCCGCCGCCATCCGCGACACCAAATCGGTGGTCGGCAACGCCCTGGCCGATGTCCCCGGCGCGCAGCCCGAAGCCGCCCCTCCGCCGCCAGCCCCGAAACCGGCTCCCACCGTGGTGCGCAGTCCCGGCCTGCTGGTCGCCATCACCGCCTGCCCGACCGGCATCGCTCACACCTTCATGGCGGCGGAGGCGCTGAAGCAGGCCGCCCAGGCCAAGGGCTACCGCATCAAGGTCGAGACGCAGGGTTCGGTCGGCGCGAAGAACGCGCTGACGGAGGAGGAGATCGCCGAGGCCGAGGCCGTCATCATCGGTGCCGACACCCACGTCGCCACCGACCGCTTCGCCGGCAAGCGGCTGCTGAAGACCTCGGTGGGGGAGGCGCTGAAACAGCCCGCCCGCGTGATCGACGAGGCACTCGCCCTGCCGGCGCCGACCGCGTCGGGAAGCGCCGCCGCGCCCGCCTACGCCGACGCGGTGTCGGGCGCCAAGGCGCGGCAGAAGGAGGCGCAGTCCGGCCCCTACAAGCATCTGCTGACCGGCGTGTCCTTCATGCTGCCCTTCGTGGTGGCCGGCGGTCTTATCATCGCCCTGTCCTTCGTCTTCGGCATCGAGGCGTTCAAGGAGCCGGGAAGCCTGCCGGCGGCGCTGATGCAGATCGGTGGGGAGGCGGCCTTCGGGCTGATGGTGCCGGTGCTGGCGGGCTACATCGCTTATTCCATCGCCGACCGGCCCGGCATCGCCCCCGGCTTCATCGGCGGGATGCTCGCCGCCAAGATCGGCGCCGGCTTCCTCGGCGGCATCGTGGCGGGCTTCCTGGCCGGCTACATCGCCCGCTGGCTGCGCGACACCATCCGGCTGCCCCAGAATCTGGAAGGGCTGAAGCCGGTGCTGATCATCCCGCTCCTGGGCACGCTGACGGTCGGTTTGCTGATGGTCTACGTCATCGGCACGCCGGTCGCCGCGATCATGAACGGGCTGACCGCCTTCCTGCAGAGCATGACCGGGGCCAACGCGGTGGCGCTGGGCGCGCTGCTCGGCGCCATGATGGCGCTGGACATGGGCGGGCCGGTCAACAAGGCGGCCTACACCTTCGCGGTCGGGCTTCTCGCCTCCAGCACCTTCACGCCGATGGCCGCGGTGATGGCGGCGGGCATGACGCCGCCGCTCGGGCTGGCGCTCGCCACCCTGGTCGTGCCCGGCCGCTTCACGCTGCAGGAGCGCGAAGCCGGCAAGGCCGCGGGCGTGCTCGGCCTCGCCTTCATCACCGAGGGGGCGATTCCCTTCGCCGCCAAGGACCCGTTGCGCGTCATCCCCGCGGCCATGGCCGGGTCGGCGGTGGCCGGCGCCCTGTCGATGTGGTTCGGCTGCGGCCTGCGGGCGCCGCACGGCGGCGTCTTCGTGCTGGCGATCCCCAACGCGGTGACTCCGCTCGGCCCTTACGTCCTGGCCATCGTCGCCGGGACCATCGTCACGACGCTCGCCCTGATGATCCTGAAGCGCCGCGTCGAGGCGGACCCCGCCGCCGCAACGGCGCTGGGCGCGGCGGCACAAACCTCGACCGGCCCCGCGCCCAGCGGGGCGGCGCGCTGACGACCTGAAACCGTCACACCCGTTGATTGCCGGCTATACCGCAAATTAGTTTTAATTTTCGCCAAAATTGAAAGAACTCGACAACTCCAAAGTGCTATCGCTAGCTTTGCGGTGTTCCGTCGCCGGCCTCTTTCACGGCCCTCGGAGGAACGGCAGCCGGCGGAGCCTGATGAGGATCTCGTATCGCATAGCGACGGTGGGTGGAATCCCGGTGGTCATCGCGGCGCTGATCGCGGTGTCCGCCTGGATATTGCTGGAACGCGCCGGCCGCTCGCGCGAGGCCGCGGTCCTGGCCGGCACCGTCTACCGCGAGATGATCGCCGCCACCGCGGCCCGCAACGACTTCATCCACTCCACCCCCGAAGGCCGCCTGCCCCATGAAGTCACCTTCCGCCGCGCCACCCATGGCGCGCGGGAGACGCTGGAGGCGCTGGGCGGCTTGGCGGACCAGGGCGCCCAGGCCGACGCGGTTGACACCGCCCGCCGCGCGTCGGACCGCCACACCGCCCGGCTGGAGGAGCTGGTGGACGCCATCGCCTTCAGCGACGCCCGCGCCCGCGGCATGGCGGAGCAGGAGGCCCGCCTGCTCGCCCTGGCCGAACAGGCGGGCCAGCGACAGCACGCCGCCAACGCGGCGCTCGTCGCCTCCCTGGCCGAGGTCGACCGGCAGTTGCTTGCCAACCGCGCCGTGATGGACGGCCTGTACGACCTGCGGGAAGCGGTGCTGCACGCCCGGCTGGCCGCGAAGGACGCGGCGGCCACCACCGATTCATCCAGTCCGCCACCCGAAGCGCAGCCGCGGCTCGATTCCTTGGCCCCGTCGCTGGACCGGGTGGAGCGCATCGCGGACCGCCTTGCCGCGTCGCTTGCCCAGGCTGGGGTCGAGGGGCAGGACGGCGCACCCGGCTCCGCCAACGACGTTTATGAGACGGCCCTCGCCGAACTGACGCGGTTGCGCGCCGAGCGGCTGGACCGCCGGACACTGCCGGAACTGGCGCCGCGCTATGACGCCGCCGCCCAACGGGTGCTGGACATCACCGGCACCGGCCATGGCGCCGTACAGGCCGAGGTGGCCGAGCTTCTGCGCCGCACCGTGTCGGCCCACGCCATGGAACAGGAAACCCAGACCGTCGCCATGACCGCCCTGTCGCTCAGCGGACGGACCCTGAGGGCGCTGGAGCGGCGCGACACGCGCGGCCTGCGCGATGTCGCGGCCGACAGCGGGCGGCTGGGCGACCGGGTGGCCCGACTTCCCATCTCCCCGCTGATCCAGGACGAGATGCTGGCCGCCATCACCGCCTGGCGCGACGGGCTGGAGCGCGCCACCGACGGGCTGGCCCGCCAGAACGGCGCCATCGCCGCGATGGACATGGACGCCGCCGCGGTGATGAACACCGCCCGCCGTCTGAACGACCTGTTCCAGGACAGCGCGGTGCGCAGCGCCGATCTGCTGCGCTCCACCCTGCTCATCGGGGCGACCATCGGCCTGCTGTTCGCCGCCGGGGCGGCGCTCCTGGTGGCCGGCGGCATCACGCGGCCCCTGCGCCGTCTCCAGAGCGCCACCCGGCGGCTGGCCCGCGACCCGCGCGACGGGCAGGTGACCGATCTGGAGCGGCGCGACGAGCTGGGCGACATGGCCCGCGCCGTCCATCACTTCGCCGCGGAGATCAACCGCCGCGAGGATGAGATGCGCCACGCCAAGGAGCAGGCGGACTCCACCCTGGCCGAACTGCGGCGGACCCAGGCCCATCTGGTGCAGGCGGAGAAGCTGGCCGCGCTGGGGCAGGTGGTGGCCGGGGTGGCGCACGAGATCAACACGCCGCTCGGCATCACGCTCACCACCTCCACCCTGATCCGCGAGAAGGTGCCGAAGATGAAGCGCCTTCTCGATTCGGGCCAGCTGCGCCGCCGCGAGCTGGAACGCTTCCTGACCGACCTGGGCGACGTGTCCGAACTGCTGGTCAACAACACCGTCCGCGCGGCCGAACTGGTCCAGCGTTTCAAGGAGCTGGCGGTGGACCCGGCGGGGGAGACGCGCCGCCGCTTCGACCTCCGCCTCTGCCTGATGCAGGCGGTCGAGGCGCTGGGCCCCTTCTGGGAACCGGCGGAACACCGGGTCGTCGTGGACTGCCCGCCGGGGCTGATGATGGACGGCTATCCGCAGGCCATCGCGCAAATCGTCTCGCATTTGTTGCTGAACGCGGTCAACCACGGCTTCGCGGCCGGGGAGGGGGCGGATGGGCAAGAGGGAGTCGGGCGGAGCGGCACCGTGACGGTCGCCGCCCGCAGGGCCGCGGCGGACGTCGTGGAACTGGTCGTCGCCGACGACGGGCGGGGCATCCCGGTGGAGCTTCGGGCGCGCATCTTCGACCCCTTCTTCACCACGCGCCGTGACCGGGGCCACGCCGGGCTCGGCCTGCACATCGTCCACAACGCGGTCAGCCAGCTCGGCGGCACCATCAGCTTGGAGGAAGAGACGGGGGCGGACGGGGCGCGCTTCGTCATCCGCCTGCCTCCCGCCACGCCGGAGAAGGAGGGCGCGTGACGCAGGCGGACGCTTGCGCGCCGCGCCGGTTCCGGTTTACTGCAAGATGGGTCCGTTCGACGATTTCCCGTTTGATGATTTCGGCGCGGGGTGTGGGGGCATGGCGACGATCGAGGAAGCCTACGCGGTCGCCATCGACCACCATCAGGCCGGGCGGCTGGACGAGGCGGCGATCATCTACCAGCGCATCCTGGACGCCGATCCGGAGCAGGCCCACGCCTCGCACCTATTGGGCATCGTCGCCGGGCAGCGGGGCCGGCATGCCGAAGCCGTCGCGCTGATCGGCGCCGCAGTGGCACGGGACGGGCTGAACACCGACTTCCTCGGGAATCTGGGCGCGGCGTTGAAGGCCGCCGGTCGGTATGATGAGGCCATCCGTCATTTCGCCCGCGCCCTGGCGCTGGAACCGGCGGCGCGCGGCGTTCCGGGCAATCTCGGCTCCGCCCTGGCCGCCGATGGCCGGATCGGCGCGGCCGTGCCCTGGCTGGGGCGCGCCGCCGCCCTCGACCCGGCGCATTTCGAGACGCTCCTGAACCTGGGCATCGCGTTGCGCGACGCGGGCCGGTTCGACGAGGCGGAAACGGCGCTGGAGACCGCCAAATCCCTGCGCCCGGACCATCCGCACCCGGTCTGCGAGCTGGCGGTGCTGAAGCTGGCGCTCGGCGATTTCGAAAGGGGGCTGGCGCTTTACGAACGGCGCTGGGACTACACCGGCCAATCCGCGGCGGTGTCCGGCAAGCCGGTGTGGCGGGGCGAGGAGATCGCCGGCAAAACCATCCTCCTCTATTACGAGCAGGGCCTGGGCGACACCCTGCAATTCGTCCGCTACGCGCCGCTGCTGGCCGACCGCGGCGCGCGGGTGCTGCTGATCGTCCAGCCGGAGCTGCGGCGCCTGCTGGCCTCGGTGCGGGGCATCGACCGTCTGGCCACCTACGACGACGCGGCGGCGCTGCCGGACTTCGACCTGTGCTGCCCGCTGATGAGCCTGCCCTTCGCCTTTGCGACGCGCATCGACGGGATTCCCGCCGGCAAACCCTACATCACGCCGCCCCCCGATCTGGCGGCGGCCTGGGTGGAGCGGCTCGGCTGGAGCCAGACCGGAGAATCCGCTGACAAGCGCCCGGTGCGCGTGGGATTCGTCTGGTCGGGCAACCCGCGGCGCCACGACCCCACCTCCCACGCGATGGATCGCCGCCGCAGCGTGCCCTTCGCGCTGATGGAACCGCTGCTGTCGGTGCCGGGGATCGAGGCCGTCAGCCTCCAGGTCGGGGACGCGGCGGAGCAGGCGCGGGCGGCCATCGCGGCGGGCCTGCTCATCGACCCCATGGCGAGCGCGACCGACTTCGCCGACACCGCGGCCATCGCGGCGCACTTGGACCTCGTCATCACCGTGGACACGTCGGTCGCCCACCTCGCGGCGGCGATCGGGCGCCCGGTGTGGATGCTGTCGCGCTCCGACGCCTGCTGGCGCTGGTTCCGCGGGCGCGACGACAGCCCCTGGTACCCGACCATGCGCCTCTACCGGCAGGACTCGCCCGGCGACTGGGGGCCGGTCATGGTCCGTGTGGGCCATGACCTTGCCGCGGCCGCAGCGCAGGATCAGAACTGCGCCGAGGCGGTCAGCAGGAAGGCCCGGCCCGGCTGATAGAGCGGGGTGACGGTGCCGAACTCCTGCCCGTAGGTGGCGCGGTCGGCGTAGGTCTCGTCGAAGAGGTTGCGGACGTCGAGGCGCAGCGCCAGGTTGGCGTGCTCCGGCAGCCGGTGTTCGACGAACAGGTTGGCCGTCTGATACCCCTTCAGCGGTTGCTGCCCGGCCTGCACCTTGTCGTAGTCGAGCACGAACTCCACATCGGCGCCAAAGGTCAGGTTCCAGGATTGCACGGTGTGGGCGCCGCCGACGGTGAAGACCTGCCCGATCGGCGTGGCGAGGTAGGTGCCGGTGTCGGAATCCGCGGGCAGCCCGTCGATCGTCACGTCGATGTCGGCGTATTTGGCGCGGATGAAGCCATTCGTCCAGGCGTAGCCGAGACCCAGCTCATACCCTTCCGACCGCACGTCGCGGGCGAGGTTGGCGCTCGCGGCGGCGAAGCGCGCGGCGCGGGCGTCGTCCAGCTTGGTGCGGAAGATCCGGCCTTCCGCGGTGAAGCCCTCGTAGCGGGCCTCCAGACCGGCCGTGCTGTTGTAGGCCGTCACCGGGCGCGGACCGGCGCCGTAGTTCCAGGCCGGGTTCATGATGTAGTTCTCGGCCAGCTGGATGCCGCCCCAGCCGCGGGACACCCCCGCCTTGGCGGTCAGGTAGCGGGGAAGCAGGTCGAACTCGCCCGAGATGTTGTGGCTGAGGCCATGGTTGGTCCATTCCCGTCCAGTCGTCCCTTCGAAGGTCTGACGGTCGCCGCGCAGGCCGAAGGACAGGCGCAGCCGCTCCATGGGCTCCAGCCGGGCCTGACCGTACAGGCCGTTGTTGCGCGCCCTCTCGGTCGCGGACATCGTCCGGTCCCTGTAATTGGCACGGTCCACGTAGAAGTCGGTGCCCGTCGTGAAGGTGCCGATCCGGAAGCCGAAGCTGTTCTCCAGCTTGCCGTTGAAGGAGCTGGTCGCCCCCTTGCCCGGATAGCTCCCCGGCACGGTGCTGCTGCCGACGGGGCGGGTGAAGATCGGCGTTTCCACGTCGGTGCGGCCGTAGGCCAACACCAGCTTGGGGTTCCACAGCTCCGTCGGCAGGGCGTCGGTGTAGGTGAAGACCATGTTCTGGCGGTCGAGCGTGTAGTCGCGCACGCGCGGCTCCCAGGCCGGGCGCCCGGCGAGGGACCCGATGTTCGCGCGGAAGGGCCGCGGCGCGTCGTCGTAGACCCGCTCGTAGCTGGCCTGGAAGCGGTGGCCGCTCTCCGTCTGCACCGCGGCCTTGCCGAGGCCGCTGACCACGTCCGTCTCGGTGCCGTCCACCTTGCGCCCGTTGCCCGCCGTGTATTTGCCTCCCTTGCCGTAGGTCACGGTGCCCAGCGCCTCCAGCCCCTGGTGGCGTCCGAAGCCGGCGAGGTTGGTGGTCAGGCCGGAGCCGTTCGTGTTGAAGGTGGTCTTGCCGAAGGCGCCGACACCGTCGCTCGCCAGGAAGTCGCTGGCGTCCTTCGTCTCATAGGCGATGGAGCCGGCGAGCGCGCCCGGCCCGGCGTCGGCGGGGGCGACGCCGGCGTCCACGCGCACCACCTTCAGCAGCGCCGGGTCGATCAGCGTGGTGCCGTTGTGGTGGAACACCTTGTTGTTCTGACGGCTGCCGTCGATGGTGACGGCCAGATTGGTTTCCTCGACACCGTTGACATAGACCTTCTGCGACATCGGCACGGCGCTGCCCACGCGGATCGTCGGCTCGCCGGAGAAGACGTCGCGAAGGTCTCTGGGATTCTTGCGATCCAGATCCTCCTTGGTGATCGTGATGTTGCCGCTTCCGCTGCCGGCGCCGGTCGAGGCGGTGACCGACACCGGCGCCAGCATCGTAACGTTGCCGGTCGGGGCCGGAACCAGCGTGGCGGTGCCCGTGCCGGTCATGCGGTAACCGACGCCCGTCCCGGAGAGCAGCGTGTCGAGCGCCTGGGCGGGCGTCATGCTGCCCGACACCGGACGGGAGCTGCGCCCGGCGGCCAGATCGGGGGAATAGCCGATCTGCCAGCCGGTCTGGCGCGCGAAGGCGTCGATCGCCGCGGCCAAGGGTTGCGTCGGCAGCGCGAAGACCATCGTCTGCATGGCGCTTGCGGCAGTTGCGGGCTGCTGGGCCAGGGACAGGGAGGGGAGGGCCAAAACGCCGCCGAGCGCGGTGGTCGCCATCAGGGCCATGACCAGATGCCGGGCGGCGGTGCCCCGCGCGCATTCCAAGAACTTGCCTGTCGAAACCGTCCGGCCTTCCATTCCTCACAACTCCCGTCTGCGCTGGTGGCGGGGGCGTGATGACCGGTGTATGGACCGCGCCCCTCTTTTCGGCAGACGCACGGGGCTGCGGCGTCTCACAAAAAAAGTCTTGGAAAAAAGATAAAGCCGATCGAAGCCGGGCTCATCGAAGCAGGATGATCCCGGCGGGCAGCTCGGTCACGCGCGCTCCCACGACGCCGGCCAGCGAGCGGATCGCACCGGTGGGGTCGTCCAGCCGGTAGTTTCCGCTGACCCGTGCGCCGGCCAGCCGGTCGCCGATCACAATGACCGGTGCGGCGTGGTAGCGCCGGAGGGTGTCGACGACCGCGGCGAAGGGCTGGTCGTGGAAGACATAGCGCCCGTCCGTCCAGGCCAGGGCGACCGCCGGATCGGGGCGGGTGGGTGCCGAGAGACCGTCCGCTGCGGCCGTTACCCGGTCACCCGGAACGAGGGCCACCGTCTGGCCGGGCGGCTCCCGCCGGGTGACCGACACCCGCCCACGCTCCAGGAAGACGGCATCCCGCCCGCCGACCGATTGAACGGAGAAGGCGGTGCCGGTCACCTTCACCTCGCTGAAACCGGCGGTGACGCGGAAGGGGCGGGCGGGGTCCCTGACCACGTCGAAATAGGCCTGCCCGCGCAGCAGCCGGACATGGCGCCGGCCCTCGGCGAAATCGAGCGCGACCGCCGAATCGGTGTCCAGAATCAGCCGGGACCGGTCGGGCAGGGCGATCTCCCGCCGTTCCCCGGTGGCGGTGCGGTGGTCGGCGGTCAAACGGAGCGTCAGCATGGGCTGGAGATGAACGCCGATGGCCAACAGCAGCGCGGCGGCGGCCAGCGAGGCACGCCACCCGCCACCCCGCCGTGACCGCCGCCTCGCCGCGGAACTGGTGACGCCTTGCCGGCTGGAGGAACGAACAGGGGGAAGGGCCGTCTGCGGCGGATGGGCGAGCGTCGCCTCCTGCAATTCGGGCATGGACCCAAGCGACGACAGACGGTCGAACGCCGCGGCATGGCGCGGGTCGCGGTTTCGCCATGCCAGATAGGCGTCATGCGTGCCCGGATCGGCGGGCGAGTCGAGAAGCACCACGAACCAGGTGAGCGCCTGATCCATGATCGGGTCCGCATGCCGATAGGCCCCGGCGTCCTGTTGGCCGTCTGCCTTGTCCTGCTCCACGCTGGCCTTCCACTCTTCCTGTGACCGTACTCATGCACAGTTGAGACGTTTCATCGCCCAACGGGTCACAATTCGCAAACCGAAGCCCACAAAAGGCAGCCTGCGGATGATGACCGTTCACGCTCGCGTCCAATCGGCCCCGTCCAACCGGCTTGACATCTGAAATTGAGAATCATTATCAATTTCAGTATTGCAAGGCCGCCGATGTCGCACCGACCGCGGTGGCGCCCCTCCGCTGCCGTGACCGACAGGGCTATCATGTCCGCAAGCCTTATTGCGATCTATCTCGATCACCGCCGCTCGTTGTTCGGGTGCGCGCTGAAGATCGTGCGCGATCTTCAGGTCGCCGAGGATCTGCTGCAGGAAAGCTACCTGCGGGCCTGCAAAGCTGTGGAGAAGGGACCCATCGACAACATCGGGGCTTTTCTCCACCGAACGGTCCACAATCTCGCGCTGGACCATCTCCGGCGTTGCCGGACCCAGGAGCGGTTCGAGGCCGGTCCGGCTGACACCGTGGAAGCGCTGGGCATCGCGTCGGAAACCCCTTCGGCGGAAGAGGGCCTTTTGCACCGTGAGCGGCTCTCGTGCTTCATGGACGCTCTGGACCGTTTGCCGGCGCGTGCCCGTCAGGTGTGGCTTCTGAACCGGATCGAAGGCCTGTCGTATCCCCAGATCGCCGCCCATCTGGGCGTGTCGCAGGGCACGGTCTTCAACGACATGAAGCTGGCGATGGGCCATTTCGTAGACGCCATGGCGCGCGCGGACCGGCCTGGACCGGCCGCAAGCCGGACCGGTGGGCGGTAGCAGGCTCGGGTTCGCCTTTTCCCGGTTCACCGGAAGGGGTGGGTCGACCCCTGACGACGGAAAGCCTTTGTACTGAGACAAGGGTTGCGCTTCAGGATCGACTCCATTCAAACCGGCGCACAAATCCCATAAGGTGTCTTATGGAAAATGCGCCAGCGAAATTCCGATACGGGAAGCTACCTATGAGGGTTTAATGAAAATACACGCCGTGAACGACTCGGATCTCGTGCAGTCGAAGAGCGAGTTCACGGTCAGCCACGATTCCAATGGTTGGAGCGCCAACGGAATCATGGTGAACGGCAACGCCGCCGCCTTGCAGGAAGCGTTCGGCACCAGGAACATGCAGGTGGGGTCCAGCCCCCTACACCGGCGATTACGTGATCACATGGTAAACCCTCCCGATGCCTGGATGGGTGGCCTGAGCAGCCGGACAGCTTTCACATAACAAAAATGTTCAATAATTCGTGGTGACTATTCATTTCCCACGACATGGCTCCCCTTCCGGAAAGCGGCGTGCTAGGGTTCGGTCCGGCCTGTTGAAGGCCCAATGACCGAGTCGACGACCGGACCGGTCAGGAACATCAGGACATCTGTGCCATGAACCACGTCGTCGCCCCCTGCTTTAAGGACCAGAGCCTCAAGGAACTGGACCGTCCGGAATCCCCTCTTCTGGAGGGCGTCGACGGCATGTGGGCGATGCTGCGCGCAGAGGCGGAGAGCGTGGTCGTCAAGGAGCCTTGGCTGCGTCCCTTCATCGACACCGCCATCCTGCTGCATCACGATTTTCCGTCGGCGCTGGGCAGCCTGCTGGCACGCAAGCTGGGCGATTCCTACATCTCCGCCGACCAACTCGCGATGCTCGTGCGCTCGGCCGTCGCCGACGCGCCCTGCATCGTGGAAGAAGCCTGCTCCGACCTCCAGGCCATCTGCACGCGTGACCCGGCGGCGGACAACTGCCTGACGCCGTTCCTCTATTACAAGGGTTTTCACGCTCTGGAATGGCACCGCATCGGCCATTGGCTGTGGCGGCGCGAGCGGCGCGACCTCGCCCATTTCCTGCAGAGCCGGGTGTCGGAAGTGTTCGCGGTGGACATCCACCCCGCGGTTCCGGTCGGGCGCGGCGTGTTCATCGACCACGGCACCGGCGTGGTGATCGGCGAGACCGCGGTGGTCGGCAACGACGTGTCGATCCTTCAGGAGGTCACGCTCGGCGGCACCGGCAAGGAGCATGGCGACCGTCACCCGAAGGTGCGCGACGGCGTCCTGCTGTCCGCCGGTGCCAAGATCCTGGGCAACATCGAGATCGGCAGCCGCGCCAAGGTCGGGGCCGGCAGCGTGGTGCTGAAAGACGTGCCGCCCTGCGCCACGGTGGTCGGCGTCCCGGCGCGGATCGTCGGCTGGTGCCGCGACACTGTGCCGGCGCTCGCCATGGACCAGACGGTGCCGGAGCCGGAGTATCACATCTGACGGACCCCCAACCGGACACTTCCGGTCCGGGACTCCTCAGGGAAAGAAGATGTCCTCGATGGTCAGCTCGAACGTTCTGGCGATGGCAAAGGCCAACGGGAGGCTGGGGTCGTAGCGCCCGTTCTCGATGGAGTTGACTGTCTGCCGGGACACTTGGAGGCGCTCCGCCAACTCGCTCTGGCTCCAGCCACGGGCCGTGCGGATGTCTTTCAGCGCGTTTCTCATCGGTAGCGCCGTTGGGCGATGAGCACCCCGACGACCCACAGCACCGCCATGAGCGGCCAAACATGAAAGGCCCGCAGTTCCGGTGCGCCCACACCTTCCGCAAAGCCCCAGGCGAAGGTCGCCAGCGCCGTGCCAGTGAAGGACAGGACGATCGCATCGAACTGGATACGGCGCTGAAGCTCATCCATCCGCCGCAACCCACGCAAAACCGCCCAGGCGACGATGACCGTGCCCAGGATCGGCAGAAGGGTGAGGGCCATTTTCGCTGCGCCATCGGGTTCGAAAACCCGGTCTGCTGCGTTGGCGCCGAGCAGAAGCATCGCGTAGAGAGCAAGAGCCCCAGACAATTCCACGCTATAGCGCTTGATGCTGAACATCCCCTACCCTTTCCGTGTTAGCCGCCTTATGGAAAGGAGACTTTCCCTGATACGCGCCGCGATTGTCAAGTTTGCTTTACAATCTGCCATGCCGGGCCGCGATTAGCCTGGGTGGTCAGGACCGGCACGGAACTCCGGCGCGGTCATCTCCTCGCGGGTGAGTGCGATGAACAGGTCCACCACCGGGCTCTTGGAGCGGTTGGCGTCGAAGGCCACCTGGAAGGGCGCCTGATAGGACAGGACCTTGGGCAGCAGGACCCGCAGCCGCCTGGCCTTGACGTAGGGCGCCGCGTAATGGTCCGGCAGATAGCCGGCGTAGGCGCCGGACAGGATCAGCCGCGCCGCCCCCTCCATGTCGCTGACCGTCGCCTTGGGCGTCGAGATGGCGAAGATCTTCAGGTCGCGCGCACCCCAGTAGCTGCGCGCGACCAGCCGGTAGCGGCGGATCTCGTCCAGGTCGATGGCCTCGTCCGGCAGGGTGAACAACGGGTGCCCGTCCGCCACGCAGAAGTGGATCGTTTCGTTGTAGAGGTCCTGATAGGACAGGCTGGGCACGATGCGCGGAAAACTGGCGATGGCGAGTTGCAACTGCCCGCCGATGACGTCGCGCAGAAGCTCGTTCGGCGGGCGGACGTTGATGATCAGCGAGACCTCCGGCGCTGCCTCGGTGAAGCGGGCGAAGACGCGCTCCAGCGGGGCGCGCGGGTCGGTCAGCGTGTTGTCCACCAGCCCGACCGCCAGCGTGCCGGTCAGCCGCTCGCGCAGGCCGCGCACCCGCCCGCGGAAACGCTCCAGCGTGTCGAACACGCGCCGCGCCTCGTCATAGACCGCCTGCCCTTCCGGGGTGAGTTGGAATCCCGACCGCCCCCGCCGGCACAGCCGCAGGCCCAGCCGCGTCTCCAGATCGGCGAAATGGGTGGAGATGGTGGACAGCGACAGGTTCAGTTCGCTCTGCGCCGCACTGAATCCGCCGGCCTCGACGATGGTCATGAACAACCGCAACAGGCGCAGATCCACGGTTTCCAGCTGAATCATCGCCACGACGCCCGCCCTCCCCTGCCCCGCCCGATGGGTCCGGCACGCCCGATACTTCGGCCCGGATCGAAGTAAGATACAAAACTTTCTGATTTTCGGGCAACGGCGCCGGGGGTCTAATGATCGCAGGCTGCAATGCTGGCCTCACGAACAGATAAGCTCGTCCGCAAGGAAAGGTCGCATCCATGAACGAGACGACGGGTAAGCAGGGACTTCACGCCGCTTTGACCGGCGGCATCAGCCGGCGCGCCGTTCTGGCCGGAGCGGGCACGCTGGCCACGGTGGCCGCCATCGGCTTTCCGAACATCGTCCGCGCCCAGTCGAAGACACTGAAGGTCGGCGTCTACGGCGGCTACTTCAAGGAATCCTTCGAAAAGCACATCTTCCCGGAATTCTCCAAGGCCACCGGCATCACGGTGGAGGCCATCGCCGAGCCGACCGGCGAGGCGTGGCTGGTCCAGCTCGAACAGGCGGCCCGCGCCCGTCAGGCGCCCGCCGACGTCTCGATGATGTCGCAGGTGGCGATGCTGAAGGGGGCCTCGGCGGAGCTGTGGGCGCCCTTCGACCTGTCGAAGATTCCCAACGCCGCCAAGGTCGTCCCCCACCTCGTCAACAAGTACCCGGACGGCAAGGTCAGCGGCATCGGCGCGGTGTCCTGGTACATCACGCTGGTCACCAACACCAAGAGCTACCCGCAGGCCCCGGACAGCTGGGCGGCGCTGTGGGACCCGGCGAACAAGGACAAGCTCGGCCTGCTGGCGCTGGTCAGCAACAGCTTCCTGCTGGAGGTCACGGCGGCGACCTTCTTCGGCGGCACCAAGCATCTCGACAGCGAGCAGGGGCAGCTCGACTGCTTCAAGAAGCTGGCGGAGCTGAAGTCCAACGTGAAGCTCTGGTACCGCGACGAGGCGCAGTTCGAGGCCTCGCTGAAGTCCGGCGAGATTCCGATGGGCCAGTATTACCACGACGTGACCGGCCTCGCCGCCGCGGACGGGCAGCCGGTGCGCTCGACCTTCCCGAAGGAGGGCGGCATCCTCGATTCGGGAAGCTGGGCGGTCACCCGCGCTTCCAAGGCCGGCGACCTCGCCCATGTCTTCGTGGACTACATGTGCCAGCCGTCGATCCAGGCCCTGCTGTCGCGCAAGGTCGGCACCGCCCCGACCATCGACCGCAAGCTGACCGACCTGACCGATCAGGAGTTCGCCGCCGTGTCCTCCGACATCGCGCCGATCATCCCGCGCTACGACCTCTACACGAGCAAGTCCGACTGGCTGAACCAGAAGTGGACGGAAATGATCGTCGGGTGAGTGTGTGAGCCCTTCTCCCCTCTGGGGAGAAGGGTATGGGATGAGGGGGCGGCCGCAGGCCGGACACGCACTGCAATGAGGCTGCGTTGACGCCCTGGCAGGCGCCCCCTCACCCTACCTCTCCCCAGAGGGGCGAGGGGACAAAGCCCGCTGTGAACGACAGACAAAAAGCCATCCTATGTCAGCCCTTGTCCTCGACGGTCTCACCAAACGATACGGTCCCGTGACCGCGGTGCACGGCGCGTCGCTGCGCATCCCCCACGGACAGTTCGTCTGCCTGCTCGGCCCGTCCGGCTGCGGGAAGACGACGCTGCTGCGCATGATCGCCGGGCTGGAGGACCCCACCGGCGGACGGCTGGTCATCGATGGGCGCGACATCACCACGGCCCCCGCCCACACGCGGGAATTCGGCATGGTGTTCCAGTCGCTGGCCCTCTTCCCGCACCTGACGGCGGGCGAGAACATCGCCTACCCCCTGCGCATCCGCGGTGCGGCGAAGGCCGAGCAGCGCAAGCGCGCCGACGAGCTTCTGGAGCTGGTGCGTCTGCCCGGCGTCGCCGACCGGCCGGTCTCCAAGCTGTCCGGCGGGCAGCGGCAGCGCGTCGCCATCGCCCGCGCGCTGGCCCTGTCGCCCAAGCTGTTCCTGCTGGACGAGCCGCTGTCGGCGCTCGACGCCAAGCTGCGCGAGGCCATGCAGATCGAGCTGAAGCAGCTTCAGCAGCGGCTGGGCATCACCACCATCGTCGTCACCCACGACCAGAGGGAGGCGATGACCATGGCCGACCTCGTGGTGGTGATGTCGCAGGGCCGCATCCATCAGGCCGCCCCGCCGATGGAGGTCTACCGCCAGCCCGCCGACGCCTTCGTCGCCGACTTCATCGGCATGACCAACCTGCTGGAGGGCGAGGTGACCGCCCCCGGCACCGCCGCCGTGCCCGGCGGCGCCCTGCATCTGCCCGACCTGCCGCCGACCGGCCGCGTCCTGCTGTCCGTCCGCCCGGAGGACGTGATCGTCCACCCCGCGGGCACCGACGGGCCGAACCGGCTGAGCGGCACGCTGTCCTTCATGCGCGACCTCGGCGCCAGCGTGGAGTTCCGCATCGACGTGGCCGGGCGGGAGATCGTCGCCCTGACCCGCCCGCAGGACCGCCCGCCGGTCGCCCCCGGCGGCGCCCTGGCGGTGGAGTTCCCCCCGGCGGCCTGCGTCGTGCTGCCCCCGATGGGCGAGAGGGTCCCATGATCCGCCGCGCCCCCCGCGGTCTGGCCGAACACGCGCCGATCCTCTTCCCGGCGCTGATGCTGGTCGTCTTCTTCGTCATCCCCTTCAGCCTGATGATCGCGGTCAGCGTCTTCCGGCGCGTGCCCGGCGGCTTCTACGAGCCGGACCTCGTCTTCGCCAACTACGAGCGCTTCCTGACCGCCTTCTTCGGCGGGGTGATGTCCTTCTCGCTGGGGCTGGCGGCGCTGGTCGCGGCGCTGTCGGTGGGCATCGCCTTCCCCTTCACCTACCGGCTGGTCAAGCTGTCGCGCGGCGCGCAGATCCGCTGGCTGGTCTTCCTGCTGTCGATCCTGTCGCTGTCGGAAGTCATCATCGGATTCGCCTGGTCCACCCTGCTGTCGCGCACGGCGGGCATCACCAACCTGTTCGTGGCGCTGGGCCTGATGGCCGAGCCGCAATCGCTCAGCCCCAGCTTCGGCGCGCTGCTGGCCGGGCTGGTGTATCAGGCCTTCCCCTACACGGTGCTGGTGCTCTACCCGGCGCTGGCCCGCCTCGACCCCTATCTGGAGGAGGCGGCGCGCACGCTGGGTTCCTCGCCGCTTCGGGCCTTCTTCACGGTGGTGGTTCCGGCGCTGCGCAACACCATCGTCGCCACCACGATCATGGTGTTCGTCTTCGCGCTCGGCTCCTACCTGCTGCCGCAGCTTCTTGGACGGCCCCAGCACTGGACGCTGTCGGTGCTCATCACCGATCAGGCGATCTACCAGTCCAACATGCCCTTCGCGGCGGCGATGGCCGTCTTCCTGGTGCTGGTCAGCCTCGCCCTGGTCGGGCTGGCGCTGCTCGCCGGACGGCGGGAGGAGACGGCCTGATGCTGATGCGCACGCTGAATTCATTGGCCGCCGGCCTGATCGCCCTGGTCCTGTCGGGCCCGATCCTGGTGGTGGCCGGCGTCTCGGTGAACGAGAAGAAGTCGCTGACCTTCCCGCCGCAGGGCTTCTCGCTCGCCTGGTACGCGGAGGTCTTCACCGATCCCGGCTGGCGCGGCGCGCTGATCACCAGCCTCGTCGTCGCCACCCTGTCGGCGGCGCTGGCGGTGCTGATCGCCTTTCCGCTGGCCTGGTTCCTGTGGCGCTGGCGGGCACCCTGGGCGCGGGCGTTCGAGGTGCTGGGCATGACGCCCTTCATCCTGCCGCCGGTCATCACCGCGCTGGGCTTCCTCAGCTTCTGGGCGGCGGTCGGCGAGTACGGGTCGCCCTGGACGGTGGTGGTCAGCCACGCGGTGTTCTTCGTGACGCTGCCGCTGGTCACGCTGTCGCTGGGCTTCGGGGCGGTGGACCGCTCCTACGTCGAGGCCGCGGCGACCATGGGGGCCGACGACCGGACGGTGCTGCGCACGGTGGTGATGCCGCTGGTGAGGCCCTACGTGATCTCCGGCTTCGCCTTCGCCTTCGTGCTGTCGCTGAACGAGTACATCGTGGCCTACATGGTGGTCGGCTTCACGCTGGAAACGCTGCCCATCAAGATCTTCAACGCGCTCCGCTACGGCTACACACCGACCATGGCCGCCGTGACGGTGCTGTTCGTGTCGCTGACGGCGGTGGTCTTCGGGCTGATCGCGTGGTTCGGCGACCTGCCCCGCCTTCTCGGCGCCTGGGCCAAAAACGACTGATAACCCTTTTCCTTTCTCAAAGAGATCCGGACGATGATCGACCCTCAGAAGCTTGATCGTTTGCGTACGAAGTACAGCGGCTCCGGCGGCGACGACTTCCACGATCCGGAGTTCCAGCGGGTGGCCGCCCTCCAGTTCTCCGGCGGCAAGCGGGTGCAGCCCTTCGCCGGGGTGTCCACCCTGCTCGATGCCCCCTACCGCCCCGACGCGGTCGACGCCGCGGACTTCGGCGGGCTGGACATCGCGCTGATCGGCGTGCCGATGGACCTGGGCGTCACCAACCGGGCCGGCGCCCGCCTCGGCCCGCGCGCCGTGCGCGGGATGGAGCGCATCGGCCCCTACGAGCACGCCCTGCGCATGGTCCCGGCGGCCTCCTGCAAGCTCGCCGACGTCGGCGACGTGCCGCTGTCCAGCCGCTTCAGCCTGGAGGCGTGCCACGGCGACATCCTGGCCTTCTACAACCGCGTGATGGACGCGGGCGTCATCCCGCTGTCGGTGGGCGGCGACCATTCCATCACCTATTCGATCCTCAAGGCGCTGGGCCGCGAGCGTCCGGTGGGCATGATCCATTTCGACGCCCATTGCGACACCGGCGGCCCCTACGAGGGCGCCAAGTTCCACCATGGCGGTCCCTTCCGGCAGGCGGTCCTGGACGGCGTCCTGGACCCGGAGCGCACGGTGCAGATCGGCATCCGCGGCAGCACCGAGTATCTGTGGGAGTTCTCCTACGACAGCGGCATGACCGTGATCCACGCGGAGGACATCCCGGAGCGCGGCATCGCCAGCGTCGTCGAGACGGCGCGCAAGGTGGTGGGCGACGGGCCGGTCTACGTCTCCTTCGACGTGGATTGCCTGGACCCGGTCTTCGCCCCCGGCACCGGCACGCCGGAGGTCGGCGGCCTGACCACGCGGGAGGCGCTGGCAATCCTGCGCGGGCTCGACGGGCTGGACATCGTCGGCGGCGACGTGGTGGAGGTGGCGCCCCAGTACGACGCCACGACCAACACCGCCCACGCCGGCGCGCAGATGCTGTTCGAGATCCTCTGCCTGTCGGTGCGCGCCCTCGCTAACCGCCAGGGCCGGGGCTGACGGCATGCGGCTGAGCCTGTTCCAGGCGGACGCGGAGCCCGGTGCGCCGGACCGCAACCTCGACCGTCTGGAGCGGGCGGCGGCGGAGGCGGCGGGGCGCGGTTCCGTCCTGCTGGTCGGGCCGGAGATGGGCCTGACCGGCTACGACATCGGCGCGGCGGCGGTGCGCGCCCTGGCCGAGCCGGCGGACGGGCCGATGGCCGCGCGGGTCGCCGACATCGCCCAGCGGCACGGCATCGCCATCCTCTACGGCTACCCGGAGCGGGGGGTGGACGGCGCCGTCCACAACGCCGCGCAACTGATCGGGGCGGACGGGCGGCCCCTCCTGAACCAGCGCAAGGCGCATCTCTATAGCGATCTCGACCGCGGCTCCTTCGCGCCGGGCGGCGACGCCTTCCCGACCGCCGGCGTCGGCGGGATGCGGGTGGGCGTGGCGATCTGCTACGACGTGGAGTTTCCCGAACTGGTGCGCCGCCACGCGCTGGCCGGGGTGGACGTGCTGCTGGTGCCGACCGCGCTGATGGCGCCCTATGAGATCGTCGCCACCACCATCGTCCCGGCCCGCGCCTTCGAGAACGGCATCTTCGTCGCCTACGCCAACCGCTGCGGGCGGGAGGGGAGTTTGCGCTATTGCGGGCTCAGCAGCGTGGCGGCGCCGGACGGGAGCGTGCTGGCGCGGGCGGGCGACGGCGAGGCGCTGCTGACCGTCGATCTGGACCCCGCCCTGCGCCGCGTCGGCACGCATCTGGCGGACCGCCGCCCGGACCTGTACGGTGCGGTCTCCAGCGCGCCTGGGAAGGGCGGTTCGTAGAGGAAGAACAGGACACATGCCGGTCACCATCGACGACATTCACGCCGCCGCCGAACGGCTGGCCGGACGCATCAGCCGCACGCCCTTCCTGCGCTCGGAAACCCTGTCGCAGATCACCGGCGCCGAGGTCTGGGTCAAGCTGGAGAACCTCCAGTTCACCGCCTCCTTCAAGGAGCGCGGGGCGGCCAACCGGCTGCTGCATCTGACGCCGGAGGAACGGAAGGCCGGGGTGATCGCCATGTCGGCCGGCAACCACGCCCAGGCCGTGGCCTACCACGCGAAGCGGCTGGGCATCGCGGCGACCATCGTCATGCCGCGCTTCACCCCCTTCGTGAAGGTCAAGCGCACCCGTTACCACGGCGCCACCGTCATCCTGGAGGGCGATTCCCTGGCCGAGGCCGCGGCCTTCGCCCACGACCTCGCCAAGCGCGAGGGGCTGGTCTTCGTCCATCCCTACGACGACGACGCGGTGATCGCCGGCCAGGGCACCGTCGTGCTGGAGATGCTGGCGGAGGTGCCGGACCTCGACGCGCTGGCCATCCCGGTGGGCGGCGGCGGGCTGGCCGCCGGGGCCGCGGTCGCCGCCCGCGCGCTGCGGCCCGGCCTGGAGGTCGTCGGGGTGGAGGTGGAGACCTACCCGGCCGCGGCGCAGCGCCTCGCCGGGCAGCCGGTCAAGGTCGGCGGCCCGACCGTGGCCGAGGGCATCGCCGTGCGCGACGTCGGCGACCGGCCCATGGACATCCTGAAGCAGAACGGCTGCGACGTGGTGCTGGTGCCCGAGGCGGTGATCGAGCGCGCCATCGCCATGCTGATCGAGGTGGAGAAGACCGTGGCGGAGGGCGCCGGGGCCGCCGGTCTGGCCGCCCTGCTCTTCCACCCCGAGCGCTTCCGCGGCAAGCGGGTCGGCCTGATCGTGTCGGGCGGCAACATCGACACGCGCACGCTCGCCAACGTGCTGATGCGCGGCTTCGCCCGCGACGGTCGCCTGCTGAACCTGGACATCGACGTGGCCGACCAGCCCGGCGCGCTGGCCCAGGTGGCCCGCATCGTGGCGGAGTGCGGCGGCAACATCATCGACGTGCAGCACCAGCGCCTGTTCGGCGCCTTCTCCGTCAAGTCCGCCGAGGTCGCCCTGCTGATCGAGGTGGAGGACGAGGGCCACGGCGACCGCATCACCGAAGCCCTGCGCGGCGCCGGCCTGCCCGTCCGCAAGGCGGTGGTGGCGGAAGCGGTGCAGCCGCTGTCCAGCGTGCGGCCTTGACCCGAGCCCCTTCGCTTGCGGTGCAATAGCCCTCTCCCCTCTGGGGAGAGGGTGGCCCGAAGGGCCTCTCGCACTGGCCGAAGGCCAGCGCTGACGGCGGCAGGCGGATGCCTATGGCATCCGCTGAGAGCCGGTGAGGGGGTTGCGCTTTTGCCGGACAGTCCGACACGCGCAACCCCCTCACCCTAACCCTCCCCCCAGTGGGGAGAGGGGATATGGATCTGCCCATGGATTGAGCATCCCTCCCGAGCACCGCTGGCTTTAGCGGCACATCCGGGCAGACTCCACCACAATCCTCCGCCCCGCCGGTTGTGGCACGGGCCATGCATTTCGCGCCTGTTCATTCGCGGAGGTCATGGATCATGTCGTCGCTGGAATCACCAACCCGACCCCACCCGGTTGACGAGAAGCTTCCGCTGCTGCGCCTGCTGGCGCTGGGCATGCAGCATGTGATGGTGATGTACGCGGGGGCCATCGCCGTGCCGCTCATCATTGGCGGCGCGCTGAAGCTGCCCAAGGACCAGATCGCGCTCCTCATCAACGCCGACCTGTTCGCCTGCGGCATCGTCACGCTGATCCAGACACTGGGATTCTGGAAGTTCGGCATCCGCCTGCCGGTGATGATGGGCGTCACCTTCGCCGCGGTCAGCCCAATGGTCGCCATGGCGGGGAACCCGTCGCTGGGACTGCTCGGCATCTACGGCGCGGTGATCGGAGCCGGGATCTTCGCCACGCTGGCCGCCCCGCTGGTCGGGCGCATGCTGCCGCTGTTCCCGCCGGTGGTGACGGGCACCGTGATCGCCATCATCGGCATCTCGCTGATGCGGGTGGGCATCACCTGGGCCGGTGGCGGGGCCGGGAACCCGAATTTCGGCGATCCGCTCTATCTCGGCGTCGCGCTGTTCGTGCTGGCGGTGATTCTGCTGGTGACCAAATACGCCAAGGGCTTCTGGGCCAACATCTCGGTCCTGCTGGGCATCGTCGCGGGCTTCGCCCTGACCATGGTTCTGGGGCTGGTCAGCTTCGACGGGGTGGGACAGGCGAAGTGGGTGGACGTCATCCGCCCGTTCCAGTTCGGCACGCCGGTGTTCGAGTTCTGGTCGATCCTGACCATGTCGCTGGTGATGATCGTCGTGATGATCGAATCCACCGGAATGTTCCTGGCGGTCGGCGAGATGGTCGGCCGCCCGGTGACGCCGGAGCAGCTGACCCGCGGCCTGCGCACGGACGGGCTGGGCACGCTGATCGGCGGCGTCTTCAACACCTTCCCCTACACCTCCTTCTCGCAGAATGTCGGGCTGGTCGGGATCACCGGCGTGCGCAGCCGCTGGGTCTGCGTGGCCGGCGGCGTCATCCTGGTCGCCTTCGGCCTGTTCCCGAAGCTGGCCCACGTCGTCGCCTCCGTCCCCACCTATGTGCTGGGCGGGGCCGGTCTGGTGATGTTCGGCATGGTGGCGGCGACCGGCATCAAAATCCTGGCGAAGGTCGATTACACGACCAACCGCGGCAACATCTACGTCGTGGCCATCAGCATCAGCCTGGGCATGGTGCCGCTGGTCGCCGACAAGATCTTCCAGAAGATGCCGCCCTTCCTGTCGCCGCTCCTGCACAGCGGCATCCTTCTCGGCACCATCGCGGCGGTCCTGCTGAACCTGTTCTTCAACGGGCTGGGCAAGGCCGGCAGCGCGGAGTTCGTCGCCGCCGCCAAAACCGCGGAGGCGTGAGGACGACGCCCGGCTGGGGTCGGGGGCTCGATCCCGGCCGGGCGTCACTGCGTCGGGCGTTGCTCGAAGACGCCCGGTCCGGGATCGCGGGCCGGCTCCACGGCGATGTCGCTGACCACGGCGGCGGAGGGGCCGCGGCGGCAGGCCTCCAGCATCCGATCCACGGCGTCCGCGGGGCCGGCGAACAGCGCCTCCACCGTTCCGTCGCCGCGGTTGCGCACCCAGCCGGCCAGCCCCAGCCGGTTCGCCGTGTCCACCGTCCAGCCGCGGTACCACACACCCTGCACCCTGCCATGAACGCGGGCCAGCACGGCCTTGCGGTTGTCGTCGTCCGCCATTCCCATCCCCGGTGTCATCTCCCTATGGTCGGGACAATAGGACAGGCGCCGGTTCAGGAAAACCCGGCGTGCCCCTCCCCCAATGAACAATCCCGCCAACCATTCGTCGGCGTATCATCCATGCATGGCGGGGCGCGGGACCTCCTGTGACCGCCGGGCCGCGACAGCGAAGGCCGCGACCGGGCACGGGCGGGCTCGCGCACCCTGAACGAACGGTTCGGGAGGAACGGACATGACCATCCGAAACCCTGCGGAATGGGGAGCGGCCCATTTCAAATCCTGGTCCCACGGCTTGGCCGAAGCGGGCCACGCCATCGCCCCGCCGGCGCGGGAACGGGCGGCGCTGGAGCCGACCGTGCGGCGCATCCGCAGCGACGACCTGCGCGACGCGCTGAGGAAAGGACTCCATGATTTCATGGCCTGCCGCACCGACGTCCTCTTCATCGCCCTGATCTACCCGCTGGTCGGGCTGCTGCTGGCCGAGGTGGTGTTTCACGGGAACGCGCTGCATCTGCTGTTCCCGCTGGCCTCCGGCTTCGTGCTGATCGGCCCCTTCGCCGCGGTCGGCCTCTACGAGATGAGCCGCCGGCGCGAGCGGGGTGACCGCGTGTCCTGGGCGGACGCCTTCGCGGTGGCGCGCTCCCCGGCCTTCGGGGCGATCCTGGCGATGGGGGCGATCCTGACGGCGGTGTTCCTGCTGTGGCTGGTGGCGGCGCAGCTCATCTACATGGCGACCCTCGCCCCGCTGGCGCCGGAGGGCTGGAGCGCCTTCACCCAGGCGCTGTTCACCACCCGCGCCGGCTGGGCGATGATCGTGCTGGGGATCGGGATCGGTTTCCTGTTCGCCGTTCTGGTGCTGGCGATCAGCGTCGTCAGCTTCCCGCTTCTCATGGACCGCCGGGTCGGCGTGGCGACGGCCATCCGCACCTCCGTCCGCGCCACGCTGAGGAATCCCGAGCCCATGGCGCTGTGGGGAATGATCGTGGCGGGCGGGCTGCTGCTCGGCTCGCTGCCCGCTTTCGTCGGGCTGGTGATCGTCATGCCGGTGCTCGGCCACGCCACCTGGCACCTCTACCGGCGCCTGATCCCGGAGTGAGACAGCCGGGTTAGCCGCAAGCCGGCACCTGCAGGGCGGGAAGCCCGTTCCACAGGATGGCGACCAGCGATCCCGCGGCGGCGAGCGCGGTGAACAGGCGGATGAAGCGGCGCGGGTCCTCGCTGGTCCGCCGGCCCGGAGCGGCGCCCCACAGCGCCGCCGCCAGCACGCCCGCGGCCAGCAGCAGGGCGATGGCCGTGGCGCCGAGGATCAGCACCACCGCGACGGGGTGCCCGTACAGATTCACCCCGTCCCATTCGCGGGCGCAGATCAGCCCGTTGATGCCATAGACCGCCGCGAAATGGACCGCCCAGATCAGGAAGGCCGACATCATTCCGGTGAAGGTCGCGGTGAACGCCGTCTTCTCCATGCCCCACCTCACACGGCCAGACGCGGGAACAGATGCACCAGCAGGAGCGACGCCACGCCCTGCCCGCAGGTATAGAGCCACACCAGCATCACGTTGTCGAAGGTGACCCGCCGCCGCGCGTGCAGCCGCCCGGCAAAGGAGCGCGCCAGCGCGAGGCCGGTCATCAGGACCAGGATCACGACGTGGAAGACCTGCCAGGAGGCCAGCATGTAGACGATGGCGCCATAGGCGCTCTCCGACGCCACGAGGCCGCTGCCGATGTGGTTGTAGGGCTCGGCCACCGCGGCGGCCAGCATCAGCAGGAGACCGGCGAGCAGGAGGCCCCGCATCGCCCAGGAGCGGTTGCCGGCCACGGCGCGGCTCGCCAGCAGCATCGCCCCCGCCGCCACGACCCAGAGCGCCGCCTCGCCCAACAGCCACCCCAGCCCCGGCAGGGAATCGGTGCCTGTCGGCCAGACGTCCGGGCTGACCGTCCACAGGAAGACGTAGGTGAAGCACAGGCAGGCGAAGGCCGTCCCGTCCACCAGCAGCAGGACCGCCGTCCCCCACCAGGAATGGTTCTCCGATCCTTGGAGATAGACCGGCACGCGCCAGCCCCCGCCGACGTCCTGCGGCGGATGGTCGGCCCCCTTGTCGAGGCTCCACACCCACCAGAAGACCGAGGCGATGGCCAGCACCCCCGGCACCAGCGACACCCAATAGAGCTGCACCGCCAGACAGATGAAGTGGGCGGCGGTGAACAGACCGGCCAGGAAATGGCTCCAGTGCGGGCCGGGCATCGGCATCAGATACTGGGGCCGGGCCTCGATCGGACTGGTCACGATGGTCTCGCGCCGGCGGGTCGGGGCGCCGGGCAGGTAATGGGCGCCCTCCTGCACCTCGCGCGACAGGTTCGGGTTGTCCCACAGCGGGTAGAGCGAGCGGACGTGCGGGATGCTGCGCGTGGCGTAGTCGTCGTTCGGAATCCACTCCAGCGTCCCCGCCTTCCACGGATTCTCCGGCGCCGGGCGCCCCCGACCGAAGGCGTCGCGCACCATGTCGATCAGCACCAGCAGGATGCCGAAGGCCATCACGAAGGCCCCGACGGTCGAAACCATGTTCAGGGCGTTCCAGCCGAGATCCCCCGGATAGGTGTAGACGCGGCGCGGCATGCCCATCAGGCCGCTGACATGCATGGGGAAGAAGGCGACGTTGAAGCCGATGAACATCATCCAGAAGGCCCAGCGCCCCAGCCGCTCCGACAGCATCGTGCCCTTCAGCGTCGGCCACCAGTGATACAGCCCGGCGAAGACCGGGAAGACCATGCCGCCGATCAGCACGTAATGCAGGTGCGCCACCACGAAGTAGCTGTCATGGGCCTGCCAGTCGAAGGGGATGACCGCCACCATCACGCCAGTCAGGCCACCGGCCACGAAGATGAACAGGAAGCCCAGCAGGAACCACGTCGCCACGGTCCATTGCAGCCGCCCCTTGCCCAGCGTGGCGATCCAGGCGAAGACCTGGATTCCGGCAGGCACCGAAACGGCCATGCTGGCGGCTGAGAAGAAGCTCAGGCTCAGCGGCGGGATGCCGGTGGCGAACATGTGGTGCACCCACAGGCCGAAGCTGAAGAAGCCGGTGCCGACCAGCGCAACCACCACCCAGTCGTGACCGACCAGCGGCCGCTGCGCCAGCGTCGGCACCATCATCGACACCAGCCCCGCCGCCGGCAGGAAGATGATGTAGACCTCCGGATGGCCGAAGAACCAGAACAGGTGCTGCCAGAGCAGCGGGTCGCCGCCCCGCTCCGCGATGAAGAAGGGCCAGTCGAAGGCGCGCTCGATCTCCAGCAGCGCGGTCGCGATGATCACCGCCGGGAAGGCGAAGACGATCATCCCCGCCATCACCAGCATCGACCAGCAATAGACCGGGATCTTGTCCAGCGTCATGCCGGGCGGGCGGGTGCGCAGGATGCCGACGATGATCTCGATGGCCCCGGCGATGGCCGAGATCTCGATGAAGCCGATCCCGAGCAGCCAGAAATCGGCGTTGATGCCGGGCGAGAACCTCATGCTGGTCAGCGGCGGGTACATGAACCAACCGCCGTCCGGCGCCACCTCGAAGATCAGCGAGCAGAAGAAGGCCAGACCGCCGAACAGATAGGCCCAGAAGGCGAAGGCCGACAGCCGCGGAAAGGGCAGGTCGCGCGCCGCCAGCATGGAGGGCAGCAGGAAGACGCCGATGGCCTCGACGATCGGCACGGCGAACAGGAACATCATGCCCGTGCCGTGCACGGTGAAGAACTGGTTGTAGAGGCTGTGCCCCAGCACGTCGTTCTCCGGCACGGCGAGCTGCGTCCGCATGACGAGCGCCAGCGTGCCCGAGATGACGAAGAACAGCAGCGCCGTGCCGATGTACATCACGCCGATGATGTTGTTGTTCACCTCCTTCAGCAGGCCGAGGCCGGAGGTCGGCTTCCAGGCCCGCTTCAGCGTCTCCAGCTCCTCCTTCGGACGGGGCAGGCGGTTGGGCAGGGCGGCATCGTCGAGCGGCGGGGTCATTTCAGGCTCTCCAGCCAGACGGCGATGGCGTGCAGATCGTCGCCGCCCAGGATCGGGAAGGACGGCATGCGGTTCTCCGGCTTGATGTGCTGCGACCCGGCGATCCAGCCGGCCAGGGCCTCCGGCGTGTTGGGCAGTGTCCCGGCGGCCAGCGCGCCGCGTCCGCCGACATGGGTCAGGTCCGGCCCGGCCGCCCCGTTGGCCGGCGTCCCGCGCACCGTGTGGCAGGACCCGCAGCCGGAGCGCAGGAAGGCGTCGCGCCCGGCGGCCTGCTGCGGCCCGTCGGGCTCGGCGGCAGGGCCGCGCTCGGCGGCCAGCCAGTCCTCGAAGCGGTCGGGCGGCTCCACCACCACGTCGAAGGCCATCAGCGCGTGCTGGGCGCCGCAATATTCGGCGCACTGGCCCCGGTAGGTGCCGGGCCGCTCCCCAACCAGGACCAGCCGGTTCTCATGGCCGGGGATCATGTCCATCTTGCCGCCCAGGCTGGGCACCCAGAAGCTGTGGATCACGTCCGCCGCGGTCACCACCACCTCCACCGGCCGCCCGGCCGGGATGACGAGGCGGTTGGCGGTGCGCAGCACCTCACCCCCCTCCCCCACATCAGGATAGCGGACCTCCCACCACCACATGTTGCCGGTGACCTCGATGCGCAGCGGCTCCACCCCGCCGGTGTCCGACAACTGCCGGGCCACGGCGAACTCGTAGACCTGAAGCGCGGTCAGCGTGACGATGGGAAAGACGATGCCGCCGCCGATGATCCAGGCGCGGCTTCCGGGGAAACGTTCCGGCCGGGCGATGACGGCGTACCCCGCCAGCGCCATGACGAAAAGGAAGATCACCCCGCCCCCGGCGACGAGAAGCAATGTCAGGTCGAGGATCGCCTCGGCGTTGCGTCCGGCGGGGTGGAGCGCGGATTGCGGACCCCGCTCACAGGCCGCCAGGAGCCCCATTCCGCCGGCCAGGGCCGCCCCCCGCCAGTTCCGTCTGCGTCCCTCGCTGCGGCCAGACCTGCGGTCCATGCACCCCCCTCGCGGCGTTGGCCCGCGGCGGCGGGCGGCGTCGTTGCACGGCTAAACTCACGGCGTCGCCACAGGTTCCGCCGGAACTTCGGTCATCGGGGGAGCATTCATTCGGGGACGAACACTCACAACCGCCGGAGCGTCCCATCCATGCGCAGAGTTCTGACGATCATCGGGCTGGTTCTGGGCGCCCAAGCGGTGGGGGGCTTCCTGTTCGCCTGGTCGGGGCTCTACAGCATCGCCGCCAGCAAGGAGCACTGGCCGCCGGTCCACTGGTTCTTCAGCATGGCGATGCGCAGCTCCATCGAGACGCACGCCGCCTTCGTGGGCGATCCGCCCGACCTCAACGACCCGGCGCTGATCCGGCGCGGCGCCGGCCATTACGAGGATGGCTGCGCTCCCTGCCACGGCGCGCCGGACGTCGGGCGCAACCCGATCTCGCGCCACATGCTGCCCACCCCGCCCTTCCTGCCGGGTCATGCCGGGGATTGGACGGACAAGCAGCTCTATTGGATCACCTACAACGGCATCAAATACGCCGGCATGCCGGCCTGGCCCGCGCAGGCGCGCGACGACGAGCCCTGGGCGGTGGCCGCCTTCCTGCGCCGGCTCGACGGCATGAGCGCCGAGGAATACCGCCGTCTGGCCTTCGGGGAGACGCCGCCGGACGGCGACCGTTCCGCCCTGAGCGATCTGGCGATGCTGGACGGCTCCGCCCGCGAGGTGCTGGACAACTGCGCCCGCTGCCACGGCTATGACGGTGCCGGGGGCGGCACCGGGGACAGCACCGCCGCCTTCCCCCGCCTATCCGGGCAGAACGCCGACTATCTCTTCCACGCGCTGAAGGCCTACGCCGAGGGCGGGCGGCACAGCGGCATCATGCAGCCGGTGGCCGCCGGGCTGGACGATTCGATTCTGCGCACCCTGGCCGACCATTATGCGGGGCAGACGGCGGCCCCCTACCCGCCCCCGCCCGCCGACGCCGATCCGGCCCTGCTGGAACTGGGTGCCCGGCTGGCCGAGTCCGGCGACCGCGCCACCGGGGTTCCGGCCTGTTCCGGCTGCCATGGCGAGGACCGCGACCCGCGCTACCCCCGCCTCGACGGCCAGCACGCGAGCTACATCGCCGGCCAGCTCCGCCTCTGGCAGAAGGACGCGCACGGCGACACGCCGCTGTCCAGGATCATGGGCGCCGCCGTCCGCAACCTGACGGAGGAGCAGATCCGCGCCCTATCCCTGCACTACGCGCAGAGCCGCCCACGGCAGACGGCGGAGACGGAGGGAGAGCGCTGAACCTTGCCCCCGGCCAAGCGCCACCCGTTCAAGAACAACAATGGTTAGGTTTGCTGATTTTCCGTCTCACGGAATAATTCACGCATTCCTCTGACCGGCGGGATGAAGCGGGACCTATGGTTCTGCGCCCACGGAGCACAGGCCGCGAAGGCAGCCCGTGGGCGGATCAATCATGGGAGGAATCGATGTCCAAACGCTTTTCCCTGCTCCTGTCCACCGCGGCGGTTCTGACCGTGCTCGGCACCCTGCCGGCCTACGCCGCCGATCCCGCCCTGGAAACCACCGTCCGCAAGACGGTAAGCCCGCAGACCCAGACCTGGCTCGCCGATCCCGCGATCGTCGACGCCGTCAAGGCCCAGAACGCGCAGAACAAGGGCCTCGACCAAGCCAAGATCGACGCCATGGACAACGACTGGAAGGCGGCGGCCAAGGCCAAGTCCGCCAACCCCACCTACGACAAGATCGCCGCGAACGCCGTGACCAAGCGTCTGAAGGAGGTGACGGACAAGAGCAACGGCCGGATCGTGGAGATCCTGCTGATGGACAACCGCGGCCTGAACGTGGCCCAGACCGGCGGCACCTCCGACTATTGGCAGGGCGACGAGCCGAAGTGGCAGAAGGTCTACAGCGGCGGCTCCGACCTCTACATGACCGACCCGGAGAAGGACGCCGGGACGAACGCCATGCTGACCGAGGTCAGCGTTCCCGTGCTCGATCCGGCCAGCAAGGAGAAGATCGGCGTGGCGATGATCGTGCTCGACACCAACAAGCTCGGCAACTGACGGGGCGCGGCTTCCCGCCGGCCCATACCCGCCGGGCCGCCACCGGGAAGCCGCCCTACCCGGCGTTCTCCACCAGGAAGCGCTCGAAGGCGTCCACGTCCAGCGGGCGGCTGATCAGGAAGCCCTGGATGCGCGTGCAGCGCTGGCGGCGCAGCATGTCCGCCTGCTCCTCCGTCTCCACCCCCTCGGCGATGGTGTCGAAGCCCAGGCTCTCGGCCAGATTCACGATGGTGTTGACGATGGCCGGGTCGGTGGCCGACTGCACGATGTCGCGGACGAAGCTGCGGTCGATCTTCAGCGTGTTGATCGGGAACCGCTTCAGATAGGCCAGGGAGGAATAGCCGGTCCCGAAATCGTCGATGGACAGGCGGATGCCGATCCCCTTCAGCCCGTGCAGGATGGTCACCGCCTTCTCGATGTCGCCGATCATGGCGCCCTCGGTCAGCTCCAGCTCCAGCCGCTCCGGCGGCACGCCGCTGCGCTCCACCACGTCGCGGACGAAGGTCACCAGACGCGCGTCCTGGAACTGGCGCGGCGACAGGTTGACCGACACCGACGCGATGTCCAGCCCCGCCGCCAGCCAGCCGGCCAGCCGGGCGCAGGCTTCCTTCAGGGTCCAGGCGCCGATCTCCCAGATCAGGCCGGTTTCCTCGGCCAGCGGGATGAACTCCGCCGGGCTGACGAGGCCGCGGACCGGGTGGTGCCAGCGGATCAGCGCCTCCGCCCCGATCACCCGGTGGGAGCCGCGGTGCGGCATGTCCACCTTGGGCTGGAAGTGCAGCGCGAACTCCTCGCCGGTGGCGGCGGCGCGGCGCAGGTCGCTTTCCAGCCCCAGCGTGAAGCCGGTGCGTTCCCGCATGCCCGCCTCGTAGAAGACGAACTTGCATTCCGGGTTGCGCTTGGCGTGGTACATGGCGAGGTCGGCGTTGCGCAGCAGCTGGTCCGCCGTCTCGCCGTCGTCGGGGAAGAAGGCCACGCCGATCGAGGCGCCGCAGAAGAGCTCCTGGTTGTGGACGGCGAAGGGCTCGCCCATCGAATAGAGGATCTTCTCGACCAGCCGGGCGCCGGCGGCGCGGTCCACCGCGTCGGGCGCCACGATCAGGAACTCGTCGCCGCCCAGCCGGCCCACCGTGTCGGACACACGGGTGCAGTTGCGCAGCCGCTTGGCCACCAGCTTCAGCAGGTCGTCGCCGGCGTGGTGGCCCAGCGTGTCGTTCACCTGCTTGAAGCGGTTGAGATCGAGGAAGGCCACGGCGACCTTGGTGCGCATGCGCTGCGCGCGGGCGATGGCCTCCTCCAGCCGCTCGCAGACCAGCCAGCGGTTGGGCAGGTCGGTCAGCCGGTCGAAGCTGGCCTGGTAGCGGATCTGGTGTTCCTGGTCCTTGCGCTGGCTGATGTCGGCCAGCGTCAGCACGTAATGCTCCATCGCCCCGCCCGGCGCGCGCACCGCCGTGACCGACAGCGAGGCCGCGAAGGCGTCGCCGGAATGACGGAAGCTGGTCACCTCGCCCTGCCAGCGCCCTTCCGTGCGGGCGGTGCGCCAGATGTCCTCGATGAAGGCGCGCTCGTGCGAACCTGGGGCGAAGATCACCAGCGGGCGGTGGAGAAGCTCCTCGCGTTGGAAGTCGGTCATCACCTCGTAGGCCGGGTTGACCGCCTGCACCGACAGGTCGGGGTCCACGATCAGGATGCCGTCGGCCACGCTGTCGAAGACGGTGGCGAGCAGGCGGATCTTCTCCTCGTGCTGCTTGCGTTCGGTGATGTCCTGGACGGTGCCTTCGTAGTAGCGGATGCGGCCCTGCGGATCGCGCACGCAGCGCGCGTTCTCCGAGATCCAGATGATCGAGCCGTCGCTGCGGAAGACCCGCGCCTCGAAGCTCTGCACCACGTCCCGCTCGGCCATCAGGCGGGCGAAGGCCTCGCGCTTGCCGGGATCGACGTAGAGCTGCCCGGCGATGTCCGTCAGGTTGTCGATCAGGTCGGCCGGCGAGCGGTAGCCATAGATGCGCGCCAGCGCCGGGTTGACCCGCAAATAACGTCCGTCCACCGTGGTCTGGTAAATACCTTCGACCGCGTTCTCGAAAATACTTCTGTACTGCTCTTCCGTCTCTTGGCTCATGGACCGGGCCTCATCTGGCGCGAGAGCGGTGGCCTCAGGAAAAAGCATGCGAAGGACCTGAGCGGGCAATTGCGTTGGACGCCTCTTTTGCGCCGCAAAAAAGTAGAAGGCGGATCGCGACGCGCGTCAAGGCGGTTCGTTTTATATTTTTCACAATTGCAATAAAAGAGGCATATGACCCGCCCCGCCCGCACGTTGCATCACCACGGAGAGAGGTGGCGGATGGGCCACAGAATCGGCCCGTGGCGCAGACACGAGAAAGGGCCGGATCGCTCCGGCCCTTTCTCGTGCGCGGGATTTCCGCCCTGTAAAAAAGCGCCGCCGCAAAAGTGCGCCGCACGGACTCAGTGCCCGTGCGTGCCCGTCTTGGCGCCTTCCTTCAGGACGAAGTGACGCGAGCAGTAGGGGCACTCAACCTTCCCCTCGGCGCTCAGCGTCAGATAGACCAGCGGGTGGCCGAGCGCGCCGCCACCACCGTCGCACCCGACGGTCAGGGTTTCGACTTCGATCGTTTCAATTGGCTGCATGGCAGACATCCTCCACTTTGACACACGCGCGCGTTAACGCCATCGTTAAGATGCCCACCGAATGAGGCACGCGCGCGGGGTCGGATCATACCCAACGCGCCGGACGGATCAAGTGATTGGACAGTGATCGCCCCCGGGGGTTCGGACTCGGGGCACGACCGGAAAGGCCCTTTCGACTCCATGGTTGCGCACGCCCCGCTGAACGACGCCGCCCTGCCCGCCCACACCGTCCCCGCCTACGCCGTGGAGGTGCGCGGCCTCACCAAGACCTATCAGGCCTCCGGCAAGGCAGGGCCGAAACAGGCTCTGAAGGGCATCGACCTGGCGATTCCGCGCGGGGCGGTGTTCGGGCTGCTGGGGCCGAACGGGGCGGGCAAGTCCACGCTCATCAACATCATGGCCGGGCTGGTCAACAAGACCGGCGGCACGGTTTCGATCTGGGGAACCGACATCGACGCCCATCCGCGCCAGGCGCGGGCGTCGATCGGCGTGGTCCCCCAGGAACTGAACATGGACCCTTTTTTCACCCCGCGGGAAATGCTGGAGCTTCAGGCCGGGCTGTACGGCGTGCCCAAGGCCGAGCGCCGGACCGAGGAGCTGCTGGAGGCCGTGGGACTGCGCGACAAGGCCGACGCCTACGCCCGCTCGCTGTCGGGCGGCATGAAGCGGCGGCTGATGGTGGCGAAGGCGATGGTCCACACCCCGCCCGTCCTGGTGCTGGACGAGCCGACCGCCGGCGTGGACGTGGAACTGCGCATCCAGCTGTGGGAGCATGTGCGCAAGCTGAACCGCGAGGGCTCGACGGTGCTGCTGACCACCCACTATCTGGAGGAGGCGCAGGAGCTGTGCGACTCCATCGCCATCATCAACCACGGCACGGTGGTGGCCTGCGAGCCGACCGCTTCGCTGCTCCGCCGGGTGGACGCCAAGGCGCTGACCGTTCTGGTCGACCGCGACCTGGACGCCGTGCCGGCGGAACTGTCCGCCTTCTCCGCCGAACTGGCCGAGCCGCGGCGCCTGATCGTCCGCTACCAGCCGAGCCGCCAGCGGGTGGACGGTATCCTGGCCGCGTTGGCCGGAGCCGGGCTGGGGGTGGTCGATCTCAGCACCGAGGAGTCGGACCTGGAGGACATCTTCCTGCAGTTGACCGGCGGCGCGCACGCCCGCAAGGAGATCGCGCACGATGCGGCGTAGGGCGGCCGGCCGGATTGCGAGCGTGATCGTCGGGATCGGCCTTCTGCTGTCCGGCTGCACCCCGGCCTATCAGCCGATGGGACTTCCGGTGACCCAGCCGGCCCTGACCGACCGTGCCCTGATCGCCGCCGACGGTTTCGAACTGCCGCTGCGCCGCTGGCTGCCCGAGGAGGGGGCGCCGCAAGCGGTGGTGCTGGCGCTGCACGGCTACAACGACTACTCCAACGCCTTCGACGGGGCCGGGCGCAGCCTCGCCGCGCGGGGGATCGCCGTCTACGCCTACGACCAGCGCGGGTTCGGCGCCACGCGGAACACCGGCATCTGGCCGGGCACCGACACGCTGGTGGCCGACCTGAAGGCGGCGGTGTCCCAGATCCACGCCCGCCACCCCGGCCTGCCGGTCTATCTGATGGGCGAGAGCATGGGCGGTGCCGTGGTGCTGACCGCGATGACCGGCCCGAATCCGCCGACGGTGAACGGCACGATCCTGGTCGCCCCCGCCGTCTGGGGCCGCGACGCGATGGGCCTCCTCCCGCGGGCGCTGCTCTGGCTCAGCTACACCATGGTGCCGGGGATGGTGGTGCACCCGCCCAAGGAGCTGAAGATCCAGGCGTCCGACAACATCGAGATGCTGCGCGCGCTGGGCCGCGACCCGCTGGTCATCAAGGGCTCCCGCATCGACGCGCTGGAGGGACTGACCAATCTGATGGGCACGGCCCTGGCCGCCTGCGGGCATCTGTCGGTGCCCTCCCTGGTGCTCTACGGCGCCCACGAGGAGGTTCTGCCGAAGACCCCCGTCAGCCGCGCGGTCGAGGATTTCGAGACCGGTGGGCGGCATGTGGTGGCGGTCTATCCCGACGGCTGGCACATGCTGCTGCGCGACCTGAGGGGGCAGGTGGTGGTCAACGACATCGCCGCCTGGATCGAGAATCCCAAGCAGCCCCTGGCGAGCGGCGCCGACCGCAACCGCAGCCTTCTGGCCGCGAAATAAGCGCGGATGGACGGCCCCCGCGGGGGTGAAAAAATGTCGAAAGGAGTGTTTGCACTGGCCGAGGCTTTTCGCTATGGTGCGCCTCCGCTGATGATGGACCCGTAGCTCAGCTGGATAGAGCGCTGCCCTCCGAAGGCAGAGGCCGATGGTTCGAATCCATTCGGGTCCGCCAGCGATTTCAAAGGCTTAGCCGCAATGCGCGCTAGGCCTTTATTATTCATATCCCCGTTTGCATCGCCGTATCGCTGTGGGAGCGCTATGCCAGCTCCCGGACAGCAGAGGCATGCTCGTGAGCGCCCGCCATCGGCTGCGCACCGGATCGGCCATCCTTCGCCTCTCCCATCAAATACGCGGCCGTAACGCCCGTTACCCCTCCCCACACCACATGGGCGGCAAGCATCAGGCTGTTGCGGGCGCTCGGATGGCGGGTTGCGGGGGTCAGGATGCGCATCGCCGGAATCCAACCGAGATAGCTGGCACCCCAGACCGCGAGACCGTAGCCGATTCCCGTCGCCACCGCCGGTCCGCCGACGCGCTGCGCGACCGCCGGATACAGAGCCCCGGCAGCGGCGCCGTAGCCGTAATGCAGGGCGAGCGTCAGGTCGCGGCGCTCCGGTTCGTCCAGCGCGTCCAGCAGCCCGGTCGGGCCGACGACCCGGTCCGTGATCAGGCGCGGCGGCAAGGGGTACCGGTCTTTTTCCGGCAAGGCGCGGAACATCGCGCGCATGGCCGCCGTCATGGCGACGGTGCCGGCCAGCCCGGCGATGGCTCCGGCGACATAATGGTTCATGGCGGGGCGGGTCGATGGCTGTTGCGCAGGGCATCCCATAAGAACTCGCAACAGATGCTTCCTTTCATGGTTCCTGCTCATGGTTCCAGCGTCGTCCGAGGGCACCCGGCGGACACCTTTCGACCGTTCATGCACACCCGAATCGGGCTGGGTGTCTCCAGCCCTCCAACGGCGTCGGGCGCGCTCGACTCTCGGGCCGCCTTCGGCCATGGTATCGCCCCGAAGGGAAGAGGCCGCACCATGTCCGACGAAAAGACCACCGACACGCTCCAGATCGCCAGCGAAGCCCCCGCACCCGCCGGGGACGGCAGCGGCCTGTATCTGGTGGACGGGTCGGGCTTCATCTTCCGGGCCTTTCACGCCCTGCCGATGCTGAACCGCCCGGACGGCACGCCGGTCAACGCGGTGCTGGGCTTCTCCAACATGCTGCTGAAGCTGCTGGCCGACCTGAAGGCCTCCGCCGTGGCGGTGGTCTTCGATTCGAAGCGGCTGAACTTCCGCAATGAGTTCTATCCCGAATACAAGGCCCACCGCCCCGAGCCGCCGGAGGAGCTGAAGCCCCAGTTCGCCCTGATCCGCGAGGCGACGGAGGCCTTCTGCCTGCCCTGCCTGGAGCTGGAGGGCTACGAGGCCGACGACCTGATCGCCACCTACGCGCGGCTGGCCAACGAGGCCGGGCGCGAGGTCACCATCGTGTCGTCCGACAAGGACATGATGCAGCTCGTCCGCCCCGGCGTGCGGATGCTCGACCCGCTGAAGAACAAGCCCATCGGCCCCGACGAGGTGTTCGAGAAGTTCGGCGTCGCCCCCGACCGGGTGGTGGACGTGCAGGCGCTGGCCGGCGACAGCGTGGACAACGTGCCGGGGGTGCCGGGCATCGGCGTGAAGACCGCCGCCCAGCTCATCACCGAATACGGCGACCTGGAATCGCTGCTGGCCCGCGCCGGCGAGATCAAGCAGCCGGCCCGCCGCCAGAAGCTGATCGACTTCGCGGAGCAGGCGCGGATCTCCCGCCGCCTCGTCCTGCTGGACGACCACGCCCCGCCGCCGAAGCCGCTGGAGGAGCTGCGCGTCCGCGAGCCCGACCACCAGAAGCTGATCGACTTCCTGCGCGCCCAGGGCTTCCGCACCATCGTCAGCCGCGTCGAGGCGGAGATGCGCAAGGACGGCACCATCGCCGACGGCGCGGTTCCCTCCGCCACGCCGTCCGCCGGCCCGGCCGGGACCGCCACGACCTCCCCCGCCCCGGCGGCGGAGGCCGGCGCGCCGCGCAGCCGCCCCGCCCCGCCCACCGACGTCGAGCAGCGCTACGAGCTGGTGCAGGATCTCGACGCCCTGGCCGTCTGGCTGGAGCGCGCCCGCAACACCGGCGTCCTGGCCGTGGACACCGAAACCGACTCGCTGACCCCCGCCACGGCGACGCTGGTCGGCATCTCGCTGGCGACCGAGCCGGGGCTGGCCTGCTACATCCCCCTGGCGCATCAGGCCCCCAACGCCGCGGCCAGCGGGGAGCTGTCCTTCGAGACGCCGGAAGCGCCGAAGCAGATCCCGGCGGAGGACGCGCTGAAGGCCCTGCGGGCGGTGCTGGAGGACCCGGCGATCCTGAAGATCGGGCACAATTTCAAGTTCGACCACCAGCTGTTCGCCCGCCACGGCGTGCGCGTGTCGCCGATCGACGACAGCATGCTGATCTCCTACGTGCTGGAGGGCGGCGCCCACGGCCACGGCATGGACGAGTTGGCGGAGCTGCACCTCGCCCACACGACCATCCCCTTCAAGGAGGTCTGCGGCACCGGGAAGAACCAGATCACCTTCGACCGCGTGCCGCTGGACAAGGCGCTGGCCTACGCCGCGGAGGACGCCGACATCACGCTGCGGCTGTGGCGGGTGCTGAAGCCGCGGCTGGTCGACGAGCGGATGGTAACCGTCTACGAGACGCTGGAACGCCCGCTGGTCCCGGTGATCGCCGACATGGAGTCCTGCGGCATCCGGGTGGACCGGGCGGCGCTCGCCCGCCTGTCCCAGGACCTCGCCGTCCGCATGGCGGAGATCGAGAAGGAGGTCCACGGGCACGCCGGGCGCAGCTTCAACATCGGTTCGCCCAAGCAGCTCGGCGAGATCCTGTTCGACGAGATGAAGCTCGGCACCGGCAAGAAGGGCAAGACCGGCGCCTACTCCACCGATTCCAGCGTGCTGGAGGAGCTGTCGGAACAGGGCCACGTCATCGCCCAGCGCGTGCTCGACTGGCGCCAGCTCGCCAAGCTGAAGAACACCTACACCGACGCGCTCCAGGCCCAGATCGTCGAAGGATCGGAGCGGGTGCACACCGCCTTCGCCATGGCGGCGACCAACACCGGCCGCCTGTCCTCGACCGACCCGAACCTGCAGAACATCCCGGTCCGCACCGAGGAGGGGCGCAAGATCCGCCGTGCCTTCGTGGCGGCACCAGGGCACAAGCTGATCTCCGTCGACTACTCGCAGATCGAGCTGCGGCTCGTCGCCGAGATGGCCGGCATCGCCGCGCTGAAACAGGCGTTCCAGGACGGCATCGACATTCACGCGGCCACCGCCAGCCAGGTCTTCGGCGTGCCGCTGGACCAGATGACCTCGGAGATCCGGCGCAAGGCCAAGGCGATCAACTTCGGCATCATCTACGGCATTTCCGGCTTCGGGCTGGGCCGCCAGCTCGGCATCGCGCCGGGCGAGGCCAACGCCTTCATCAAGGCCTATTTCGAGCGCTTCCACGAGCTGAAGGTGTGGATGGAGGCGACCAAGGCCTTCGCGCGCCAAAACGGCCATGTGGTGACGCTGTTCGGGCGGCGCTGCTACATCCCCGGCATCCACGACAAGAACGCCGCCCGCCGCGCCTTCGCGGAACGGCAGGCGATCAACGCGCCGATCCAAGGCACCGCCGCCGACATCATGAAGCGCGCCATGGCGCGCGTGCCCGGCGCCCTGAAGGAAGCCGGCTTCGACGACGTCCGTATGCTGCTCCAGGTCCACGACGAACTGCTGTTCGAAGCCCCGGACGCGGAGGCCGAACGCGCCGCCGCGCTGGTGCGCGCGGTCATGGAGGGGGCCGCCACGCTCGGCGTGCCGCTGGTGGCCGACGCCGGAATCGGCAACAATTGGGACGAGGCGCATTGAGATGTCCGGCAAGGATTCCGGCGCCAAGGACTCCGCCGAACCCGAATTCGAGGCGCTGATCCGCTACATCCAGGAAAGCCGGGGCCTCGATTTCCGCGGCTACAAGCGCACCAGCCTGCAACGGCGCATCCGCCGCCGGATGGAGGAGGCGGGCTGCGAGGATTTCGCCGTCTACCATGGCCTGCTGGAAGCAGACCCGCAGGAATTCATTCATCTTCTGAACACCGTGCTGATCAACGTGACCTCCTTCTTCCGCGACACCGACTCCTGGGACGTGCTGCGGAAGGAGGTCGTGCCGCAGATCCTGGCCCAGCGCTCCGACCGCGACCCCATCCGCATCTGGAGCGCCGGCTGCGCGTCGGGGGAGGAGCCCTATTCCCTCGCCATGCTGCTCGCGGAGGCGCTGGGCAAGGACGCCTTCATCAACCGGGTGAAGATCTACGCGACCGATCTGGACGACGCGGCGCTGAACACCGCCCGGCACGCCATCTACTCCCCGCGCGACGTGGCGAACGTGCCGCCCCCGTTGCTGGACCGGTATTTCGAGCGCACCAACAACCACTACGTCTTCCAGCGCGAGCTGCGCAAATGCGTGATCTTCGGGCGCCACAATCTGGTGACCGACGCCCCGATCTCGCGCATCGACCTGCTGGTGTGCCGCAACCTGCTGATCTATCTGGAAAGCGAAACCCAGAACATCGTCCTGCCGCGCCTGCACTACGCGCTGACCAACGACGGCGTCCTGTTCCTCGGCAAGGCGGAGACCCAGCTCGCCCGCTCCAAGATGTTCGAGCCGGTGAACCTGAAGAGCCGCATCTTCCGCAAGGTGCCGCAGGAATGGCGGCGCAGCCCGGGCGGCAGTCTGACCATCGCGCCGGACAACAACCATCGCCAGAGCTTCCAGAGCCGGCTGATGGAAGGCATCGTGGACAGCAGCGCCACCGCCTATTTGTCGGTCGACGGCGACGGCATCCTCGTCTTCGCCAACACCATGGCCCGGCGCCTTCTCGACGTGGGCGAGATCGACATCGGCCGCCCGTTCCAGGACCTGTCGATCTCCTACCGCCCGGCGGAGCTGCGCTCGCGCATCGAGGAGGTGCGGAAGACCGGGCGCGTGGTGCGCATCGAGCATCAGGAATTCGCCCGCCCGCCGGGCGAGCCGATGCGCCTGAGCATCGAGATCTCCCTGCTCTACGGGCGCGACGGCAAGCCCTTCGCCACGCTGCTCGGCTTCACCGACACCAGCCGGCATTTCCAGGTGCAGCAGGAGCTGGAAGCCGCGCAGGAAAGCCTGGAGACGACGATCGAGGAGCTGCAAAGCTCCAACGAGGAGCTGGAGACGACCAACGAGGAACTCCAGTCCACCAACGAGGAGTTGGAAACCACCAACGAGGAACTCCAGTCCACCAACGAGGAACTGGAGACCATGAATGAGGAGCTGCGCTCCGCCAACGAGGAGTTGGAGGTCGCCAACGAGGAGTTGCGTCGTCAGGGCGAGGAATCCGGGGAGTTCCGCCGCTACTCGGAATCGATCCTGCGCAGCATGGACGTGGGAATCATCGTTCTGGACCAGGATCTGCGCGTGCGCTCCTGGAACCGCTGGGGCGAGAACATGTGGGGCCTGCGCGCCGAAGAAGTCCAGGACGAGGACTTCCTCGACCTCGACATCGGCCTGCCGGTGCAGCGGCTCCGCGCCGACCTGGAGAACGTCCTGCACAGCGAGTCGCCGCAGACGCCGGTCATGCTGAACGCCGTGGACCGGCGCGGCCGCGCGGTGACCTGCCGGGTCCGGCTCTCCCCGCTGCTGTACGAGGCGCGGGAGGCCCGCGGCATCGTCCTGATCATCGAGGACGTGACCGAACAGACCCGGACCGAAGCCCTCGCCGGCTATCTCGGGCGGGTCATCGGCGAATCCCTGAACGAGGTCTATTTCCTCGACCCGTCGAGCTTCCATTTCCTGCTGGTGAACCGCGGGGCCGAAACCAAGCTGGGCTACAAGCTGGAGCACCTGAAGCAACTGGCCGTGCACGACCTGATGCCCGAGGTGCCGGCGGAGCGGTTCCGGGCTCTCGTCGCCCCCCTTCTCTCGGGCGAGAAGCAGGAGGTGGTCTTCGAAACGGTGATGCAGGGCAGCCAGCGCGGTCCCCATCCGGTCGAGGTCTGCCTTCAGCATTTCGGCGGGGAACAGCCGCCGATCCTCGTCGCCATCGTGCACGACACCACCGAACGCCAGCATCTGGGCGGCGAGACGGCGGCGGCGGACTAAAGAGGATTGCAATCCGCTTTGGACCGCGACGGCGGTCCCGGCCGCACATGCGGCCGAAGCCCAGCCGGCAAATGAGGCCATGTGAATCCAAAGCGAATGAAAATTCGCTTTAAGGGACGGTTGGAAGCGGTCGGGCGCGCCGCCGCTTCCGGGGAACGTCGAAGGGTGAATGGGCACCGCTCCGGGAGCCCCTCAAATCCCCTCTTCGGTGGCCATGCCGCCCGCCAATTCCTGCCCCGGTCCGGACAGCACGTCCTTCAGCATCGCCACGGTCCGCTCGGCCTCCTGCGCCGACCGGGTCCAATTGGCCTCGACGGTGGGGTGCCCATGCGCACGGGCCCGGTCGGCCAGGCGCCGGAACATTATGGCGCGGTCCTCGTGGGTTCGCAGGGCCACCCAGATGGCCTGCTCGATCGACTCCCGATGGAACTCCGCCAGCGTCGCGGGGCCGTACGCATGGCCGACCTTGCAGCGGAAACGCAGCAGCGGGCCGTCCTCGATCTCCACCAGATTGCCGCCGCAATCGGGGCAGCTCAGCGTGCTCGGTTTGCCCACGGAGGCGGTGAGTTCCGGCACCGCGTCGAACCCGTTCTCCGGAATGCGCGCCTCCATCGCGATGTCGGCGGGGACCGGCACCGCGGGGCCGGACGGCTCGGTCAGCAAACGGGTCAGCAGCGCCGGAAGGTCGGACAGCGGGGCACAGGCGTCCACGGAGACATGCCGCATGGCGTTGCACGGCATGTCCGGCCACTCGGCGTCCTCCGGGTCCTGCACCATTGCCAGCCCGCCGCAGCGCTTCACGGCGCGCAGCCCGGCGGTCCCGTCGTCCAGCGTGCCGGTCAGGATCAACCCCACCGCCCGCACCCCGTAGGCGACCGCCACCGACCGGAACAGCGGATCGATGGCCGGCCGGCATCGGTTCTCCCGCGCCCCGCGGCGCACCAGCGCGCAGCCGTCCTTGACCAGCAGATGGTGATCGGGCGGCGCGACGTGAATCCAGCCGGGGCGCACCGGTTCCCCGTCGTCCGGATGGAAGGCCGGCAGCCAGCCGGCGCGCGACAGCACCGTCGGCAGCACGCTGTGCGTGGCGCCGATGTGCTGAACGACGAAGACCGTGGCCGTCACGTCGCGCGGCATCGCCGCGAACAGCCTCTGCAATGCGGTGATCCCACCGGCGGAGGCCCCAATGGCCAGAATGTCCCTCTTGTCCATGATCCGGAAACAGCAGTTCTTGCATGCAAGAAAGCAACAGCATGGTGGTCGGAAAATTCCGGCTTTGGTTCTATAACTTTTCCACGCGCGCACTGTTGAGCCGTCTGTGCAATCATTCGCTCCCAGCGAGGGAGGGAGCTTGGGCAAGTCGGCATCCATCCGCGCGGGGGACGATACGCGCGATCCCGAACGCGAATTGCCCGAGCGCGAATTTTTGGTTCAGCGCGTCACAGAATTGGACCAAAGCCTCGAACAGGCCCTGGTGACGGCGCAGGATGCGCAGGAGGAAGCGCGCCTTTTGGCGGCCGACCGGATTCAAATGGAAGAGGAGATGAACGCCCAGCGGCATGAGATCGCCGCGTTGCGCGAGCGCCTCGCCCTGTCGGAATCGCGCCAGGCGGAGTTGCTCGACGCCTTGGCCGACACCAACCAGCGGCTGAACGCCCTCAGCCGGGACGAATCCTATCTGTCGGAGGAACTCCAGACCTCTTATGAGGAGCTTCAGACCCTCACCGAGGAGTTGGAGCAGGCCAACGCCGATCTGGAGCAGCGGGTCGAGGAGCGTACCACGCAGCTTAGCGAGAGCGAGCGGCGGTTCCGCGCCCTGTTCGAGGCGATGGACGAGGGCTTTCTCCTCGCCGACGTGATGTTCGACGGCGACCGGCCGGCGGATGTCCTGTATCTGGAAATGAATCCGGCGGCGCGGCGCATGACCGGAGAGGATTTCGTCGGTCGGCGGCTGCGCGAAATCAGCCCGGCTTTCGAAGACCACTGGTACGACGTGTTTGGCCGTGCGGCGCGCGACGGGGAGTCGACGCGGCAAGAGCTGTACGCCGGGCCGTTGGAAAAATGGATCAGCTTCTACGTCTTCAAGGTCGGCACCCCCGAACAGCGCCGCATCGCCGTGATCTTCCGCGACGTGACCGAGCGCAAGCAGACGCAGGAGCAGCTCAAGCGCGCGAAGGAGGCTGCGGAAGCGGCGAACCGGGCCAAGACCAAGTTCCTCGCCGCGGCCAGCCACGACCTGCGCCAGCCGATCCAGGCGGCGGCCCTCTACGCCCATGTCCTGCTCGGGTCGGTCGGCGCCGACCCGATCGCCCAGGAATCGCTGAGCCGGCTGAAGGCGTCCATCGACAGCCTGAACGGCATGCTGAGCGGCCTGCTCGACCTGTCCCGGCTGGAGGCCGGCGTCATCGAGGTGTCGGTCAGCGATTTCTCCCCCGCGGCCCTGATGACCCGTCTGGCCGAGGAATTCCGCGGCGTGGCCGAGGCGTCGTCCATCGAGCTGCGCTGCCGGCCCAGCCGTCTGGCGGTGTCCACCGATCCCCACCTGCTGGAACGGTTGTTGCGCAATCTGCTGTCCAACGCCATCGCGCATGGCCGGCCCAAGGACATGGACGGCAGAGGGCGGGTGCTGGTCGGCTGCCGCCGCCGGGCCGACGGGGTGGAGTTCCAGGTGTGGGACAACGGGCCGGGCATCCCCGAGGACGCCCGCGAGGCCATCTTCGAGGAGTTCCGCCAGCTCAACAACCCGGAGCGCAACGCCACCCAGGGTTTCGGGCTGGGCCTGTCCATCGTGTCGCGCATCGCCCGCCTGCTGGGGGTGGAGGTGGCGCTGCGCTCGCGGGTCGGGTCGGGCTCGGTCTTCTCGGTGACGGTGCCCTACGCCCGCAAGCCGGAGGCCGGCGCCGTAACGGTTCCGGCCCCGGAGACCAGCCGGGAACCGCGGCTGAAGGGGCGCACGGTGCTGCTGGTGGAGGACGACGAGCAGGTCCGTCGCAGCATGACCATGATGCTGAAGCGCTGGGGGCTGCGCGTGGTCGCCGTGTCCTCGACGGCGGAGCTGGCCGCGACGCTGCCCAGCCTGCGGCGCCCCCATGTGGTGCTGACCGACTACCGCCTGCCGGGCGGCGACTCCGGGCGCTCGGTGGTCGAGCTGGTGCGCCGGCGCTGGCCGGTGCCGGGGATCATCATCACCGGCGACACCGCCCCGGAGCGGTTGCGCGAGGCCATGTCGCTCGGCTGCCGCCTGCTGCACAAGCCGGTGCTGCCCGCGGATCTGGCCGGGGCGCTGGGCGAGGTGCTGCCCTCCTGAAAGTGGCACGGCGGTGCTGGGCTGCGACCAATCGTCCCTTGTTCCTTCGGCATAGTCCGATTAACCTAATCCCCTACTCGGATTAAGGGGTCGGCCGGGACATGCCGGTTTTTCTCGGAAGCATCGGACGCAGGCTGGGCTGCGCCGCCGTGATGGCGGGCGGAATGGCTTTGCTTCTGCAGCTTTTGGGTTGGGCCTTCCTGATTCCGGTGGCCAACGCCACGACCGGCGAAACGGTCATGATCTGCACGCCGCAGGGCATGGCCTCCATCGTTCTTCCCGACGGCCCATCCCCCGATTCCCTGATCCCGGACGGCAAGGCCACATTGTCCATGGGCGATGACTGCCCGGTCTGCGGGCTGGTCGCCGGTCTGACCGCGCCGCCGCCGCTTCTGACCGTGGTGCTTCCGGTTTCCGTCGTCGCCCACAGTTCCATCGGATTGCCCGGCCAGCACATCGCCGCCGGCTGGTTCCTGTCGCGGCTCAAGGCCCGAGCGCCCCCGGCTTTCGTCTGACCACCATCGGCACGCGCCCTCCGCTTCCCGCGCCCGGCTGTTGAGCCCGGCACGGCCTGCCCGGTCTTGCCCACCCCATCCTTCACGCCAGCCTTCGCACCGCAACCCGCCGGTCCCGATCCCTTGCGCTGATCCTGCGCGCCGATCGATGACCAGGCGGGGCGGCAAGGCTGTGCCCCGATCTTCACTCGTCCCCTTCGAGAACGAGCGCCCAATGATTCGCCTGTCCACCGCCGCGTCCGCGGCGAACGCCCCCCGTTTGTCCAATCGCCTTCGTGCCTCCACCGCCCTGCTGACGGCCGTCCTTGCCGCGCTGAGCGCACTGCCGGCCCAAGCTCAAACCCCGCAGGCCCTGCCCGCCGTCCCGGTCGAGACGGACACCGCGCCGGCCGCCACGGCGCCGGAGAAGGGCCTGTCCCGGCCGCTCGGCACCGGCACGCTCGACGCCGCCGAAATCGCCAGCCGCCGCATCGCCAGCGCGGACGCCGCGGCGCTGCTGCGCAGCCTGCCGGGCGTGTCGCTCTACAGCGCGGGCGGCTTCTCCAGCCTGCCGGCGCTGAACGGTCTGGCCGACGACCGCGTGCGCGTCCAGGTCGACGGCATGCCGATGACCGCCGCCTGCGCCAACCACATGAACGCGCCGCTGTCCTACGCCGACCCCTCGGTCATCGACGCGATCGAGGCCATCGCCGGCGTCACCCCGGTCAGCAAGGGCGGCGACAGCATCGCCGGCACCATCTCGGTGACCAGCAAGCCCCCCGTCTACGCCCAGCCCGGCGAGCCCATCCATGGCGAGGGCAGCCTGTCCACCGTCTACCGCTCGAACGGCAACGGCACCACCCTGTCCGGCACCGCCACCGCGGCGACCGAGCGGTTCAGCCTGCGCTACACCGGCGCCTGGAGCCGGGCGGACGATTACAAGGACGGCGACGGGGACAAGGTCCGCTCCACCCTCTACAACGTGCAGAACCACGCCCTGTCGGCCAGCGCGCGCAAGGACGGGCACGAGATCACCCTGTCCGGCGGCTACCAATATTCGCCCTATTCCGGCTTCGCGAACCAGCGCATGGACATGACGCTGAACCGCGGCACCACCCTGAACGGCCATTACAAGGGCGCGTTCGACTGGGGCACGCTGGACGGCCGGGCCTTCTGGCAGCGCACCGTCCACGCCATGAACTTCCTGCACGACAAGGGCGGCGCCGACCGTGGTGGCATGCCGATGAACACGGACTCGCACGAGATGGGCTACGCCGTCTCGGCGGAGGTGCCGCTGTCGTCGCAGGACACGCTGCGCGTCGGCAACGAGCTGGTCCGCTACCGCATCGACGACTGGTGGCCGCCGGTCACCGGGGCGGCGATGATGTCGCCGCTGACCTTCGTGAACCTGAACGACGCCCGCCGCGACCGGCTCGGCACCTTCGCCGAGTGGGAGAAGCGCTGGACCCCGGCCTGGACCTCGCTGCTCGGCGTGCGCAACGACGTGGTGTGGATGGACAACGGGCCGGTCCAGCCCTACTCCTGGGCCAACCCGATCCGCACCGGCATGATGGGCATGGGTATGGGCATGGCGAACCCGGACGCGCCCGCCGCCACGGCCTTCAACCGGGGTGACCGCTCCAAGACCGACGTGAACGTCGACGCCACCGCGCTGCTCCGCTTCGCTCCGTCCGCGTCGGAACGCTATGAGTTGGGCTTCGCCCGCAAGACCCGCTCGCCCAACTTGTACGAGCGCTTCGCCTGGGGCACCGGGGGCATGTCCTCCACCATGATCGGCTGGTACGGCGACGCCAACGGCTATGTCGGCAACCCGGACCTGAAGCCGGAAACCGCCTACACGGTCGGCGCCACCGCCGCTTGGCAGGACGCCGCGGCCAAGCGCTGGTTGGTCAAGGTCACGCCCTATTATTCGCACGTCGAGAACTTCATCGACGCCGACCGCATCGGCACCCTGTCGAACGGCTTCGTGCAGTTGCGCTTCGCCAACCACACGGCGGAACTGTACGGCATCAACGCCGAAGGCCGCACCCTGGTCCACCAGGACGAGCGGATGGGCGAGTTCACGATGGGCGCCGTGGTCAGCTACGTCCGCGGCCGCAACCTCGACACCGGGCGCGACCTCTACCACATCATGCCGCTGAACGGGACGTTCGACCTGGGCCACCGTCTGGGCGACTGGAGCAGCGTTCTGGAATTCCAGATGGTCGGGCGCAAGTTCCTGGTGGATTCCGGGCGGAACGAGCCGGAAACCCCCGGCTACGCCCTGGTCAACCTGCGCACCAGCTACGTCTGGGGCAACCTGCGCGCCGACGTCGGGATCGAGAACCTGCTCGACGCCCACTATTACCTGCCGCTGGGCGGCGTCGATTACGGCGATTTCCGCGCCAGCGGCAACCGCCAGCCGATCGGCGCCCTGGCCGGCATGGGGCGGTCCTTCAACCTCGGCCTGACCATGGCCTTCTGATGGAGGCCGGTTGACGCGGCGCTCCCAGCCTTGCGCGCGATCCGCCTGCATGAGCGTCCCCAGCCGGCCCGCCGGCCGCTGGGGGCGCTCGCCCTGTCCGGGACGCTGCACGCCGGCGTCCTGGCCGTCCTTCTGTTCGCCGCCGGAGCGGCCCCCGGCACGGTCACGGAGGAGACCGGCGCCGTCAGCCTGAACGAAGCCATCACCCCAGTGATCGAGGTGATGCTGGTGGCGTCCGAGGCGGACAGCGGCCCGCCGCCGGCAGCGGCGCCCGAACCGGAGAGCGAACCGGAACGGGAGTCCACGCCGGAGCCGGTCGCCCAACCGGAGCCGGAGTTGGCGCCAGAGCCGGAACCGGTGCCTCCGGTGGCGGAGCCGCCCCCGGAGCCCACAGCGGAACCGCCGCCGCCTCCCAAGCCGCTGCCGAAGCCAGCGCCGAAGCCACCGGTCAAGGCGGCACCGAAACAGCAGCCGGCTCCAGCGTCACCGCCTTCCCCGGCTCCATCCACCGAAAGCGAAACCGGAACCGGCCACAACGCCGCCGCGGCGGTCGAGGCGGTTTCGGCCAGCCGGGGCGCGGTGGTCGATTACGGGGCGCAGGTCTGGGCCTGGATCGGGCGGCACAAGCCGGAGAAGGTGGTCGGCGGCGGGCAGGCCACCGTCAAGCTGACCCTCGGCACGGCGGGCGAGGTGCTGGACGCCTCCATCCTCACGTCGAGCGGCGACGAGGCGTTGGACCGGGCGGCCCTGGCCGCGGTGCGCAAGGCGTCTCCCTTTCCCACCCCGCCACCCGGCCTGCCGGTGGAGGACCGCGTGTTTTCCGTGCCCTTCCTGTTCCGCCCGCGGTGAATCCAGTGCGCCGGAAGCGGCGGTCAACCCTGCCCACCCCCACTTCCCGTTTGCGCTTTGCGGCTCCACGTAGGATAAAGCGCCCCAATTCCCGAGATTTCCGACGGCGAGCACCCCCATGGGCTTCAATTGCGGCATCGTCGGCCTGCCGAACGTCGGCAAGTCGACCCTGTTCAACGCGCTGACCGCCACCCAGGCGGCCGAGGCGGCGAACTTCCCCTTCTGCACCAAGGAGCCGAACGTCGGCCGCGTCGGCGTGCCCGACCCGCGGCTGGACAAGCTGGCGGCCATCGCCAAGTCGCAGAAGATCATCCCGACCCAGCTCGAATTCGTCGACATCGCCGGCCTGATCCGCGGCGCCTCGAAGGGTGAGGGGCTGGGCAACCAGTTCCTCGCCAACATCCGCGAGGTGGACGCCATCGTCCACGTCCTGCGCTGCTTCGAGGACGACGACGTCACCCATGTGGAAGGCAACGTCGATCCCCTGCGCGACGCCGAGGTGGTCGAGACCGAGCTGATGCTCGCCGACATGGAGAGCCTGGAGCGCCAGCTCACCAGCCTCCAGAAGAAGGCCAAGGGCGGCGACAAGGACTCCAAGATCAAGGCCGATCTGATGGAGCGCGCGCTGAAGGTCCTCCAGGACGGCAAGCCGGCCCGCGTCGTCGATGTCAGCGACGAGGAGTGGCCGGTGTTCAAGCAGTTCATGCTGCTGACCGCCAAGCCGGTCCTCTACGTCTGCAACGTCGAGGAGGCCTCGGCGGCCACCGGCAACAGCCTGACCGCCAAGGTCGCCGAGAAGGCCAAGGCCGAGAACGCCGGCATGGTCGTCATCTCCGCCGCCATCGAGTCGGAGGTCGCCCAGCTCTCCGACGCCGCCGAGAAGCAGGAGTTCCTGGAATCCCTCGGCCTGGAAGAGACCGGCCTCAACAAGCTGATCCGCGCCGGCTTCCAGCTTCTCGACCTCATCACCTTCTTCACCGTCGGCCCGAAGGAGGCCCGCGCCTGGACCGTGCGCCGCGGCGCCAAGGCCCCGGAAGCGGCCGGCGTCATCCACACCGACTTCGAGCGCGGCTTCATCCGTGCCGAGACGATCGACTTCGACAGCTACATTACGCTGGGCGGCGAGCAGGGCGCCAAGGACAACGGCAAGATGCGCCAGGAAGGCAAGGAGTACGTCGTCAACGACGGCGACATCTTCCATTTCCGCTTCAACGTTTGATTGGGCAGCCGCGCAACCCTTCTCCTCTCCGGGGGAGAAGGGTTAACGCCTCCCAATCTTATCACCACAGAGAAATCCGTTAACCCTTTCGTAAAACTGGAAAAACCGCTTAAATACCCCTGAGATATGGTTAACAAGCCTCGCTTCGGCTGTTAAGTCCCCTATGGGCGACAACCGAGGGCTGGACCGGAGGGGATATGGCGGTGAACCAGAACGCGACCATCGCGCCGGGTGCCGGGACCTTCTCCGACCGCGTGCGCGACGCCATCCGGCACGGCGAATTGCGCTTGGCCTTCCAGCCGCAGGCCGACGCCCAGAGCGGGCGGCTGACCGGGTTCGAGGCGCTGTCGCGCTGGCGCCTGGCCGACGGCACGGTGATCCCGCCCGACGTCTTCATCCCCATGGCGGAAACCAGCGACGCCATCCACATCCTGGGCGAATGGACGGTGCGCCGCGCCTGCGAGACCGCGGCGGGCTGGATGCAGGACGGCGTCGCCGACGTGCCGGTGGCGGTGAACCTGTCGGCACGGCAGCTGGAGGACCCCGGCTTCGCCCGCACCGTGCTGGGCATCCTCGCCGAAACCGGCCTGCCCGCGGCCAATTTGAAGCTGGAGCTGACCGAAACCGCCCTGTTCGAGCACAGCGAGTCCTCACGCGAGGTGCTGACCCAGTTGCGCGGCGCCGGGGTGCGGCTGGTGCTGGACGATTTCGGGACGGGCTATTCCTCGCTGTCCCTGCTGCGCCGCGTGCCGGTCGAGGCGCTGAAGATCGACAAGCACTTCACCCAGGCGATGGTGCAGGACCGCGACGCCGCCGCCATCGTGCGCGCCATCATCGACCTCGCCCACGCGCTGGGGATGCAGGCGATCGCCGAGGGGGTGGAGACCAACGACGAGCTTCTCTACCTGCGCGCCTACCGCTGCGACCGCATCCAGGGCTACCTGCTGGCCAAGCCCCTGGACACAGAGCAGGTCCCGGACTTCATCCGGCGGCTCGCCGCGACGCCGACAGGCGGATGACCCGCTCCGTCTCGTCCCATTCGGTCAGCTCGGCGGCCTCGTCGACGGTGGCCCAGCGCGCTTCCAGGGCGTCGTCGGCGCAGACCGCCTCGCCCTCCGGGCTCTCCGCCGCCACCTCGACGATGGTGTAGTGGTACTGGACGGCCCCGGTGTCGTCGAGCGTCATGGCGTCCACCACCGTGACCACCTCCGTCGGCACGACGTGCAGGCCGGTTTCCTCCAGCACCTCGCGCACCGCCGTCTCGAACACCGTCTCGCCCACCGACTGGGCGCCGCCGGGCAGGCTCCACTGCCCCATCCGCGGCGGGCGGCCCCGGCGGATCAGCAGCACCCGGTCGCCGCGCCACACCACGGCGCCCACCCCCACCCAGGGACGGTCGGGGTATTCGCGGCCGGAACGGTCTGCGGGGGGCGTGGTGGACTCGGGCGAAGCGGACATGGAAACTCCCTCGTTGCGCTTGACCCGACGCTAACCCAGGCGGACAGTCGGATACCAGTGGCCAAGAGGCCGACCGCCCCACCCCGGACGCCGCCATGAAGCTCAACGAGATCCGCACCTTCGTCGCCGTGGCCGAAGCCCAGTCCGTGCAGGAGGCCGCGCACCGGCTGGGGCTGACCCAGTCCGCCGTCTCGCGCCTGATCCAGCGGCTGGAGGCCGAGCTTGGCGTGGCGCTGTTCGACCGCCAGACCAAGCCGCTGGCCCTGACCCGCGACGGCGAGATGGCGCTGGCCCACGCGCACCGGGTGCTGAAGGCGACCGACGAGCTGTCGGACGCCTTCGCCGGAGCCGCCCAGCCCCAGGGGCTGCTGCGGCTGGGCGTGGCCCATGTGCTGACCGCCATCGCCGCGCACCATCCGCTGGACCGGCTGCGCGCCGCCTTCCCCGGCCTGACCGTCCGCCTCCATTCCGACTGGAGCACGCCGCTGGTCGAACAGGTGCGCAACGGCACGCTGGACGGCGCGCTGGTGCTGACCCACGACGCCCAGACGCCGCCGGACGATCTGGACGCCGTCTGCATCTCGCGCGAGCCCGTGCGCGTCGTCGCGTCGTCCGAGCTGGCCGGACAGCGGGACTGGACCCTGCCGGCCATGAACGCCGTGGGTTGGGTGCTTCAGCCCGACGGCTGCCAGTACCGGACCGCCATGGGCCGCGCGATGGCGCAGCACGGCCCGGCGCTGAACGTCACAGTGGAGGGGTTCGACCAGTCGCTGCTGCTGTCGCTGGTCGCCCGCGGCGTCGGATTCGGGTTGGCCCCGCTGCGGCTGATCGCCCCGACCCTGCACGCCGCGCAGGTGCGGCCGTTGGAGACGCCGGACTTCGCGCTGACCGTCGCGGTGTGGCTGCTGCGCGGCCGCTTCACCGGGCGCATCGGCCCAGTCTTCGACGTTCTGGAGGACAGCCTGCTGGACCTGCTGCCCCCGGCGGCGGAGGTGCCCTTGCCCCTGCCCTGCCATTCCGCGGCCGAATAACCTTCTTTCCCATTGTGAATTTGCTGCACGTCCGGGCTGCGCTTATCGTGTGACCCTGATGAGACGCGGGCCAGCGTTGCCGCACCGGCCACAGCCCGCGCCGAGGGAGGATCACTTGAACACCAGCAACCGGGCGGGCGGAGCGCCTTCGCCCCGCTCCTGGCGGACGCCGGGATTCGTCATCGCCTGCGGCTGCCTGATCGCCATGCTGGCGTTCGGCCCGCGGTCCAGCATGGGCCTGTTCACCGCACCGCTGTCGGAGGCGCACGGCTGGGGCCGCGACGTCTTCGCCCTGTCGATCGCCATCCAAAATCTGGTCTGGGGCATCGGCACCCCCTTCGCCGGCGCGCTGTGCGACCGCTACGGCCCGGCGCTGGTGCTGGGGCTCAGCGGGATTCTCTACGCGCTGGGCTTGGCGTTGATGCCCTACGCCGACACGCCGCTGATGCTGCATCTCAGCTCCGGCCTGCTGATCGGTCTGGGTCTGGCCGGAGCGTCCTTCGGCATCGTCATCGCCGGTTTCAGCCGCATCGTCCCGCCGGAGAAGCGGAGCTGGTCGATGGGCGTGGCCACCGCCGCCGGCTCGATGGGACAGTTCCTGTTCGCCCCCACCGGCCAAGCCTTCATCGCCGCCTACGGCTGGCAGACGGCGCTGATCCTGTTCGGCGCCTCGATGCTGATGATCCCGGTGCTCGCCTCCTCCTTCGCCGGGGCGGGCGGGTCGAAGAGCGCGCAGGCCGTCACCGGGGCCGACATCGGCTTCGCCGCGACGATCCGGCAGGCCTTCAAGCACCGCAGCTACGTGTTGCTGGTCACCGGCTTCTTCGTCTGCGGCTTCCAGCTCGCCTTCATCACCACGCATCTGCCGCCCTACCTGACCGCCGCCGGGATCAGCCCCGGCCTCGCCTCCTGGGCGATGGCGCTGATCGGGCTGTTCAACGTGGTCGGGTCCTACATGTCCGGCGTGCTGGGCGGGAAGATGAGCAAGCGCCTGCTGCTCTGCGCCAACTACACGCTGCGCGGCCTGTGCACGGCGATCTTCATCCTGCTGCCGGTCACCCCGGTTTCGGTGATCCTCTACGCCGCGGCGATGGGCCTGCTTTGGCTGTCCACCGTGCCGCCGACCTCCGGCCTCGTCGTTCTGATGTTCGGCACGCGCTATCTCGGCATGCTCTACGGTTTCGCCTTCCTCAGCCATCAGGTGGGCGGATTCCTCGGCGTGTGGCTGGGCGGCGTGCTGTACGAGCGCGTCGGCTCCTACGACGTGGTGTGGTGGGCCAGCGTGGCCCTGGCCTTTGCCGCCGCGGTGGTGAACTGGCCGATCGCCGAGAAGCCCGCCCCCTCCCTGGCGGCGGAAGCAAAGGCCTGAGGCCATGACGGAACCGGCGCCCGCCCCCACTTCTCCTCCCGGCTTCGGCCACGGCTTCGCGCTGGCGCTCGGCGCGCTGGCCCTGGTCGTCTGGGCGGTGGTGACGGGGGTGGCGCTGACCCAGGCCGCCCTGAACGAGGAGGACGGAGGCACGGTGCTGGCCGTCTTCCCGCCGGGCACCCCGACCGCCGAGGCCTTCACCGCCGTGGTCCGTGCCGGAGGCCAGCCGGTGCGCCAGACCTGGATACCCTTCGCCTGGGTCGCCCGCAGCGACGGCAGCGGCTTCGTCGGGCGTTTGAAGGAGGAAGGGGCGGTCACCGCCTACGGCGAACTGTCGGTGGGCCCGGCGCTGGGCGGCTGCGCGGTGGTCTCGCTGGACGACAAACGCCCGGTCGGCTTCCAGTTCAAGTGACGCAAAAAACCGTCCACCAAGCGGTGACGGGGCCACAGTTCGGCTATTGACAACCCCCGCAAGGTGGAGCAGGCTATTCCTCAGAGCAACACTGGTTGAGGTGAAGACGCGGTGGACACCGCATCAAGTTGGCCAATTAGCCAACTTCTCATCACAGCAAATGTTCCCGTAGTCAGGAGGGTGTGATTGTCATGAGTCCACCTGCGCTTACTTGAGGAAGCCGACCTGTTCGGCCACACATTTCTGAACATTGCCGTTGAGACGGCTCAACCATTGCGGATGTCCTGGCACAACCGCTGAAACCCCCGCCCCCCGCGCGGGGGTTTCGCTTTTTTGGCCTCCCGTGCCGCGCGCCATGTCCTTGGCGATCCAAAGAAAAAACCCCTCCCCCGCGGGTACGGGAGAGGGGCGAAGGCTTCGTGTCGCTTCAAACGGGTGCGAAGACCCGGGAGTCCTCGCACCGGCCGATCAATACATGTGCTGGCCGCCGTTGATCGACAGGGTCGAGCCGGTGATGAAGCCGGCGTCGTCGCCGACCAGGAACAGCACGCCGCGGGCGATCTCCTCGGCCTTGCCGAGACGGCCGACCGGGATGCGGGCGACGATCTTCTCCAGCACGTTGGGCGGCACCGCGCGCACCATGTCGGTGTCGATGTAGCCCGGCGCGATGGCGTTGACGGTAACGCCCTTGGCAGCGCCCTCCTGGGCCAGCGCCTTGGTGAAGCCGTGGATGCCCGACTTGGCGGCGGCGTAGTTCACCTGACCATACTGGCCGGCCTGGCCGTTCACCGAACCGATGTTGACGATGCGGCCGAAGCCGCGCTCGCGCATGCCGTCGATGACGTTGCGGCAGAGGTTGAAGCAGGAGGTGAGGTTCGTCGCGATGACGTCGTTCCACTGCTGCGGGGTCATGCGGTGGATCACGCCGTCGCGGGTGATGCCCGCGTTATTCACCACCACGTCCACCGGCCCGAGTTCGGCGGTGATCTTCGCGATGCCATCCTTCACGGCGTCGAAGTCCGACACGTCGAACTTGTAGACCGCGATGCCCGTGCGGGCCGAGAATTCCTTCGCCTTTTCATCATTGCCGGCGTAGTTGGCGGCAACGACATAGCCAGCGTTCTTCAACGCGACGGAGATGGCTTCGCCGATACCGCGCGTTCCGCCCGTGACGACTGCAACTCGAGCCATTGGCTCCTCCCCCAAAGCTTGGTGTTGGATTCTTTATCGGTTTCTGTAGGCGCACATACGAAACGGGCCGCACCCCGGAGGGAACGGCCCGCTTTTCATCAGCCCCGCTCGACGGTGAGGGCGATGCCCATGCCGCCGCCGATGCACAAGGTGGCGAGGCCCTTCTTGGCGTCGCGCTTCTGCATCTCATAGAGCAGGGTGGTCAGGACGCGGGCGCCGGACGCGCCGACCGGATGGCCGAGCGCGATGGCGCCGCCGTTGACGTTCACCTTGGAGGTGTCCCAGCCAAGGTCCTTGTTGACGGCCAGGGCCTGCGCGGCGAAGGCTTCGTTCGCCTCGATCAGGTCCAGGTCCTCGTGCTTCCAGCCGGCCTTCTCCAGCGCGAGGCGGGAGGCCGGGATCGGGCCGGTGCCCATGATCGCCGGATCGACGCCGGCGGTCGCCCAGGAGACGATGCGGGCCAGCGGGGTGAGGCCGCGCTTGGCCGCGTTCTCGGCGGTCATCAGGACCAGCGCGGCGGCGCCGTCGTTGATGCCCGAGGCGTTGCCGGCGGTCACCGTGCCGTCCTTGGAGAAGGCCGGGCGCAGCTTGGCCAGCGATTCCGCCGTGGTGCCGTGCTTCGGATACTCGTCGTCGGCGACGATGATGTCGCCCTTGCGGCCCTTGATGGTGACCGGGATGATCTCGTCCCTGAAGCGGCCCGACTTCTGGGCGGCCTCGGCCTTCTGCTGCGAGGCGGCGGCGAAGGCGTCCTGCTCGTCGCGGGTCAGCTGCCACTTCTGGGCGACGTTCTCGGCCGTCGTGCCCATGTGGTAGCCCTTGAAGGCGTCCATCAGGCCGTCCTTCAGCATGGTGTCGAGCATCTCGGCGGCGCCCATCTTCACGCCGTTGCGCAGATGCATGACGTGCGGGGCCTGGCTCATGCTCTCCTGGCCGCCGACGACCATGACCTCGGCGTCGCCGTTGCGGATCGCCTGATAGCCGAGCGCGACCGAGCGCAGGCCCGAACCGCAGAGCTGGTTGATGCCGAAAGCAGTGGCGGAGGCCGGGATGCCGGCGTTGACGGCGGCCTGGCGGGCCGGGTTCTGGCCCTGACCGGCGGTCAGGATCTGGCCCAGGATGACCTCGGTCACCTCCGCGGCGTCGGTCTTGGCGCGGCTCAGCGCTTCGCGGATGGCGACCTCACCCAGGTAATGGGCCGGCACGGCGCTGAGCGCCCCGTTGAAGCTGCCGATGGGAGTACGCGCTGCGCTGGCGATCACAACCTCGGTCATGTTGACGCTCCTCAGATTTTGTCAGTTTTATTATCGTGACAGGGGGCCGCACGGAGTGAGAAAAACCTTATGCGCGGATTTCTCGCAATGCAAGACACCTGACAGGCTGCGGTTATCCTGCCGCACTAAGCCATTCGGCCAGGGGACGCCAGACTCCTGTTTCGGCACCGGCGCTGACCACCATGCCAATATGACCAAGCGGCGGCCTGATCATTTGCGCGCTGCCGATTGATCTTGCCAAAGCCACCGCGGACGCGGGCGGAACGATGCGGTCGCGCTCCGGGATCAGCGCCAAAACGGGCATGCGCAACCGCGCCGGCTCCACCGGCTGGCCGGCGACCAACCATTCGCCGCGCGCCGTGTCGTTGCGACCGTACCAGCCGGCCAGCGTGTCGCGCGCCACCCCGGCGACCAGCGGCACCCCATCGTTCAACCAGTCCTCCAGCGACACGAAGGCGAGAGCGGCGCGGCTGTCCGGCTCCATGCGGGCGAACTGCGAGAATTTCTTCAGCGCCAGCAGCGGGTCGAGCTGGGCGAACAGCGCCTGGAGCATGTCCACCGGCAGTTCCCCCCAGGCGTCGAGCCGCGGGCCGAAGGGCTGGAACGCCGCGGCGGCGCGGCGGGCCAATCCGGCGTCCTCCGCATGGAAGTCCCAGGGGGTGGCCAGCAGGCCAAGCGCCGCGACTTCCTTGGGGCGGCGCTGCGCCAGCGCGGTGGCGAGCAGCCCGCCCATGCAGTAGCCGACCACCGGGACCGGGCGGCCAACCGCGTCCACCACCGCGGCGAGCGCCCGCTCCAGCCGCCCGGCGATGTAGTCGGTCAGGCTGTAGCGCCGCTCCAGCGGGCCGGGCGTGCCCCAGTCGATCAGGAAGGGACGCAGACCCTGCGCGGCCAGCCAGCGCATCAGGCTTTTGCGCGCCGACAGGTCCAGAATGTAATGACGGTTGACCAGCGACGGCACGAAGAGGACCGGCGCGCCGGTCGCCGGGCCGAGGGCGCCGTAGTCGAGCAGCCGGGACGTCCCTTCCGTCCACGGCACGGGCGGGTCGGGCAAATCGCGGCGGTAAGGGTGGTGGCGGTAGCGCTCGATGCCCGTCAGGGCGAGGTCGAGTTGGCGGCGGACCGCCCGGTCAACCGTCTGGGCGAACGCGTCCGCGTCGGTTGCGGCGATCCGCCGGCGCAGGTCCTCCGCCCGCTCCCGCAGATGCGGCTTCCATGGCAGCGAGCCGTTCTTCAAGTGCGGCAATGCGGCGGAGGAGCTGAGCAGTGTCGCCGCCACCGTCGCCAGATGCAGCGCCAGGGGCCGTGGTCCCAGCCGTGGGGTGGGCCGTGGAGTGGGTTGCGGGGGTGGGGGCATCGTGGCGTTGTCCCCGGTCACGCGGCTCTCCCTCGGAGGACGGCTGGGATGAGGCCGGCTGGAACGGGGCTGGCGTCGGATTCCAGCCGGTGCCCGGCGGGCTGGCGTAGGCGAAGCCGCCCGGCCCCAGGACGAAGGGCGCCATCGCCGCGGCGCCCTGCGCCATCATCTGGAACAGGCGGGCGGCGGCATCGGCCATCTCGGGATCGGCGGCGCAGGCCGCCCATTGTTCCTGCCACAGGTCGAGGTACCGTTGCGCGAGCGTTTCCAGGGACGGGGTGTCGGATTCGGACGATTCGGCCATGGCCGGGAGTATATGGGGGAGGCGGTACGCTTGACCAGAGCCGCGAAGGACCGATCGAAAATGCCGCAAATCCCGAATTATCCGGGCGCCGTCCACCTGCGGTCGCAGCGCTGCGGCACAGCACTGGACAGGGTGCATTCCTTCGAGTAGTCCTTATATCTGGAACATACCCGCCGCACGACCCTTCTTGAAAGAAACAGCGATGGCCGACAAGGAAGACCAGAAGTCCGCGACGATCACGATCAAGAAGTACGCCAACCGGCGGCTCTACAACACGGCGACCAGCAGCTATGTGACGCTCGACCATCTCTGTCAGATGGTCAAGGACGGCCTCGACTTTGTGGTCTATGACGCGAAGACCGGAGAGGACATTACCCGTTCGGTCCTGACCCAGATCATCGTCGAGGAGGAGAGCAAGGGCCAGAACCTGCTGCCGATCAGCTTCCTGCGCCAGCTCATCGGCTTCTACGGCGACAACATGCAGTGGATGGTGCCGCGCTACCTCGAATATTCGATGCAGTCCTTCTCGCGCAACCAGGAGCAGATGCGCGACTATTTCCAGAACACGCTGGGCGGCATGTTCCCGTTCGGCCGGCTGGAGGAGGTCGGCAAGCAGAACATGGCGATGTTCGAACGGGCCATGCGCATGTTCTCGCCCTTCGGCGGTGCCGAGGACGGGCAGCCGGGCGAGCCGGCGATGCCGCCCCGCCCTGCCCCCCCCGGCCCGTTCGCCGCTCCGCCCGCCGCTCCGTCCAACGGCCCGGCGGCGGTCAGCCACACCTATGAAGAGCTTCAGAAGCAGATCGACGACCTGCAGAAGCAGATCGCCAGCATCGCCAAGCCGGCCCGCCCGGCGAAGCCCGAAGGGAAGTGAGCGGCAGCGCCGCCAATCGCATCGACGGCCATCGCATTGACAGCTTTGCGGCGCAGGGCGGGGAAAGTTCCCCGCCCTTTTCTGTTTTTTCGGCACCAGTGGCACGCCCGGCTGTTTGTTCAACGGAACGGTCCAGAGGAGGAACGCCATGAAGACCGAGTTGCAGATGACGATGGAACTGGAGGTTGCGGACGCCCAGGACGCCCACCGATTCGAGGAAAAGCTGCGCGGCTGGCTGCGCCACCAGAGTCAGGTCGTGTCGGTGTCCGCCACCCACAGCGGCGTCGGCAACGATGTCGCGTGGCGGGACGCCCGCCGGGCGACGTTCGGCTCGCCGCTGCCCAATCCCTTCGCGCCGGGCCGCAGCCGCTGAGCCCCGCCGCTTGATCGCCGCCGCCGAAGCGCCCGCCCTGCGCCCCGTTGGAACAGGGCGGGTTCCTTCCACCCCGTGAAAGCGCGTCAGCCGCGGAAGATGTGCGGCACCATCGCCGCGTCGGAGCCGACCCGCGGGTCCGCCGATTCACGGACCGACATGCCCAGACACTTGTCCCCGATGATCCAACAGTGCAGGAGCGCGTGGACGCCCTCCTCCTCGAAGATCGGTGGGGTTTCCAGCCAGACCCGCCCCCCCGGATACTCGGCGCCGCCGGTGTCCGAGACGGTGCGGCCATGGGCCGTCATGCGCTGGGCCGCGTCGTCCAGCCCGAACAGGCTGCGCTCCGTCACGGCGTCGCAGCCGGCCAGCTCCTCGGGATCGAGCCCGGCGCGGCACAGGTTGGGGTGGCGCGGGTAGAGCGCCCAGAGTGTCGCCAGCAGCCCATGGTTCGACATCGGCCAGCACCACAGCGGCGACAGCATGCTCATGCCGCCCATCCGCAGCTTTTGCAGGAAGGCGTCGTCGGCCAGCCCCTGCCAAGGGTAGATCTTCGCCAGCCAGGAGGCTGCCCGCCCCTCGTCGTCGACGAAACGCTGGCCGTCCCAACCCAGGCTTTGCAGCGGCAGCAGATGCGTGGCGATGCCGGCCTCCGCCGCCGTCGCGGCCAGATAGACCAGTTCGCTCTCGCGCATCGGGTCGGGGGTGGCGCAGGCCAGATGGACGAATTGGCGGCCCGGCATGCCCGCCGCCAGTTCCTCCCAGCGCTCCACAATCCCTTCATGCAGACCGTTGAACTGGTTGGCGTCGGCCATCAGGGCCTCACGCCAGTTGCGCTGGATGATCGAGGCGGCGAACAGCCCCTCCGGCGTGTCGTAGTTGCAGGCCAGCAGCTTGACCGAATCGCGCCCGTCATAGGCCAGAGTCAGCCGCCCGATCAGCCCGCCGGCCCGCTCGTTCAGCCGCCCCGCAGCCCAATAGTCGTTCCAGGAGGCTTCCAGGAGCCGCGCCACGCCGCCGCGGACCCCCAGCCGGGCCAACGCCCGCCCGTCCATCGTCGCGCGCAGCGCCTCGCGCAGCATGGTGTGCAGTTCGTCGGCGACGCTCTCGATCAAGTCGATCTGATGGGCGGAGAACTCGTACCGCACATCCTCGCGCCAAAAGGCGCCGGCGCTCATGGCGCGGACGCCGAAGGGGTATTTGCGGAGCCCCGGACGCCAATCCGCACGGGGTTTCATGACTGCTCTGCGCATCGTGTGCTTACCGGGCCGCCGGATTCAATCCATGGTTTTCCCCGCTGCGCCGCGCGCCGCGCGGCCGTCCGGGATTCGGAGGGGGCGGATCATTGCGGCGCAAACGCGCCAACACAAGCGCCTTGCGCGCCTATCCCTCCGTTTTTCCACGCTTCCCCTCCCGGATCTCACAGGCTGGGTGGGAACGTCCTTCAGTACGGACGGCTGGCCAGCCAGGCCGCGATGGCGCTCTCCATCGCCTCGGCGGTCGGATCGCCGCGCTCCGGGCCGGTTCCCACCATGGGAAGCCTGGCCGCCACGGCGATGTCTTCCGCCGGGGCGCCCGTCCCGACGAACAGGTCGCAGCGCCGCAGCAGGGCGCACAACCCGTCGAAACCCAGCCGCCCGACCGCGTTCACGCAGGCCGCCCCCGTCTCCCCGGCGATGCGCGCGGCGGCGCCCTTGGCGGCCTCCTCGCCGACCAGGATCAGGGTGGTACCGCCCCGCGCGGCGAGGCGGCGGCACAACTCCGACAGGCTCCCGGTGCCGACGGACGCGGACAGGCCGACCGCGCAGCGCCAGCGCGCCGGAACGCCCTCTGCCAAAAGCGCGGCGGCGGCGCGCTCACCGGCGGGGGAGGTCCAGACCTCCGTCGCGGGGTCCGGCTCTCCGACGTTGAGCGCACCGAGCAGGACGGCGGGATTTGGCGCGACATGGGTCAGGAAGGCATCGGCGTAATAGCCGCGCACCGGCCGGCCGACCCTGCAACCGAGGCGGAGCGGCGCGCCGGTGTCCTGCATCAGGCGGTTGGCGAAGCCGGCATCCTCACCCCGGACCGGGTTGACCGTCAGATCGAAGGCGCCCTGGAACTGATCGCCGATCTCCTGGCGCACGGCGCTCACCAGCGCGTCGTCGGGCGCCCGCCCCCGCAGCGGCGGCAGAGTGACCCGCTGGTTGACGTAGGGGCAGAGGGCGAGCGCCGCCTCCGCGTCCGGCGTTGCGAAGACGGTGATCCGGGCCAGCGGCACGGCCCGCCGCAACTCCCGCAGGAAACCCGACGCCCGCAGGACGGCACCGGCCCCGTCGAGCAGGAACACGCCGACGCTCCGGATCAGGTCGGTCGGGAAGGGCGGCGGTTCGCCGGGAGCGAGCGTGCGGCGGCAGGCCGCAGGGCCGGACTCCCGCAGCAACGCCACCGCCGGGGCGGTGGAGGCACCCCGTGCCGGCGGCACGAAGGCCCAGCGTCCATCGGGGGCCGGGCGGGCCAACGGTTCCACCAGGGCATGTTCGGCGCGCGCGACGGTCGCCGCGTCGGTCACCCAGGGGAAGAAATCGCGCAATGGGAGGGTGCCGCTGCCGACCGACCGACCGGCCGTTTGCAGGGCGTCCCATTGCCGGACCGCGCCGTCGTAGCCGTAATAGACCTCCTTGAAGGCGACCTGCTCCCGCGTCGCATAGGCGAAATGCTGGAAGACCAGCCCGCCCGCCGCCGTTTCCTCATGCAGGAAGGGGTTGGCCGCTCCGAGTTCAAGGTCCGGCCCGTCGGGCTGCGGGCGCATCAGCCGGGGCGGGACGTGCGAGTGCCAGAAATCCCCCGGCCGATACCGCCAGGTGCGCAGCCATTCGTAGGCGCGGTAATTGCCGTAATGGTCTACCCGATCGAGGACCAGGGACGGGCCGACGAAGAAATGGCAGAGGTAAAGCGCCGCCGTGCGCGACGGCGAATCGAGGAACATTTGGCGCGCACGGATGACCTGCTCCGCCGTCCACAGCTCGTCCGCATCGATCTGCCAGAGCAGGCACTCCTCCGTCATGGCGACCAGCGGCGCGGTCACCATCTCCACCTTGCCCTGCCAGAAAGCGCCGGGCGGCTTGCGGTGGACCGACACGCGGCCGGGCTCCTCCGCGGCGATCTGGTCCAGATATTCCGAGGTGCCGTCGCCGCTGCGGCCGTCGCGGTGTAGGTCCTGGGGGACGCGCCCGCCCCGTTGCGCGCACCAGGAGGAGTCGCGGACCTGCTCCGCCACCCCCTCCACGATGTGCCAATGCCAGGGAAAGGGGAGTTGGCGGAACACCTCCAGGTGATAGCGGATGAAGGGATCGCCGTTCAGCACGATGGTCAGGAAATGAACCGGTAGCATGCCCGCAATCCCGTCCTTCGCCCGTTGATCCGGCCTCGCGCCATCCGCAGGACCTTGTCGGTTCCGCGGGAGCGGTGTCAAGGAAGGCATGCGATGCCGCCGATGGGTCGCCATCCCCCTCTTGACGGCGGGGGACCCCGCCCCTACCCTGGCGCCGGTTATGGTTCCCCGCGCCGTCCGGTCGCGGGGCTAAGAGGGAAGCCGATGCGCCGCCCCGATCAGGGAACACGGCAAATCCGGCGCTGCCCCCGCAACTGTGAGCGGTGAGCGGCATCGTCCTTTCCGTGTCACTGGCGCCGCCTGCGGGAACGGGCGCCGGGAAGGCCGGACGATGCCGCCTTGACCCGCAAGCCAGGAGACCTGCCGTAACCGAACGTACGTCCTCGGGCGGGGTGCCCCGGTGGTCGCTTGCCGATGTCCGGCCCGAAGGCCGCCCGTCCTCCGCAAGCCGTCCCTCCGGTGCGCCCATCCAGGGGACCAAGGGGGTTGCGATGCCGGTGCCTGCCAGCAACGACGCCCCTCCCAACGCATGGCAGACTCGGAAAGGGCATAGAGCATGCACATCGAACCCGGCGTCGTGGACGGCGCCAAGATCGCTCTCAGCTACGCGACGGCCGCCGGCGGCTTCGCAATGGCCGGAAAGCTGGCGCGCGACGACGTCCGCAACAACGGCGGGGTCGCGCCGCTGGTGCTGCGCAGCCTGATCGCCACCGCGCTGGTCTTCAGCTTCTTCGAGGTGTTCCCGCACCACCCCGTGGGCGTGTCGGAGGTTCACCTGATCCTCGGTTCGACGCTGCTCCTGCTGTTCGGCGCCGGCGCCGCCTCCATCGGTCTGGCCGCCGGCCTGCTGATCCAGGGCCTGTTCTTCGCGCCGTTCGACCTGCCGCAGTACGGCATGAACGTCACCACGCTGCTGGTCCCGCTGTGGGGCATCAGCCTGCTGGCGAAGCGGATCGTTCCGGACGCCACCCCTTATGTCGACCTGAAGTACTCGCAGGCATTGGCCCTCTCCACCACCTACCAGGGCGGCATCGTCGCCTGGGTGGCCTTCTGGGCCTTCTACGGCCACGGCTTCACCGCCGAGACCATGACGGAAGTGGCCTCCTTCGGCGCCGCCTACATGACCGTCATCATCGTCGAGCCGCTGGCCGACCTCGCCGTGCTGGCCGTCGCCAAGGCGCTGCGCCGCCAGAGCCAGGGGCCGCTGTTCAACGTCCGCCTGCACCAGGGCGCCTGACCGGCTCCCTTGACGGACCCGTTGGACGGGAGGATTCGCGTGAAGGGCGGCGGGGATGCCCCGCCGCCCTTTGCCGTTCAGATCACCAGCTCGCCCTTGCGGATCGCCGCGTAGCGGCGGTTCACCGCCCCCCAGTCGACCACGTTCCACCAGGCCGCCAGATAGTCGGCGCGCCGGTTCTGGTACTTCAGGTAATAGGCGTGCTCCCACACGTCGTTGCCCATCAGCACCGGCACCCCTTCCATGGCCGGGGAATCCTGGTTCGGGCGGGCGGCGATGGCGAGCTTGCCCGATGACGGATCGGCGGTGACGAAGACCCAGCCGCTGCCGAACTGCCCGGCCCCCGCCGAATTGAAGCGCGTCTTGAAATCGTCGAAGCTGCCGAAGTCGCGCGTGATGGCGGCGCCGACCTCGCCGTCCGGGGCGCCACCGGCGTTCGGCCCCATGATGCTCCAGAACATGCTGTGGTTCGCGTGCCCGCCGCCGTTGTTGCGCACCGCGGTGCGGATGCTTTCCGGCAGTTCCGGCACGCGCTTCAGCAGGTCGGCCAACGGCATCGCCTGAAGGTCGCCGTGGTTGGCGAGCGCCTTGTTGAGGTTGTCCACGTAAGCCTGATGGTGCTTGCCGTGGTGCACGCTCATGGTCGTCGCGTCGATGTGCGGTTCCAGCGCGGCGGGGGCGTAGGGCAGCGGCGGCAGCGTGAAGCCCTTGCCTCCCGGGGCTTGGCCTCCCGGCGTCTGGGCCCCTGATGCTTGAGCGAAGACGAAGCGCGGCGCCACCGCCAGCACCAGCGCGGCGGCTCCGGCGGACAGCAGCAGTTGGCGGCGATCCAGGCGAACGGACATGAGACCTCCCAATGTGTGTGTCGTGCCGAACAGCGGGGAAGCGACAGCCTCAGTGCGCCCCGCAACTCACTCAACAGGGCAATGGGCGTACTCACTCGGTACCGGCGGACAGCAGATCGTCCTATTCTTACAATCGGATCTTTCCCGTCAGACCGACGGATGCCGAGCGGGCCATGCCGATCGCCACCGTCCGCCAACGTCCCAGACGGAATCGGGAAGGCGCCGCCGTCGGCTTCCTGACCGGAGCGACCGGAGCCGCTCCCACCACCTCATGAATCTTGCGGCCGCGGCGCTCCCGAAGCAGCAGGCGCATCACCTCCTCCTCCGTGACGAGGCGTCCGGCCTTGGCCGAGGCGAGGCTCGCGGTGTCCTGGAGGGCGGCGACCTGAGCCAGAGTGCCGGTCAGCCCCTTGGCCGCGGCGGTTTCCAGAGCTTCGCGATGAATGGCGAGGATGAACGGCTTCAGCCCGCGGTCGGGCAATCCGTGCGGCGATGTCGGCATGGCGGAATGGCTCCGGGGATTCGTTCGATCGAGTAAACCATCATCCAACCGATAACCCCGCGGCGGCAAAGACCCCTACGGATTAGCCCGCCCCCTCCGTTCGGGGAAGCCGACGCAAAACGGCGGGTGCCGAAGCCCGAAGGCCCCGGCACCCGCCGTTCCGGCTGGTCTCTATGCCGTCTCAGCCGAACCAGGCGGCGACGTTGCCGGTCTGGCCGAGGATGGTGATGCGGTTGCCCGAGCCGACGTCGAGGGTGGTGTTGCCGCCCTCCACCCGCGCCGAGCGGATCACCGCGCCGAGGTCCATGCTGGCGTCGTAAAGGGCCAAACGGTCCACACCCGCCTGGAAGTCCATCACCACCGAGCCGCCCGAGGCCCGCCCGAAGGCGAACAGGTCCGCACCCTCGCCGCCCCACAGCGTGTCCGCCCCGCCGTCGGCGAACAGCACGTCGTTGCCCGCACCGCCGTTCAGCAGGTCGTTCCCCGCCCCGCCGAACAGCGTGTCGTCGCCGTCGTCACCGGTGGCCAGGTCGTCGCCCGCGCCAAGCCCGATCAGGTCGCGGCCCGCCCCCCGCTGATCGTGTCGTCGCCCTCCTCGCCGAACAGGATGTCGTCGCCCGTCCCGCCGAAGCCGCGGTCGTTGCCCGTGCCGCCGCCGATCAGGTCGGGCGGATTCAAGCGGTCGTCGCAACAGCCTCTTCCCGTCCTCCCTTATCGATGGATTGGAGCAGTTCGTCCAGCGCCTCTGCTGGAGTTTTCCAGCCAAGGGTTTTGCGGGGTCTGGTGTTCAGGACAAGTGCGACGGCCGCCAGGGTATCGGCGTCATGCACGGCGAGGTCGGTGCCCTTGGGGAAGTACTGACGCAGCAGCCCATTGGTGTTCTCGTTCGTGCCGCGCTGCCAAGGACTGCGCG
>NZ_JAEPIV010000022.1:0-95308 GCF_016632405.1 Azospirillum aestuarii
ACGTGCCGAAGATCAAGGGCAACCACACCGCGATGAAGTCGGGCATGCTGGCGGCCGAGGCGGTATTCGAGCTGCTCTCCGCCGAGGCTCCGGCCCGCGAGGCGACGGCCTATCCGGAGAAGCTGAAGGCCTCCTGGGTGTGGTCGGAGCTGCACGCGGTGCGCAACATCCGCCCCGGCTTCCAGAAGGGTCTGTGGGCGGGTCTGGCGAACGCGGCCTACGAGACGGCGACCAAGGGCAAGTCGCCGTGGACGCTGCACCACCGGCACGGCGACCACGAGACGCTGAAGCGGGCGTCGGAGATGCCGAAGATCGCCTATCCCAAGCCGGATGGCGTGGTGTCCTTCGACCGGCTGTCGTCGGTGTATCTGTCGAACACCAACCACGAGGAGGACCAGCCGGCGCACCTGACGCTGAAGGACGCGTCGGTGCCGATCGCGGTCAATCTGGCACTCTACGACGCGCCGGAGACGCGCTACTGCCCGGCGGGCGTGTACGAGATCGTGCGGGCGGAGGACGGCAGCGACCCGCGCCTGCAGATCAACGCGCAGAACTGCGTGCACTGCAAGACCTGCGACATCAAGGACCCCACCCAGAACATCAACTGGGTCGTCCCCGAGGGCGGCGGAGGCCCGAACTATCCCGGTGGGATGTAAACCCGAACAGCAGCAGAACACACCAGGGGGGAAACACGATGCAGATCAACGGTCAGGCCGCCATCGTCACCGGTGGCGCCTCCGGCATGGGTGCGGAAACCGCGCGCCATCTGGCGAAGCTCGGCGCCAAGGTCACCGTGCTCGACATGAACGAGGCGGCGGTCAAGCAGGTGGCCGAGGAGATCGGCGGGCTGGGCCTGCTGTGCGATGTGTCGAGCGCCGAGTCGGCGGAAAAGGCCGTGGCCGAGGCCCGCGCCGCCCATGGCCCGGCCCGCATCGCGATCAACTGCGCGGGCGTCGCTCCGGCCAAGCGCATCGTCGGGCGCGACGGCCCGATGGCGCTGGACGACTTCCGCAAGGTAATCGAGGTCAACCTGATCGGCACCTTCAACATGCTGCGCCTCGCCGCCGCGGATATGGGCACGCTCGACCCGCTGGAGTCGGGGGAGCGCGGCGTGATCGTCAACACCGCCTCCGTCGCCGCCTATGAGGGGCAGATCGGGCAGGCCGCCTACGCCTCGTCGAAGGGCGGCATCGTCGCTCTGACCATCTGCGCCGCCCGCGATCTGGCGCGCAGCGGCGTGCGCGTCATGACCATCGCCCCGGGCCTGATCGGCACGCCGATGCTGCTGAACATGCCGCAGGAGGTCCAGGACAGCCTCGCCGCCACGGTGCCCTTCCCGAAGCGCTTCGGCCAGCCCTCCGAATACGCCCGACTCGTGCAGCACATTCTGGAAAACGAAATGTTGAACGGCGAGGTGATCCGGCTGGACGGCGCCATCCGCATGGCGCCGCAGTAACGCGTTATCGATAGGGCTGGATCGGCCTCAATCGTCCCAGATCGGCAGGGTTCCGAGCTGCGCGTTCGACAGCGCCGTTGTCAGGCTGCGCCCGTCGTCGCGCAGTTGGTCCAGCCCGACGATGACCTCCTTGTCGCCGATCCCCACGCCATGCTCGACGTCCACCACAACGGCGACCGGTTGCCCGGAGGCGTCCATCAGCACCTCCTCAACCTCGCCGACCTTCGTCCCGTCCGGTCCCATGACATCCATATCGTCCAGTTGCCCGACCGTCCGCTTGAGGGACGGCACCATGACGTTGTCGTCCTTCACCTCCCGATAGGCGTTGGCGGGGTTGGCGATGGCGGCGCTCTGCTGAGCGAGCGATGGCCCTGCCGCGACCATGACAAGGGTAACCGCCGTTGCGGAAATGAGCTTTCTCATCGCGTTGCTCTCCTGCTGCTGACCGTGCAACAACATGGGGCCGCGAGCACGGTTCCACCCGATGCACCGGTCCACATCGTTCGATTGTGCAGGAACCGACGTCGATGCTCCGATTCGCTACGACCGTGCTGCTGCTGGCCTTGTCCGGCTTTGGGGTTCAGGCTGCGCAGGGCGGAACCGTGACGGCCGAAGCCAAGACGGAAGCCCGCAGGATGGAGCGTTTCGATCTACGCGCCGACCGGACGGGCCTGGATTACCGGGTCTTTCTCGTCCGCCCCGCCGAACCGCCGCCACCGGGCGGCTATCCGGTCATCTACCTCCTGGACGGCAACGCGACCGTGCCGATGATGGAGAGTGTCATCGGCACAGAACCGCCGGATTCGTACGGTTCCGCGGTGATCGTCGGAATCGGTTATCCGACCGATGGGCCGTTCGATATCCCTCGCCGCTACCGCGACCTCACTCCTCCGACCCCGCCGGAGTTGATTCCGCCGTCGCGGGACGGCGCCTCCGTCATTGAAACCGGTGGACGCGACGATTTCCTGGCCTTCGTCGAGACGCAGGTGATCCCGTCGGTCGAAGCGCGCCTGCCCATCGACCGGCACCGCCGGACCCTGTTCGGCCACTCGCTGGGCGGGCTGTTCTCCCTCTACGTACTCTACACCCGAGGGGACCTGTTCCAGACCTATGTCGCCGCCGACCCGGCGATCTGGTGGAGTGGGCAGGCCATCCTGAAGGAACAGGCGGCGTTCCTCGACCGCACGGCGCGCACGGGCGTGGCGCCCGGCACGGCGCTGCTGATCGAGACATCCGGCCGTCTGGTGGAACGCCCGTTGCCCGCGGCCGACGCCGAGCGGCTGAAGCGCCTGCGGTCCGGTCAGACGGGTAGGGAGGTCGCGGCCACCCTCGCGACGGTTCCGGGTTTGCGGCTGGCTTTCCGTGATTTCGCCGAGGAAAGCCATGGTTCGATGCTGCCGTTGGCCGTGGCTGACGCCCTGCGTTTCGCCTTCGGGCGGAATCCGGACTGACAGGGCGCGGGTGCGACCATCGGAGACACGGGGAGCACCTTTCGGAATCGCCAAGGCTCCCCACATGTGAACAGACGTCCGCAAGACGCGGACGGTCAGAGTGGGGAGCGGATTCCTTGACCGTGCAGTCGATCTTCATGCCCGAGGCCATCTACCGGTACATGCTCGACGCTTCCCTGCGCGAGACCACCATCCAGGCAAAGCTGCGCGCCGAAACGGCCAAACTGACCGAGGCCCACTATCAGATCGCGCCTGAAGAAGGCCAGCTTCTGGCTTTCCTGGTCGAAATGATCGGCGCACGCCGGACCTTGGATATCGGCACGTTCACCGGATACAGCGCGCTGACGGTGGCGCAGGCTTTGCCGGACGATGGGCGCATCATCAGTTTCGACATCAACGAGCAGTGGACCTCCCAGGCCCGCGCGATCTGGTCCGAGGCCGGAGTCGCGGGCAAGATCGACCTGCGCATCGGGCCGGCGCTCGACAATCTGGACAAGCTCATCGCAGACGGCGGCGGCGAGTCGTTCGATTTCGCCTTCATCGACGCCGACAAGGAAAACTACGATGCCTATTACGAGCGTTGCCTCACCCTCGTGAGGCGCGGTGGCCTGATCGTGGTGGACAACACTTTGTGGCGTGGACGAGTCGCCGATCCCAGCGATCGCAGGCACAAGACCGAAGCCATCCGTGCTTTCAATGCCGCCCGTCTGGAGGACGAGAGGGTGGCCCTGTGCATGCTGCCCGTGGGCGACGGCGTGACCCTCCTGCGGCGGCGCTGACGAGGAGCACGCAAGTCGGCCCTGTGGAGCGGGAAGCAGAAGCACCAAGCCGGTGGCCGAAGTCTTCTGGATGGTTGAGATCCTGGCCGGCGCACAAATCCCATAAGGTACATTATGGAAAATATACCAGGGAAATCCGTGACAACCGTCCTTCAACGTCGATCCTTATGGAGACGTGATAAATTTTGCTCTATCTCATAAGAGGTATCGCCCACACCTGATCTCACCGCGGCGATGTTGATGGTCGATCGCATATGATTTCAGGTCCGGGCTTCTCCACTTCGCACATGTTCGGCCCCGCCACGGCGTGGAGGCGGTCCCGTTTTCGGCTCGTCGCTGCGGGCATGCTGGCATCCACGGTATGCGGCGTGGCCGCGAGCCCAGTCCAGGCGGCGGACTCGCCGCATCTGGCAACCGTCACCACGCTGCGGAAGGATGCGGAAGCGCATCCGGCCAAGATGCTGCAATTCGGCGTCTACCGGACGGAGGCCGACGCTTGGGTTGCCTGGAAGGCGGTCGTCCGGCGCCAGCCCGATATGGTTGCCGATCTCGTTCCCCGCGTCTCCCTGCAGAAGCCTGAGATTCCCGACTCCGGCTTTGTCCTGCGGGCCGCTCCCCTGCCCGACCTCGACCCCACCTTCGTCTGCCGCCGAATCGTCGGTGGCGGCGGCAGTTGCCTTGTGGTGGATGCCGCCGCTGAACAGCCGACGGCCGCGACGCCCGCCGCCACTTTGGAGGACAACGACCACAACGGCGTCGTCACCTACAGCCCGGACCAGAGCCGGGAAATGCAGGAGATCGAGCGGCAGGCCGCCCGCCTGTCGCGGATCGCCGCCATCGTGCCCGGCAATGAAGCGCGGGTGGACATCGGGGCGCTGAAGGCCAGCCGCTGGAACCTCTGCTCCCTGACCTTCGACGATGGGCCACACCCGGCGGTGACCCCGCGCATCCTCGACATCCTGCGCAGCGAAGGGGTCCGGGCGACCTTCTTCCCCATCGGCAATGTCGCTGTCCGCCACCCGCGAATCATCAAGCGGATTGTCCAGGAAGGGCACGAAGTCGGCAATCACAGCCTGACCCACCCGAACATGCGCACCCTGACCACAGAGGCCCAACGCGCGCAGATCGCGGAAACGAACCGCATCCTGGCCGCGGCGGGTGCCGACCCGGTGCTGTTCCGCCCGCCCGCCGGCCGCTGGAACAGCGACACGCTGACGGCCGTCGATCAGGAGAAAATGAGCCCGGCGCTGTGGAACGTCGACACGCGCGACTGGTTCACCCGCGATGCCGGCAAGATCATGGCGCAGCTTGAAGCCACCGGCACCATCGGCAGCGTCGTCCTGATGCACACCACCTACAACGCGACGGCGGAGGCGCTTCCCCGCGCCATCGGCCTTCTGCGCACCCGCGGTTGCCGTTTCGTCACCTTGTCGGAATGGATCACCAGTCTGAACAGTCTGGCTACGCCGCGGATCGCGCAGCGCTGACGCTGCGGCGGACAAGGCCGGCGGTCATCCCCGCCGCCCCTTTCCCAAAGCGCGGGAAAGGGGCGATTCGGGGCAGAGGTCCGATCAGGCGACGTTCTTGGCGCGACCGCGGCGGGCCGGCTTGACCGGCGCGGCGGCCTTCTTGCCGAGACCGATCGACTTCGCGAAGGCGGAGCGCTGCTCCGCATAGTTCGGGGCGGTCATCGGATAGTCCGCGGGCAGACCCCACTTCCGGCGGTATTCGTCCGGCGTCATTCCATAAGCCGTGCGCAAATAGCGCTTCAGCATCTTCAGCTTCTTGCCGTCCTCAAGGCAAACGATGTAGTCCGGCATCACCGACTTCTTCACCGGCACGGCAGGGCGCAGTTCAACCGCTTCCGGTTCCGCCGGACGGCTCGTGCCCGACAGACTTTGGTGGACGATCCGGATGAGGTTAGGAAGATCATTCACCGCGATCTGGTTCGAGCGGACATAAGACGCAACGATCTTACCCGTCATGGCAACCAGATCGGTGGCCGAATTCTCAGAACCGTCGGTGTCGCTGCTTTGCATGTCAGTTTCCTTCGAGAACGAATGATCCAGGACGGAGGATGGGCAAAGTGATGCGCAAAGCGCAAGCCTGTGCATCAGGTTTAACATGCAAATGTGTAATGTGTTTCATGCAGGACACGCGGACGGGCGGGCCAGTCGAATGGAAATAGTAGCCTTCGATGATGAAATCGCCGCCCGTTCAGGTGGCGGAACGCGCGCGCTTTATCAGGTCGGCGTACCAGCGGGCAGAGGCTTTCGGCGTGCGTTTCTGCGATTCGAAGTCGACGTGGATGATGCCGAAACGGTTGCCGTAACCGCTTCCCCACTCGAAATTATCCAGAAGCGACCAGACGAAGTAACCGCGCACGTCCGCTCCGCCGCGAATCGCCTCGTGCATTGAGGCGTTATAGAGTCGCAGATAGTTGATTCGGTGCTGATCGTCAACAACGCCCGATTCGTCCGGCGAATCGCTGCCGCCGCAACCGTTTTCCGTAATGACGATGGGCATGCGGTAGCGGCGGGTGATCTCCAGCAGCTCGTCGCGGAAGGCGTCGGGGAAAACCGCCCATCCGACACCGTATGTCGGCGAATCGGATGGGGCTTCACCCCAGCCATAGCCCCAGGTGGTGTCCGGGTTCACGCGGGCGAAGATCGGGCCATAGTGATTCAGTCCGAACCAGTCCATGGGCCGGCAGATCCGCGCCATGTCGCCGGCCTGGACGTAAGGCTCGATGGCGCGCGCAACCCGCGGCGGGTAATGGCCGAGAAGCTGCGGGTCGCAGAAGGTCAGATTCCAATGCTCGTCCAGCAGGGCGGCGGCCTCCGCGTTCTCCGCCTTGCCGCCCTCCGGCAGCACCCGCTGGCGATTGTGCACCGCACCGATGGAAGCACCGGGCACCAGGGCGCGGATCACGTCCACCCCCGCGCCGTGGGCAAGGTTCACATGATGGATGGCCCGCAAATGCTGGTCCCGATCGGTGATGCCGGGAGCCGCCCAGGGGATGGCGTAGCCGAACAGGGTGAAGACGGAGAACTCGTTGAAGGTGATCCAGCGCGTCACCCGGTCGCCGTAACGCCGCGCCAGCAGGATCGTGTAGTCGGCGTACCAGCCGGCGCAATCCCGGTTCGCCCAGCCGCCGCGATCCTGCAGCGCCTGCGGCAGGTCCCAGTGATAGACGCACAGCCAGGGCTCGATCCCCGCCTCCAGCACCGAGTCGATCAGCCGGTCGTAGAAGTCCAGCCCGGCCTCGTTGACCGCCCCGCGCCCGCGCGGCAGGACGCGCGGCCAGGAGATCGAGAATCGGTAGGCGCCGACCCCGATGTCCCGCATCAGGGCCACGTCCTCGGCGTAGCGGTGGTAGTGGTCGCAGGCGACGTCGCCGGTGTCGCCGTTCACCACACCACCCGCCGTGCGGCAGCGCGTGTCCCAGATGCTGGGTCCACGCCCGTCGGCCGCCGCGGCGCCCTCGATCTGATAGGCGGAGGTGGAGACGCCCCAAACAAAGTCCTTCGGCAGGTCCGCCATCGCCGTCTCCATCCTCAGCATTCGCCCATATCCATACTACCTTTGGCGGAATGGTGAAGAAACAGGCATAATGACGAGCGAACGGTTCGACGGAGCGCTGTCCCTTGGAACATAAGGCTGTGGAACGGCGGGCGATGTCCCTTCTCACCTCCGATTTTCCTGAAGGATTCCTCTGGGGAACCTCGACCTCCGCCTTTCAGGTCGAAGGGGCCGCGGCGGAGGACGGGCGGGCGCCGAGCATCTGGGACAGCTTCTGCCGGTTGAAGGGCCGGGTGGACAATGGCGACACCGGCGACGTCGCCTGCGACCACTATCACCGTTACGCCGAGGACGTGGCCCTGATGCGGGACATCGGGGTCGGCGCCTACCGATTCTCGATCTCCTGGCCGCGCGTCCTGCCGCGCGGGCGCGGGGTGGTCAACGAGGCCGGGCTGGACTTCTACGACCGGCTGATCGACCGCCTTCTGGAGACGGGGATCGAGCCCTGGGCCTGCCTCTACCATTGGGACCTGCCGCAGGCGTTGCAGGATCGCGGCGGCTGGGCCAACCGGGACAGCGCCGGCTGGTACGCCGACTACGCCGTCCTCTGCGCCCGCCGGTTCGGCGACCGGGTGACGCGCTGGGCGACCTTCAACGAGTTCTCCGTCTTCACCCTGTTCGGCTACGCGCTCGGCTGGGGCGCCCCCAGCGTGTCCGACCGCGGGGAGCATCTGAAGGTCATCCACCACACCAACCTCGCCCATGGGGCCGGCGTGGACGTGCTGCGCGCTCTGGTGCCGGGCGCCTCCATCGGGGCGGTGCACAGTTTCCAGCCCTGCCGCCCCGCCGGCCCGGCGCCCGAAAACGTCGAGGCGGCGGCCCTGTTCGACGAGTTGTGGAACCTGTGCTTTCCCGACGCGCAGATTTTGGGCCGCTACCCGCCGCGCGTCGCCCACGCCATCGAACCCTACGTCCAGGCGGGCGACATGGCGCGGATCTGCCGACCCATGGACTGGTTCGGCATGAACCACTACGCGCCCCTCTTCGCCCAGGCCGAGCCGGGCGCCGTCTGGGGTTGCGGGTTCGGTGCCCCACCCGAGGGCATGCCGCGCACCGACATCGGCTGGCCGCTCCAGCCCAGCGCCTTCCACGAGGCGTTGATGCACGCCGCCGCGCGCTACCGCCTGCCGATCTACGTGACGGAGAACGGCTACGGCACCAAGGCGCCGGAGTCCCCGGACGCTCAGGGGATCGTGATGGACCGGGAGCGGCTGGACTATCTGCAGGCTTGCATCGGCGAGCTGGGCCGGGCGCTGAAGGACGGGGCCGACGTGCGCGGCTATTTCGTGTGGTCGCTGCTCGACAACTTCGAATGGGGGGGCGGCTACGGCACGCGGTTCGGCATCGTCCATGTGGATTTCGAGACGCAGGTGCGGACGCCGAAGGAATCCGCGAAATGGTATTCGGCGCTGATCGGCGGCGCGCTGGGGCAAGGCTCCTGACCCAGCCATGACTGACCCGGCCATGACCGATCCGATCGCCCAGCTTCGGCAGGCCGCCGCGCTGCATCAGGCCGGGCGGCTGGCAGAGGCCGAGCCGCTCTACGCCGCGGCGCTTGCCACCCTGCCCGGCCACCCCGACGCCCTGCACCTCTACGGTGTGCTCTGCGCGCAGACGGGACGCAACGCCCGTGCGGTGGAGTTGATCGGCGCGGCCATCACCCGGAAGGCCGATTCCGGCGCCTACCACGCCAACCTCGCCCGAGCCCTACGCGCCGAGGGGCGGCTGGCGGAAGCGGCCGCCAGCCTGCGCCGCGCCATCGCGCTCCACCCCAGCGCCGACGCCTTCTTCAGCATCGGCAACATCCTCAGACAGATGGGTCACACGCGGGAGGCGCTGGCACGCTTCCGCTGCGCCCTGATCCTCCGCCCCGAGGCGGTGGAGGCTCGGATGAACGCCGCAGAAGCCCAGGAGGCGCTCGGCCGGCGCGACGATGCCCTATGCCAGCTTCGCACCGCGCTGGCCTGCGCGCCCGCCGCCCCTGCCCTGCTCTTCAACCTCGCCCGCACGGAGCAGGCGGCGGGCCACGCCGACGCCGCCGTCCGCGGCTATCGCCGGACCCTGCGCACCGCGATCGAGGGCGAGGACACCGCCATCAACCTGGGCGCCGCACTGCTGGAGGCCGGGCGTCCGGCAGAGGCGGTGGACGTGCTGCGTCGCTGCGCCGCTCTGGTGCCCGATCGGCCCGACCGGCTGCTGGCCCTAGCAACCGCGCTGCGGCAGGTCGGGGACGTGGACGGCTGTCTGGCGTTTTTCCACCGCCTGAAGGCGCTGACCCCGACCGACCCTACCCCCTGGCAGCGGAGCGCGGAGGTTCAGGAAGCGGAGGGACGGCTGGACGCCTGCACCGCCACGCTGCAGGAAGTGGCGCGGCTCAGCCGGGAGGGGCGGTTTCATTGGAAAACGGCTTATTACCACTTGGTCCGCATCGGGAACCTCCTGATCGGGGAGGGGCGGCTGGACCGGGTGGCCACCCTGCTCCCGCCTGCGGTCGCCGCCTTCCGCGGTGTGGACGCCGAACTTCACGCCTGGGCGTTGTTCCTTCAAGGGTCATTGGCCGTCCGGTTGGGCGACGCGGCGGCGGCGCAGGACGCCTTCCGGCGCGCGGAACCCCACATCCCCTTCCTCGCCCACATCCCGACCGGCAATGGCTTCGCCCGCCGGGTCGAGGCGCTGCCGCCTGCCGCGGACGCAGAATCGGAAGCCGCCTTCGTGCTGGAGACGCTGGCGCCACCGGAAAACGGACCGGTTGTCGTCGCCTCCTGCGACAGCGGCTATCTGGAACGGTTCGGGCCGCTGTTCCTCGCCAGCCTGGATCGTTTTTCATCCCCCGGTCAGGCCGCGCATCTCCACATCCTCGACCCTCGACCGGATACAGCGGCGCGCGTCGCCGCACTGGAGAGGCGGCTGCGCCACGTCCGGCTCGGCTGGAGCCACGAGACCTCCCCCGCCGGGCTGACGCCGCAGGCACGGACCACCTTCTACACCTTCGCCCGTTTCCTGCGCGTGCCACGCTTGGCGCGGCTGTATCGGGCGCCGTTGCTGGTGGCGGACATCGACGCCTGCCTGCTGTCCGATCCGGCGGGCTTCCTCGCACCGTTGTCGGCGGCCAACCCGCTGGCGCTCCAGTATTTCCCGGACAATCTGGCGCGGTTGTACGACGGTGTGGGCGGCGGGCTGATGGTGCTTCGCCCGGACCCCGCCGTCATCGCCTTGTTCGATCGTATCCGCCGCTTCCTCGTTTCCTGGATCGCGGAACGGCGGCTGCACTATTTTCTGGACCAGATTGCGCTGACGGCGGGAACAGACGACGCGGTCCGCCGTGGCGACGGACCGTCCATCCTGCCCATCCCTGCGGACGGCCGCCTGTTCCGCTGCGGCGACGGTCTGTTCGTGCAGATCCTGACGGAAAAGGATCAGCCCGGCTTCGCCGCCTCCATCGCCACCCTGCTCGACCGACTGGAACGCATCGAGCCGGCCCCGGACCCAGGGTTGGACCGCGGGCTGATCCTGAAGGCCATCGGGGTCACGGTCTGACGCCCCCTACTCCGCCACCGCCGCCACCCTCCGGTCCCCGCAGGGCTCCTCGCGCATGCGCACCGTGTCATCGCATCGCTCCAGCACCAGCTTGCGGCGGTGGTGCGCTTCCAGGCCGGGGTGGCTTCCGATGGTGATCAGGGTGGCGTCGGGGACTTCGCTGTCGATCAGGCGCAGCATCGCCTCCTCGGTGCGCGGGTCGAGGCTGTCGGTGGCGTCCTCAAGGAAGATCCAGTCCGGGCGGCGGATCAGCAGGCGGGCGAAGCCCAGCAATTGCTGCTCCGACACCGCCAGAACCTCGTCCCAACTGTCGGACTCGTCCAGCCGCGCCCGCAGATGGCCGAGGCCGACCCGCTCCAGCGCCTCCGCCGCCGCGGCATCGCCCACCGTCTCCGCCCCCAGGGGGTAGCTGAGAGCGGCGCGCAGCGTGTCGTGCGGCAGGTAGGGACGCTCGGCCATGAAGAAGACACGGGTGAGCGAAGGCAGGACGATGCTTCCCCCACCCCAGGGCCAGACCCGCGCCACCGCCCGGAACAGCCGGACCGCCGCCGCCGGGTCGCCGACGATCAGCACGCGCTCGCCGGGACGGATCTCCAGGTCGAAGGGTTCCACCACACGCCGACCGTCCGGCTCGGCGATGGACAGCCCGCGGAAGCTCAGGCAGTGCTCGCCGTCGCTGCGCTCCACGGTGATGCGCTCCGTCCCCTGGCCGTCGATCTCGCGGTCCAGGCGCTGGAGCGCCTCATGCAGGCCCAGCACGCGCTCCACCGACGCCTTCCACTCCGCCGCGCGGGCGAGGTTGTCGATGGGCCAGGACAGGGCGCCCACCGTCTGCTGGAAGGCCTGCGCCGTCTGCATCAGCACGCCGAGCGAGATGGCTCCGGCGATGTAGCTGGGCGAGGCGACCAGGATCGGGAAGACGGCGGACAGCACCGAGTAGGCGGCGCTGAAGATCATCATATTCGACAGCGCGTGCGTCTGGCCGTTCCAGCCCCGCTGCACCCCGCCGAACAGCACGCCCAGCCGTTCGCGCTCTCCCGATTCGCCGTGCAGGAGCGCGACGTCCTGCGCGTTCTCCCGCACACGGGCGAGGCCGAAACGGAAGGACGCCTCGTGCCCCTGCCGGCGGTTCACCGCCCTCACCAGCGGCTTTCCCATCAGCAGGGCGATGCTCGTCCCGACGGCCGCGTAGACCAGCGCGATGTAGAGCAGATAGCCCGGCACATGGACCGTGTTCCCGGCCAGCGTCACCTCCGGCGACCCGGACAGCCGCCACAGGATGTTGGTGAAGCTGATCAGCAGAAGCGCGCAGTAGGACAGCGACAGTGCGAGATCGATCGCCGCCTCGGTCGCGATGCGGATGTCCTCGGCGATGCGTCCGTCCGGGTTGTCGTGGTCGCCGGGCAGATAGGTCACCTGATGCTGCCGGCCGCGCGTCAGCCAGTCGCCCAGAAGCTTCTGCGTCAGCCATGTGCGCCAGCCCAGTTGCAGGCGGCGCTTCACCCGCAGATGCAGGATGGTGTTGGCGATGTTGAACAGGATGATCCCGCCGGCCGCCACGATCATCAGCATGAAGCGGTCCATCGAGCGCTGCTCAAGCGCGTCGAACAGATGCTGGCTCCACAGGTTCAGCAGGATGGGGACCACCACCTGCCCGACCGTCAGAAGCCCCAACGCTCCGGCGAGGAGCCACACCGTCCAGTTCCGCCGATCTGACGACAATTCACCGGACCGCGAGTGACCGGCCCAAAAGCCACCGGCAAGGCGAAGGAAACGGCGGGTGAAGCCGGACCGGTCCGGCGTCCTGGACGCGATCGACATGGCCGTTCCACCCCCTGGGCTCGAAGCAAGACCTCCTTCACCCTAACGAACAGTTTATTACCAACAGCTTGCCCCGCAGTGCACCAAAGGATTGGTGCGCCGCCGCAAGGTCATAGCCGGTCACGGCGTAGCGGCCACCCCGTCCACCACCGGCAGCGCAGGCAGGTTCGCCCAGGCGGTGCGGGTGTCGATCTCCAACTCGAAATCGGAAAAGATGGTGCGTCCGTACAGGCCGTGGCCGCGGTCAGGGATGTCGGTGAAGAGGTGAAGCGCCATCGGCCCCGACCAGGGCGCCGACAGGGCCGCTGACAGGTCGAGCGGACGGCGCGGTTCCTCCAGCACCATCCAGCCGCTGGAGGCCAGGATGCCCTCCTCCCGCTCCGCCTCGTCCACCGTCAGCGACGGCGGTGCCACCACCAGTTTGCAGGCGATGGGGGATCGGCAGCGCGGATCATCGATCACCGCCCGCGCCCGCACCGCCACGGCGCCCGGCACCTCGTCCAGCGGAATGTGGGCCGCCGTGACGACGCCATGCAGCGGGTGGAGCAGGATTCGCCCGCCGCGCAGCAGGCCGAACCAGGGGAAGGTCGCCTCGAACTCGCGCCCCTTGCGCAATTGCGCCAGCACCGGCTGTGTCAACGGCCAGACCAGATGGTCGGGCACCGGATGCGGCGCCAGATGCGCCGCCGGACCGTATTCCAGCCCCGGCAGCCCGCCCCACAGCCGCAACGCCAGCATGGCCGGCTGCCCCACGGCGCGGGCCGGCGGCGCGACGGCGTATTCGTCGAGCAGACCGGCCTGGGCGAGCGACAGGCGCGGTGCCTCCGTCACCACCCCGATGGCGCCGACCCGCAGATCGAGAAGCCGATCCATCCGGGTGGAGGCGGCGGGCAGGCGCAGCGGCAGCCAGCCCGATCGCAGCTCGCCGAAGGGCAGCGTCCATTCCGCAATGGTTTCGCCCATCTCGACCCCGGTCAGGGCAACGGCGAGCACCCCGCTTCCCTTCGGCGCCCGGTCGAGATGCAGGTCGATTCCCGCCAGCCCCCGCGCGCCCGATGGCAGGCGCTGCACGATCTCGGCCGCCCCCGCAGGATTACGGCCATGGCGCAGCGGCACCGGCAGCGTTCCCACCGGGCGCGGCGTGGCGAAGACCAAGCGCGGCGGGCTGAGGCGCAGGGCATCCAGAAGCTCCACCGCCTCCGGCGGCAGGCGGGCGGAGCGGCCCCACTCCTCCCGCAGGGTGGACAGGGTCCGCTGAAGCCCGGCGTTGCGGCGGTGCAACCCGTCGATCTCCCCGAATGCCTGCGCCAGGAGGCCGCGAAGCAGCGTGAACACGTCGCCCGTCACCTGCGGTGGCGCGCCGTCCGGCCCGCCGGCCTCGTCCCACCAGCCAAGCAGCCGCTCCGCGTCCTGCCGCGCCGCCTCGTCGCAGGACCACAGCACACGGACGGCGGCGGGTGGGATCGCCAGCGTGCGCAACGCCTCGCCCTCCTCCGGCCCGGCATCCCCGGACAGCAGCAGATAGCCGCCGTCGTGACGGACCAGCCGCAGCAGGCGAAGGGGCACGGCGCCCGCCTCCAGCCCGGCGCAGGCGCCGACGGCGATGATCTTCGGCGTGCCGTCGTAGAGGGAGGCGAACTGGGCCGCGGGGGTGGAGAGCTTCATGATGATGACACCCTTCTCAAGCGGCCGCGGATGGTTCGGGAAGACACGAGGACAGAGTGGCGCAAGCCGCCCAATCGAGATCGGCGTCCAGCTCCGTCGCATCCTCCCAGCGCCGCAACTTGTCCGACGGAAACCCCAATCCTTGGCACAGGCGGAAGGTCAGGGCATCGAGCGGAACGACGGTCTGATAGGCGTGCTCGAAGGCGGCGCAGCCGTTGACCGCATCGGCCAGGGACGGCGCGTCCGGGGCTGCGGACGAGCCCAGCATCGCCCAGCCCGTCACGCCGAGCGCGCGCAGCCGCCCCATCAGCGGGTGCGCCGCACAGCACCGAACCGTTACGACCAGATCGAAGACCGCCAGCGTGCCGACCGCCATATCCCCCTCCACAGCGTCCAAGGGACGCAGCGGGGTGCCCAGATAGGCGTCGCGGCGGATCAGCGGGCGTTCGGGCAGCACCAGCGGCAACGGATGGGGGATGACCGACGCGAAAGCCGCCGCCGTCTCCGCCGTCAGGGACAGGCTGCCGCCGCCCAGTGCCACGAGATGCGCGTCGTAACCCTTGCGGCCCAGCCAGCGGGCCATGCGGGCGGCGGTTTCCAGCCCCCCCGCGTCGGCGGGATCGGCCACCAGCGCCGCCAGCCGCCGCTGTCCCGCGGGCGGAAGCAGCGGCAGCACCGAGGGCAGCCGATGCACCGTCCGATAGACATCCTCCGGCGTGGCGACCCCGGCGCGGTAGCGGTCGATGGGTGCCGCCGCCCATCCGCCGTTGGATGGCCGCGACCACGCCGCGGCCATCGCCTCGCGCAGCGTGGACAGGGCGGCATCGGCGCTGGCCGGCGGTTGCGCCACGCCGGACAGCGCCAGGGTAAGGTTCAGCCGAGCTTCGGCGCAGGGCTTCCAGGGCTCCCGCTCCAACAGGGGTGTGCCCGCCGGCTGGCGCCGCACAAGGTCGAGCAGGACCGTGGTGGACAGCATCGCCATCGCCGCCCCGCCGTCCGGCAGGGGGAACGGCGCGTCCACTTGCAGCCCAACGGGCGCACCGGACCAGGACAGCGCGCAGCCACCTTCCGCCGTCCGCGTCGTCACCTCGGCGCGCACGAGGGTCGCCTGGGCCGCCGCGCGCTCCAGAACCCACAAGGCGCCGCGCAGCAGGCCGTGGCGCTTCAGCAGCTCGTAAAGGCCGGAGTCCATCACCGCCAGCAGGCCGGGGCACTCCCCGTAGCCGGGCCGCTCCGGCGCGCGCAGAACGCGGCGCACGAAGTCGGCGAGCGGCACGTCCTCTTCGCCCAGCGCGGGGTCGGTGACGCAGCGGACGGTGGCGCGGTCGGGCAGATACACGGCATAGCGCCGACCGACCGCCGCCTCCGCCCGCAGCACGGCCTGGACCGCGAACAGCGCGGGGTGGCGCTTCTGGATGTGGGTCAGGATGGGGCGGTAGTCGCGCTCCGATTCGGTCAGCATGCTCTCGCCACGGCGGCGGTAGCCGAAGCCGGTGCCCGGCACATGGACGCCGTGGAAGCCGCGTTCCAGCCCCTGGAGCCAGAACTCCCAGTCCTCGCTGCCCTGGCGCATCGCCTCGTCGAAGCGGGCGCCGCTGTCCAGCAGGCGGCGCGACGCCATGCTGCCCGCCTCGCTGACGTTGCGGAACAAGTGCTCCAGCGGCGAATAGGCGCCGGACATATCGCAGAATTCGAAGAAGCCGAACTTGTCGACGTCCGGATAGGCCCAGCCGACCTCCGGCCCCGCCGCCCGCAGCGCGTCGAGCATCCGTTGCAGCAGATGAGGCCGGATGCGGTTGTCGGAATCGAGGAAATAGACCGCCTCCAGCGCCGGAAAGGCGTCCAGCGCGAAGGCGATCCCGCTGTTGCGCGCCGCGCTCAGCCCGGCGTTGCGCTTGCGCAGATGATAGAGCCGCCCCGGATGGGCCGCGGCGAACTCCCGGCACACCCGTTCCGTTTCCGGGAAGGGGCAGCCGTCGTTGACCACGACCACGGCGTAGGCGAAGTCCGTGTCCTGGGCGAGCGCGGTGGACAACGCCTCGACCAGCAGACCCGAATGCTTGTAGGTCGGCACGACGATGGCCGCGCGGACGTCTTCGGCGTCACCGGACCCTGAAGCTGAAGCGGTGTGAGTTCCAACGGAATGCATGGGCGGACGCAGTGGTGACACGCCACTGTCGATAGCACCGCTTCCGCTTGACTCCGATGTGACAATTCGGGGGCAGGAATGATCGGACCCGCACCCACCTTACGTTTGAACTCGGACAATATGGAAAAAGCCAACACTGAAGGCGTTTCAGATTACTTGTTCGCATTCCCCAAAGTCATTCGGGCCGCCCCTTCCTCAGACAGATACTTCTGCGCAAAATCCTTGGATTGGCTCGAAAGCACCTTATCAAAGGTCCCCGAGTGGAAGCCCAAATCCTTTAATTTCTGCCCGGCGGCCTGCTCTTTCGACGTTGCGAAGAATCGCTCATCGCCACCCTTGAGTGTGTAGGCTTTCATGGGCATGCCGATTCCGGCCAGTTGATCCCAGGAATTCTGCATATCCTTCAGGTCTTCGCTCAACGTGCTCAGCGCGGCAAAGCGGTCTTGGGGGCTCACCCCAGGCGCATACATGGCAGCGCGCCGGCTTTCCAACTCGGACTCCATACGATCCGAGATGGCCTTCATGCTCTGCTGGCGCGCCGCTCCGTCAGGGGTGCGCCCGGCCTCGGTGTCTTCCTTCGCGGACTGCCAGAACGCCTTCTTGCGCTCCGATTTCAGGGCGGACGACAGCGCGTCGTTGAGTTCGTCCGCCGACAGCGCCCCGCTGGAAACGAGCTTGCCCAGCGACGTCCGATCATCCGCCGACAGGTTCTTGAACAGGTCGAGCGCATCGCCCTTGAGCGCCGACGCCAGATCGCTGAGATCGACCTTGTCGTTCGTGGAGGCGACCGGTCCCGTCCCGTCCTTGGCGCCGGACTTCGCAGTGGCAGGTTTTGCCTGGACGGAGGCCGCAGCGGTGGCCTGGAACAGGGATGCCGAAACGTCGGAAATTCCCATGGCTTCCTCCGGTTATTCTGAACGCATGGCGTTTGGCACCGGACTGTCTACAACCAAGACCACGAGAAGTAAATTAATATAAAACTCTTACTTTTCTAATGATTAGATTGTGAAGTATTGATTTGTTTAAATTTTTGTCTGAAGAAAGAAAAAGCAGGCCGACGAGATCGAGCACCGCCCGGCCTGCTCTCCTCTCCATCAAATGAGATCAAGCCGCCCACTCTTCGCCATTTCGCTCAGGAAACGGTAGCTGTCCTTGGGCGTGCGAACCAGCGTGTCGTAATCGACGCGGACGATGCCGAACCGCTTCGACAGGCCGAAACCCCATTCGAAATTGTCCAGCAGGCTCCAGCACAAATAGCCCTTCACGTTGCAGCCATCGGCCAGGGCACGCCCGACCGACGCCACATGGTCGCGCAGAAAAGCCACGCGCTCCGCGTCATGCACCTGTCCGTCCGGCGTCACCACGTCGTCGTAGGCGGCGCCGTTCTCCGCGACGAAGACGGCGGGGTTGCCGTAGTCGCGCTTGAACTCCATCAGCAGATCGTAGAGCCCATCGGGCTGCACCGGCCAGGCCATGGCGGTCCAGCGGTCGCAATGGGCGTCGCCCCACCAGACGTCGAACGGATGCCCCGTCTCGTGCTTCATGGTCATGCGCGAGTAGTAGTTGATGCCCAGCAGGTCGATGGGGAAGCGGATCGCCTCCTCGTCGCCGGGCAGAACGAAATCCTTCATCCGCTCGGCCATCAGGTCGGGGATCTTGCCGCGCATCACGCCGTCCAGGGCCACCCGGTTCCACACCGCGTCCCAGCGGGCCGCCGCAGCGACGTCCTCCGGCCGGTCGCTCTCGGCCCGGCAGGGCTGGAGGTTGATGACGGTGCCGAGCGTCAGGCCGGAATGCTCCGCCGCTATGGCGCGGAGCGCCGCCCCTTGCGCCAGATTCTGGTGGTGCAGGGCGCGCAGGATGCCGGTCTCGCCCAGCTTGTGGCCGGGCGCGTGCTCTCCCGTGCCGTAGCCGTGGGTGGCGACCACGTTCGGCTCGTTCAGCATCATCCAGTCCTTCACCCGGTCGGCTAGCCGGGCGGCGACGATACGGGCGTAGTCGGCAAAGGGGCCGACGATCTCCCGACCCTGCCAACCCCCACGGCTTTCCAAGGGTTGCGGCAGGTCCCAATGGTAGAGGCAGGCCATCGGCCGGATGCCGGCGGCCAACAGCCCGTCCATCAGCCGGTCGTAGAAGTCGAGTCCCGCCGCGTTCACCGTCCCCGTCCCACTGGGCAGAATGCGCGGCCAGGCGATGGAGAAGCGGTAGGCGTTGAAGCCCGCGTCCTTCACCAGGGCGATGTCCTCCGCCCAGCGGTGATAATGGTCGCAGGCGACCGCGGCGCTGCTGCCGTCCTGGATGCGCCCGGCCTCGGTGAAGGTGTCCCACACGCAGGGGCCTCGCCCGTCCTCGTGAATCGCCCCCTCGATCTGATAGGCCGCGGTGGACGCCCCCCACAGGAAGTCCTTGGGGAAGGTGAAGAGTGCCATGGCGGAACTCCCTCGAAATGATTATGCTGCACACGCACTGTCGCGTATGCGAACACCATGTTGCGCGAGCGAACAGATCAGCGCGCTTATTCTAACCATCAGGTATAGTCTCTTCGACCTAATAAGTGTATATTTGGCGCAAGGCGGCTGCCCTGACAAATCAGCACAGCAGCATTCCCGCCGGCGGGAGGCGTCCCATGGCCATTACCACTCCCAAAACCACCAGGATCGTCTTCCTGGGCGCCGGCAGCGCGGCCTTCGGGCTGAGCATGTACCGCGACCTTCTCACCACGACGGAGCTGGCGGGCAGCACCCTGACGCTGGTGGACACGAATCCGGCGGCGCTCGACCGCATGACGGCGCTCGCCCGCCTGCTGAACGCCAAGGGCAATGCCGGCCTGATCATCGAACAGACCACCGACCGCCGCGCCGCCCTACGGGGTGCCGAATTCGTCGTCAACTCCGTCGCCATCGACCGCAACCGCCTGTGGAAACTCGATTTCGAGGTGCCGAAGAAGCATGGCATCCGCCACACGCTCGGCGAGAACGGTGGCCCCGGCGGCCTGTTCTTCACACTGCGCACCCTGCCCCTGATCTTCGACTTCGCCCGCGACATCGAGGAACTGTGCCCGGACGCGCAGTTCATCAACCTGTCCAACCCGGAAAGCCGCGTCGTTCTTGGGCTCGGCAAATACACGAAGGTCAAGACGCTGGGCCTGTGCCACGGCATCTTCCTGGCCCGCTGGTTCATCTGCCAGATCCTCGGCATGGCCGAGAAGGACGTCGAGGTCTGGGGCGCCGGGCTGAACCATTTCCAGTGGCTGATGCACATCCGCGACAAGGCGACCGGACGCGATCTCTACCCGCTGCTGCGCGAGAAGGAGAAGACCCACGATCCGGCCTTCACGCCGCTGACCCGTCGCCTGTTCAACAGCTTCGGCCTGTGGCCGACCTGCAGCGACGACCATATGGGCGAATACCTCCCCTACGGCTGGGAAGGCGGGGAGCATGGATTCGACTTCACGGAGGACGAGCGCGGACGCGGCATCCTCAACGCGCTGATGGACGGGACGATTGCCGGGACGACTCCGGTGCCGGACGACTGGACTCAACCGTCCTGGGGCGAGCGGGCCGTGCAGGTCATCACCGGGGTGCTGCACAACCAGAAGCGGTTCATCGAGTCGGGGATCGTCTACAACCAGGGCGCCATTCCCAACCTGCCGCCCGATCTGGCGGTGGAAGTGCCGCTGTTGGCCGACGCGGCGGGCGTCCACCCGGTTTCGCTCGGCCCCCTGCCCGACCCGATCGCCAAACTGCTGCACGTCCAGGCAAGCGTGCAGCAACTGTCCGTCGAGGCGGCGGTTCACGCCTCAAAGGAATTGGCGCTCCAGGCTTTGCTGATCGACCCGGTGATAAACTCCACAGACGCCGCCGTGAAGATCCTGGACGAACTGTGGGAGGCGAACCGGCCCTACATCCGCCCCTGTGTTTAGGAGCGCGCAGGGCCGGTGCGGGTCAATGGGCCGGTTCGGTGTCCGACACGGCCGGCTTGCGGCGGGTGCGCGGACCGGCCGGCTTCGCCGTTTCCGCCTTCGCGGCCTTGGCGCGGGGCGGCTTCGCCGCCTTCGTGGCTGCCGGAACCGGCTCCGCAGCCGGGGTTTCGGCCGGGGCTTCGTTCGTGGCCGCCGCTTCGGCCTTGGCCTTGCGGGCGCGCGGCTTCTTGGAGGCGACGGCCTCCTCGACCACATCGACCACGGCGTTCAGGCCGACGCCCAGCAGTTCGGTCGCCACCGTCTTGGTCCGGCGGACCGCCTTCTTCACCGCGCCCGTGGCGGCATCCTTAACGGCCGCGACCATGGCGGCCGGCTCCGCCATGGTGGTTGCGCGGTCTTCGGCTTCGATCTCGGCGCAGGCCTGCGCCCAATGGTCCTCTCCCCGTCCCTCCGGTCGCCCGTCGCGCTCCCAGATCTCATAGGCGCGGTGGCGGATGCGGTCCTCACGATCGCCTTGCATTCTTCCGTCTCCAAGTGGGCTTTGGTCCAAGTGGGCTTTGGCCGCAGAAACATCGACGCTCGAGGGAAACGGCGTCCTGTGCCCGTGGGTTCCCGTTTTAGTGCCCGGTTTATGTGACGATAAACGCACACAAAGAAAGCGTGCCTTAGTTCATAGGAAATTCATAGGCCCATTGCTTGTCCAGCCTCGACAGACAGCGGACGGTGATAGACCATGCGTCGGCTGCGCCCCACCGGCACCGGCGCTGTCAGGCTTGCGGTCCGCATAGAACCCTTCGCCGGGTTGATGCGGGCCGGCCAGCCCAATTAACTTCGGGTGAAACGTCTTGGCAAGGGGGCCGTCTGCGGCCCAGTGCCGTCACGGAAGGCAAAGAGTTCAGCGCATGTCCCTTGATCCCTTGCTTCAAGCCAACCGTATCCTGACCGAAGCCATCAGCAATTATCTCCAATCCTCCAACGAGCTTGCGGCGGCGGCGGAGCGGGCGACGGCGGCCAGCGCCGGACGCGACGCGACCACCCGGCGGTTGGCCTTCCAAGAGTTGTCGGAACGCGGGAACCAAGCGCGCTTCGCCAGGAAGCACCTGACCGACACGGTGCGGCGCCTGCGTGCCACCCTGCCGCCGGCCCAGATCGAAGCGGTGGCGGCGAAGCTCGACGGGCGCGAGAGCGCCGAGAGCGCGTTGACCCTGGTGCGCACGATCCTGACCGAGAAAGTCTGGTCGGCGGCCTGACCGCCCCACCGCCTTTCGTCTCGCTGCCTTTCGCCCCCTGAGGGTCCGGTCCGAGCGATCCCGCTTTGCGACCGGTTGGATGGCGCTCCGATTGCGGGAGAGCCATTCAACCGGTGACTGCCGTTAGCCGCTATGTCCGCGCAATCCGGACGACTCATTTGACTTCGTATGATGCAGGGGCCAGTGTCTGACTGCTAAAGATTATCACAAGCGCGGAGTCAGCGGCGTCGTCCCGCAGAATGGCCCGCAGATTGGATCGTAAGGGTGCAAGACGTCTCCAAGGCGATGATCGCCCGCCTGGTCGGTTTCGACACGGTTTCGCGCCGTTCCAACATGGCGCTGATCGACTGGGTTCGGGACTATCTCGCCGGATACGGCGTGGAAAGCCGACTTGTCCCCAGCCCGGATGGCGCCAAGGCGAACCTGTTCGCCACCATCGGCCCGATGACCGAAGGCGGCGTGGTGCTGTCGGCCCACACCGACGTGGTGCCGGTGGACGGGCAGCCCTGGGACACCGATCCCTTCACCCTGGTCGAGCGCGACGGGCGCCTCTACGGGCGCGGCACCGCCGACATGAAGAGCTTCCCCGCGGTGGCGCTGGCCCTGCTGCCGGAGATCCTGGAGGCTGGGCTGAAGCGGCCGCTGCATCTGGCGCTGTCCTACGACGAGGAGGTCGGCTGCATCGGCGCCCCGGCCATGATCGCCCGGATCGCCCATGAGCTGCCGCGCCCCAGCGCCGTCATCGTCGGCGAGCCGACCTCGATGGGGGTCGTGCTGGCCCACAAGGGCTGCTACGTGCTGCGCACCACGGTCACCGGCCACGAGGTCCACTCGTCCCAGATCGATCGCGGGGTCAGCGCCGTGATGACCGCGGCGCGGCTCGTCACGCTCGTCGGCGACATGGCCGCGGAGAACGCCGCGGCCGCGGCCCCCGCCTGCGGGTTCGACCCGCCCTTCACCACGCTGCAGGTCGGAACGATCGAAGGCGGCACGGCGGCCAACATCACCGCCCGCCACTGTTCCTTCGTCTGGGACATCCGCCCGCTGCCCGGCGACGACTGGACGCGCTACCGCGACCGGTTCGAGGCGGAATGCGAGCGGCTGCGCGCCGCCATGCGGCGGATCAGCCCGGATTGCGACATCCGCACCGAGCAGCTCGCCGGCGTGCCGGGCCTCGCGCCGGAACCGGACGGGCCGGCGGCCCAGCTCTGCCACGCCCTGACCGGGCGCAACGACACCGGCATGGTTTCCTTCGCGGCGGAGGCCGGGCAATTCCAGGAGGCCGGCCTGTCCACCGTGCTCTGCGGCCCGGGCTCCATCGATCAGGCGCATCAGCCCAACGAGTACATCGACGTCACCCAGGTCACGGCCTGCGAAGGGTTCCTCCGGGATCTCGTCCGCCGATTGGCGGCCTGAGCCGCAACAGGGGTGCGGCGGAGCGTCACGCCGGACCCATAATACAGGCGGCCCTTTTATTCGAACCGCGATCAATGGAAGGAACCAATTGTTGGATCGACGGCACCTTGTTGCTGAACTGCCTAGAGCACTCCCAATTTGGCCTATGCCGTTGACGGGGGAGACTTTGATGGCGTTCCTGTCGCACTGTGCCTGGGGGCGCCGATGCCACGGCGCTTCCATGGAGACGGGAGCGTCGGTGCATGGTTGATCTGAGCGACCTCGAGCGCGACGCGCTGACCGAACTGGTGAACATGGGCGTCGGCCGTGCCGCGACCCATCTCAGCCGCATGGTCGCGGATCAGGTCCTGCTGTCGGTTCCCTCCATCGAAATCGTCAGCCGCAACGACGCCGCCGGCCTTCTGGCCGCGCGTGAGAAAATGAGCCTCGTCGCGGTGGAGCAGCGTTTCGAAGGGTCCTTTTCCGGTCGTGCCCTGTTGATCTTCCCCGAGACCAACAGTCTGGAGCTGGCCCGCGCCGTCCTGGGCAGCGAGCTGAGCCTGGAGGAGATCGTCGATCTGGAGCAGGACGCGCTCGCCGAGATCGGCAACATCATCCTCAACGGCTGCCTGGTCGTGATGGCCAACACGCTGAAGGACAATCTGGACATCTCGCTGCCCAGCGTGTTGCGCGGCGACAGCGACCGCATCTTCCAAAGCAACGGGCCGAACCCCGACGAGCTGGTGATGTTCCTCTACATCGACTTCCTGATCCGCAGCCGGAGCATCCGCGGCTACATCGCGTTGCTCATGGGCCTGTCGTCTCTGGAGTCGCTGAAGGGACTGATCCATGGATTCATCGACCGCATCGCCTCCGGAACGCCCGATGGAACCGACCGAGTTTAAGCGCATGCCCTGGCTGAATGGTCTTCTGGACGCAATGGACGCCGGCATCGTCGTACTGGACCGCCATGGCCGCGTCCAGTTCTGGAATCGCTGGATGGAAAGGGCGTCGGGAACCCCCGAACCCGGCATCCACGGGCAGGAGTTGGTGGAAGCCCTGCCATCGCTGCGCAACACGCGGCTGCACAACGCGGTGCGCGACGTGCTGGAGACCGGGGCGCCCAGCGTCCTGTCCCACACGCTGAACCCGGTCCTGTTCCCGCTGCGCTGCGCCGACGGCCGGCGGATGGTCCATAACGTGCTCATCCGTCCCTTCATCGTCAGCAACGCCTCCTACTGTCTGATCCAGGTGAGCGACGTCACCGCGGTGGTCAATCGGGAACGGGTTCTGCGCGAGCAGCGGGACGCGCGCTACCGCGCCATCGTGGACACCGCCCCCGACGCCATCGTCACCACCGACACGCGCGGCGTCGTGCAATGGGCCAACGGGGCCGCCGCCCGGCAGTTCGGCTTTCCGCCCAACGAGCTGATCGGCCAGCATGTCAGCCTCTTCCTCGCCGAAGGCTCCCCCGACTGGTCCGGCCTGCTGGAGCGCGACCCGGCCGGACGGCCGGCCCCGGTGGAGCTGATCGGGCGCAAGCGCGACGGCACCCGCATTGATCTGGAGGTGTCGCTCGCCCGCTGGGAGTCGGAGGGGCGGAGCTTCATCACCGGCGTCCTGCGGGACATCACCGAACGCCGGCGCACCCGCGAGGAGCTGAAGGCCAACGCGCTCGCCATGCGCCAGTTGGCCGAGCAGACCAAGGCCACGCTGGACGCGCTGCCGGCGCACATCGCCGTGCTCGACCATGGCGGACACATCATTTTCGTCAACAAAGCCTGGGCGGAAAGCGGTCCGCAAGCCGGTTTCCTAGGCGATGGATCGGCCATCGGCGACGATTATCTTGAGGCCTGCGCCGCCACGCGCAGTGGGGCGGAGCATGCCGACGCGCTGATCGAGGGGCTGCGCGGCCTGCTGCGCGGCGGGTCGCCGGTGTCCATCGAATATCCGGGCCTGTCCCACGCCGGGGCGCGCTGGTACCGTTGTCTTGCGGCACCGATGGCCGCCGGTCCCTTCGGCGGAGCGGTGCTGATGCACATCGACGTCACCGAGATCAAGTCGATGGAGGCGGCGCTTCGCAAGCTGGTGGGGCAGAAGTCCACGCTGCTGCGCGAAGTGAATCACCGGGTGAAGAACAGCTTGCAGCTCGTCTCCAGCCTGCTGACTCTCCAGACCATGAGCCTGCCGGGCGCCGCCGAGCGGGTTCATTTCCAGGACGCCCGCAGCCGCATCGACGCCATCGCGCGGGTGCACAGCCGGCTGTACCAGACCGAGCAGTTCCAGACCATCGAGTTCGGCAGCTACCTGAACGAGCTGTGCACCGACCTGTCCCGCGCGTCGGGCGGCGACACGCTGGGCTCGATCGAGGTGCGGGCCGAGCGCGTCGACCTGCCCATCGATCAGGCGGCGCCGCTGGGACTGATCGCCAACGAACTGATCACCAACGCCATCAAGCACCGCGGCGCCTCGCCCGCCAACGTCCTGGTGTCGCTCGACCGAGCCGACGATTTGCTGGCGCTGACCGTGACCGACCAAGGGCCCGGCCTTCCCGCCGGATTTGACATGCGGCGGTCGCGCAGTCTCGGCATGAGGCTGATCACCAGCCTGACCGGTCAGGTCGGGGCGACGGTCACGCTGATGCCGGTCGACCGGGGCACATCCTTCCGCATCGCGCTGACCATGCCGGAAACGCGCGGACCCATCCTTGAAGACAGCGCGGCGGAGTGGAACGGATGAAGATCCTTCTCGTCGAGGACGAGGTCCTCATCGCCATGGAACAGAGCTTCTACCTGGAGACCGCCGGGCACGAGGTGCATGGGCCGGCCTCCACCAGCGAAAAGGCGCTGATCCTGGCGCAGGAGATCAAGCCGGATCTGGCGCTGGTCGACATCCATCTCGCCCAGGGTTCCAGCGGCATCGACGCGGCCCGCCGGATGACCGCGCTGGGCATCCCCTGCCTGTTCGTCACTTCCTACCGCGAGGAGGTCGAGCCGACGCGCGAGTATGGGGTGGGCTGCCTGCCCAAACCCTTCTCGCAAACCTCGCTGGTGTCCGCGGTCGAAGCGGTCCGCGCCATCCTGGCCGGGCGGACGCCCACCAAGGTTCCCGACACGATGGAACTGTTTTCCTGATACCTGCGGCTAGCGGAACAGGCGTGGATCGAAGGGGACATCCACCACCTCGACGATCCGCGCCCGTGCGCTGTCGGGATGCAGGGGGTTGAGCAGCACGTTGTGGACGTTCGGCATGATGGCGCTCGGCACCCGCATCAAGGCCGAGGCCCGCTGCGCCAACCACGCGTCGCCGATGGCCCGGGTGACCTCGCTGCGGACGGTCCAGTCGGGCGGCAGCGGCGGGCAAGGCGGCGCGGCCACGCCATCCTCCGCCGCGACACCCAGCAGGCGGTAACGGTCCGGCAGCAGGGCCGGAGACGAAACCTCGAGATGGACAAGGATTTCGATCAAGGCGCCCGGCGGGGATTCGGCCAGGTAAACCACCGGACGGCCCCGGTTGTGCCACCGGGCCGGCGCGCGCAGCCCGCCGATGCCCTGGAGGTCGGCGTGGTTGCTGATGCGCCAGAGCATCACGCGAAATAGCCCTCGTCGATCTGGATCAGCGCGTCCTCCACCAGCCGCGCCCCGACATCGGTATCGATCATATCGACCGCCGCCTCGCCGCCGAACCGCTCCTTGGGCGCGTTCAGCCAGGACAGCGCCTTGTCGCGGTTGCCGAACACCGCCTCGGCCAGCGCCAGGACGCTTGCCGTCCGGTAGGCGCGCTCGCTTTCCTCCAGCGACAGCGCCTCACCCTTCTGTCGGCGGTGCTCCAAGGTGCGGCGGGGAATGATCCGGCCCAGCGCCCTGGCGTCCAGCCCCGCCGCCTGCAACGCGCCGATGGCCTGGGTGCGCAGGCGGTTGCGCACGACCCGCACCACCGCCAGATCGTCGGCGGGCGGCTGGTCAAGCCCCAGAAGCACCGCGGTCAAGGATCGCTGACGGTCCGCCAAAGCCGCGTCATAGCCGGGCATCGAAGCCTCCCTGCGCAAAATGCCAATAGACATGTGGCACCTTGCGCAAGACGCGTCAAGCCGGGTGCGCGTCGCCCAGCGCCGGCATCACCCAGTCCCTCAGAAAAGCGCCTTGCGGTGGCACCGCGATCGGCTTCCCCGCCGCCAGCAGAACCTGCAACAGCGCGGTGTGCAGGGAGGTGCAGCCGCCAAGATCCAGCCGGGGTTTCTCCGCGGCGCACAGCCATTCGGCCAGCGGAATCGCTTCTTCCACCGTGCAGGCGCCCTCGAAACGGGCGGTGCGGTCGTCGAAATGAATGGGCATCACACCAGCTCCCGCAGGTTGAGGGCGAGCAGAAGGCGCCCGTCGCCGAGCACAGCCGTGCCGGCGTATCCGCGCAGCCGGGCGAGCAACCCGGTCATCGGCTTCAGAACCACGTCGGCGCGCTCCCGGAAGGCGTCCACCACCAGGGCCACCGGCTGCCCGCCGAGATCGACCAGCAGAACCGCCTCCCCGCTCCGCACACGCTCGTCTTCCGGCAGGTTGAGCAGGCGGCGCAGCCGCAGAAGCGGCACAACCGTGTCCTGCAAGACCACGCTCTCCGCGTGCTTCATCCGGCGGATCGCGCCATGGGGAACGCGGTGCATGCCGGTGACCAGCGTGACTGGAAATCCGTAGAGCGCGCCCGCCGTTTCCACCATCACCAGCCGCGTCACCATCATCGTCAGCGGCAGGACGAGACGGAAGCGCGTGCCGGCGCCGGGGGTCGAAGCGACCTCCACCCGTCCCCCCGCCTGCTCCACCGCGCCGCGCACGGCGTCCATTCCCACCCCGCGGCCCGACAGGTCGGACACGGTTTCCGATGTGCTGACCCCCGGAAGGAGGATCAGACGCAACGCCTCGGCGTCGGACAGGGCCGCCGCCTGTTCCGCGGTCAGGGCGCCTCGGCCCACCGCCTTGCGGCGCACGGCCTCGGCGTCGATGCCCGCCCCGTCGTCGGAAACCTCCACCACCACGCCGCCGCTGTCTTGGAAGGCCTGGATGCGGATCGTCGCCACCTCCGGCTTTCCGGCGGCGCGGCGGCGCTCCGGCGGCTCGACGCCGTGGTCCAGCCCGTTGCGGACGAGGTGCAGCAGCGGTTCGCCCAGGATGTCCAGAATGTCCTTGTCCGCCTCCGTCTCGCCGCCGGACAGGTGCAGTTCGACCGGCTTGCCGAGCCGACGCGCGGTGTCGCGGACCAGCCGGGGCAGCGGGTCGAAGACGCGCGACAGGGGGAGGAGGCGAAGCCGCAGCACCGCGTCCTGCAACTCGCCCACGATGGAGTCGATGCGGCCATGAGCATCCTTGATGCCCTGGGCCAGCGCGTCGGCGCTCCGCCCCTCCTGCGCTTCGCGCGCGAGGTAGGGCAGGCTTCCCTTGGCGACGACCAGTTCGCCGACCAGCGCCATCAGCCGGTCCATGCGCTCCGCATCCACCCGCAGCGCCCGCCGCGCCGGGACTGCCGGTGCAACGGGCGTTGCCTGCGCCAGCGCCGCCTCTCCGTCGGCCAGGGTCTCGATGCAGCGGATGAGCCCGTCCGCCGGGCCTTCGGCGGCACGATCCAGCACCGGCCCCTCCGCGTCCCGTCCCTCGGCGCCGAGGATGTTGCGCGCCGCCCGGAGCACCGCCGCCCGGCGGGCCGCCGTCTCCACGTCGCTGCCGGGCAGGCGGAGGATGCGGGCCTGCTCCCGCAGCATGGCCGTGGCGAGGCTGGGCGGCACGGCGGGGGACACCGGTCCGGCCAGGACGGGTATCGCGACCGCGGCGAGTGACACCTGATCGGGAACGCCGCGGAACAGGCGCGTCAACTCGTCCTTGGGCGCGCCGCTCAGCGCGCGGAAGCGCAGGACGCAACGGTAGGGATCGATATCCGTCAGCGGCGGCCACGCTCCGGCGGCCTCGATGCGCAGCAGCAGCAGGTCCGGGATACGGCGGCACAGGTCCAGCGGATCATCCCCGGCAAAGAAACAGTCCTCCGCGGGGTCGTAGGCGATGGCGGTGACCGTGCGCCCCGCGGCCTTCGCCCGCTCCGCCTCCGGAAGTTCATCCACCCAGGCGAATCCGGCGGGCGTAACGCTGCCCGCGACCTCCGCCGGCCTGCCGAGAGCGGCGCGCAGCCCCGCCTCCTGCGCCTGCGCGCGGGCGTCGGCGTCGTCGGGAAGGGATTGGCTGTGCTCCAACCCATCGATCCAGGCCACACCGGTATCCAGAAGACCGAGCAGCCGGTCGGCCAGTTCACCATGCATGGCGGCGCGTCCGTCGCGCACCGCCATCAGCGCGTCCTCGCCGGCATGGACCATGCGGGTGAAGGGCGCCATGTCGAACAGGGCGGTGGCGCCCTTCAGCGTGTGCAACGCGCGGAACAGGTCGTTGACCGCGCCCTGGTCGGCCGGATCGCGCTCCAGCCGCAGCAGCGCGGCGCCTGCCGCCTCCAGCAACTCCCGCGATTCCAGGATGAACTGCTCGAACAGCGCGCTCATGACCGTCCCTCGCCCCTGTCCTGGCGTCCACTCACCTGACGCCGGCCGGTCAGCAGACGGACGGCGGCGGTGAGATCGGCGGGGCGCACCGGCTTGACGACATACCAGTTGGCCCCCGCCAGCAGCGCTTTCTCGCGGTCGCTGTCCTTGGCTTCGGTGCTGATCATGATCACCGGCACGTCCCGCAGGGTTTGCTCCTGCCGGAGGCGGCGCAGCATGGTGTAGCCGTCCATCTTCTGCATGTTGATGTCCACGATCAGCAGATCCGGCGTGGATGCCAGCGCGTGCTCCAGCCCGTCGATCCCGTTCACCGCCTCGTCGACCAGAAAGCCATCGGCCTCCAGAACCTGCCGGGTGTAGGCCCGGACGGTCACGGCGTCGTCCACCACGAGGACGCGGGTTTGCGGGTTTGGTCGGTCGGTCACCAGGCGGCCTCCTTAACTCTGGGGCTTCTGATAAAGGATGGCGTCGGGGAACCGGCGCGGCACGAACAGGGAGGACATCCGGCTCATGCTCTCCGAATGGCCAAGGCAGATGAACCCGTTGGGCGACAACGCGTCGTAGAACATCGACGCCGCCTCGCGTCGCCCCAAATCGTCGAAATAGATCAGCAGATTGCGGCAAAAGATGACGTCGATGCCACGAAAATTCGCCATTTGCTGCGGATCGGCGATATTCACCAGCGAGAAATCGATGGAGTCCCGCAATTCCTCCATGATCTGCCAGCGCTGGTCGTCCAGCCGGGTAAAGTATTTGGCGACGAGATCATGCGGCATCGCCTGGAGCGACCGTTCCTCGTAAATGCCCTCCCGCGCGCGGGCCAGCACATGGCTGTCGATGTCCGAGGCGTACAGCTCGATCTCGAAATCGTCCACCCGGCTCCATCGCTCCAGCAGCGTGATGGCGATGGAGTATGGCTCCTCCCCGGTGGCGCAGCCGGCGGACCAGATGCGCACCCGGCTCCCCGGCTCACGCCCGCGCACCACCTCGTCCAACGCCGCGTCCACGAGGCAGTCCAACTGGTACATCTCGCGGAAGAAATAGGTCTCGTTCACCGTCATGCGGTTGACGAGAAGCTGCAACTCCTCCCCCGACGCCTGAAAACGAAGCAGATTCAGATATTTGCGGAAATGGTCGACGCCGACCGCCGCCATCCGCTCCGACACGCGGCGGTCGACGAAGTAGCGTTTGGCCTCGGTGAAGGACAGGCCGGTGCGTTCCCGCAGGAACCGGCAGAAGGCATCGTAATCCGCGGCGCTCAGGCCGACGGCGTCCCCCTTGTCCGAAGGCAGCGTCATTCAGGCTCCGGAAAACAGGCGGCGCGCCGCATCGACGGAGAAGGCGACGAAGGGATCGTCCGGAAAACGCCCGCCGAGCCGCTCCACGACCGGCAGGGCCGCGGGATCGCCGCTTTCCATCAGCGCCTCCACTGCGGAGAGGCAGACGTTCACGTGCGGATCATGGTCGATCACCCCGGCCAGCCGGGCCAGCCGATCCGGATGGGGCAGCTTCCCGATGAGCTGGGCCGCGAAGATGCGCAGATCCGAATCCGCGGCCGTCAGCAGCGGGGCGACCTCCGGCATCACCACGGCGGCGGGCATCTGCTGAAGGCTTTCGATCACGCCGTTGCGCAGCCCGACGTCTTCGCTCGCCAGATAGGGCACCAGCGCCGCCGCGGCCTCAGCCGTTCCGGTGCGGACCAGAGCGGTGAGAAGGGTTTCGCGGACGCTCGGCTCCTCCTCGCGCGTCAGCCTTGCGGACAGGGCGGGAACGGCGTCGGGACGCTCGCCGAGCGCGTGGGCGGCCCGGCGGCGCAGGGCCGGGTCGGCGTCCTCCAGCCACGCCAGCGGATCGCCGCCCTCCACGGCCGCCGCGGGCTTCGCTCCATCGATCTTCCGCGCCTTCACCAGAGCCATGCCGCCGCCTCCACCGCGCCTGTCATCACCATCACCCCCTCACCCACCGCGTCACCTGCTGCGCCACCCGGTCGGACGGCAGTACCATGTCGGCGCCGCCACAGCGGATCAGTTCCTGCGGCATGCCGAACACGACGGCGCTGCCCTCCGCCTCCGCGATGGTGCGCCCGCCCTGGCGGCGCAGCTCCGTCATCGAAACCGCCCCATCCGACCCCATGCCCGTCAGGAGAACGCCGATCAGCCGCGACGGTGCCACGGCGCGCAGAGCGCTCTCGACCAACCGGTCCACGTTGGGGTGCCAGTTCCGCCGTTCGTCCGCTGGAACGGGCTGGGCGGTGAGCCGCCCGCCGCGCCGGACGATCTGAAGGTCGGCGCCGCCGCGCGCGATGCACACCATACCCGGCCGGAGCGCGGTGGCCGTCGCGGCCTCCACCACCGTCACGGCGGAAATGGCGTCGAGGCGTCGGGCCAGCGGTCCTGTGAAGCTGGCGGGCATGTGCTGGACCACCACCACCGGCCAGGGAAAATCCGCCGGCAGAAGCGGCAGGATGTCCTCCAGCGTGCGCGGCCCACCGGTGGACACGCCGATCAGCACCAGCCCTTCACCCGGATCGTCAGCGCCGTCAGACTCGTGGCGCGGTTCGGGCAAAGATGTATCGGCCAGGAAATCCGCCCCGGCGATGCGCTCGCGCGCCCGGCGCAGCCGTTCCCGCAGCCCCTGGACCCGACGGGGTCTGGACCCGGCGGCGGCGCGCACGGTGTCGACCAGCTCCCCGGCGATGCCGGCGATGGCACCAATCCCCGTCGGCTTCCGCACCGCCTCCACCGCCCCCAGCCGCAGGGCCTCCAGCGTCACCTCCGCCCCATCCGCGGTCAGGGCGGACACCATCACCACCGGCTTCGGATGCTCGACCATGATGCGCTTCAGGCAGGCAAGTCCGTCCATACCGGGCATCGTGACGTCCAGGGTCACCACATCCGGATTGAAGTCGGACAGTCGTTCCAGCGCTTGCGCCCCATCGGCGGCGGTTTCCACCTCGAAACCGGCGGACGAGAGGATCTCGCCGATTCGCCGCCGCATCAGCGCCGAGTCATCGACGACCAGGACCTTCACCATGACGGGACCGCCTTCCGATCAGACGGTGGTCAGCAGGTCGGCGAGCTGGTCCATGTCCAGCAATTCCGCCGGGTCCATCAGCAGGATCATCCGCCGCTCCCCGGCGCTCTCCAGCGCGCCGATGCGGCGGATCAGCCGGTGCTGGGCCTGCGACACCACGGGGGCCGACTCGATGGCGCCGTCGGGAATGCGGACGATACCGGCCATGCCATCCACCAGCAGCCCGGCGCGGGCCGCCCCCGCCGCGATCACCACCACACGGCACCGATCGTCCGCGTTCTCCCGTCCATCGGGCAAACGCAGTAGACGGCGCAGCGCGACCAGCGGCAGGACGGCGCCACGCAGGGTCGTCACCCCACTGACGAAATCCGGCGCGTTGGGCAGCGGGGTCACGACGTCGGGCCGGCGCAGCACCTCCTGCACCGCCGCGACCGGCAGGCCGTATTCCGCCCCGGCCAGCCGGAACACCACGAAGGCCTCCACCATCTCCGCCTCCGCTTCCCTCGCCACAGTCGCTTCCCCTTCGTGCCCTCGGGCGTCGCCGCCCAATCCGGCTCCATGGCCCACGCCATGGCGGAACAACCGTTCCGCCGACAGGACCGGGATCAGCCGCGCGCCGCCGTCCAGCCGCGCGATGCCGTCCATGTCCTCGAATTCCGCCTCCCGCGCCATCAGCGACGGCACCGGGTCGATCCGCCCGCGGGGAACCCGCAGGATCTCCCGCACATCCTCCACAACCACACCGACCAGCCCCTCCGCCGTGCGCAGGACCGCCACCTTTCCAAGACCCCGATCCGCCGTGGAATCGGGCGCGGCGCCGAGCCCGAAAAGCTCCCTCAGCCCGACCAGGGGAAGCAGCGCGTCGCGCAACGTCATCAAGCCCAGCAGATGGGGGCGGGCGCGGGGAACGCGGGTCACGGCCTCCGGAACCGGAACGACCTCACGCACCGCAGCCACCGGCAACGAGAACTCCTGCTCCGCAACGGTGAGGACGACGAGTTGTTCCTCGTCCTGCCGCAGCGCGGCTGCGGTCCTCGCCTGAGGCGCCGCGCTGAAATCCGCGGTCCCCGCAAGGCCGCCCCCCCGCCCGAAGTCGGCGAACTGGCGTTCGACCAGCGGTCCGGGGTCGAGGATCAGCGCTCCATCCCGGCCGTCGCCGGCCAGGATGGCTCCGGCCAGGAGATCCGCGTCGATGGACGGATCGGGTGCCGTCCCGGCGTCGGCGATGCGGTCCTCGTCCACAGCGGACAGACCCGAGACGCGGTCCACCAGCAGGCCGACCGGCTGTCCGTTGTGGCGGACGATCAGCAGCCGCGCCGCCTTCGTTCCCCCGTCAGCCGTTCCTTCCTCCTCGGCCCCGGCAAGGCCCAGGACCCGGCGCAGGCCGATGACCGGAAACACCGCACCGCGCCGCCGGGCCAGCCCCTCCAAGCCGGGCGGCCCCAGCGGGATCGGCACCAGCACGGGCGGGCGCAGGATCTCAAGAACCCCGTCGAGCGGCAGGGCCAGCCCCATGCCACCGACCGTGAAAAGCACGAAGGAACGCACGCCGTCGCGGCGGATGATCGCGGCCATGGGTCGTCTCCCCGCCGGCCGGTCAGCCGGCCCCTTGCAGTTCTTCGGCCATGGCGGCGATCTCCTCGATGGCGGCCGCCAGCTCCTCGGCGCCCTTGGCCTGCTCCCGTGCGGCCTTCGCCGCTTCGTTGGCCGAGCGGTTGGCCTGGTTAGCCGCGGTGGCGACCTGCTCGACGCCCTTCTGCGCCTCCACCACGGCACGCTGCACCTCGCCGGCGTTCTCGACGATCTCGCGGCTTCCGGAGGTCACGGTGCGCAGTTCGGCGATGGCGGCGGCGAGGCTGCCGGCGAATTCCTGGTGGCGGGCGGACTGGCGCGCCGTCTCGCTCCCGATGTCCTCGATGTCGCGGCGGACGCGCCCGATCTGGTCCTGGATGGCGTGGACGATGTCCTTCACCCGCTCGACATTCTCCGAGCTGTCGCGGGCGAGGTTGCGGATGTCGTTGCTGACGACGGTGAAACCGCGCCCGAACTCCCCGGCCCGCGCCGCCTCGATGGCGCCGCTGACCGCCAGCATGCCGGTCTGGATGGCGATGATGGAGATGGCGTCGACCACCTTGTCGATGCGCCGGCCGATCAGCTCCATGGCGCCGATCCGCTCCACCGTGCGGCGGCTGGCGGCCACCGCCTCGCCCACCCCGGTGGTCAGGGCGCCCACCATGTCCTGCGTTTCGGACAGCAGCACCTCCAGACCGACGCAGCGCTGAAGCGCCTCCTCGGCGCGCATGTGCCCGAGCCGGGCGCTGGCCTCGATCTCGGCGATGGCGCTGCTCGACTGGTGGGTCGCGGCCCCCTGGGCCTGGGCGCCGCGGGAGATCTGGGTGATCGCCGCCATGATCTGCGCGGCGGCGCGGTTGATCTCCTCGATCGCGGCGGACAGCTGCTCGGCGGCGGAGGCGAGATCCCCGGCGGCGCGGTGGACGTCGGTGGTTCCGGTCAGTTCGTCGGCCAGATCGGAGAGCTGGCCGGCGGCCTGCTCGCTCTGGGCCAGCGCCTTGGCCTGCTCGCCGACCGTCTTCAGCGCCTCCTCGCTTGCCGCCGCCTGCTCCTCCGCGGCGGAGGCGACGCTCTCGGCACCGCGCTGCGCCTCCCGACCGGCGGAGTCGGCCTCCATCGCCGCCCTGATGGTTTCCTGCGCGCCGCGGGCGATGTCCCCCATGCCGTCGCGCACCCGATCGAGCTGGGCGGCAATCTGGCGGCCACGGTCCACTTCCGTCGTTGACGCACCGGCACCGGCCACGATGCTCTCGGCGATGGCGCCCACCGCCTCCTGGATCTGCGCGACCATGCGGTTGATCTCGTTGGCCGAGCGTTCGGAACGCTCGGCCAGGGCCTGCACCTCGTCGGCCACCACGGCGAATCCGCGTCCGGCATCGCCCGCGCGCGCCGCCTCGATGGCGGCGTTCAGCGCCAGCAGGTTGGTCTGGTCGGCCATGACCGCCACCCCCTCGACGATGGCGCCGATCTCCGCCGCCTGCCGCTCCAGGTCGCGGACCAGCGCGACCGCGGCCTCCTGCCGCTCGGCGGCGCGGACCAGTCCGTCGACGGAGGTGAGGATCTGGCCGCTGACGTCCTTCATCAGCGCCTGCAGCGCCTCGATCCGCGACAGCGACGATTCGGCGTTGCTGCGCGCGCGCCCGATCAGACTGGCGCTCCGGTCGATCATCCGCTGCGACTGCTGGGTGGCGCTGGCCGCCTCCTCCGCGCCGGCGGCGACCTGTTCCATCGCCTTGCGCAGTTCCTCCGCGGCGGCGGCGGCCTGGGTCACGCCGCTGGCAAGCTCGTTCGACGCGGCGGCGATGCCCTCCGCCGCCTTGCGCCGCCGGTTCCCGGCGCGGGCGCGCCGCCGCACCTCCGCCGCGCGGCGGGTCGACTGGACGTTGTCGGGCTGACCAGGCACAACGGTGTCATTGGGAAGCGCAATCGCATCCTCGCCGGTGTCCGCGTTGCGGGAGGCGCTCGCCGTGTCGATCCGCTTCTTCTTGACCAATGCCATGATCCAAACCCCTTGCCCCGTGAGCCCGTGTTTCTCTACCGGGGACTCGTGTTGATTGCTTGCGGTTGCCCGGCCCTCAGGCCAGCACCCGGCCGATGTAGCGCCCGATGGCCGTCTTCAGCCCCGCCGCGGACCCGGCGTCGAGCGCCAGGACGACGGTTCCCTCGACATCGTGGGGCGGTGTCCGGAAGGTGACGTGGAACAGGATCGCCTGCGACTCCGCCGTCTGGACGACGCCGCAGCGTTCCAGAAGCTCTTCCCCCACGCCACGCAGAACCTGCGGCAGGGTGGTGCCGATCGCGACGCCCAGCAGATTCCCCATGGAGGACAGGCAGCTGTTCAGCACGATGTTGCCGACCTCGGCCAGCGCCTCCTCCACCAGCTCCGCCGCGTCCTCCTTGGGAACGCCGGGCGGCAGGGCGGCGGCGGCCAGCGGCAGGCCGCTCCGTTCCGGCATCAGCAGGATGGCGGAACCGAGGAAGGCCCCGGACAGGCACTCGGTCACCGCGATCAGTTCCCCCGGCAGCGCCGACCGAAGCAGGCCGGACACCCGGTCGCCAGGGACGAGGCTGACCATCGGCACGGAGATCTCGACCGGCCCGCCGATCATCCGGCTGAACGCCGTGGACGCCCGACCGACGCCGATGTTCCCCAGTTCCGTCAGCGCGTCGCGTTCCAGCTCGTCCAAGTCAAAGTCGGCTGGGTCAATTCCGGCTGGGTCAATGCCCATGGGCGTCGGGTCCATCGGCGCGCGCCGGCCGGACCGCGCCGGTCAACCAGCCCCCCCGCCGGCACCTTCGCTGGACGACGGGCGACGCGGCAGGCTGGCGGCGGCCAGGAAGCGGGCCATCTGCTCCTCCTCCAACGGCTTGGGCATGAAGGCGGCGCCCAACGCGCGAATGCCGGAAACCACCGAATCCTGGGCATTGGCCGTGATGATGGCGACGCGGATGTCCGGCTTCGCCTGCAGAAGCCGGGCGGCGGCCTCCAGGCCGTTGTCGCCCGGCATGTTGAAGTCGATTATGGCGATATGGATATCACCTTCGTCTAGTTTTCCGTAAAGTTCAGTGCTGTTCGCCGCCTCGATGACCGTCCAATCCGGCTTGTTCCGAAGTATTATGCCGCGGACATGCATGCGGGACAGCTTGCTGTCGTCCACGACGATTACGGTCTTGCTCAACGCCTGCGCTCCAGGAGGAGGGAAAATTTGAATTGTGAAACGATTATAACCGCCGCCACGCCGCGCGCCAGCATGGATTGCATCCCGCAATCACCGTTTTTCGATGCTGGTCCCGACGCTGCTCCCCTTGGCCGCCCGCGGTGGCTTTGGTAACAGAAGATCCGCAAACAGGGTCATGCAGTCCGGGGTTCCGTCCGTGGAAGATTTCATCAGCGCGCTCGTGGTGTTTCTCGTCGTGGTCGATCCGATCGGGTTGGTTCCGATTTATCTCGGCCTCACCCGCGGCTTCGACAGCCGGCGCAAGCGCACCATCGCCCTGCGCGGCCCGCTGATCAGCTTTGCCATCATCGTCTTCTTCGCCTATCTGGGCGAGCTGGTGCTGAACGCCCTGTCCATCGGCATGCCGGCCTTCCGCATCGCGGGCGGCGCACTGTTGTTCTGGATCGCCTTCGAGATGCTGTTCCAGCGCCGGGCCGAGCGCAAGGAGCGCACCGCCGACGACGCACGGACGGAGGAGGAGGCCCACGACCTCGCCGTCTTCCCGCTGGCGATCCCGCTGATCGCCGGGCCGGGCGCCATCACCTCCACGCTGCTGCTGATGGACCGCTACGGCGCGACGCTGGGCGGCCAGGGCATGGTGCTGGGCGCCGCCGCGGCCGCGGTGGGCAGCGTCATGGCGCTGCTGGTCGTCGCCGATCTGGTGAACAAGCTGCTCGGCCGCACGGTGATCCACACGGTCAGCCGCGTGTTGGGCATCGTCCTGGCGGCACTGGCCGCCCAGACGATCATCGAAGGCATCACCGCCGTCTATCCACCCCACTGATCTCCACAAAGGGCAATTCTCATGGACCGGCACACGCTCAGCAACGGTCGCCTCGGCGCCGCGATCAAGGCCGACGGGGCGGAACTGTGCTCCCTGACGCTCGACGGGCGGGAACTGCTCTGGCAGGCCGGTCCGGAATGGCCGCGCCACGCGCCCGTGCTGTTCCCCATCGTCGGACGGCTGAAGGAGGACACGCTGCGCCACCAGGGCCGGACCTTCCGGATGACCCAGCACGGCTTCGCCCGCGACCGCCGCTTCGCCTGGGAGGAGCACACCCCCACCCTCTGCCGCCTGTCGCTGTCCGACGACGCACAGACCCGCGCGCTCTATCCCTTCGCCTTCCGGCTGGAACTGATCTTCGAACTGGACGCGGACGGGCTGACCATCCGCCACCGCATCACCAATCCGGGCGATGAGGCGCTGCCCGCCTCGCTCGGCGTGCATCCGGCCTTCCTCTGGCCGTTGCGGGACGGCGTTCCGAAGGAGGCGCACGAGCTTCTGTTCGAAACCGACGAGCCCGCGCCGATCCGCCGCGTCGAGAACGGTCTTCTGTCGCCGCAGCCGGAGCCGACCCCCGTCGAGGGGCGCCGCCTGCCGCTGAGCGAGGGGCTGTTCACGCGGGACGCGGTGATCCTCGACCGGCCCGCCAGCCGCTCCGTCCGTTACGGCGCGCCCGGCACCCCGGCCATCACCGTCTCCTGGGAGGGCTTCCGCGAACTGGGCATCTGGTCGAAGCCGAGCGGCGCGCCCTTCCTGTGCATCGAGCCCTGGCACGGCCACGCCTCCCCGGCGGATTTCGACGGGGAGTTCGCGGACAAGCCGGGGCTTCTGCATCTCGCCCCCGGCGCGATGCGGGAGCTGAGCTACCGCATCGCCGTGGGATAAGGGACCGGCTTTCCGTCAGCCGCGCTTGTTCAGCGGAACGAAGGCGCGGCCCGGATTGCCGGTGTAGAGCTGGCGGGGGCGCCCGATCTTCTGCTGCGGGTCCTCGATCATCTCCTGCCACTGGGAAATCCAGCCGACGGTGCGGGCCAGCGCGAACAGCACGGTGAACATGCTGGTCGGGAAGCCCATCGCCTTCAGGATGATGCCGGAATAGAAGTCGACGTTCGGGTACAGCTTCTTCTCGACGAAGTAGGGGTCCTCCAGCGCGATCTTCTCCAGCTCCATGGCGATGGCGAGGTGCGGCTCGTCCTTGATGCCCATCACGTCCAGAACCTCGTAGCAGGTCTGGCGCATGATCTTGGCGCGCGGGTCGTAGTTCTTGTAGACCCGGTGGCCGAAGCCCATCAGGCGGAAGGGATCGTTCTTGTCCTTGGCGCGCTTGATGAATTCGGGGATGCGCTCGACCGAGCCGATCTCCTCCAGCATCAGCAGCACGGCCTCGTTGGCGCCGCCGTGGGCCGGTCCCCACAGCGCCGCGATACCCGAGGCGATGCAGGCGAAGGGGTTGGCGTGCGACGAACCGGCCAGCCGCACCGTGGAGGTCGAGGCGTTCTGCTCGTGGTCGGCATGCAGGATGAAGATCTTGTCCATGGCGCGGGCCAGGACCGGATCGACCTTCCAGGTCTCGCAGGGCGTCCCGAAGGTCATGTAGAGGAAGTTTTCCGCGTAGCTGAGGTCGTTGCGCGGGTACATGAAGGGCTGGCCGACCGAATACTTGTAGGCCATGGCGGCCATCGTCGGCATCTTGGCGATCAGCCGGTGCGCGGCGATCATCCGCTGGCGCGGGTCGAGGATGTCCGTCGAGTCGTGGTAGAAGGCCGACAGCGCGCCGGTCACGCCGCACATCACCGCCATGGGGTGGGCGTCGCGGCGGAACCCGCTGTAGAAGCGGCTCAGCTGCTCATGCACCATGGTGTGGTAGGTGATGGTGCGCTCGAAATCCTCCTTCTGCTGCGGATTCGGCAGCTCGCCGCGCAGCAGAAGGTGGCAGACCTCCAGATAATCACAGTTCTCCGCCAGGTCCTGGATGGCGTAGCCGCGATGCAGGAGGACGCCCTCGTCACCATCGATGTAGGTGATCGCCGACTCGCAGCTCGCCGTGGAGGTGAAGCCGGGATCGAAGGTGAAATAGCCGGTTTCCGCGTAGAGCTTGCGCACGTCGATGGCGCGCGGGCCGGTTTCGCCTTCCAGCAGCGGCAGCTTGATGGTTTTTCCGGTCGTGTCGTCGGTGACCGTGATGGTCCCGACCTTCTTGACCTCGCCGCGCCAGACCGGCCGGCCCTTGCTGCTCTCCATCGGCCCCTCCTTATGCACGCGCCATCGGGCGTGGCGCTGTTTCGTTGCACGTAGGAGACTGTATGAATGGGGGGTGTCGTCAATAGCACTCCCGATAGATGCCACTCCGCCGGGCATAGGCCGTCAGAAGATCCCCGCCTCCAGGCCGGCGGCCATCAGCAGCCCCAGCTCTTCGCAGGAGGCGGCGAAATCGTCGCGGAAGGGGCCGCGGCAGACCAGCGGTGCCTGCACCGGACGCCAGCGGAGCCCCGTCGCGATGGAGGCGACGGCGCGGCAGGTCCCCGTCCCGTCATGGCCCGCCCGGACGAACAGGGCGTAGGGCAGTCCCTGCGTGCGCTCCAGGCACGGGTAGTAGCTGCGGTCGAAGAAATCCTTGAGCGCCCCGCTCATATAACCCAGATTTTCGGTCGTGCCGAGAATCACGCCCTGCGACTCCAGCACATCCTCCGGCCCCGCCTCCAATGGCGGTTTCGCCACCACCTCCACCCCCTGCACCTCCGGCGACCGCGCCCCGCGCAGCACGGCGTCCAGCAGCGTCCGCGTGTTGGGCGACGGGCAGTGGGCGACGATGAGGAGGCGCTTCGTGGTCATCGGTCAGGCCATGAGCTGGCCGCCGTTCACCTCGATCACCTGACCGGTGATGTAGCCGCTGAGCGCCTCGGACGACAGGAACAGATAGGCGCCCACGCAGTCCTCCGCCGTGCCCAGCCGGCCCAGCGGGATGCGCGCCGCCGTCGCCGCCAGCTTCTCCGGCGAGGAGTAGCGCTGGTGGAAATCGGTGTCGATGGTGCCGGGCGAGACGGCGTTGACGCGGATGCGGTCCGGCGCCAGCTCCGCCGCCAGGGAGCGGGTGAAGGTCGATACGAAGGCCTTCGACGCGCTGTAGATCGAGGAGCCGGGGCTGCCCCCGGTGCGGGCGGAGATGGAAACGGTGTTGACGATGGCCCCGCCTCCGGAGGCGCGCAACGCCGGCAGGGCGCGCCGGCAGGCCACGACGACGGAGCGCAGGTTGAGGTCGATCACCTCGTCCAGGAAATCGTCGCCGATCCGGTCCAGCGACACCCGCCCGACCATGGTGCCGGCGTTGTTGACGAGGATGTCCAGCCCGCCCAACGCCTGCACCGCCGCATCCACCGCCGACTCCACGGCGCGCGGGTCGCGGAAGTCGCCTCTGACGGCATAGACCTCCGTCCCGCCCGCCGAGAGGGCGAGCGCCAGTTTGGCCGCGGCATCGTTGCCGCCCGCCCCATTGCCCGACCCGTGGAGCGCCACCCGCGCGCCCAGGCTGGCGAAGGCGGTGCCCACCGCCGCCCCGATGCCCCGGCTGCTGCCGGTCACCAGCACGCGCTTGCCGCGCAGATCCTCGCCCAGCAGGGTCATGGCCTTCCCTTTCAGCGTTCGCGACGCACGCGGCGCACGGCGTCCAGCCAGCCGTCGTAAAGGCGGACGCGCTTGGCCGCGTCCATCCGCGGCTCGAACCGACGGTCGCAGCGCCACGCGCCGGCCAGCGCCGCCTGATCGCGGTAGACCCCGGCCTTCAGCCCGGCCAGACCGGCAGCCCCCAACGCGGTCGTCTCGATCACAGCCGGGCGTTCCACCGGCAGGTCCAGCACATCGGCCAGGAACTGGCACAGCCAGTCGTTCGCCGCCATGCCGCCGTCCACCCGCAGCGCGTCGGAGGTCGCCATGTGCGAGGCCGACCAGTCGGAGACCATGGCGTCGCGCAGGTCGCGCGTCTGGAAGGCCACGGCCTCCAGCGCGGCGCGGGCGATGTGGGCGGGGCCGGCGTCCAGCGTCAGCCCGAAGATCGCGGCACGGGCCTCGGGGTCCCAGTGGGGGGCGCCCAGGCCCACGAAGGCCGGCACCAGATAGACGCCATGGCTGTCCGGAACGCGGGTCGCCATGTCGTCGGTCTGGGAGGCGTGGGTGATGATCCCCAGCCCGTCGCGCAGCCACTTGATCGCCGCCCCGGCGATGAAGATGGAACCCTCCAGCGCATAGGTCGTCCGCCCGTCCAGCCGGTAGGCGACGGTGGTCAGCATGTTGGAGCGCGATTCCACCGGCGTGTCGCCGGTGTTCAGCAGGGCGAAGCAGCCGGTGCCGTAGGTGGACTTCACCATGCCCGGCTCGAAGCAGGCCTGCCCGAAGGTCGCGGCCTGCTGGTCGCCGGCGATGCCGGTGATCGGGATGGCGCGGCCCAGCAGGTCCGGCTCCGTCGCTCCGAACTCGGCGCTGCTGTCCAGCACCTCCGGCATCATGGCGCGGGGGATGCGGAACAGGGCGAGAAGCTCGTCGTCCCAGTCCTGGCGGTGGATGTCGAAGACCATGCTGCGCGAGGCGTTGGTCGCGTCGGTCGCGTGCACCCGCCCGCCGGTCAGCCGGTGCAGCAGGAAGCTGTCGATGGTGCCGAAGCACAGCTCGCCCCGCTCCGCCCGCTCGCGCGCGCCGGGGACATGGTCGAGAATCCAGGCGATCTTGGTGGCGGAGAAGTAGGAATCGATCAGCAGCCCGGTCTTGCGCCGCACCAGCGGCCCGCAACCTTCCTCGACCAGCTTGCGGCAGAGGTCGGAGGTGCGGCGGTCCTGCCAGACGATGGCGCGATGCACCGGCTCGCCCGTGCGGCGGTCCCAGACGACGGTGGTCTCGCGCTGGTTGGTGATGCCGATGGCGGCGATGTCCGACGCGCTCAGCCCGGCCTCCGCCACGGCGCCCCGCATCACGGCCACGGTGTCGCGCCAGATGTCCTCCGGATCGTGCTCCACCCAGCCGTCGGCCGGATAATGCTGCGCGAACTCGCGCCGGGCCATCCCGGCGGGAACGCCCCGCCGGTCGAAGACGATGGCGCGGGTGGAGGTGGTGCCCTGATCGATGGCGAGGACGTGGCCGGCTTCAGACATGGTCTTTCCTATGGTCTCGTTCGTTCCCTCTCCCCTCTGGGGAGAGGATTGGGGTGAGGGGGTTGCGCTTTTGCCGGACGTGGCGCCATGCGCAACCCCCTCACCGGCCCTGCGGGCCACCCTCTCCCCGCTTTCGGCGGACCGAAGGTCCGCCTGTCGCGTCAGCGCAAACTTCGTTTGCGCGTGAGCGGAGGGGAGAGGGTTATCTTAAGTTGTTTACGACATCACTGCGCCATCGCGGCCTTCTTGGGCGGCGAGGCCGGCCAGGACTTGATGAGCTGGTCGTAGTCGACCGTCTCGCCCTTGGGCTTCTCGTTGGACAGCTTGCGCTGCGGCGCGGTGGTGCCATCCTTCTCGGCCTTGGCGAACCAGAACTCCGCCGACTCCTTCTTGTTCAGCTTCGGCCCGCATTCGCCCTGCACGCCCGACCGCTCCAGCCGCTCCATCACCGAGTCCTGGGCCGCGGCCAGCGCGTCCATGGCCGCCTGCGGCGTCTTGGCGCCGGAGGAGGCGTCGCCGATGTTCTGCCACCAGAGCTGCGCCAGCTTCGGGTAATCCGGCACGTTCACGCCGGTCGGCGTCCACTGCACCCGCGCCGGGGAACGGTAGAACTCGACCAGTCCGCCCAGCTTCGGCGCGCGCTCGGTGAAGCTCTTGTCCCAGATGTCGCTTTCCCGGATGAAGGTCAGGCCGACATGGCTCTTCTTCAGGCTGACCGACTTCGCCATGGTGAACTGGGCGTAGAGCCACGCCGCCTTGCGGCGGTCCACCGGGGTGGATTTCAGCAGCGTCCACGACCCGGCGTCCTGGTAGCCCAGCTTCATGCCATCCTTCCAATAGGCGCCCTTGGGAGACGGAGCCATGCGCCATTTCGGCGTGCCGTCGGCGTTCACCACCGGCAGTCCGTCCTTCACCATGTCGGCGGTGAAGGCGGTGTACCAGAACATCTGCTGCGCGACGTTGCCCTGGGCCGGCACCGGGCCGGATTCGGAGAAGGTCATGCCGGCGGCCTGCGGAGGCGCGTATTTCTTCAGCCACTCCACGTATTTGGTGACCGAGTAGACGGCGGCCGGGCCGTTGGTGTCGCCGCCCCGCTCGACGGAGGAGCCGACCGGGCGGCAGCCCTCCATGCGGATGCCCCACTCGTCCACCGGCTTGCCGTTGGGCAGCCCCTTGTCGCCGTTGCCGGCCATCGACAGCCACGCGTCGGTGAAGCGCCAGCCCAGCGACGGGTCCTTCTTGCCGTAGTCCATGTGGCCGTAGACCTTGACGCCGTCAATCTCCTTCACGTCGTTGGTGAAGAACTCGGCGATGTCCTCATAGGCCGACCAGTTGACCGGGACGCCCAGATCGTAGCCGTACTTGGCCTTGAACTTGGCCTTGATGTCCGGGTTGGTGAACCAGTCGTAGCGGAACCAGTAGAGGTTGGCGAACTGCTGGTCGGGAAGCTGGTAGAGCTTGCCGTCCGGCGCGGTGGTGAAGGACTTGCCGATGAAGTCGTTCACATCCAGCGTCGGCAGGGTGACGTCCTTGCCCTCCCCCTCCATCCAGTCGGTGAGGGGAACCACCTGCTTGTAGCGGAAATGGGTGCCGATCAGGTCGCTGTCGTTGATCCAGGCGTCGTAGATGTTCTTTCCGGACTGCATCTGCGTCTGGATCTTCTCGACCACGTCGCCTTCCTGGATCAGGTCGTGGCGCAGCTTGATCCCGGTGATCTCGCTGAAGGCCTTGGCGAGCGTCCGGGCCTCGTACTCATGGGTGGTGATGGTCTCGGAGACGACGTTGATCTCCATACCGGCGAAGGGCTTGGCGGCGTCGATGAACCACTGCATTTCCTTCAGCTGCTCCTCCTTCGACAGGGTCGAAGGCTGGAACTCGCTGTCGATCCAGCGCTTGGCCGCCTCGATGTCGGCGAAGGCCGGGGCCGATGACAGAAGAAGCGCCGCCGCGGATGCGGAGGCGAGATACAGGGTACGCATCGTTTATTCCTCCCGTTTCCATTGTTATAGGCCCGTTCCGGCCGACACAGGCCGGCCGTCACACCCAGCGGAAGACCGCCGCGGCGTAAAGAAGCGAAAGCGCGGTGGCGTAGTGCACCTCCTCCCCCACCAGTCCCAGCCAGGCGAGGTGGATGAAGGCGCTGCCGAGCAGCGTGATGAACAGCCGGTCGCCGCGCGTCGTGGTGATGCCCAGAACGCCGGGGCGTGCCACCTCCGGCCGGTTGAGCGCCAGGACGGTCAGCAGGGTCAGCAGCCCGGCGATGACGGCGAAGAAGGCGCCGGTCTGCCAGGTCCAGGCCATCCAGGCGAGATGTTCGGTGACGGTGTCCATGGCGGCGTCCTCCCTCCCGTCAGACGCGGCCCAGGGCAAAGCCCTTGGCGATGTAGTTGCGCACGAACCAGATCACCAGCGCGCCGGGCAGGATGGTCAGCACCCCCGCCGCCGCCAGCAGCCCCCAGTCCATGCCGGAGGCCGAGACAGTGCGCGTCATCGTCGCCGCGATGGGCTTGGCGTCCACCGAGGTCAGCGTGCGCGCCAGCAGCAGCTCGACCCAGCTGAACATGAAGCAGAAAAAGGCGGTGACACCGATCCCGCTGGCCACCAGCGGCATGAAGATCTTCACGAAGAAACGCGGAAAGCTGTAGCCGTCGAGATAGGCGGTCTCGTCGATCTCCCGCGGTACCCCCGACATGAAACCCTCCAGAATCCACACCGCCAGCGGCACGTTGAACAGGCAATGGGCCAGCGCCACGGCCAGCGGCGTGTCGAACAGCCCGATGGCCGAATAGAGGTTGAAGAAGGGCAGCGCGAAGACCGCCGCCGGGGCCATGCGGTTGGACAGCAGCCAGAAGAACAGATGCTTGTCGCCCACGAAGCGGTATCGCGAGAAGGCGTAGGCCGCCGGCAGGGCCAGCGCGATCGACAACACCGTGTTCAGCGCGACATATTGCAGCGAGTTCAGATAGCCCGAGTACCAGGACGAATCGGTGAAGATCCGCCGGTAGTTCTCGAAGGTCAGCGTGTGAGGCCACAGCGTCAGGCCGCTGACGATCTCGGTATTCGTCTTCAGGCTCATGTTCACGAGCCAGTAGATTGGCAGCATCAGGAACAGGATGTAGAGCGTGAGGACGATCCGTGCGCGCAGCATGGCCCGTTTCCTTTGCTAATTCCGTTGCGCGTCCATGCGGGTCATGACCGTGTAGAAGACCCAGCAGACCGCCAGAATGATCAGGTTGTAGACGATGGACAGGGCCGCGGCCTTGCCCAAGTCGAACTGCCCCAGCGCCAGCTTGACGAGGTCGATCGACACGAAGGTGGTCGAGTTGCCGGGGCCGCCGCCGGTCACCACGAAGGGCTCGGTGTAGATCATGAAGCTGTCCATGAAGCGCAGCAGCACGGCGATCAGCAGCACCCGGTGCATCTTCGGCAGTTGGATGTTGCGGAACACCGCCCAGCGCGAGGCCCCGTCGATCCGGGCCGCCTGGTAGAAGGCGTCGGGGATGGAGCGCAGGCCGGCGTAGCAGAGCAGCGCCACCAGCGAAGTCCAGTGCCAGACGTCCATCGTCACGATGGTCACCCAGGCCGACAGCGGGTCCGCCGTGTAGTTGTAGGGGATGCCCAGCCGGTTCACCGCCCATCCCAGCAGGCCGATGTCCTCGCGGGCGAAGATCTGCCAGATGGTGCCGACGACGTTCCACGGGATCAGCAGCGGCAACGCCAGCACCACCAGCGTCGCCGCCACCCGCCAGCCGTGGCGCGGCATGCTCAGCGCCACGGCGATGCCCAGCGGCACCTCGATCAGCAGGATCAGCAGCGAGAACAGCAGGTTGCGCCACAGCGCGTCGAAGAAGCGCCCGCCGAGGTCGGTGGTGGGGTCGAGAAGCTCCTGGTACCAGCCGATGCCGTTCCAGAAGAACTGGTTGTTTCCGAAGGTGTCCTGCACCGAGTAGTTGACCACCGTCATCAGCGGCAGGATGGCCGAGAAGGCGACGATCAGCAGAACCGGCAGGACCAGCAGCCATGCCCCCTGGTTGACGGGCTTGTCCATCACGCCGCCTCCCCTTCCACGAGCGTTCCGTCCGCGTAGACATGCACCATGGCGGGGTCGAGCAGAAGCGACGCCTCGTCCCCCGCCAGCGTCAGATCCTCCGGCACCGTCGCCGCCATCGGCAGGCCCGACAACTCCACCCGCGCGATGCGCGTGCGCCCCAGATCGTCCAGCCGGCGCACCCGCACCGGCACGCCGCCGGCCCCGGCGGGCGCCAGCGTGGCGAATTCCGGCCGCACGCCGATCTCGATTTTCGCCCCACCATCGAGGGTCGGATAGCCGCGGCGCAGCGCGATGACGTGCCCACCGACCCGCGCGGCGCGGCCCGACACCTCGGCCGGCAGGACGTTCATGCCCGGCGACCCGATGAAATGGCCGACGAAGACGTGGGCGGGCCGCTCGAACAGCTCCTGCGGGCGGCCCACCTGGACGACGCGCCCGTCATGCATCACCACCACCTTGTCGGCGAAGGTCAACGCCTCCGTCTGGTCGTGGGTCACGTAGATCATCGTCAGGTCGAGCGCGCGGTGCAGCGCCTTCAGCTTCGACCGCAGCTCCCATTTCAGATGCGGGTCGATGACGGTCAGCGGCTCGTCGAACAGGATGGCCGCCACGTCCGGGCGGACCAGCCCGCGCCCCAGCGAAATCTTCTGCTTGGCGTCGGCGGTCAGGTTCCGCCCGCGCCGGTTCAGGTCCGCCGTCAGGTCGAGCAGCCCGGCGATCTCCCGCACCCGCGCGTCGAGCGGAGCCCCGCGCAGGCCGCGGTTGCGCAGCGGGAAAGCAAGGTTCTCGTAGACCGTCATGGTGTCGTAGACGACGGGGAACTGGAAGACCTGGGCGATGTTGCGCGCCTCGGTCGGCAGGGCCGTCACGTCCTTGCCGTCGAACAGCACCCGCCCCTCGCTGGGGGTCAGCAGGCCGGAGATGATGTTCAGCAGCGTGGTCTTGCCGCAGCCCGACGGCCCGAGCAGCGCGTAGGCCCCGCCCTGCTCCCACACATGGGTCATCGGTTTCAGCGCGTAGTCGTCGTCGCCTTTGGGATTGGATATGTAGCTGTGGCCGAGGGATTGAAGGTCGATGCGCGCCATGCCGTCCGCCCTCCCCGTCACGCCGCCATGACCAGCGGCGGCGCCGCGGCCAGCCGCCCGTCATGGCCGAACACGAACAGCCGCTGCGGGTCGATGAAGCAGTCGATCCGCTCGCCCGGCTCCACCTCCAGCACGCCGCGGGTGACCGCCACCCAGCGGTCCGTTCCGCCATCGGTCCGCGGCAGGTCGATGTGGACGAAGCTCTCCGAACCGGTGATCTCGCTGACCGCCACCGCACCGCTCAAGGACATCGCGTCGGCGTGGGGCCGCGTCAGGTGCAGGTGGTCGGCGCGGAAGCCGATGGTGTAGTCGTCGTCCGGCAACTCCGCCAGGACGCCCCGCGCCGGCCCGTGCTCGCCCGTCGCCAGCACGATCTGCAGGCCGCGCTTGTGCACCCGCATGGTGTTGAGCGGCGGGTCGGAGAAAACCCGTGCGCTGGTCAGGTTGGCCGGGCGGCGGTAGACGTCCGGCGTGCGCCCGAACTGCGCCAGCCGCCCTTCCCACAGCGTCGCCGTGTTGCCGCGGAGCAGCAGCGCCTCCGCTGGCTCCGTCGTCGCGTAGACGAAGACCGCGCCGGTCGCGGCGAAGATCTTCGGCAGCTCCTCCCGCAGTTCCTCGCGCAGCTTGTAGTCCAGGTTGGCCAGCGGCTCGTCAAGCAGGACGAGCTGCGCCTCCTTGACCAGGGCGCGGGCGATGGCCGTGCGCTGCTGCTGCCCGCCGGACAGCTGCTGCGGCGCGCGCTCCAGGTAGGGCTCCAGCTTCAGCAGGCGCGCCGCCTCCCGCACCTTGCGGTCGATCTCGTCCTTCGGCCGGCGGGCCACCCGCAGGGGGGAGGCGATGTTCTCGTAGACGGTCAGGGACGGGTAGTTGATGAACTGCTGGTAGACCATGGCGACGGAGCGCTCGCGGACATGCCGCCCCGTCACGTCCACCCCGTCCACCAGCACGCGCCCAGCGCTGGGCACGTCCAGCCCGGCCATCAGCCGCATCAGCGACGTCTTGCCCGACAGGGTCGGCCCCAGCAGAACGTTCAACGACCCGCGCTCCAGGCTCAGCGACACGTTCTCGAGATGAACGTGGCCGCCGACATGCCTGCTGACCTTGTCCAGAACCAAGCCCACCGGCCTTCCTCCCCAATATTCATTTTTTCTTTATTGAGATGGTTCTTGTCGCCGTGTTTTCAGCCGCTGTTCCACGCCCGCTATTCGGCGGCGTCGGATGCCCTCTCCCTCCGGCTGCGTTCCTCCGTCATGAAGGCGTCGAGCGCCTGCGCCTGGGCGGCGTCCAGACGCAGCCCCAGCTTGGTCCGGCGCCACAGCACGTCCTCGGCGGTCTCCGCCCATTCCTCCGTCATCAGATAGCGGACCTCGGCCTCGGTCAGGGTCCCGCCGAAGTCGCGGCCCAGATCCTCCGGCCGCGCGGCGCTGTCGAGAATCCGGCGGGTGCGGGTGCCGTAGGTGCGCGCCAGCCGCTCCAGATGCGACAGGGGCAGGAAGGGCGCATGCCCGCGCAGCTCGGCGACCAGCGCCGCAACGCCATCCACCGGGAAGTCGCCGCCCGGCAGGGTCCCGGTGCTGCTCCAGTCCGACGCTCCCGGAGCGAGCTTCGGCAGGAAGGGCGCCAGCTTGGCGATGGCCGCGTCGGCCAAACGGCGGTATGTGGTGATCTTGCCGCCGAAGATGTTGAGCAGCGCCGCCTTGCCGTCGCCCGGCGCGTCGAGCGCCAGCACATAGTCGCGGGTCGCCGCCTGCGCCGTGGAGGCGCCGTCGTCGTAGAGCGGGCGGACGCCGGAGTAGGTCCACACCACGTCGGCGGGCGTCACCGGCTTGGCGAAATACTCGCCGGCGGCGGCGCAGAGATAGGCGATCTCCGCCTCCGACGCGCGGACGTTCGCCGGATCGCCCTGGTAGTCGTTGTCGGTGGTGCCGATCAGGGTGAAGTCGCGCTCGTAGGGGATGGCGAAGACGATGCGCTTGTCGGCGTTCTGGAAGATGTAGCAGCGGTCGTGGTCGAACAGCTTCGGCACCACGATGTGCGAGCCCTGGACCAGACGGATGCGCGCGTCCACCGTGGAGCGCGCCCCCTGCCGCATGACCTCCGACACCCAGGGGCCGGCGGCGTTGACCAGCGCGCGGGCGCGGATGCTGCTGCGCCGGCCGCTGCGTGTGTCCTCCACCGTCACGGTCCACAGCCCGTCCTCTCGGACGGCGCTCAGGAAGCGGGTGCGGGTGCGGATCGTCGCGCCCATGCGGGCGGCGTCCTGCGCGTTCAGGACCACCAGACGCGCGTCGTCGACCCAGCAATCCGAATATTCGAAAGCACGACCGAAACCCGGCTTCAGCGGCTTCCCCGCCGGATCGTTGCGCAGATCGAGCCCCCGCGTGCCCGGCAGCTTCTCCCGCCCGCCGAGATGGTCGTAGAGGAACAGGCCCAGCCGCAAGAACCACGAGGGCCGCAGGCCGGGCAGATGGGGCAGGACGAAGCGCAGCGGCCAGATGATGTGCGGCGCCATGCGCCAAAGCACCTCGCGCTCGCGCAGCGCCTCGCGGACCAGCCGGAACTCGTAATATTCCAGGTAGCGCAGGCCGCCGTGGATCAGCTTCGTCGAGGCCGAGGACGTGCCCGACCCCAGATCCTTCTGTTCGCACAGATAGACCGAGCAGCCCCGCCCCGCGGCATCGCGCGCGATGCCGCAGCCGTTAATGCCGCCGCCGACGATGGCAAGGTCGTAGACCCCGGCCATCCATCCCTCCTCTCCGCTGTGCGCCCGCCCCTTGCGGTCTGCGCCTTTGTTTTCGTTTCAAACGGTAGCCGAGGGTTCGATGGGCCGCAATACGAAAAAAGTGAAAGCGATACGAAAGGTCGTGGCACCGGCACCCCTCCCTTGTTGGGAGAGCCTGTCCGTTGCCAGATGAATTGGCGGATTGCCAAGTTCGTGGTCGGCGCTTGCCACGATTGTTGACATTCCACGCCAGCAAAATCAGCCCACAACAATAGCTTAGCGGTCCATGAGTCGCGCCTTGGCTGTAGCCCCGCTTTGATGGGACATTTTGAAGGGCTGCGAGCGCCTTCGATCGCGACACGGGCGGGAAGTGAGAATATTCGAGAGCACCCCCTGGATGTGCTAACGCCCGCCCGGCAATCACTAAAACCACTTTGGCAACTCTGCTCGTGCCTGTGCGGGATGAGCCAAAACCGACAGCACGGACATCGAACGGGTGCGGTGGTCTGGATCTGCTCGAGTATGGCCTGACGGACGGCGGGGAGCGTCGGCTGCGGAGGCGGCCCGCGGTCTGCACCGCTCGCTTTTTCCCCCTCCAGCGCTGCGGCGAGGCGCTGGTTCTGAAGAAAGGCCAGGGCGATCATACCCAGCACGGCGTGGTGATGCAGGCCATGCCAGCCCCGCCCCTCGAAATGATCGAGCCCGAGTTCCTCCTTCATTTGCTGGTGCCCTTGTTCTCAGACCCAGCGCGCCTTGATCCGGGGGGCCAGAACCTGCAGAGCTGCGTCGGACGGCAAATCTCATCACCCGCTTCTGCGGGATGGTGAAGGGCAAGTGGCTCGACCCGTTCGATGGCTGGCTGTGCGAGGCGGAGGTCAGTGCGCTGTCACCGTTCGCCGCCGGGGTCCGCCACGACGAGGACGCGGTGCGTGCCGCGCTGAGCGAGCCGTGGGGCAGCGGGCAGGTCGAGGGCCAGGTCAACCGGCTGAAGGCGATCAAGCGCGCGATGTATGGCCGGGCCGGTCAACCTTTGTCTCATCCGCCGACGCATCCGCCGCTTGCCTCTCCACCCCATGAGAACATATTAAGAACACACACGCATGGTGGGATGGGACGATGGACGACGCCTTGATCGAGAAGCTCGGCATTCTGGCCGATGCGGCGAAATACGACGCTTCCTGCGCCTCGTCCGGCGCCAAGCCGCGCCGCGGCGGCAAGGAGGGGCTGGGCTCCACGACCGGCGCCGGCATCTGCCACGCCTACACGCCGGACGGGCGCTGCGTCTCGCTCTTGAAGATCCTGCTGACCAACCACTGCCTGTTCGACTGCGTGTATTGCATCAACCGGCGCTCCTCCAACGTCCGCCGCGCCCGCTTCACGGTGGAGGAGGTGGTGACGCTGACCCTCGGCTTCTACAAGCGCAACTGCATCGAGGGGCTGTTCCTGTCCTCCGGCATCATCCGCTCGCCGGACCACACGATGGAGCAGATGATGCTGGTGGCGCGGACCCTGCGGCGCGACCACGGCTTCGCCGGCTACATCCACCTGAAGACCATCCCCGAAGCCAGCCCCTGGCTGATCGAGCAGGCGGGGCTGTGGGCGGACCGGCTGTCGATCAACCTCGAACTGCCCTCCGATCACAGCCTGAAAGCCTTCGCGCCGGAAAAGAACGGAGGCACCATTAAGGCGGTGATGGGTCAGGTCAACGAGCGCATCGTCGAGGCCAAGGAGGAGCGGCGCCGCTTCTCCCCCGCCGGCCAGAGCACACAGCTGATCGTCGGCGCCGACGACGCCACCGACCGCTCGGTCCTGGAGACCAGCGGCACGCTCTACCAGCGCTACGGGCTGCGCCGCGTCTACTATTCGGCCTTCAGCCCGATCCCGGAGGCCAGTTCGGTCCTGCCGGTCAAGCCGCCGCCGTTGCAACGGGAGAACCGGCTGTATCAGGCCGATTGGTTGCTGCGCTATTACGGCTTCACGGTGGAGGAGATCGCCTCCGGCGGCGAGGGCGGGATGCTCGACCTCGGCATCGACCCGAAGCTGGCCTGGGCGCTGAAGAACCGGGAGCGCTTCCCGGTGGACGTCAACCGCGCCGACCGCGAGATGCTGCTGCGGGTGCCGGGGCTGGGTGCCCGCGCCGTCGACAAGATCCTGTCGGCGCGCCGCCACACCCGCCTGCGCATGGAGGACCTGGGGCGGCTGTCGAGCGGATTGCGGCGGGCGCGCCCCTTCCTGATCGCCGCCGACTACCACCCTGTGGGCGGGCTGACCGACCGGCTGGATCTGCGCCAGCGATTGGTAACGCCGTCCAGCCAGCTGAGCCTGTTCTGACGATGCACACGATCACCTTGCGGGAGGGGGCGGACCTCGACGGATTCCGCCAAGCGGTGCGCCGCCTCGCCGCCGCCCGGACGGCGCCCGACAAGGTGCTGTGGAGCGTCGGCGCGCCGTCGCTGTTCGGCGACGACGCGACGCCCGCTTCCGATAACGGCGCCCCGATCTTCCTGCCCCAGGCGGTCGGGCAACTGATCGAAACCGTCGTCTGCCATAGCGATCCGGAACGCTACGCCCTGCTCTACCGGCTGGTCTGGCGGGTGCTGAACGGGGAGCGGGCTCTGCTCGACCAGCACGCCGACCCGCTGGTGCACCGGTTGGAGCGGCTCGACAAGGCGGTGCGACGGGACATCCACAAGATGCACGCCTTCCTGCGCTTCCGCGCGCTGCCCCCTGCTCCGCCCGGCCCGGACGGCGGGGAACGCTACATCGCGTGGTTCGAGCCCGACCATCACATCGTCGAGGCCGTCGCCCCCTTCTTCGTCGAGCGCTTCGAAAGCATGGTTTGGACGATCCTGACACCGAAGGGCTCGTTGCATTGGGACCGCCAACGCCTGATCACCGGCCCGCCCGCCGAGCGTCCGGACGCGCTGGCCCTTGACCGCTTTCCCGACGACCGCTTCGCCGAGGGCTGGCAGCGCTACTACGAGAGCACCTTCAACCCGGCGCGGGTCAACCCGACGGCCATGCGGGCGGAGATGCCGCGGAAATACTGGGCCAACATGCCGGAGACGGCGGCCATTCCCGCCCTGGTCCGCTCTGCCCCCGCCCGCGTCCAGGCGATGCTGGAGGCGGAGGCCGCCATTCCGCGCCGCCGCATGCCCGAGAAGGCGGTGGCGGCGATGGCCCGGCAGGCCCCGGAAAGCCTCGCCGAACTGAACCGCCTGATCCAACGCTCCGAACCGCTGGTGCCGGGCGCGACGCAGGCGGTGCTGGGCGAGGGGCCGGAGGGTGCGGCCATCGCCATCGTCGGCGAGCAGCCGGGTGACCAGGAGGACCGCGAGGGCCGCCCCTTCGTCGGCCCCGCCGGCCAATTGCTGACCGCCGCGCTGGAGGAGGCCGGCATCGACCGCGGCGGCCTCTATCTGACCAACGCCGTCAAGCACTTCAAGTTCGTCCAGCGCGGCAAGCGCCGCATCCACCAGTCCCCCACCGCCGGCGAGGTCAAGCATTACCGCTGGTGGCTGATGACGGAGCTGGGCTTCGTCCGCCCCCGCCTCGTCGTCACGCTGGGAGCCACCGCGGCGCTGGCGCTGACCGGCCGGCCCGTCGCGGTTCTGCGCGAGCGGGGTCCGATGGCCTTCGACGGGTGGAACGGCTTCGTCACCGTCCACCCCTCCTACCTGCTGAGGCTTCCGGGAGAGGAGGAGCGGCGGCGGGCGCAGGCGGAATTCGTGGCCGACCTGCGCCGGGCCTCGGCGCTGGCGTGAGGCGGCACCGTCCGTATCACGCGCCCTGCTGCTTGATCCGCTTGCCCACCGTGCATCGAATGCGCTGAAGCTCGTACTTCGGGTGGTCGTTGATCCACTTGGCGCTCTCGATCTGACCGGCGATCGGGCAGCTCGACATGGTCAGGGGGTCGGTGTCGGGAATCATCGGATCGATCGTCCGGCATTGGGTCGGATCGGACGCCAGGCAGAAAATCATCGACAAGGTAACGAACATCGGGCGCTCCAAACTGCAACAGCACGGCTGTGCCAACATCGACTGGATCAGCGTGAGCAAGCCGCATGCCATGCCCAAGGACGAGGGCAGGATGCCGGAATTTCGGCTGCTCAGAAATGAACCAAACCACAGGGCGCCGAATCATTAGGCATCGAAGGTTAACCAATGCCTAAATGGCAGGACTTTGCGAAGCCGATGATGAGGGGGAACAAGCGGCGCCGGCCGCAAGCCCCAGGGAAGCGCTCGCGCAAGTCTGGAGTCGGCGCGCCGCAAGTCAACGGAACGTTGAGTGGACTGTTTCGTGTCTTTAAATCGCTGAGCGCTGGCGTCAGGCCCCAGGCTGCTCGCACCGCCATCGGCGGACGTTCCAGCTGGGATGCTCCATGAGCCAACGCACGACGTGGACGTAGCTGTTGCGTGTGCATTCCACCGCGGTCGGGTACCGCTCGATGGAGAGTGGACGTTCGATGGCGCATTGGTCCGGCCTCATGGCCAGACAAATCACCAGAACCAGCTCAAACATGACGTGTCATTCCTGTGTGCAAGACCGACAAGTCGGCGCCCTCCCCATTTCGACCAAGGCGGACGAAGGCCGGCATGCACATATCAACAGGTAGCGGCATGGATCGGACCGTGATCGATTGCGCTGCTTTGCAGCAAATATTGCTGCTTCGCACAAAACCGGCGCCAAAAACTGCAAATAAATAAATTACAAAATCACGATTTGAAGGATTATCCACTTACTCCCAATTTGCGATCAGTCATGGATAAATCTGGCACAAGGCGATTGTTTGGCATTTTCTATTCGACTGAGCCTTGACGAGAAGATGGTCCCAATATAGCATTAAGTCCCAATTTGGCGTCAGCTTTTCTGAATATTGAATTCAGAACCAAACATCCCGCGCGATAACATTCGCGCGACAACGCCCTTTTGCATTCAGTGTCGCGCCCATAAGCAAGAAGCCCATTGGTTTTTGGGTAACAATAAGCGCTACAACGGGAGGGATCGTCATGAAGGTGTTGTCTCGCTGGCTTCTGGCGTCTGTCGCTGTCGTCGCCGCCGGCTCGGTTTCTGCGAACGACAGTATTCTGAAGAATGAAGCGAACCCCAACAATTGGGCATCCCAGCTCGGCAATTATGCCGGACAGCGGTACAGCCCGCTCGATCAGATCACCACGAACAACGTCAAGAATCTTCAGGTCGCGTGGTCGTTCTCGACCGGCGTTCTGCGCGGCCATGAGGGCGGACCGATCGTCGTCGGCGACGTCATGTACATTCACACGCCGTTCCCCAACAAGGTCTTCGCGCTGGACCTCAACAACCCGGGACGGGTCATCTGGAAATATGAATCGGTCCAGGACCCGACCGTCATTCCGGTGATGTGCTGCGACACTGTCAACCGCGGCGTCGCGGTCGCCGACGGCAAGGTCTTCCTGGCCCAGGCGGACAACACGCTGGTCGCGCTCGACGCCAAGACCGGCAAGGAGGTCTGGAAGGCCAAGAACGGCGACCACACCAAGGGCGAAACCCTGACGGCGGCCCCCCTGGTGGTCAAGGACAAGGTCTTCGTCGGCATCAGCGGCGGCGAGTTCGGCGTGCGCGGGCATCTGACGGCCTACGACACGAACACCGGCAAGATGGTGTGGCGGGCCTTTTCGACCGGCCCAGACGCCGACGTGAAGATCGACCCGTCGAAGACGATGATGATGGGCAAGCCCATCGGACAGAAGGATCTCGGCGTCTCGACATGGCCGGGCGAGGAATGGAAGCGCGGCGGCGGAACCACCTGGGGCTGGTACACCTACGACCCGGCGCTCAATCTGATCTATTACGGCACCGGCAATCCCGGCACCTGGAATCCGACGCAGCGGGCCGTCGACAAGGACCGGGCCAAGAGCGACAACAAATGGTCGATGACCATCTTCGCCCGCGATCCGGAAACCGGCGAGGCGAAGTGGGTCTACCAGAAGACGCCCTTCGATGAATGGGACTTCGACGGGGTGAACGAGAACATCCTGGCCGACATCACCATAAACGGCCAGCAGCGCAAGGTCCTGGTCAATTTCGACCGCAACGGCTTCGCCTACACCCTGGACCGGGCGACCGGGGAACTGCTCGTCGCGCAGAAATACGACCCGACGGTCAACTGGGCGACCGACGTCGACATGAAGACCGGGCGGCCGAACGTCGTCGACAAATACAGCACCTTCGCCAACGGCGAGGACAAGAACACCGCCGCCGTGTGCCCGGCGGCGCTCGGCACCAAGGACCAGCAGCCGGCCTCCTTCTCGCCGGACACCGGTCTGTTCTATGTCCCGACCAACCACATCTGCATGGACTACGAGCCGTTCTCCGTCTCCTACACGGCGGGGCAGGCCTATGTCGGCTCCACCGTGTCCATGTACCCGACGCCGAACTCGCACGGCGGCATGGGCAACTTCATCGCCTGGGACGCGGCGGCCGGCAAGATCGTCTGGTCGCGGCCGGAACGGTTCGCGGTGTGGAGCGGCGCCCTGACCACGAAAGGCGGCCTGGCCTATTACGGGACGCTGGAAGGCTACATCGTCGCCGTCGACATGAAGGACGGCAAGGAGCTGTGGCGGTTCAAGACCCCGTCCGGCATCATCGGCAACATCAACACCTACACCCACAACGGCAAGCAGTATGTGGCCGTCCTGTCCGGCGTCGGCGGCTGGGCCGGCATCGGTCTCGCCGCCGGTCTGACCCAGGAAACCGGGGCGAACCAGTGGCATCAGGCCGTCCATCCCAACCGCGCCGGCGGAACCGGCGTGGCGACCGCCGGCCTCGGCGCTGTCGGTGCCCACCAGTCGCTGGGCGAGTACACGCAGCTCGGCGGGGTCCTGACGGTGTTCCACATTCCGGACCAGAAGTGATCGGCAGACCTGCCCCCGGTGCCGCAACGCACCGGGGGCTTTTCTTTATGGCTTTCGCTCTTCCGACATTCACTCCTTTGGCATTCACTGGGACCCGGCTTCCGGGCAAGGAACGCGACACCCATGAAACGCAGACTTGGCTTGCTGACCGGCATGTTGACGGCGGGCACCGTCGCCTGTTTCGCCGCCCTGGCACAGGATGCGCCCACCACCCCCGACGGGATGCCGACCTACATCGTCAAGGACGGTCAGGTGGACAAAGGAACCTACAACGGCTACCGCCGCTTCCACGCGACCTGCCACACCTGCCACGGCTTCGACGCGTCGGGGTCGTCCTTCGCCCCCAGCCTCGTGGACTCGCTCAAACGCCTCAGCTATGACGAGTTCAAGGAAGTCGTCGTCAACGGCCGCCAGAACCAGGGCGCCACCGGGGACAAGGTGATGCCCTCCTTCGGCCTCGACCCCAACATCATGGACCATCTGGACGACATCTACCGCTACCTGAAGGCGCGGGCGGACGACGCGCTGCCCGGCGGACGCCCGCAACGCATCGGCGGCTGATCCGGCAGGAGGACCCTTCATGGCCATTCCTTCTGCGCTCATCATAGCCGCCATCGCCGTGGCGCTGCTGTCGGGCGCCGCAGCGCCGCCGGCCCGCGCCGTCGAGGCGACGGAACGCGAGACGGTGCGCGTCTGCGCCGACGGCAACCTCCTGCCCTACTCCAACGAAAGGATGGAGGGCTTCGAGAACGAGATCGCCCGGCTCATCGGCGAGGACCTGAAGAAGCCGGTGACCTATTACTGGTGGCCGCAGACCATCGGCTTCGTCCGCAACACGCTGCGCGCGCGGCAGTGCGACCTCGTGATGGGCACGGCGTCCGGTGAAGAGCTGATGCAGAACACCAACCCCTACTACCGGACGGTCTACTCCCTGGTCTACCGCACGAAGTCGGGCATCAAGGCGGAAAGCGTAGGCGATCCGTCCCTGAAGGACGCCCGCATCGGCGTCGTCGAAAAGACGCCCGCGGTCAACCTGCTGCGCCTCTACGGCATCACCCGGACGGAGCCCTACCAGCTCAACACCGACACGCGCGCCAACAACCCGGCCCGCGACGCCATCGAGGACGTCGCCGCCGGCAAGACCGACGCCGCGGTGATCTGGGGGCCGATCGCCGGCTATTTCGCCGCCCAGCAGACGGAGCCGCTGACCGTCGTGCCGCTGGTCAAGGAGCCGGCGGCCGCCCGCCTGCAATTCAACATCTCCATGGGCATCCGCGCCGACGAACCGGAGTGGAAGCACTGGCTCAACGATTTCATCAAGCGCCGCCAGGATGACATCGACCGCATCCTGCTGCGCTATCACGTCCCGCTCATCGGCCCGGACGGCGCGCTGAAGACCGCCGCCGTCCTGGAGCCGCCTGGCTACCGGATGGACCAGTACCGCGCCCCGACCCCCGCCGGCCTGTCCGGTGCTTCCACCGTGACCCTGGCGGAGCTGCGGCGGCTGATCGAACATTTTCCCGACACGCGGCTGATCGACGTGATGCCGGCCCCGCCCCGTCCGGCGGACCGCCCGGAGCCGGCCGTGTGGGTGCCGCCGCCCCGCCGCAGCCTGCCGGGGGCGGTCTGGCTGCCCAACGTCGGCTACGGCAGCCTGTCGGGCGAGCAGGAACGCTACTTCCGCACCGGGTTGGAGACGCTGACCGGCGGAAACCGGGCCTCCCGGCTGGTCTTCTTCTGCGAGCCGGACTGCTGGATGTCCTGGAACGCCGCCAAGCGCGCCGTGGAGTGGGGGTACGGCAATGTCTACTGGTATTCCGACGGCGCCATGCGCTGGCAGGAGGCGGGATACGGGCTGGAGACGGTCGAACCCTTCGCCGGCGGCGCGTCGAACTGACCGGAGCGGCTCGTCTCAAGCCAAGCGGCCTCAATTCAGACGGCCTCAGTCCAGGCGGGCGGCAATGTCCCGCGCGATGCGGCCGGCTTTCTGTTCGAACTGGACCGGTTGCTCGCACAGCGCCGTCTGGTTGCGCCGCCGCTCGTCGAGGATGCGCCGCCGCCACGCGATCTCCTCGCGCAGCGCAGTCGCCTCGGAGGCGTCGGCGGGAAGCGCCTGGAGACGGGTCAGCGCCGCGTCGATGCTGTCGAGCAGGACGCGCTGCTGGTGGGCGTAGCGCTTGATGGCCGAAATGGCCTGCCTGCGCTCCTGGTTGAGCGCGTCGAAGGCTCCGGCGAACAGGGCGGTGAGGGCCATGTTGCGGTCCGCCGCCGCCCCGTTGGCCTCCAGTTGGTCGGCGAAGCGATCGATCGCCGCCTGCTCCTGCTCGGGATCGAGCCGGCGGTCGAGGAGCTGCTTCAGAACCGCTTCGGTGCCGGGAATGTCGCGCCAGTCCCCCTCCCTCCCCTCGATGGGGTCGCCGGGCCAGATCTGGCCGGACGACAGGGTCGGGACGAGGATCTGGACGCAGGGCCAGTCCGGATCGCCCCCGGCCGCCCCCGCCGGGACAGACACCAGGGTGAGCAACGCGGCGGCAAGGACAGCGGAGCGGTGACGCATGATTCGATTCTGCCGGACATCGGGCGCCCTTGCCCATCCACGCATTCGGATGATGCCGACGGAATTCGCCGCGACGGCGCTCCTGTTCCTGCTGCTGAGCGGTGCGGCCCCGGCGGCAGCCCAGGCGCCGGCCAAGGTTCTGGTCTTCGATCTCGAACTGGTTGACACCAGCCGGGAGCCCCCCGATCCGGACCATGCCGGACGGCTGGAACGGGTGACGGCGCTGCTGCGCGACGGGCTGAAGGACGGCGGTTACGAGGTGACCGGCGTCCGCGACAGCGCCGTCGCCACGGAGGTGCCGGCGTCGCTCTATCGGTGCAACGGCTGCGAACTCGACCTCGGGCGCCGGGCCGGCGCGGACATCGTGGTGACGGGTTTCATCCATAAGATCAGCACGCTGATCCTCAACATGCAGATTATAATGCGCCGCACCGGAGATGGCACCGGAGATGGCGAGGTCATCGCCGTCGCGAACGCGGACATCCGCGGCGACAACGAGCGGTCATGGCGGCGCGGCGTCGACTGGCTGCTGCGTCACCGCCTGCTGGCCGCACCGCCGTCCGACCGGTGACGAGCCCTGACGACATCCGAGGCGGGGGAGCCAACCTTCGTCCGACACGGGGAGGAGGATCGCTTGGCCGACGACGCTTTGCTCTCCTATGTGCCGTACCGCCCGGCGGCGAGCCGCGTCCGGTACTACGACATCACGCTGCGCGACTATGTGGACCAGTTCCGGATCGGCGTCTGGGACCAGGAGAAAGAACGCACGCAGCGCGTCCGGATCAACGTCTCGCTGACGCTGCCCTGGCCCGACCGGCCGATGACCGACAGCCTGGACGAGGTGCTGTCCTACGACTTCCTGATCGACGGCATCCGCGCCCTGCGCGACGGCGCCCACATCAACCTCGTCGAGACGCTCGGCGACCGGATTCTCGCCTTGTGCTTCTCCAACCCGGAGGTGACCCGCGCGCGGGTGCATGTGGAGAAGCTGGACGTCGTTCCGGAATCCGGCGGCGTCGGCGTTGTCATTGAGCGCTGTCGGGAGCGCGCACGGCCGGATGGGGCGCAGGCGGGATCATGAGCAGCGCGCCGCTGTGGGTCGTGAAGCTGGGCGGCAGCCTTTGGCGCGCCCCGGAATTGCGGCGCTGGCTGGAGATCCTGGCCGCGGCGCGACGCCTGCGCGTCGTGATCGTCCCCGGCGGCGGTCCCTTCGCCGACGCCGTCCGCGACGCCCAACCGGTGCTTGGCTTCGGCGACCGCGCCGCACACCGCATGGCCCTGCTCGCCATGGAGCAGTACGGAACCGCCCTGGCGGACCTCGAGCCGCGGCTGACACCCGCCCGCAGCCTCGCCGACCTGCGCGGCCGGCCGAGCCCGACCGTCTGGATGCCGCTCCCCCTCGCGGACGATGCCGACGTGGCGGAGAGCTGGGACGTCACGTCAGACAGTCTGGCGGTCTGGCTGGCCGGTGCGCTCGACGCCACCTGCGCGGTCCTCGTCAAGTCCACTCCATTGCCGGACGCCGTCGCCCCCGTGACGCAGCTCGCCACGGAAGGCGTCGTCGATCCGGCCTTGCCGGATCGCATGGCGCACTTCGGCGGGGCCGTCTGGTGCGTGTCGCGGGACGATCATCGGCGCTTCGCCAGAGCGCTGGACCGGGGCAACCCGTGTGGAACCCACCTTACCCTTCCCGCCGACCACCAGGACGCCGATGGCTGAGCGCCCCGAACATGTCCTGTTCCTGACCGGCACGCTGGCCGAACCGCGCCTACGCCATGTGCTTGCCTCCTTGGAGCCGCTGGAGTTCCGCACCACCGTGGTCAATCTCGGCATCAAGGTCGCGGCGCTGGCGACGACGGAGATCGTGCTGCGCCGCCTCGCCTCGACCGAGGGTGCCGACCTCGTGCTGCTGCCGGGCCGGTTCCGAGGCGACCTCGAACGGCTGTCCGCCCATTTCGGCGTGCCCTTCGAGCGCGGCCCCGACGAGCTGGATGACCTGCCCCAGCACTTCCGACGTCAGGCCGCCCCGCTTGATCTCAGCCGCTACCGCACCAGGATCTTCGCCGAGATCGTCGAGGCGCCGCTGCTCGGCGTGCCGGCGATCCTGGAACGCGCCACCCGCTTCACGGCGGACGGGGCCGACGTGATCGACCTCGGCGGATTGCCCGACCATCCCTTTCCCCATCTGGAGGAAGCGGTGACAGCGCTGCGCGAGGCCGGTCACACGGTCAGCGTCGATTCCCTCGACCCCAGGGAGCTGTTGCGCGGCGCCGCGGCGGGCGCCTCCTACCTGCTCAGCCTGACCGAGGAAACCGCCTGGGTCGCCCGCGAGACCGACGCGGTGCCCATCGTCATCCCCACCACGCCAAGCGACCTGCCGTCGCTCGACCGGGCTCTGGACACGATCCGCGGCGAGGGCCGGCGTTGCATCGCCGACCCGATCCTGGAACCGATCCATCACGGCTTCACCGACTCCCTGCTTCGCTACCGCGAGGTCCGGGCGCGCCATCCCGACCTGGAAATCCTGATGGGGGTCGGCAACGTCACCGAACTGACCGACGCCGACACGCCGGGGATGACAGCGCTGCTGATGGGGATCGTCTCCGAACTGCGCATCGACCACATCCTGACGGTGCAGGTCAGTCCGCATTGCCGCCGGACCATCCGCGAGTTCGACGCGGCACGGCGTCAGTTCTTCGCCGCCGCGGAGGCCGGCGCCCTGCCCCGCAACTTCGGCGACGCCCTGCTCTGCCTACGCGACCGCAAGCCCTTCACCAGCACGCCGGCGCAGGTGGCCGACCTCGCCGCCCGCATCCGCGACCCGAACTACCGGATCGAGGTGACGGAACAGGGGCTCCATCTCTACAACCGCGATGGGCACCATGTGGCCGGCGATCCCTTCGCCCTGCTCCCGCACATCGATCCCCGCACCGATATGGGGCACGCCTTTTATCTCGGGGTGGAGCTGGCCCGCGCGCAGATCGCCTGGCAGCTCGGCAAGCGCTACAGCCAGGACAACGAGTTGCGCTGGGGCGCGGCGGTGAACGCGCCGGACGGCGGAGGACGCCGGACGTGACCTTCATCCGCGAAACCATCATCACGAGCCGCGACGCGGCGGGCAACATCCATATCGCCCCCATGGGAGCCACGGTGACCGAGACCGGCTATGTGCTGGCCCCTTTCCGCCCATCGCGCACGCTCGACAACCTGCTCGCCACGCGCTGCGCGGTGGTGAACTTCACCGACGACGTCCGGGTGTTCGCCGGCTGCGTCACCGGACGGCGGCGCGACTGGCCGACCGTCCCGGCGGAGCGCATCCGCGGAGCGGTGCTCGCCGGGGCGCTGGCGCACGAGGAACTGGAGGTGGCCGCGGTGGAGGACGACGGCGTGCGCCCCCGCCTGGATTGCCGCCCGGTGCATCTTGTCACCCACCGCCCCTTCCGTGGCTTCAACCGGGCGCAGGCCGCCGTGGTGGAGGGAGCGATCCTGGTCAGCCGCCTGCATCTCCTGCCGCCCGAGAAAATCGACCGGGAGATCGCGTATCTGTCCATCGCCATCGGCAAGACCGCCAGCGCTGTGGAGTTGGAAGCGTGGGGCTGGCTGCTTGACCGCATCGCCGAACACCGGGCGAGCGGGGAGGAAACGCCATGACCCGGCTGCTCGCCAGTGTCGCGTCCCTGGAGGAGCTGACGCTCGCCGCACGGGGCGGGGCGGACATCCTTGATTTGAAGGACCCTAAGGCCGGTGCGCTCGGCGCATGGCCGTTGGACAGCATCATCAGCGCCGTCAATATGGCCCACCGATGGTCCGCCCGCCCGCCGCTAAGCGCCACGGTGGGCGATCTGCCGATGGACTCGGCAATCGTGTCGCAGCGCGTGGTCCAAACCTGGGCCTGCGGCGTCGATTACGTGAAAATCGGCCTGCTTCCGTCCGGCGACCCGGCGGCCTGCGTGGCCGCGTTGGCGCCCGAAGCGCAACGGGGTACCCGCATCGTCGCCGTGCTGTTCGCCGATCTCTGGACCGATGCCAATCGCCTGCTTCCCGACCTTGCGCAAGCCGGCTTCGCCGGGGCCATGCTCGACACCGCCGGCAAGGGCACGGGCGGGTTGCTGCGGCACAAGACGAGGGACAAGTTGGCGCGTTTCCTCTCACAGGCGCGCGGCTTCGGCCTGCTCACCGGGCTCGCCGGCTCACTGCGCCTGGACGACATTCCGACATTGCTGCCGCTCGCACCCGATTATCTCGGCTTCCGCACGGCCCTGTGCGCCGACGGAAACCGGGGCGGCGCGCTGGACTCGGCCGCGCTGGCAGCGGTCCGCGACGCCGTCCCGGAACAGCCCCTCACCGGTTGAACGCGCGCTCCGCTACTGCCCGGAACCCTGCTTCGGCGGCTGGGAGGTGGCGTTGCCGCCCTGCGATACCGAGCCACCGCCTATGGTGCCCTGCCGCTGCCCGGCCAGGGAGTTGTCCGGCAGCGCCCCGGTGCCGCTCGTGGAACCGCCCGCCGCACCGGACGCCGCACCGGACGCCGGCGAGTCAGGCATGGAGGTGCCGGACGTACCGCTTTGTCCGCCGCCTTGAGTGACTCCGCCGCCGACGGTGCCCTGCCGCTGCCCGGCCAGGGAGTTGTCCGGCAGAGCGCCGGTCGATGGGCTGGAGCTTTGGCTTCCGGAGCCTTGAGGCGTCGCGCCGCCCGTGGTTTGGGCCGACGCCGGAACCGACGCCGCGGCCGACGCAAAGGCCAGCAGAGACGCACCGGCCAGGATGTGCAAATGTTTCATGGACCTGTCCTCCGGGATGATGTTTGACGAATCTGGGGACGATCGGGCGCCTCTAACCCGCGTCCTTCGTGCTGCGGTTCTGGCGGGACGCTTCGCCCATGCGGCCGATGTCCTCCTTCGCCCGCTCGTCCCGCCCGGCGTCCTGCGGTTGGTCCTTCTTGAATTCCTGCTCGCTGCCGAGAACGCTCTTCTCGCCACGCGGCTGGTCCTGAGCCTTGTCGGAATTTCCCGTCATGACGTTTCCTCCACCCGACCCCGCCCGGCGGGATGACCGGACGGTCGTCTGCTCCATCAACCGGAGGTCGCCGGGGGCGGTTCCGTCTGTCCCGTCATCCCTGTTCCGCCGGTCCGCCGCGGCGGACCCAAAAGCCTCGCCCGGGATCGTAGGCGAGGATCGCCGCCCCCAGGAACAGCACAAGGCAGGCGGTGACGGCGAGGAACGCCGTGCCGTTGAACTGCAGATACAGAGCGAAGCGGATCAGCTCGACGGCCTGCGTGAAGGGGTTGATCCCAGCGATCCAGGCGAGCGTCGGGCTGCCCTCACGGATGCGCCACAGCGGATACAGCGCGGAGGAGGCGAAGAACATCGGGAAGATGACGAAGTTCATCACGCCCGCGAAATTCTCCAGCTGCCTGATGAAGGAGGACAGCAAAAGGCCGAGCGCGCCCAGCATCAGCCCGCTCAGCACCAGCGCCGGCAGCACCGCGAGATAGCCGAGTTCCGGCGGCTGGACGCCCCAGAACCAGGCGATGGCGAAGAAGACATAGACCTGGGCGATCGACACCAGAACGCCGGCCAGCAGCTTGCAGACCAGCAGGTACCAGCGCGGCAGCGGGCTGACCAGCAGGGTCTTCATGCTGCCCATCTCCCGGTCGTAGACCATGGACAGCGAACTCTGCATCCCGTTGAAGAGCTGGATCATCCCCACCAGCCCCGGCGTCACGTAGTCCTCATAGAGGATGTAGGTCTCGTAGGGCGGGATAATCGACAGGCCGAGCACCGCCCGGAAGCCCACCGCGAAGATGCCCAGCCAGACCAGAGGCCGCACCAGGGCGGCGAAGAACCGCTCGCGCTGGTGCACGAAGCGCAGCCCCTCGCGGACGATGACCGCGCGCAGGCAGCGCCAGTAGAGCGTCGCGTTCATTGCCGCACCTTCTTCTCCGTCAGGCGGGCGAAAGCGTCGCCCAGCGTCGCGACGCCAGCGGCGGCGCGCAGTTCCTCCACCAGCCCGCTCGCCAGCACGCGCCCACCGTGCAGCACCACGACGCCGTCCCCGTCGCGCGCCTCGTCGATCAGGTGGGTCGCCCAGAGCACGGCCAATCCCCGTTCCCGGCAGAGGTCATGCACATGGTCGAGCACCTGCCGGCGCAGTTCGATGTCGAGCCCGACGGTCGGTTCGTCCAGCAGCAGAAGGCTCGGTCGGTGCAGCAGCGCGCGGGCGATCTCCACCCGCCGCCGCTGCCCGCCGGACAGGGTGCGCACGCGCTCGTCCGCGCGCTCGGCCAAGCCGATACGGGCCAGTTCCTCCCCCGCCCGCGCCTCGATGTCGGCGGAGGCCAGACCGTGCAGCCCGCCGTGATAGCGCAGATTCTGAATGACGGTCAGGTCCGGGTCGAGCGTCGGCTGCTGGAACACCACGCCGATGCGGGCCAGCGCCTGGGCCGGGTGCCGGCGCATGTCGAAGCCGAAGACCCGGATGCTTCCCCGGCGGGTGTTGTAGATGCGCGTGATCAGGGAGAAGAGCGTCGTCTTGCCGGCGCCGTTGAGCCCCAGCAGCACGGTGAACCGCCCCGCGGGAACGCCGAACGACACGCCGTCCAGCGCCACCCGCGCCCCGAAGCTGTGGCTCAGCCCCTCGACCGCCAGGATGGGGTCCGCCGGGGCGCCGCCGGGAATGGCACGCGGTTCGGGAGGCGCGGTTTCGAAGCAATCCATGTCGTCTCCATCGCCGGGAGCAACCACCTGTGAAATCCCCTCTCCCCTCCGGGGAGAGGGTTAGGGTGAGGGGGGTTGCGCGTGTGCCGGACCTTACGCCACACACACACCCCTCACCGGCCCTTCGGGCCACCCTCTCCCCAGAGGGGAGAGGGCTATGACGTCACGGCTTGACGATCACGCCCCAGGGCGCGCCGCCGACCGAGATCGACTTCACGACCCGGCCGCGCTCCAGGTCCATCACCGACATGTCGTTGCTGACGCCGTTCGTCGTGTAGAGGCGCTTCTCGTCCGGCGACAGCGCCAGATTCCACACGCGCTGGCCGACGAGGTGGTAGCGCTTCACCTCATAGGTCTTGGCGTCGATCTCGGCGACCCGGTTGGCCGGACCGAGGGCGACGAAGGCCCGCTGCCCGTCGCTGGTCAACTGGATGCCGACCGGCTGGATGGACTCGCGCGGCACGCCCTGGACCGCGAAGCTGATCTTGTGGACGAGCTTGCGCGAGGCCGCGTCGATGACGCTAACCGTCCCGCCGACCTCCGACGACACCCAGACGAACCGCCCGTCCCCGGTGAACTGGGCGACGCGGGGGCGCGCATCGACCAGCACGTTGTCGATGATCTTGTGGGAGTCCGTGTCGATGAAATGCGCCATGTTCGTCGTCTCGGACGTGTTCACCAGGATCTTGCCGTCCGGGCTGACGCCCATGCCCTCCGGCTCCACCCCCACCTGGATCTCGCCGATGATCTTCTTGCTGGCGATGTCCACCACCGAGACCATGTTGTCGTCCTCGTTGGCGACGTAGAGCCGGTGCCCCTGCGGGTCCAGGACGAACAGCTCCGGATCGGGGCCGGACGGGAGCCGGTCGACGACCTTCTGGGTCGCCACGTCGATGACGTCGATCCGGTTGTCGTCGCCGACGCAGACGAAGATCCGCGTCATGTCCTCGTTGAAGGTGATGCCGCGCGGCCGGCGCCCGACCTTGATCGTGGCGACCACCTGCAGCTTGCCGCCGTCCACCACCGAGACGGTGTTGCTCTTCTCGTTCGACACGAAGATGGTGTCCGCCTGCGCGGACGGGGCGATGACGAAGCCCAGCAGCGCTAAAGCGCCGATCCGGGCGGCTCCTCCGGTTAACGACATGATGGTCCCTCCCATGGTTGCCCCCTGCCGGGGCTTTTCTCAGCGGTTGCGGCACCGGCTTTCCGGGCGGTCGTCGCCGAGCGTGTCGAGTTCCGAGAACTGGTGCAGGTAGCCCGGCTGCGGCGACACCGAGACGAGCACCCGCGGCCCGGCCAGCAGCACCGGCTGCCGAAGCTGTCCGTCCCAGTCGCGGAAGGTCAGCCCCTGCCCCTTGAAGGCCGGCAGGGCGAAATCCGGGCCGCGCACGAAGGCGGCAAGCGCCGCGGGGTCGGCGGACTTAGTGCGCGTCGCCGCCTCGCCCACGGCGCGGACGGCCATCCAGGCGGTGTAGTCGCGCGGACGCATCCAGCGCCCGGCCTGCCGTTCGAAGCGGCTGTGGATCTGCGTCGCCCCCCACTGCTCGTGCACGCGCGACCACGCGGTCGGGACGAGCCCGTGGGTACCGACGACCGGGCGGGGCAGCCACGTCTGATACAGCAGATACTCGCCGAACCCGTCCGCCTCGTCGGCGACGACCAGCACGTCGTGCTCGGTGCCCTGGGTGAAGGTGAGGATTTCCGACTGGACGGTGACGTGGCCGGTGTCGACGCGGCGGTTCGCGTCCTCGAAGGTCCAGCGCTTTTCCTCGACGATTTTGGCGCGGTAGCGCTTGGCGGCGGCGCGGATCGCGTCGGCGTAGGCGACGTCCTGCGGCGTCCGCCCGACCACCAGCAGCCAGTTCATCCATTTCCGCGACGCGAGATACTGGGCCAGCGCGTCGGCCTGCATCCGCCGGCTGGGCGTGACGTGCAGCAGGTTGGCGCGGCAGCGCTCGTTGCGCAGATCGTCGTCCGGGGCGCGGGTGTTGAAGATCAGCATGTCGCCCGCCTCGGGCGCCGCCGCAGCGGCGAGCAGGGCGTCCTCCTTCAGGTCGGCGACGAGCAGGCGGATGCCCTGTCCGGCAAGGTCGCGCACGGCGTCCTCGACGCGCCCGTCTTCCGGCACCGTCACCTCGACCAGATCGAAGCGCTGGTTGAGGAACCGCCCGGTCGTGTTGTTGTCGGCGATGGCGAGGCGGGCGCCCTGGACGCCCTCGTCCTCCGACACCGGCTCGAGGAAGGTCTGGGGAATCTGCGGCTCCTCCGCGCGGGTCAGATAGCCGATGCGGACCTCCAGCGGATCGGCGCCCCACGCCGGTGCCCCGAACAGGAGCGCGGCGGCGACGGACAGAAGGGCGGCGGCCCGGCTCACGGGAGGGCGCCCGCTACCCTTCTGACAGGATAAGCACCTCTCCGATCCCTCCGGCCGACCGGTCGCCGATAAGGCGCCGGGCACGGGTTCCGGCGGCTGGATATCCACTGGGCCATGCCCCGCCATCGATCAGCTCCTTCCGCATCAGTTCCAGAAACAGCCAGTCGTTCATGCCGCCATCGACGAAGCCGGACGGAACGGCCTCCGGCTCCCGCGACAGCAGGATGGAGCCGCGGCGCATGGCCTGCCCCGGATCGGGACCGCAACTGTCGCCGACGACGATGGTCCCGGCGATCATCCGGGCGCCGCACAGGCTCCCCACCCGACCATGGACGGCGATCAGGCCACGACGCATCCGCTCGCCGACGCGGTCGCCGGCGTTCCCCATGACGACGACGAAGCCGCCGCTCATGCCGCGCGTGCCGCCGGCCAGCGGCGCCCCCAGGAAATCGCCGGCATCGCCCGCGACGCGCAGGTTCCCGCCGACCATCCCAGCGGCGGCGAAGGCACCGCAGTTCCCCGCGACGGTCAGCGCGCCGCCGCGCATGGCGCTGCCGGCATAGGCACCGCACTCCCCCTCGACCCGGAGATTCCCGCTGGTCATGCCCGTCCCCACCCCGTCGAGCACCGCGCCGCCGGGACGCAGGATCAGGGTACCGGGAGGGCCGCCGTCCTCCAGCGTGAACAGCGCGTCCAACCGGTGACGCCCCCGCCCACGGACCGGCATCAGCCCCGCCAGCGCCTCCCGTCCGCCCTCGATCAGCCGTTCGGGCAGGACGCCCGTCATGTCGATGGGCGGACCGGCGGGGTCTCGGATGGTGAGGACGATGCCGCTCATGCCATCACCTCGTGCAGGCGGAACTGGTAGCGGCCGAGCTTGCCGCCGTAATTGCCGGCGGTGACCGACACCACGCCACCGGCGGCGCCGAGGTCCGCCACGGCGGCGATGCCCGCGCGCATGGTGGCGGCGACCGCCGCTTCGCTCACCCCGTCGATGACCAGTTCGAGGATGGATTCCACCCCCTCCGGCACCAGCGATGCGGGCACCGCCGCCCGCAGCGTCGGGCAGAAGGCGGTGTTGGTGGAAGCGATCATGCCCTTGTACTTGCCGCCGATCTTGGAGCCGGAGCGGACCACCCCGCCCGGAAAGGGCAGGATCGCCCCCGGCACCTCGCGGATCGCCAGGACCGCGGCCTGCGCCGCCGCCAAACCGGAGCGGCGATCGGCTGCCAGGATGATGAAGTTGCCACCGCCGACGCCGTCCACCGTCCCGGTGGCCGCCTCGCACAGGAACTCGCCGTCCATCACCGGGATGCGCCAATAGCGGCGGATTCCGACACGCTTGGCAATCTGCCAGCCGTCACCGAAGTAGCGCAGCGCGTTGCCGAGCGGGATTGTCGGGCCGTCCCGCAGCCCCGCGTAGCAGGCCGTTCCGGGGCAGGTCATCACGCACTGCCCGACGCGGCGCGCCACCTGCTTCGCCAGTTCCGCTTTCGACATGGCGAACAGCAGCACCGCGGCGCCGGGCCGGGAGTCCGGCGTCTCGCCGGGCGGCAGCGCGCGCTCCATCGCCGCCTCGCAGCCGCAGGCGATCACCGAGGTGGCGAAGCCCGTCATGCTGACCACAGCCGCCTGGACCCAGGCCGGGGTGTCGGCGGTGATCACCAGCCGCGTGCCGAGCATGGGGAAGGCTTCGGCGAAGGTGTCCTCGATGTGGACGCCGTTGAGCCGCATCAGTACGCCCCCATCAAAATGATCCGGGCTGACAGGCGTGGCGGATCAGGCCGGTGCCACCGCGGATCTCCTCCTCCGCGATGCGGAAATGCGTCAGCCGCTGGCCCATGCGCTCGTCGAAGCGGCGCGCCATCCAGGCTTCGATCGTCGGGTCGTAGGCGGGCTCCACCACATGCGTGCGCCCCTGTAGGAACGCCACCACCACGCCGTCGCGGACGATCAGCCGGCCGTCCTTGAAGACGAGGTCCGGTTTCTCGAACATGGCGCGACGGTCCGGCCGGTCGGTGTAGACGGTGATGTCGGCGACCGCCCCCGGCCCGAGATGGCCGCGGTCGGTCAGGCCCAGGATGCGCGCTGGGGCGGCGCGGGTCATCGTGGCGATCTCGCCCAGCGAATACTCGCGCGTCAGCGACCCCAGGATGGTGTGTTCCGGCAACGCCGGGTGCAGCTCCGCCAGCCGGGCGAGGCGGTAATCGCGGTCCATCAGCAGGCGGATCAGCTCGGGATAGCTGGTGAAGGGCGCGCCGTTCGGGTGGTCGGTGGTGAGGAAGACGCGCCAGGGGTCCTCGATCAGCAGGAACAGCTCCAGCCCGATCGCCCATTGCAGCGCGTTGACGAAGGCCTTGTCACGGTAGCGGAAGGGCACGACGCCGCAGCCGGCGTCGCATTCGATGTCCATCATCACCCATTTCTTCGGGTGAGCGAGCCCGGCGTTGTTCATCTGGGCCATGGTGTCGGCCGACGCGGTCACCGTCTGGCCGAACATGATCTGCCCGACATCCACCGAGATGTTGGGCCGGTGGTTGACCGCCTCGGCCACCCGCGCCGCGGCGGAGGAGAATTTCCGGTCGCCCTCGGCGCCATAGGCGTGGAACTGGACGTGAGTAAGGTGAAGCCGCAGGCCATCGACCGCCGCGATGCTGTCGAGCGTCGCCTCGACGTTGCCCGGCACGCCGAGGTTGAATCCGTGCAGATGAAGCGGGTGCGGGATGCCCAGCCGCTGCACCGCCCCCGCCAGGGCGGTGAGGATGCGGCGCGGCGTGATGGCGTGGAACGGGCCGTTCTCGTCCACGTCGAGACGCCGCAGGTTGTATTTGAAGGCGTTGATGCCGCCGGGATTCACCGCTTTTACGGCGAGGCTGCGCGTGGCGTTCAGCATGAAGCCGACGTAATCGGCCACCGCCTCCTCCCCGGCGCCGGAGGCGAGAAGCTCCAGCAGCAGGTCGTCGTTGCCCAGCACCAGATAGCCGCCGGTGTCGATCAGCGGGATGTCCGCCATCTCCAGATGCGCGTGGCGGGCATTGCTCGGCAGCATCGCCGGCTCGAAGGCCGCCGTGTAGCCCATCTGGGCGTAGCGGCAACCCGTGGCGTGGGTGGAGGGGGTGGCGAGGCCAACGCCGCAGCCGCAAGCCCCTTCCGCCGCGCGATGCTCCTCCGCCATCAGCAGGCGCGCGATGTTGACCTTTCCGCCGGCGATGTGGCTGTGGATGTCGATGGCGCCGGCCATCACGACCCGCCCGGACAGGTCGTGGACCTCGTCCGGCGCGGCGCCGGGTCCGGGATCGGCGACGATCCGCCCGTCCCGGACGAACAGGTCGCCCACCGCGCCGTCACGGCCGTTGGCGGGGTCGTAAAGGCGCCCCCCGGCGAGCTTCATCAGCATGGCAGGCCCTCCTGCGGCAGGGCGGCGGCGATGGCCTTCAGCACGGTCGCGGCGTCCGGCAGGTTGCGGTCGATGAGCCCGCGCGCGCGCAGGGCGACCACCGTGTCGCTGCGGAAGACATGGGCCGGGTGGTCGATGCCCGGCGTTCCGACGGGAATGAACACCGCCGGTTCGTCGGCAAAGGCGGTTCCCGGAGGGGCCAGCGCGACGACGGTCTGCCCCGCGGGAAAGGCCGGCACCTCCGGTCGGAAGGCGGACACCCAGACGACGGCGTCCGCCACGGCCATGTAACGCGCCCAGTCGAAGCGGTGGGGATCGTGCAGCGGTATCCCTCCGGCGAGGGACGTGCGCAGCGGCACTCCAAAGCGCCACGTGCAGACCTGATTGACCCCGATCACATTGTCGTGCCCGGCCAACGGCAGGCCGGCGCATCGGGTGTGGCGGTTCGCGTCGCGCACGAGGCGGACCAGCCGCTCGACCGTCAGGTCGGCGTGCGGCCCGTCGAAGGCGGCGGCGGACCAGGCCACGACCGCGTAGCGCGCCGTCACCAACCGCTCCGCCAGGGCGGCGATATCGCCGGCCGCGATGCCGGCGGCTCCCGAAGCGCGGGACGGATCGGGCAAGGCCGCGGCCAGCGCCGCCGCCGCGTCCCCACTCTTCGCAGGGTCACCGGCCAGCACCGTAACGGGAAGACCCGAGAGCGCGGCCCGCGTGGTGTCCAGCGGTTCGCCGCACAGGAACACGACCTCCCGCGATGGCGGCGTCTGAAAAGCCGGCGCGGGCGCCACCCAGCGCTCGAAGAGGCGCGGATGAAGCGCCGCCGGGTCCGGTCCGGCCACCAGCAGCAGATCGCAGCGGTTGCGCAGCTCGGCCAGGGTCGTCGCGATCCAGCCCGTGCGCTGGAGCACCGCCAGATTGCGGTACAGCCCGTCGGACAGCGCGTGATCGACCACCGCCCCCAGTCGCCCGGCGAGTGCCAGGGCGGACCGCGCCCCTTCGACGTCGGTGCCGAGCCCGGCAACCAGAGGCGCTTGCGCCGCGCCCAGCACTGCGGCGGCGGCGTCCACCGCCTCCGCCAGCGGCACCGGGACGCCCGCGACGCGCGGCGGTTCGGCCGCCAGCGTGCGGGAAAAGCGCTCGAGCGCCACCGGGCAGTCGGTGGAGCGCACCGCCAGCGTCGCAGGCGGCTCCTCCTCGACGGTCAGGTCGTCGCAGCCGAGGCCGCAGAACGGGCACACGACGTCACGATGGACGACGGGGCGGGCAACGGAATGGGGTGGCCGGTCGCTCGCCATGCCGTCAGTCGTATTTGATGTAGGCGAAGCGCGGATCGCCCTTGGGCGTCCCCTCCAGCGCGCCGCCGTCGCGGGCGGGCTGCCATTGGACGACCTCCTCGATCTTGCGGGCGAGTTCGAAATCCTTGTCGGTGATGCCCTTGGCGGTGTGGGTCTTCAGCCGCACCTCGACCCAGGCGTAGGAGGCGGTGAGGTCCGGGTGATGCCACGCGGCCTCGGCCAGATGGCCGACCGCGTTGATCACCATCAGGGTGCCCTTCCAACTGTTCGTCTTGTACTTACGCCGAATCCAGCCGTCCTCGAACCGCCACCGCGGCAATATTTGCTGCAGTCGCTCAACGATTTCCGTATCGGAATAGGTGGTTTCCTGAACCGCGGTCATGTCTTCCTCCCCGAAGTGACCGAACAGTCCTCACCCCGAAGAGGTATATACTATTGGATCGGGGTCTTTTTTTAACGCAAGATTATCATGACCAAAAGAACGACGCAACTTTCCTTAAGCGAGTGAGGTCCTCATGCCACTCGGCGTCGACGAAGTCAGGGAGGTGCGGGTCACGGCGCCTGCGAGACTGCATCTGGGTTTTCTCGACATGAACGGCGGTCTGGGCCGCCGCTTCGGCAGTCTGGGGCTGACGCTCGACGGGATGGCGACGACCCTCCGCGCGCGCCCGTCCGACCGCCTCTGCGCGAGCGGCCCATCGGCGGAGCGCGCGTTGAAGGCCGCAAGGGCGGTCTGCGACCGTTTCCGCTGGCCCGCCCGCGCCGAACTGACGGTGGAGGAAGCCATTCCCGAGCATGTCGGGCTGGGGTCCGGCACCCAGCTCGGTCTGGCGGTCGGCACCGCGCTCGCGCATCTGCACGGCCGGCCCTCGACGGTGCGCCGCCTCGCCGCGGAGCTTGAGCGCGGCGCCCGCTCCGGCATCGGGATCGGCGCCTTCGAGAATGGCGGCGTCATCCTCGACGGCGGCCGGGGGCCGGACGACGCGCCGCCACCCATCGTCGCGCGTCTGCCCTTTCCGGACTCCTGGCGCGTCCTGCTGATCCTGCACCGCGACGGCCAGGGGTTGCACGGCACCGCCGAGTTGCAGGCCTTCAAGGCGCTGCCGCCCTTTCCGGCGGAGCGGGCCGGGCATCTCTGCCGCCTGATCGTCATGGCGGCGCTTCCGGCCCTGATCGAGGGCGATGCAGACCGCTTCGGGCAGGCGGTGGGCGAGCTGCAACGCACGGTGGGCGATCATTTCGCCCCGGTCCAGGGCGGGCGCTTCACCAGCCCCCTGGTGGCCGACGCGCTGGCGTGGCTGGAGACCGAGGGCATTCCCGGCGTCGGCCAGACGTCCTGGGGGCCGACCGGCTTCGCCATCGTCGGCGACGCCCGGCGGGCCGAAGCCCTATTGGCGGAGGCACGGCGCCGATGGGCGGGGTCCGCGCTGGACTTTCATCTGGCCCGTGGCCGCAACGACGGCGCGACGTTGGAATTTACCACCGACCGGGTGGTGCTGCGGGCCTCCTGACCCCACACCCGAGCCAAGCGGGAGGCGCGCGATGGCCGCACCCTATGTTCTGCACATGCTGACGCCGCTGAAGCACGTCAGCGCCTTCGACGTCAACATGGCGGCGGACGCCGGCATGGGGCCGCTGTTCCCCTACACCGGCGTTGCGCTGGAGGAGGTCACCGGCATCACACAGGACGCGATGTTCTCCCGCGACCCGGCGAACGCGGCGCGCACCGGGCTGTTCATCGGCGGGCGCGACGCCGTGCTGGCGCTCGACATGATGGACGCCGCGCGCAAGGCCATGTTCGCGCCCTTCACCATCTCGGTCATGGTCGATCCGTCGGGCGCCTTCACAACGGCCGGCGCCATGGTCGCCGTCGTCGAGCGCGCCCTGCGCCGCAGCCACCCGGACGGGATCAAGGGGCTGACCCTCAAGGTGTTCGGCGCAACCGGCGTGGTCGGCGGAATCGCCGCCGTGATCGCGGCGCTCGCCGGCGCGCGTGTCACCCTGGTCAGCCACCGCGGCCTGTCGGGCGTGGAGCCCAAGGCCGCCGAGTTCCGCCGGCGCTTCGGGGTGGAACTCGCCTGCGCCGACGCGCCCGACGACGCGGCGCGGGAGACGCTGCTCGGCGATGCCGAGGTGGTGTTCGGCTGCGGACGGGCCGGCGTGCAGATCCTGTCGGCGCGCAACCTCGCCGCGGCGGGCCGCCTGCTGGTCGCCGCGGACATCAACGCGGTGCCGCCGTCCGGGATCGAAGGGGTCGGCCCGAAGGACAACGGCACACCGCTTCCCGGCGGGCGCGGCGTCGGCGTCGGCGCTCTGGCGGTCGGTGCCGTCAAGTTCCGGGTGCAGCACGCCCTGCTGACGCGCCTCGCCGCCGCGAAGACGGCGGTGTATCTGGATTTCTGCGATGCCTACGACGCCGCCCGCCAGATCGCCGGCTGAAACGGTGGCGGAAGGGCCGGACATCGTCGTGGCGGCCCTGTCGGCGCGGGCGCTGGCCGCCGCCGCCCGCCGCGCGGGCCGTTCTCCGGCGGCCGTCGATCTGTTCGCCGATCTCGACACCAGACGGCTTGCCAAGCCCTGCCTGCGGCTGCCCTGCGAAGCCCTGCGCCTGGAATCCGGCCCCCTTCGGAACGCCCTGGCACGGACGGACCTGCGCGGCCTTTCGCTGGTCTACGGCGCCGGCTTCGAAGACGACCCGGCGCTGCTGGCCCACTTCGCTGAGGACCGGCCCCTGATGGGCAACCGGCCCGATGTGGTGGCGCGCGTCAAGGACCCATTCCGCTTCGCCGCCACCCTGGCCCGGCTCGGCATTCCCCATCCTCCGGTCGCGCTGACCGTGAATGGTTCACCCGACGCCCATCTGCTGAAGCGGATCGGCGGCAGCGGCGGCGCGCACATCATTCCCGCATCGATGGCCCTGGCCAAGCCGGGCTGGTATCTTCAGCGCCGCGTCACCGGTCACGCCGTGTCGGTCCTCTTTCTCGCGGACGGCGACCGCGCGGTCATCGTCGGGCTGAGCCGGCAGTGGGCCGCGCCAACCCCGGCAAGCCCCTACCGCTATGGCGGCGCCGCCGGGCCATGGCGCTGTCCGGAGCGTTGGACCCGGACCTTGCCCGCCATGATCGGCCGTCTTGCGGCGGCGTTTGAACTGGTCGGGCTGAACAGCGCCGATTTTCTGGTGACCGGGTCGGATCTTCATCTGTTGGAGATCAACCCGCGGCCGGGCGCGACGCTGGACATCTTCGATCGCCCGCCGATGCCACCGCTGCTCGGTCTCCATCTGGACGCCTGCGCCGGGCGCCTGCCCGACCGTCTACCGGTGTTGTCGGGATGCCGGGCGGCGGCGGTGTTCTACGCCGACGCTCCCACCCGGATCGAGACCGGGAGGCGTTGGCCGGCCTGGACCGCGGACCAGCCGGCGGCGCCGGTCACCATCGGGCGCGGCGAGCCGGTCTGCACGGTGTTCGGCAACGGGCCCAGCGCCGGCGCGGCGCGGCGTCATGCCGAGCGGCGGCAACGCGAACTGGCGGCCCTCGCCGCGATGGAGATGCAGTGATGACCACGGAAACGCCGTCCGATCCACGCCCAAGCCTCGCCGCGTTGTCGGCGCCGCTGGTCGAACGGCTGGTGGCCGATGCCCCGGTGCTCCGTCTCGGCATCGAGAGGGTCGGCGGGGCCTGCGTCGTCGATGCCGGGATCGGCCATCCCGGCGGGCTGGAAGCCGGACGGCGCGTCGCTGAACTGTGCATGGGCGGTCTTGGCCGGGTGGCATTTAGCCCAATGCCCGGCCCGCCGCCCTGGCCGTTCGGCGTCACTGTCCACAGCGCACAGCCGGTGTTGGCATGCCTCGGCAGCCAGTATGCCGGCTGGAGCCTCAGCCATGGCAGCGGCAAGGGCGCCTTCTTCGCGCTGGGCTCCGGCCCCGGCCGCGCCCTGGCCCGGCAGGAGGCGCTGTTCGACGAGCTGGACTACCGCGACACCGCCGACGCGGCGGCCTTCGTCATGGAGGCGACGGCCCTGCCGCCCGCCGAACTGGTCGCCCACATCGCAACGACCTGCGGCATCGCCGTGGACCAGCTGACCCTGGTCCTCACCCCGACGCAGAGCCTCGCCGGAACCACCCAGGTGGTCGCCCGCGTGCTGGAGGTCGCCCTGCACAAGCTGCACGCCCTCGGCTTTCCGCTCGACCGCGTTGTCGACGGCATCGGCATGGCGCCGCTTCCCCCGCCGGGCGGCGGCTTCCTCACCGCCATGGGCCGCACCAACGACGCGATCCTCTACGGCGGCACGGTCCATCTGCACGTCACCGGCCCGGACGACGCGGCCGAGGATCTGGCGCGCCGCCTGCCCTCCTCCACCTCGCGGGACCACGGGCGCCCCTTCGCGGAGATCTTCGCAGCGGCGAAGGGAGACTTCTACGCCATTGATTCCATGCTGTTCAGCCCGGCGCACGTGACGGTCACCGCGATCGACAGCGGGCGCAGTTTCCACGGCGGGACCCTTGCGCCGGACCTCGTGGAGCGCTCGTTCCGCGATGTCCGGTGAGCGCGCCGCCCTGATCCTCACCGAACGGCCCGACTGGCACACGCCGCGGCTGGTCCGGGCCATCGAGGCGCGCGGCCTGCCCTGCCGCTGCGTCTCGCCACGGCGCTGCGGGATCGCCGTCGGCCACACGGCGACCGGGCTGCTGATCCCCGGCTTCGAGGACACGCTGCCGGCGGGTGTCTTCGTCCGCGCGGTGGGCCAGGGCAGCTTCGAGCAGGTGACGCTGCGCCTGGGCGTGCTCCACGCGCTGCGCGACCTCGGGGTGCCGGTCTGCAACGACGCGCGGGCCATCGAGCGCTGCGTGGACAAGAGCATGACCAGCTTCCTTCTCGCCCGCGCCGGCCTGCCCACCCCGCCTGCCCTCGCCGTGCAGGAGCCCGAACCGGCCCGGCACATCCTGGACCATACGCCCGATCACGTGCTGAAACCGCTGTTCGGCGCACAGGGGCGCGGACTGCAACGCTTGGACGGACCGCAGGCTCTGCCCGACGCCGATGCGGTCGGCGGCGTCTACTACCTGCAGCCCTTCATCCCGCCACGCACCGAAGGCGCGTGGCAGGACCGCCGAGTCTTCGTGGTGGGCGGGCGGGCCGTCGCCGTGATGACCCGGTACGGGCGGAGTTGGATCACCAACGTCCATCAGGGCGCGGCGTGCGAGGCCGCTCCCGCCGACGACGAGGCCGCCGCGCTCGCCGTCCGCGCCGCGGCGGCGGTTGGCGCAAGCTACGCCGGCGTCGACCTGATCCAGGACCGCGCGGGGGCCTGGCTGGTGCTGGAGATCAACAGCATGCCGGCTTGGCAGGGCTTGCAGCGGGTCAGCGCGGTGGACATCGCCGACGCCCTGGCCGCCGACTTCGTGGAGCGGGTCGGCGCATGATCGGTGGGCGCATGATCGACTGGGCGCCGATCCCCCCCGATCCGGCCTCCGGCGTGGCCGGTGCCTACCGCGCCGCCTGCCACCTGGAACTGCGCGCGCTGAAGCCCGGCAACGTCCACATCCATGCCGAGGGACACGGCATGACCGTCGCCCAGTTCCTCGCCAGCGCCGACGCGACCGCGCCCATCCTCGCGCGGCCGGGGCTGGACGTCGGGGAGCGGCTGCACGCAGCCGTCCTCGCCACGCGGGAAGCCGTCGGCTGCAACACCAACCTCGGCATCCTGCTGCTGGCCGCACCGCTGGCCCAGGCTGCGCTGATGCCCGGCGAAGGCTCTTTGCGCGACCGGTTGCGCCATGTCCTCGCCAGCCTGACGGTGGCGGACGCGGAGCTGGCTTTTCAGGCGATCGCGCTGGCGGAGCCCGCCGGGCTGGGCCGCGTGGAGGGGGCGGACGTGCACGCCCCGGCGCGGGTGACTTTGCTCGACGCCATGCGGGAAGCGCAGGACCGCGATAGCATCGCCCGGCAATACGCGACGGGCTTCGCGGACATCTTCGACACCGGCGTGCCGAGCCTGCGGCGATGGCTGGACGCCGGGCCGGATTTCGAGCGGGCAACGGAAATGATTTATGTCGAATTCCTCGCCACCCTGCCCGACAGCCATGTCATCCGAAAATACGGGCGGGAGCGTTCTGAATGGTTACGCACGCGGGCTTCGGAATTGAGGGAAAACGCGGCCGCGGATCGTGCATTCACGCTAACGCGATCGCGCTTGGCGGAACTGGACCGGGACCTCAAATACAATGGCGTCAACCCGGGAACGACCGCGGATATTGTCGTGGGTTGCCTTCTTGCGTTCTGGCTCATGCAATCCCCGCAGCCGCCCGTCATAACGGATGCTCTTCGAAAAGACGCGCTCCGCGAAGGGCGCCGGCAACACTAGGGAGAAAGGACATGCCGATGTGGGGAGGACAGTCCACCAAGATCAACCGCGTGCTCGTCGGTGAATCGCTGGTCGGTGATGGGAACGAGGTCGCCCACATCGACCTGATCATGGGACCGCGCGGCAGCGCCGTGGAAACGGCCTTCTGCAACGCGCTGACCAACAACAAGGACGGCTTCACCGCCCTGCTCGCCGTCGTCGCACCCAACCTGATGTGCAAGCCGGCGACCATCCTGTTCAACAAGGTCACCATCAAGGGCGCGGAACAGGCGGTGCAGATGTTCGGCCCCGCCCAGCACGCCGTCGCCAAGGCTGTGGCCGACTGCGTGTCGGAAGGCACCATCCCGCAGGACGAGATCGACAACATCTTCATCTGCGTCGGCGTCTTCATCCACTGGGAGGCCAAGGACAACGCCAAGATCCAGGACTACAACTACCGCGCCACCAAGGAAGCCATCGAGCGCGCGGTCGCCAGCTTCCCGAGCGCGCAGGACCTGATGAGCCAGAAGGACAAGGTGAAGCACCCCTTCGCCGCGTGACTGGCTTATCGGGACAGGGCATCCAGTTCCGCACCGCCGATGCGGCCGTCGTGCAGCGCCGTCGCCACCAGGGCGCCGGCGCTGCCACGCGCCGCGAGGTCTCGAAGGTCGTTGCCGTCGCGCACCCCGCCGGCGGCGAACAGGCTTGCCTGCGGCTTGGTTTCGTTGATCTCGGCGAGGCGGTTCCAGTCCGGCCCCTCACCCGACCCGACGCGGGCGAGGGTCATGGCGATGATCCGCTGCGGCCACAGGTCGGGGCGGTCCGGCAGGCCGGTCGGTCCGACGAAGCGGTCGCGGAAATCGAGCGAGAGGATCACCCGCTCCCAAGCCGGGTCGGCCTTCAGCGCGGCCAGCGGAGCCAGCCCGTCCAGGCTCTCGCTGCCGAGCACCGCGTCGCCGAGCCCCGACGCGACGAAGCCGCGCACCGCGTCGGCGGTGCGGAACCCGGCATCGACCCAGAATCCAACATCCGGATAGGCCTCTTTCAGCCGCGCCAGCGCCGGCCGGTTGTCGCCGGTGCCTTGGATGGCGTCGAGGTCGGCGGCATAGACCACCCGGAACGGATGCAGGCGGAGCAGGCCGCCGACCACCGCCACCGGGTCGTTGCCGGCGCACAGCGACGAGCGCAACGGCGGGTAGCGGCCCCGGTCGCCGCGGCGGGCGTGCACCACACCGCCATCCCTGAGGTCGATCACCGGAACGACGTGGAACATTTCCCACTCCCTCGGCTGCATGATGGTGGACGGCATGCGCATCCTGGTTTGTGAGTTCGTGACCGGCGGCGGTATGCCGCCGGACGCCCCCATCCCCGCCAGCCTCGCCCGTGAGGGCGACCTGATGCTCCACGCCCTGCTGGCCGACCTGCTGGAGATGCCGGGGGTGGCGGTGACGGTCACGCGCGACGCCCGCCTTCCGCCGCTCGCGTTCCCCGTGCGCAGCATAACCATCACGGACCCGCGCGAGTCCTGGTCGCTTTGGGAGGACCTCGCCCGGCAGGCGGACGGCGTCTGGCCGATTGCCCCGGAAACCGACGGCGCATTGGAACGCTTCAGCCGTATGGTTGAAGCCACTGGGCGCCGCCTGCTCAACAGCCGCGCCGACGCGGTGGCCGTCGCGTCGAGCAAGGCGGCGACGGCAGCCGTTCTGTCGGCGGCCGGACTGCCCGTCGTCCCGGTCTGGCGGATCGGCGCCGTCGCTGCGGACGGGCCGCCGGGGAACGGTCCGTGGGTCGTCAAGCCCGACGACGGGGCCGGATGCATCGACACCCGGCTGATCCGCGAGCATGCCGACTGGCGGGGCTGGCTGGGAGAGACGGACCGGAGCGGCTTCGTGGTGCAGCCCTTCCAGCCGGGCACGCCGGCCAGCCTGTCGATGCTCTGCCGCGACGGGCGGGCCTGGCCGCTGACCGCCAACCGCCAGACCGTCACCCTGTCTGCTGGCCGCTTCTCCTACGGCGGGGGGATCGTCGGCGGGATGGCGCTGTCCCCCGCCCTCTCCGATCTCGCGCAGGGCGTCGCGGCGGCGCTGCCCGACCTGTTCGGGTGCGTCGGCGTCGATGTCATCGTCGGTCCCGACGGGCCGACGATCATCGAGGTCAACCCGCGCCTCACCACCTCCAATGTGGGGTTGCGGCGCGCGACGGGGTTGAACGTCGCCGCCGCGGTGCTGGACCTGTCGCGTGACCCGCCGGTCCCGCCGCAACCGGTGACGCGCATCGAACCGGTCCTTCTGACGCTGGAGGGGTGAGCCATGGACGGCGGCGCATTGATCGGGCTGGACATCGGTGGGGCGCACCTGAAGGCCGCCTTGTTCGATGGGGCGGGAACGCTCCGCGACCTCGACCAGTGGCCCTGCCCGCTCTGGCAGGGTCTCGACCGGCTGGAGCAGGCCGTCGCGGCGGTGACCGCCCGCTGGGGCCAGCCGCAACAGGTCGCGGCGACCATGACCGGAGAGTTGGCGGACCTGTTCGACGACCGCGCGGACGGCGTGCGCCGCATCGCCGCCACGATGCGCTCCGCCCTGCCCGCCGCGACCCTCAGCATCTTCGCCGGCCCCCGTGGGCTGGTGCCGGTCGATACCGTTCCGGACTGCGTGGAGGCGGTGGCCTCCGCCAACTGGTACGCCACCGCCTTGGTGGCCGCGGCGGGCGGCGACGGCGTCCTGCTGGATGTCGGAAGCACCACCACCGACATCGTCCCGCTCGTCGGCGGCGGCCCGCTCCACGCCGGCTATTCCGACGCCGAGCGGCTGGACAGCGGCGAACTGGTCTACACGGGCGTCGTGCGCACGCCGGTCATGGCGGTGGCCAGCGCTGCCCCCTACGGCGGGCGCTGGCGCGCGCTGATGGCGGAGCTGTTCGCGACCATGGCCGACGCTCATCGCCTGACCGGGGCGCTGCCGGACGGAGCCGACCAGCACCCGACAGCGGACGGGCGCGATCACGGAATCACGGCCAGCGCACGGCGCCTGCTGCGGATGGTCGGCGACGACCTGGAGCCGGACGGCCTACCGAAGGCCCGCCGCCTCGCCGGCCATCTCGCGGAACGCCAGCTCCGTCGGATCGAGGACGCGCTCGACCAAGTGCTGTCGCGGAGCTTGACGGCGGACGCCCCGCCGCTCGTCGGCGCCGGGGTCGGCCGGTTCCTGGTGCGTCGCCTCGCCGAACGCCGGGGATCGGCGTACCGGGACTTCGAAGCGCATCTGCCGGTGGCGCCGGCCTTGCGGGAACGCACGGGATGGTTCGCTCCCGCCGTCAGCGTCGGCTGGCTGGCCTTCGACGGTGCGCCGCACAAACACCTTTGCCCGGTTGCCGCCCCCGCAGACGGGGTCCCATACTTGCGCGATTGAACACAATGCAGGACCGGACGATGGCTGCTGCGGCCACGTTCCTCGGGTCGTCCGCGCGCAAGGCGCCGGCCGGCGTCTGGCTGCTCGTCTGCCTGCTCTGGGCAACCCCGGCGCCGGCCGATCCCCTGCCCGTGTTCGAGGTCGCACCCGGCGTGTTCGTGCACGCCGGTCGCCACGAGGAAACCGACGCGGCCAACGCCGGGGACATCGCCAACTGCGGCTTCATCGTCGGGGACGACGCCGTCGCCGTGATCGACAGCGGCGGCTCGCCGGTTGTTGGACATCGTTTGCGCGACGCGATCCGCGCCCACACCGACCGGCCCATCCGCTACGTCGTCAACACCCACATGCACCCGGACCATGTGCTGGGAAACACCGCCTTCCTGCCCGACCGGCCCGAATTCGTGGCGCACGGCAACTTCCAGGCGGCCCTGACGGCGCGCATGGACCATTACCGGCAGGCGTTCGAGGCCGAGACCAGTCCCGCCGCCGCCGCGGAGGTGCGGCTCATCCCGCCGACCCTCGTGGTCGCCGAGCGGTTGGAACTGGATCTGGGAGGGCGCGTGCTCGACCTCGTTGCGTGGCCGGTGGGCCACACGGACAACGACCTGACGGTGCTCGATCGGCGAACCGCGACGCTGTGGGCCGGGGACCTGTTGTTCATGGAGCGGGCGCCGGCCATCGACGGTTCCGTCCTCGGCTGGCTCCGCGTTCTCGACGCCCTGGCCGCGGAACCGGCGGCGCGCGTGGTTCCCGGACACGGCCCTCCCTCGGCCCCCTGGCCGGATGCGGCCGGGGACCTGCGCCGCTACCTGAGCCGGATCGTCGAGGGTGTTCGCAAGGTCCAGGCCGCCCACGGCACCATTCAGCAGGCGGTCGAAACGGTCGCCGCCGAGGAGGCGCCGCGCTGGCGCCTGTTCGAGTCCTACAACCCGCGCAACGTGACGGCGGCCTTCGCCGAACTGGAATGGGAATGACGCCATGACCACACCGCACCGAACCATTTTCACGCTGTCGGGAGTTGCTTGGCTGTGCCTGGGCAGCGCGAGCGCTCTGGCGGCCTCGCCGCAGGAAGAGCGCTGGGACATGCTGCGCGACATGTATTTCTCGGGTCGCGCGGTCGAGGATGCCGGGCCGCTCCTCAGCCTGGAGGCGCCGAAGCGGGCCAACGACGCGGCGGTCGTGCCCATCCGGATCGTGACCGCGCCGGGCAACGGCGTCGAGGTGACCGCGGTCCATCTCATCGTCGATGAAAATCCGGTGCCAATGGCCGCGACCTTCCGCTTCCCGCACGGCGACAGCCCGCAGGCGATCGATACCCGTCTGCGGGTCAACGCCTACACCAACATCACCGCCGTGGCGGAAACCGGCGACGGGCGGCTGCTCCGCACCACGCAGTTCGTCAAGGCGTCCGGAGGATGCTCCGCCCCGGCCCTGAAGAACGCCCAGCTCGCCGTCGCCCGCATGGGCAAGATGAAGCTGAACCTGCCCGACAGCATCGTCGCCGGAAAGCCGTTGACCGCGCAGCTGCTGATCAGCCACCCCAACTACACCGGCATGCAGTACGATCAGCTCAACTATTACTTCATCCCGGCTCACTACGTGAAGACCGTTTCCATCCGTTACAACGGGACGCCAGTGCTCGACATGCAATCGGACATCTCGTTGAGCGAAGACCCCAGCATCCATTTCTCCCTGGTGCCGGAGGAGCAGGGAACGCTGGACGTCACCGCCGAGGATTCGAACGGGCGGGTTTTCCAGGAGAGCTGGCCGATCCGCGCCAATTCCGGTTCGTAAAGGTCGCCTGCGCCGCCGCCGGGCCGGTTAGAAGCATTTCAGGTCGGCGGCGACCTGGGCTTGCCGGAATTCGTTCAGCAGATCCTTGATCCACCCGACGTCGCGCATGAGCGCGGCGCGCTCGCCGGGCGCCTCCTGCATGCCCCGCGCGGTCTCCATCGCCACGTAGCTGTCGTAGGGGAAATGGGCGGCAATCTCGTCGATGCTGCAGGAGCATTTGCGCACGACGTCCGGCCCCTGACCGTTGGACAGCATGCAGCCGAGAACGTAATCGACGCGGGCGTAGGTGGGATAGCCGTCCTCGGCCTGCGCCGTGCCGCAGCCGATCAAGAATGCGATCAACGCAACCGGAACACCATTCCTCGTCATCGGGTCGGGTCCATGCTGGTCTGTCCGAAGAAGCGCATCCTCATGGTGGGGCGATCAAGCATTCGGTCTCAAGCACGCATTCGGAGATCGCCGCGGGAATGACCGGCCGATCACAATCAGAGCTGAATAAATTCGGCATTCATTGACCATAGGAAATCCATACGTATTTTCCGTGCCACTATCCATTCGTAGGATGGCCGTACCAGGATTGGACCGGTAGGCTTCCTGAAGAGGACCGAAACCGCAGATGGTCCTTTCCATCCATCCAGGAACCGAGGGAGCGCATCATGAAGACTTGGCGCAAACCGAAAATCCGCGTGATCGCCGTCGGCACCGAAATCAACGCCTACGCCTGCGCCCAACTCTGATGGCGTGGTGACGGCGAAGCCGTGTGCCTGATCGTGCCCACCACCGACTTTCCTGCGGGCAGCGGCGAGACACGTCTCCGCTGCCCGCTCGCTTGTTTCAACAAGGCCGCCCATCAAGGACCGGCTTGAGTTCGGGCACCGGACTCACGCCGGGCGCAGCGGTTCGAAACGGGCGAACCATTGACCCGCGCCATCCGGCGCCGTGGCGTCGTAATACAGAGAGGACAGACGCAGACGGCCGGCGCCCTCCAACCGCGGCCCCGTCGCCATGGTGTGAAAGCTCCCCCCTCCCACCACGCGGTGCGCGATGGTGAGATAGAGTCGCGACAGCATCCCGTCCCGCAGCATGGTGGACAGCATGCGGGGACCGGTCAGCAGATACACGCTGCGGAAGCCGAGGTTGCCGAGTTCCCGGACCAGAGGCGCCCCCTCCACCGATGCACCGTCTCCAGCCAGGATCACCGGGAAGCCTCGCGCGCGCAGCGCATCGACCCGATCAAGGGGGGCCTGCCGACCGGTCGCGATCAGAACGCGCTGCTTTTCCCGGATGACCGACTCCGGAATCGGAAAATCGAGGCTGGCGCTGGCGATCACGACGGCGGGCTGGGCGGACAAGCCGTTCTCCTGCCTCCACCGCGCGAGGTCGCGGTCCATGGCGCGCGTGCCGATCTGCAGCACGTCGTCCAGCCGACCCGCCGCGAGGTCGCGCAGATAGCCGCCGTGGGTGACGAGGCAATCCGCCTGGGCCTGAAGTTCGAGGAACAGGCGGAAGTCGTTCTCGCTGGTGATCTCGACCGGCAGGCGGCTCACTTCGCCGTCCTCCAGCGCGATGCGCCCGTCGAGGCTGCCGACGAAGCTCGCATAGACAAACGGCGCCGATGCACTGCCCAGGGTGTGGAGCGCATCGGCCACATAAAGCCCGGCCAGCGCCACCTCTTCGGGCGGTCCCGGAAAAAGCCTCAGCACACGCGCAGCCATGCCCGACGATAGCACCGTCGTTTCTGCGGCCAACAGCGCGGAAGGAGGGGGGCGCGGACGCCCTCCCCGTCAGGTGAACCAGCGGGCGGCGTCGCCGGTCTGTCCGACGATGGTGACGCTCACCCCCGGCCGCAGATCGAGGACGGTGTTGCCGTTCACGACCCTCGCCGACGCGATCACGCTTTTGAGATCGAGCGAGGAGTCGAAGAGCGCCAGCCGATCGGTGCCCGCGGTGAAATCCATGACCATCGATCCACCGGACGCTCCACCGAGGGCGAAGACGTCCGCTCCGGCCCCACCCCACACCGTGTCGGTCCCCTGGTCGAGGAACAGAAGGTCATCCCCCGCCCCACCGACCAACACATCGTCGCCGGCTCCGCCGAACAACGTGTCGTTGCCATCCTCGCCGAACAGCGTGTCGTTGCCCGCCCCGCCATCGGCCAAGTCGTTGCCCGTCCCCAGCGACAGGATGTCGTCACCGGCCCCGCCGAACAGCGTGTCGTTGCCATCCTCGCCGTACAGCGTGTCGTTGCCCGCCCCGCCATCGGTCAGGTCGTTGCCCGTCCCCAACGACAGGATGTCATCGCCATCCTCCCCGAACAGCGTGTCGTCGCCGGCGCCGCCGAAGAGGGTGTCGTTGCCGGTGCCGCCGAACAGAGCGTCGGCGCCGCCTTCACCGATCAGGATGTCGTTGCCGGCACCGCCACCCATCGTGTCGTTGCCGGCCCCACCACCCATCGTGTCGTTGTCGGCGCCGCCATCCATCAGGTCGTCGCCATCGCCGCCGTGCATCAGGTCGTCGCCGTCGTCGCCATACAGCGTGTCGTTGCCGAGCGTGCTGGCCACCGTGTCGTTGCCGCCGCCGCCCGACAGGAGATCATCGCCGGGGCCGAGGGTGATCGATTGGCTGCCGGCGTCGCCATACACCATTTGGTTGCCCTCGCCGCCGGTCAACGTCGCCGAACCGATGACGGCGGCGAACGACACGGTGTCGAGCTGGATGGTCAGCGATCCCGCGGCCCCGGTCGTGTCGATGACCAGTGCGGTCGGCATGGTGCCCCCCGGCGTGGCGCCGGTGATCCGGACCGCCGCCCCCGGCATGGCGGGCGCGGTGAAGGCGAGCGTGCGCAGCAGTAGGGACGCCTGCTGCGCCAGCGTGGTCAGGAAGCGGGCGCCGCCGCTGGACAGGTCGGACCGCGACACCGACCCTGCCGTTGTGCGCGCGTCGATCGCCTGGATCAGGTCGGCCTGCGCCAGGGTCGCCCCCTCGCGGGCCGCCGGGCCGCTCGCCGTCACGCCGACTCCTGTCGGCAGGCCGACCTGCAGCGTGGTCGCCACCGTCGGCTGCCCGGTGGAGGGATCGGTCACCGTCTCCCGGACCAGCGGCACGTCGGCCAGCCCGGCGTTCGGGCTGGCGGGGTCCTCCGAGCGGCCATTGGCAGGTGCCTGGACCACCACGGTGCTGACGGCCCGTCCGTTGGCCTGCGACGAGAGCGTCTGGACCTCGGTGCCGTCCACCACCGCCCCTGCCGCCTTCGCCGCGGTCGCCGTTCCGGCCGCCGAAACGTTGCCCGCCGCGTCGATCAGCGTGACCGACAGGGACAGCGTGCCGTCGAACAGGCCGGACACGTCGATGCCGCCGACCGTGCCGCTCGACCCGGTCAGCGTTCCCGTTCCCGTCAGCGGACCGCCACCGCCCGAGGAGGACAGCGTCCAGCGGTAGGTCGTCCCGTTCTCCCCGCCGGAGAGGACGAATCCGACGCTGCTCTGCTTGGCATGGTCGATGGACGCATCGTTGAAGGCCACCGACGGCGTCGTCGGGGCGATGGTGTCGATGAGCACCGACAGGGCGCCGGACGCCGGACCGGCGTTGCCCGCCGCGTCGGTCGCCCGCGCGGTGAAGGCGTGGGTGCCGTCCGAGAGCGGCGTCGCGCTGAGATCGGCGACCCAGGCACCTTGCGCATCGGCGGTGACCGTCGCCACCTCCGTCCCGCCGTCGGACAGGACGACCCGGCTGTCGGCTTCCGCCGTGCCGCGCACGAACAGCCGGTTGCGGTTGGTGTTGGCGACCGTCACCGGCAGCGTGCCGGCGGAGTCGGTGCTCACCGTGGTGATCGCCGGGCTGCCGGGCGGGGTAACGTCGACCATCGGCAGGGTCAGCGTGCCGGTGGCCGGCGTGGTGACGCCGTCGCTCACCGTCACCGCGACCGTCGCCGTGGCGGCGGTGCCGCCGGTGATCCGCAGGGCGGCGAGCGTCGCGTTCACGTCGGCGACCGACCCGCTGATCGTCAGCGTCCCGTCGCCCGCCGTCGCCACGGTCGCCTGCCCAGCCGCCGTGGCGCCCAGGGTCGCCTGGGACGGGGTCAGGGTCACCGTGACCGCCTGGCTGTCCGGATCGGCGATCTGGATGCCCGTCAGCGCCGTGGCAAGGCCCTGGTCGAGGGTGATGGGCTGCGGCAGGGTGAGCGTCGGGGCGACCAGGGTCGCCGGATCGACAATGGTCACCGCGATGGTCGCCTCGGCGTCGGTCGTCAGCGTGCCGAGGTCGCTGGTCGTCACCCCAATCGTTCCGGCGGTCTGGCCCGCCGTTCCGGTGAAGGTCAAGCTGGCCAGTGTGGCCGTGATGTCGGCCTGGGTGCCGATCAGGCGCCAGACGCCCGCGGACGGCTGGGTCAGGGTCACCCCGCCCTGCGCCGTCAGAGCCAGCGCGCCGTTGGTCGGGGTCAGCGTGACCTGCAGAGTCGGGCTGTCGTAATCGCTGACCGACAGGCCGGTCACCGCCGTCGCCACGCCGGAAACCACCGACAGGGTGGCGGGGGCGCTGTGCTCCGGCGAGGACAGCACGCCGATGACCAGCAGGCTGTCGGCATCGGGGGTCAGGGGCTGGTCGTCGGAGGACTCGAAGCGGATCGACGCGCTGGTGACGTTGCGCGACGCGGTGAACTCGAGCTGCTGCAGCGTGCGGTTCACGTCCTCCAGCGAGCCGGTGAGCTGGATCTTGCCGTTGCCGAGGTCGCTCGTCGTGGCTGAGCCGTAGAGCGGCAGGGTGAGGGTACCGTTGGTCGGTGTCAGCACGACGGTCATCGTGCCGCCGTCGACATCCGTGATCTCCAGCCCCAGCACCTCGGTCGAGCGGCCGGCGACCAGGGTCGGGCTGCTCGGCAGCACGTTGGCCGGCGGCGACTGAATGGCGATGGCGAGCGTCCCCGAGGCGTCCGGCGTCGAAGGGTCGCCGTCGGCCACCGTCACCGCGATGCTGCCCGCCGTCTGTCCGCCGGTCCCGGTGAAGACCAGCGAGGCGAGCGTCGTGTTGACGTCGGCCACGCTGCCGCTGACCGTCACGGCGCCGTCGCCGGCCGTGCTGACCGCGGCGGGGCCGGCGAGGCCGAGGCTGCCGTTGCCGGGCGTCAGGGTCACCGTCACCATGGCGCTGTCGCCGTCCATCACCGACAGGCCGGCGATGGCCGCGGCCGTTCCCGCCACCACCGTCTGAGCGCCGGGCAGGGTCAGCACCGGATCGACCGGGTCCTCGTTGCGGATGGTCCCCGACGCCGACGCCGTTTCGATCGCCGTCGCCGTGACGGACGGGTTGGACAGGGTGACGGTGAAGGTCTCGTCCGGCTCGATGTCGGTGTCGCCCGACACCAGGATGGTGATGGTCTTCGTCGTTTCGCCGTCGGCGAAGGAGACGGTGCCCGACGGCAGGGTCCCGCCGAAATCGGCGGCGTCGAGCGTGGCGCCTGCCGCTCCGTTGCCGGCCGCGACTGCCCAAGCCACCGTCAGCGCGCCGCCCGTGTTGCCGGCGCGGGTGACGGTGAAGGTGAAGGCGGTGGTGGCGCTGTTTCCCTCGCGCTTGTCGGCGTCGGTCGCCGCGATGGCGAGGCGCGACGGCACGACCACGGCCACCTGGGCCGCGCTGATCTGCTGCTGGAGGTTGGTGCCGGTGAAGGCGGTGACGGCGCCCGACACGTCCCCCGCGGCAGTGCCGCTGCGCAGCTCGTCCGCCGCCGTGCCCTGCGCCACCACCTGGGCCTGGGCCATCTGGGTCAGCCCGTCGACACCACCGCTGTTGGTCGTGCCGGCGGTGATCACCGCGCCGTTCGACGCGGCGATGACGTTGGCGGCACCGCCCGTCACCGCGGCCAGCCTCACGCTGTCCACGGCCCCGATCCGCGCCCCGGCGGCGGCCAGGATGGCGGCCAGGACCGCCGGATCGGCGAGGTCGATCGTGCCGCCGGCCGGGACGGCCTTGATCGCGTCGGCGATGGCGCCCACCAGCGCCCGCCCGATCACGCCGCTGGCCCGCGGCGCGCCGATCACCACCCCGGCGAGCACGGCGCTGCCCTGGACGATCACGTTGGCGACGCTGGCCGCGGCGGCTTGGGTCTTCAGCGCGGTCACGATGGCCGCAGCGTCCGCCCCGGTCGTGGTCACCGCGACGATGGGGTCGTAGGTGAGCAGGTCGAGCCCGGCGTCGAGGCCGAGCTTGCTCTTCAGCTCGGTCGCCGCCGCGGCGATCTCGCTGTCCGTTCCGGCGAGCCCCGCCATGCCCATGATGATGGTGGTCAGCGGCGTGATGACGGACGCCGAGCTTGGAGCCTCGTAGACGCCGGTGAAGGGAAGGTTGGTCGAGATGTCGGTGCCGCCGATCATGACGATGGGGCCGGCACCGCCCGGAATCGACCAGCTTCCCACCGCGTTGGTGGTCCCGAACGCCTCTCCGGCGTCGAGTTGGCCGTTGGCGTTGGCGTCGGCGAACACCGTGGCGCCGGCGATGTAGCCGTCGATGGCGTGACCGCCGCGGACATTGACCAGCACATGGCTGGTGACCGGCGCTGCGCTTCCAAAACCGAGGCTGGTGACGGCGTTGCCGGCGCTGTCGCGGATCTGCGCGCCGTTCAGGTCGATGGTCCCGGCGACCACGATGCCGTCGCTGTCCAGATCGTCCGCGCCGACGGCGTAGCGGAACACCAGCTTGCCGGCATCCACGCGCAGGAAGGTGGCGTAGCGGGTCTGGGTCCCGATGGTCAGTGCCAGCCGCGGCGCGCCGGTGCCGGAGACGCTGACCGCGTCGCTGAAGGCGACGGTGAAGTCCAGCGTGTCGCCGCGCGCCGCCAGATAGCGGCCGGCGGCCGGGACGGTCACCGCGGTGATCGATGCGGCACGGTCGTCGTTGAGGATGGTGCCGGTCGCCGTCGCGTTCTCCACCGTGATCTTGGCGTCGGTGACCGTGGTCGAGGGGGAGAAGAGCAGGACCCGGAATTGCTCATTGCCTTCGACCTGCCGGTCGCCGCTGATCGGAACGGTGATGGTCTTGCTGGTCTCGCCGGCGGCAAAGGTGACGGTGCCACTGGGCAGCGTGCCGCCGAAGTCGGCCGCGTCGGCAAGGCTGCCGCTCAGACCGGTCGTGTCGACCTGCCACTTAACCGTGGTGGCGCCGGAGCTGTCGCCGCGCCGGGTGATCGTGTAGGTCAGGCTGGTGGAGCCGCTGTTGCCCTCCGCAATCGACAGGCTGGACGGGGTGAGGCTCAACCATTGCACCGGTGTCAGGCTGATCGTAACCGCCCGGCCGACCAGATTGGTCCCGTCGGACACAGCGTAGCTGAAGGACCCGGCAGCCCCGGTGGCGCCGAAGGGCGGCGTGTAGATCACCGCGGCGAGCTGGTCCGGCGACAGCGTGTCGCCGACGGCGAGCGCCGTGCCGTCGTAGCGCTGGAGCGTCCCGACCGTCGGCAGGCCGGTGACCGTGATGGTCAGCGGGTCGCCTTCCGGATCGAGCGGCTTGTCGATCGACAGGCCGACGCGGCTGGAGTTCTGGTCGATGGCGACGTGCTTGGCCTCCTGCACCGCCGGGGCGGTGTTGACGCCCCGCACGGTGATGGTCAGCGTCGCGGTGGCGGTCGCGCCGGCCTGGTCGGTGACGGTGTAGCTGACCGTCTCCTGCCGGGTCTGGCCGAACAGCAGCGTGCCGTAGCCGCCCGTCGGGTCGAAGCTGTATCCGCCGTCGGCGTTCAGCGTCAGCCGGCCGCCGCCGGACAGCGTAATCGCCCGGCCGACGTTGGCGGCGTCGCCATTCACCGCGCTGACGGCCAAATGGTCGCCGATGTCGGGGTCCGTGTCGTTGGCGAGCACGCCGCTCGACGCCGCCACGGTGACCGGGGTGAGCCGGTCGGTGCCGCCGGCGTCGGCCGCTGCGAGCGGCACGTCGTTGACGTTGACGACCTGGATGGTCAGCAGATCGGAAACCGTCGCGCCGGAGGAATCGGTTGCGGTGACGCGCACCGTCCGGGTGCCGACGTCGGCGTTGCCCGGCGTGCCGGACAGGCGCCCGGTGGCCGCATCGAAGCTGAGCCAGGCGGGCAGCGCGGAGCCGTCGCCGCTGGTCGCGCTCAGGGCGAGGGTATCACCGGCGTCGGCGTCGGCGAAGGTCCCCACCGGCACCGTGTAGGAAAATGCCTGGCCCTGGTCCACATTGCGGGTGCCGAGCGCCTGGGCCAGCACCGGGGCGTCGTTGACCGACAGGACATCGACACTGGTCGTGGTGTTCGTCACCGATGCGCCATCCCCGTCGGTGACCGTCACGGTGAAGGCCGTGGTCTCCTGGGTGCCCGGAGCGGCCCGGTTGGCCACCGGCTGGAAGTCGAGCAGCCGCAGGGCGGCCTGGGCCGCCGCCGCCGAGCTGGCGGTCAGGGTGTAGGTACCGGCGGCCGACTTGGAAAAGCCGCTGGCGATGAGACTGGCGGCGGTGAAGACGCCGGTGGCATCGCCGACCGTGCCGCCCGAATTGCGGATCGTCACCACGACCGTCTGGGCTTGGCTGGCCTCGTTGTCGGAAACGGTCATGGTGGCGAAGGCGTAACGGCTGGCGGTGTCGTCGGTCGCCTGTCCGGCCACCGCGCCGCCGATCACGGGGGTGCTGTTTCCGGACGGACTCCGAGTGTCGATGGCATAGCTGACCGAGCTCACGGTGCCTGTCGGACTGTTTCCGGCGGTGTCACTCCACCCCGTTGCCACGGTGACCCGGCTGTCGGAAGCGACCGTTTCCACGCTTGGGGTCAGGGTGGCCGTATAGACCAGCCCATCGCTTCCGGGCAGGACCGACAGATTCGACAGCGTTCCGTTCTGTGCGGCCACGGCCGAAAGGGAGAAGCCGACCGGTGCCTCGCTGAACGTAAAGGTGACGGTTGCCGTCTCCCCCACGCCGATGGTCGACCTGCTCAGCGCGATGGCGACGGAAGGTGCTCCGGTATCGATCGTGACGGTCAGGGCAGACGAGGCCGTCGAGCTGTTGCCCGCCGCATCGGTCACCGTGGCCGTCAGCGTGTGTGCGCCGTCGCTCAGCGAAGCCGCCGTGATGCTCCACGCGCCCGCCGCCGAAGCGGTCACCGTGCCCAGGGCGGTCGCGCCCTCGTACAGCACGACCACACCCGCCTCGGCCACACTGCCGGTAATCACCGGCGCCGCCACGTTGGTCAGCGTGTCGGAGGTCGAGCCACTGTTCGACGCCGCCGCCAAAGCAAGGCTGGTCGGCGACGAAGCGCTGGTGTCGATGGTGACGGTCAGCGCGGTGGAGGTGGACGAGCTGTTGCCCGCCGCATCGGTCACCGTGGCCGTCAGCGTGTGCGCACCGTCGCTCAGCGAAGCCGCCGTAATGCTCCACGCGCCGGCCGCCGA
>NZ_JAEPIV010000023.1:0-93392 GCF_016632405.1 Azospirillum aestuarii
ACACGCTGACCACGTCGGACGCCCACAAATACTTGCGGGTGGTGGTGACGGCCAACGACGGCCGTGGCGGCACGCAGACGGCGACCTCGACCTACACGGCGATCACCAACAGCGCCCCGGTGCTGAGCACGGACGCGCGCAGCCTGACCGCCATCGACGAGGACGCCACCGGCAACAACGGCGACACCGTGGCGGCCATCCTGGCCTCCGCCGGTTCGGCCACCGACGCCGATGGCAACGCGCTGGGCATCGCGATCACCGCGATCGACAGCAGCAACGGCACGTGGCAGTACAAGACCGGGGCCGGAACCTGGACCACCATCACTGGCGTCTCGGGGGCGTCGGCCCTGCTGCTCGCCAGCACTGACCTTGTGCGCTTCGTGCCGAACGCCGACTACAACGGCTCGGTCGTCAACGGCATCACCTTCAAGGCGTGGGATCAGACCGCCGGGACGGCGGGCACCACGGTCGGCAATGACACCACCGCGAACGGCGGGCTGGGGGCCAACGGCCAGTTCAGCACCGCCAGTGCGACGGCGGGCATCGCCGTGACCGCGGTGAACGACGCCCCGGTGCTGACCGACACCGTCCTGACCCTGCCCAGCGTCGCCCAGGCCACGGGAGCGCCGGACGGAGCGGTCGGCGTTGCCGTGTCGTCCCTGGTGGGGTTCGGCACGAACGTGTCCGATGTGGACAGCGGCGCCGTCACGGGCATCGCGCTGGTCGGCGTGGATACGTCGGAAGGCGGTACTTGGTTCTACAGCACCGACGGCGGTACCAGCTGGACTGCGGTCGGGACGGTGAATGACAGCGGAAACGCGCTGCTGCTGCGGACGACGGACCGGCTCTACTACCAGCCGACGGGCGCCAACGCGGGCATCCTCAGCGCCGCGATCACCTTCCGCGCCTGGGATCAGACCAGCGGCACCGCCGGGACCAAGGTGGCTACCGCGAGCGGTGGCGGGATTTCCGCCTTCTCCGCGGCGACGGACACCGCCAGCCTGTCGATCACCCCGGCTGTCCTGGGGAGCGCCGTGGCCCTCGCGCCCGCGTCGGACACGGGCAACAGCAACACGGACAACATCACCAAGGCGAGCAGCGTCACCTTCAACGGCAGTGGCGCCAACGCCAACGCCAACACGACGGTGCGGCTCTACGCCAACGGCTCGCTCGTGGCGACGACCACGGCCGACGCGTCTGGCGCCTACAGCTTCGCCGGCGTCGATGTGTCCGGCCTCAGCGGTGCGGTCGACTTCACGGTCCGTCAGGTCATCGCCGGGATGGAGAGCGCCGACTCCGCCATCCGGACCGTCACCTTCGACCGCACGGCGCCGACCGTCGCGATCACCATGGTGACCGGCGACAATGTGCTGAACTTGGCGGAAAGCGCCGTGGCCCAGACGGTGGCCGGCACCACGACGGGTGTCGAGGACGGCCAGACGGTCACGGTGACGCTGAATGGCAAGACCTACAGCGCAACGGTGACCAACAACGCCTGGAGCCTGTCCATCCCCTCCGCCGATCTGGGGGCGCTGACGGATGGCGGCCACTATACCATCACCGCCGACCTGGCGGACGTGGCGGGCAACGCGGCGATCCAGGCGACGCGCGACGTCTCGGTCGACCGCAAGCCGCCGACCCTCGCCATCGCCACGGTGGCGGGCGACAATGTGCTGAACGCGGCGGACAGTGCCACGGGGCAGACGGTGTCGGGCGTCACCAACGGCGTCGAGAACGGGCAGACGGTCACAGTGACGCTAAACGGCAAGACCTACAGCACGACGGTGACCAACAACACCTGGAGCCTGACCGTCCCGTCCACCGACCTGCTGGCGTTGACCGACGGCACCAGCTACACCGTCACCGCCAGCCTCACCGACGCGGCGGGCAACCCCACCCAGGCGACCCGCAACCTGTCGGTGGACCGCACGCCGCCCTCGGTGGTCACCGTCACGCCTCCCTCGGCGGGGACCTATCTGCCGGGCGAGACGGTCAGCTTCTTCGTGCAACTCAGCGAAGCGTCGATCATCAGCGGAGGCAGTCCGGTACTGGAACTGGCGGTCGGAAGCGACATCCGGAACGCCGTGTACAACGCGGCGGGCAGCACCGGCACGCTGCTGCGGTTCGACTATGTCGTTACGGTCGGCGACCGCGCGCCGCAGGGCGTTTCCGTCCTGGGGCTGGCGCTGAACGGCTCCATCGTGATGGACGCGGCCCAGGGGCCGCTGGTGACGACCCTGAAGGGCGTTGGCGACACCAGCCAGGTGCATATCGACACCCCGATCCCGGCGAAGCCGGTCGGGACGGCGCTGAGCGGCCTGTCCGACTCCGGTGCCTCGGCAACGGATCGGCTGACCAAAGTGACGAGGCCGACGCTGTCCGGCACCGCGGAGGCGAACGCCACGGTGACCGTGCTGGTGGACGGCACGGCGGTGGGAACCACGGTGGCCGACGAGAACGGCTTCTGGGTCCATCGCCTCCAGACGGCGCTGACCGACGGGACGCACAGCATCACGACCACGGCGACCAACCGGTTCGGCATCGTCAGCGATCCGTCCGACGCGCTGGCCGTGGTGATCGACACCGCGGTGCCGGTCGCGCCCGCGCCATCGGTGACCAGTGCCACCGTCGCCGGCGCCACGGCGGGCGAGCGGATTTCCGGGATTGCCACGCCGTCCCTGGCCGGCACGACGGAGGCCGGCAGCACGGTGAACGTGCTGGTCGACGGCAAGGTCGCCGGAACGGCGGTTGCCGACGCCAACGGCGCCTGGACCTTCCCGTTCACGGCGGCGCTGGCCGACGGCACGCACAGCGTCCAGGTGCAGGCCACCGACAGGGCCGGCAACGTCAGCAGCCTGTCGGCGGTCACCACCCTGACCATCGACACCACGCCGCCGGTCGCCCCGACCGTGACGCTGAACACCACCGCCGGCAGCACGCCGGTCGTGCAGGGCACCGCCGAGGCGAACAGCCTGGTCACCGTGACGGTCAACGGCCAGCCGGTCGGCACGGCGCGCGCCAGCGCGACCGGCATCTGGCAATTGGCCCTGGCCTCCGACCTGAGCGTCGGCAGCTACGTCATCGCGGCCAAGGCGAGCGACGCGGTGGGCAACACCGGCAACGCCGGCACGACGACCTACACGGTGGCTCCGCCTCCGCCACCGCCGGTCGTGGTGGCGGCTGCCTCCACAGGGAACACCACGACGGCGGCGTCCTCGTCCAATTCTGGGGTCGCAACGGCCGCCGGGACCGGGACAACGCAGACGGTCGGGCCGACGCTGGGCACCGCGCCGACCCTGCCCAGCCTGCAGACGAGCAGCGATGCGGGCCGCGTCATCACCAGCTCGTCGATCGGCAACGGCGGCGGCAGCGGCAACGGGAACAGCAGCACGGACGCCGGGCGCTCGATCACCATCGGCAACATCGGCAATTCGACCAGCAGCGACGCCGGGCGCTCGATCACGATCTCCGCCATGGGCGGTGCGCCGTCCGGCGGCGGCACGGCCAGCTCGTCGAGCGGGGTTCTGGGCGGTGGCACCGGCGGGTCCAGTGGCTCCGGGTTGAGCGGTGTCGTCAGTGGCGGCAGCGGCCTGGGCAATGGCGGCCTTGGGAGCGGCGGTCTCGGGAGCGGCGGCCTCGGCGGCGGTGTCGGCGGTGGCTCCGGCTTGGGCGGCGCCGCTTCGGGCGGCATTGGTGCCGGGCTGGGGGCCACGGGCGCCGGCTCCGGTCTCGGCGGCGGTTCAGGCGCTGGCCTCGGCACGGGCGGACCGGCGACGGGTGGGCCGGCAGCCGGCGGACCGACGGCAGGCGCCGGAACGGGCAATGGCGGCCTGAACGGCGTCGTCGGCAGCCCGGTCGGCGCGTCCGGGACGGCGTCCGGCGGCACGCCGGGCGGCAGCGCGGCTCCCGGCGGCCCCGGCACCCCCGCCGGCGGGCTTGTTGGCGCACCGGGCAACCGGCCCGGCGGCCAGACGGGACCCGGTTCCACGATCGAGAGTGCGCCGGCCAATCGGCCTGCGGGTCTAACTGGACCGCAAGGACAGCCGCAGGGGCAAGGACCGTCGCCGACCGGCGACGTGCCCGCGGACGGCGATCCGAGCAACGCTCCGACCGCGCCGGACGGTTCGGGGCAGGCCCCCGGCCCGCGCGCCGATCTCGATGGGTCCGCGCCGGCCCGGCCGGCCTTCTCCCGCCAGGTGGCTCAAATCCATGGCGCGGCCGATGCCCAGACGGCGGCACTGCTCGCCGCACTCACCTCGCATGTCCCGCCGGGAAGCCGGGCGGCCTAGCGCCGCCCGCGCCTTCCGCCGCCGTCTTCCCCGCTTAAGCTTTTCTTTCCAAATGGATTGCCGACGAGAATGACCCGGTTCGCTTCCTCCCCCCGGCCGCGGGGCCACAAGGTCCGCGCGTCCTTCGCCCTGGCCGCCGCCGCGCTGCTCGCCAGCGGATGTTCCGTGAGCCCGAAGCCTCTGACCGATGACGAGAATGTGTCCCGCCTGCGCGAGGACATGTCGGTCATCATGGCGCCGCAGGAGCCGATCACCGGCCCGGTGTCGATGCACGAGGCCATGGCGCGGGCCATCAAGTACAACCTCGACGAACGTGTGAAGCTGATGGAAATGGCGGTCGCCAACCAGCAGCTCGACCTGTCGCGGTTTGACATGCTGCCGCGTCTCGTGGCGGGGGCCGGCTACACCGGGCGCAACAACGAATCCGGGTCGGAGAGCCTCAACCTCGCCACCGGCCGGCGCACCGGCGAGAGCACCACGGCCACGGACCGGCACCGCCGGACCGCCGACCTGGGCTTCACCTGGAACGTTCTCGACTTCGGCGTCAGCTACCTGCGCGCCCGCCAGAACTCCAACCTCGTCCTGATCGCCGACGAACGCCGCCGCCGCGTCGTCCAGGGCATCCTGCAGGACGTGCGCACCTCCTACTGGCGCGCCGTCGCGGCGGAGCGGTTGCTGAAGCGGATCGAACCGCTGGAGAAGCGCATCGAGGCGGCGCGCAAGAACGCGAACGCCATGGAGGCCCAGCGCGTCCAGGCCCCGCTGCAAACCCTGTCCTACCAGCGCGCGCTGGTCGACACGCTGCGCCAGCTCCAGACGCTGCGGCGCGAGCTGGTGGCCGCCAAGTCGCAGCTCGGCGCGCTTATGGGCCTGCCGCCGGGTGAGAACTTCACCATCCAGATGCCGCCGGACGTCACCGGCAAGGACGTCCCGGCGATCACGACCTCGGTCGACTCCCTGGAAACCTACGCGCTCCTCAACCGTCCGGAGTTGCTGGAGGAATCCTACAACGCCCGCATCACCGCCGACGAGACGCGCCGCGCTCTGCTGAAGCTGCTTCCGGGCATCGACCTGAACGCCGGCCTGCATTACGACAGCAACAGCTACCTGCTGAACCAGCGCTGGGCGGATTACGGGGCGCGGGTGTCGTGGAACATCCTGTCCCTGGCCTCGGCCCCGGACACCCACGCCTTCTCGAAGGCGCAGGAGGAACTGGTCGCCTTCCGCCGTCAGGCGCTCAGCGTGGCGGTGCTGAGCCAGGTGCGCGTGGCGATGGTGCAGTTCCGCGAACTGTCGCAGGAATTCTCGCTCAACGCCGATCAGGCGGCGATCGACCGCCGCATCCGGCAGCAGTATGTCAACAGCAGCACGGTCGGCCAGCAGGGCGACATGAGCGTGATCCAGGCCGAGGTGTCGGAACTCGTCTCCGACCTGCGGCGCGATCTCGTCTACGCCGATCTGCAGAACGCCTACGCCCGCGTCATGGTGTCGGCGGGCGTCGATCCGATGCCGGAGGCGGTCCCGTCCCAGGATCTGACGACGCTGCGTCAGGCGGTGTCCGACGGGTTGGGCGCCTGGCAGCAGAAGGCCGGCGGCACGGCACGGCTCCAGGATCTGCTGGTTCCCGCCGCCACGACCTCCGAAAAAGCACCGTCGGAGAAGGCTCCGGTCGAGAAGGCTGCCGATCCGAAGACCGATCCTAAGGCCGCCCCGGTCGCCGCGCGCGGCGAGGAGCCGGCGGAACGCAAGGCCGCGGTGCCGGAGCGCATGACGGTGGCCGAGCTGCCGCAGCAACCGACCGCCTCCATGACCGCACCGATGACGGTGTCCTACAGCCCGTCCACCCGGTCGGAGCCGGTGAAGGTCTACTCGGTGCCGCTGAGCGCGCTGGCTCCGGTGGGGCGCTCCACCGTGCGTTGATACCGACGGGGCGGTGCCGGGTCGCCGCCCCCTTTCAGCTGTGCCGGTCCGCCAGTGCTGAAACAAATAAGCGTACAGGACCGCTCGCCGATCCTGGATCGTTGCGCTTCCGGAGCTAAGGGTGCAGAAAATCTCTGCCATGATGTGCCGCTTTCGCCCCTCACGCTTCCTCGCCGCGCTGTCTATCGCGCTGCTTCCCTTGCCGCTTGCCGCCGCTGACCCGGCGCCGGTCCCCGATGGCGCGGTGCGCGCGCTGATTGAGGCACGGCAGCACGCCGTCCTTTCCAGCGAGATCGCCGGACGCATCGGCCGGATCACCGTGGAGGCGGGCCAGTCCTTCAAGGCGGGGCAGACGCTCATCGCGTTCGATTGCAGCCATTATCAGGCGGCGGTCGACGCGGCCCGCGCCAACCTGCGCGCCGCCGACGTCACGGTGCGGCAGAGCCGCCGGCTGGAGCAGTTGAAGTCCATCGGTGGGGCCGAGGTCGAGATGGCCGAGGTCAAGGCCGAGGCCGCCCGTGCCGATCTGCGCAAGGCGGAGATCGAGGTCCGCCGCTGCGACGTCAAGGCGCCCTTCGACGGCAAGGTGGTGGAGCAGCGGATTCGCGAGCATGAGTCCGTTCCCGCCGGCACGGCTCTGCTTGAAGTGCTTTCGGACCGCGATCTGCGGGTGGAGCTGATCGTCCCGTCTTCCTGGCTGGTCTGGCTGAAGCCCGGCCAGCGGTTCGAGTTGCGCATTGACGAGACGGGTGAGGTTCTGGATGGCGAGGTCACCCTGATCGGTGCCCGCGTCGATCCGGTCAGCCAGTCGCTGAAGGTGACGGGCAAACTGCAGGCCGACAAGCCGGGCAACGCCCCGAATCTGGTCGCCGGCATGAGCGGAACCGCCCGCTTCACCCCGCCGGAGGAGGCCAAAGGTGCCAGATGACGTCAAATCCGTCCGGATGGATGCGGCCAACCCGCTGAACAGCCTCCTGCTTCTCCTGAATCTGCAGCAGGAGGCCCGGCAGGCCCAGAACCCGGAGGCGTTGCGTTTCCTCATCGTCAACCAGACGCGGCGGATGATCGCCTACCAGCAGGCGGTTTTCCTGACCGTCGCGCCGTCGGGCAAGGCCCGGCTGGAAGCCGTGTCCAACGTCGCCGTCCCGGAGCGCGACGCTCCCTTCACCCGCTGGCTGGAGGCCGCAGCCTCGGCCATTGCTGCGGGAGCGGAGGCGCGCAACCTACACGGCATCGCCCCCACGGAGGTGCCGCCCGCGCTGGCCCGCGACTGGGGGCAGTGGGGGCCGGCGCAGGCGCTGTGGGTGCCCTTGCCGGGGCCGGACGACACCGTCACGGCGGTGTTGTGGCTCGCCCGCGACGACGCCTGGACGGACGGCGAGAAGGTGCTTCTCGGGCAGCTCTCCGGCGGCTATGGGCACGCCTGGTGGGCGCTGACCCGGGCCGGGCGCCGCTCCGGTGTGCGGGCGCGCAAAGGGGTTTGGGCGTTGGCGGTGGTGGCGGTCCTGGCGGCGGTTCTGGCTATCCCGGTGCCGCAATCGACGCTGGCCCCGGCGGAGGTGGCGCCGCGCGACCCGCTGATCGTCAGCGCGCCGTTGGAAGGCGTGATCGAACGTTTCCACGTCCAGCCGAACGAGCCGGTCAGCACCGGGCAGCCTTTGTTCAGCTTCGAATCGTCGGTTCTCAAAAGCCGGCTGGAGGTGGCGCGCAAGGCGCTGGCTTCGGCGGAGGCGGAACTGCTGACGGCGTCCCAGGGTGCCTTCACCGATCCGCTGAGCAAGGCGCGCATCGCCCAGTTGAAGACCCAGGTGGAGCTGCGCCGGGCGGAGATGGACTTCGCCCGCGATCTGATGGACCGCGTCACGGTGAAGGCGGAGCGGACGGGAATCGCGGTCTTCACCGACGCCAACGACTGGCTGGGCAAGCCGGTGGCGGTGGGCGAGCGCATCCTGACCCTGGCCGATCCGCAGGCCGCGGAGGTGGACGTGCATGTGCCGGTCAACGACGCGATCGTGCTTCAGGAGGGCGCGCAGGTCAGCCTCTATCTGAACGTCGATCCGCTGCGTCCGCTGCGCGCCACGGTGTCGCACGCCAGTTATGAGCCGGGGCTGACACCGGGCGGGGTCCTGGCCTACCGGGTCCGCGCCGATCTGGCGCCGGACCAGCCGACGCCGCGCATCGGGCTGCGCGGCACCGCCAAGATCCAGGGCGAGCGGGTGCCGCTGGCCTTCTATCTCTTCCGCCGCCCTTTGGCGGCGCTGCGCCAGACCGTGGGGCTCTGAGCCATGGGCGCCGCCGCCATCGGCATGACGACGGGTCCGGCGGTCGTCACCCCGGTGGACCCGCTGGACAGCGTGCGGCTGCCGCCGCTGCGCGAGGAACTTCAACTGCTGCCGGCCCCTCCGGCGGTGGACGGCTCGCCCTGCTGGACGATCCACGATCCGGTGCGCAACCGCTATTTCCGCATCGGCCACGGCGCCTTCGAGGTCATCGCCCGCTGGCATCACGGATCGCCCCGCGCCATCGCCGCCGCGGTGGCCGCCGAAACGGTCCTGGAACCGGATGCGGAGGAGGTCGTCGGCCTCTACAAATTCCTGGCCTCAAGCAATCTGACCCAGGGCGCCGACGTCGACTTCCTGGCGAAGCAGACGGCGGCGCGGCGCACGTCCTGGTGGATGTGGCTGCTGCACAACTACCTGTTCTTCCGCATCCCGCTGGTCCGGCCCGACGCCTTTCTGAACGCCACGGTGCGCTACGTCGCGCCCTTCTACGGCCGCGCCTGGTTGTGGACGGTGATCGGCGCGGGAATTCTGGGGCTCATTCTGGTGATGCGCCAGTGGGACAGCTTCGCCCACACCTTCCTGCACTTCTTCTCGCTGGAGGGCATGGCGCTCTATGGCCTGACACTGCTGGTGACGAAGACGCTGCATGAGCTGGGGCATGCCTACACCGCGAAACGCTTCGGCTGCCGGGTGCCGACCATGGGGGCGGCCTTCCTGGTGATGTGGCCGGTGCTCTACACCGACACCAGCGACGCTTGGCGGCTCGTCTCCCGCCGCGCACGGCTGCACATCGCCGCGGCGGGCATGCTGACGGAGCTGGCGCTGGCCGCCTTCGCCACGCTGGCCTGGAGCTTCCTGCCCGACGGGCCGCTGCGCAGCGCCGCCTTTTTCGTGGCGACGGTGAGCTGGGTGACCACCCTGACCATCAACCTCAGCCCCTTCATGCGCTTCGACGGCTATTACCTGCTCGCCGACGCGCTGGACGTGCCGAATCTGCAGGACCGCGCCTTCGCGCTGGCCCGCTGGCGGCTGCGGGAATGGCTGTTCGGCCTGGGCGACGAGGTGCCGGAGCGGTTCGATCCGTGGCTGCACCGGGTGATGCTGGCCTATGCCTTCGCCACCTGGGTCTACCGGCTGGTGCTGTTCATCGGCATCGCGGTGCTGGTTTATCACGTCTTCATCAAGGTGTTGGGCATCGTGCTGTTCGCGGTGGAAGTCGGCTGGTTCATCCTGCGCCCGCTGGTCAACGAGGCGAAGGAATGGTGGGAGCGGCGGGGCAGCCTGCGGCCCAACCGGAACCTGCTGATGACCCTGGGCGGTCTGGCCGCGCTGGTCTGGCTGGCCTTCGTCCCGGTCACCGGCACCATCGCCGTGCCGGCGGTGTGGCGGGCGGAGGGCTTCTCGACCCTGTTCGCTCCGGTCCCGTCGCGCATCGCGGAGGTGCTGGTCCAGCCCGGCCAGCGCGTGGCGGCGGGTGACCCGCTGTTCCGCCTGGAGGCACCCGAACTGACGAGCAGGCTGCAGCAATCGGAGCTGCGCATCGCCCTGGCCCAGGACCGCATCGACCGCATGCTGGCCGCCCGCGACGGGCTGGACCGGGTGCGCGTGATGGAGGAGGATCTGGCCGCCGGGCTGGCCGACCGGCAGGGCCTGCTCGACGGCCTGGCGCGGCTGGAGATCCGTGCGCCCATCGCCGGAACGGTGGTGGATGTGGCCGACGCGCTGCGCCCCGGCCGCTGGGTGGGGCCGTCGCTGGCGCTCGGCCAGATCGTCGCCGACGGCGGCGGCGAACTGGTCGGCTATGTGGCCGAGAACGACCTCACGCGCGTCATGGTGGGTGCCGGCGCGGTGTTTCATGCCGATGACCCGCTGCGCCCCCGCATGGAAGCACGGGTGACGGCGGTGGACCGGGTGGGGGTGAAGGGGCTGGATGTTCCCGCCCTGGCCTCGATCCATGGTGGCCCGATCGCGGTGGAAAGCCAGACCGGACCGTCGATGGGGCGGACGAACGCCGAGGCCGCGCGTTTCAACCTGAAGCCTGTGGAGGCCGTCTATCGGGTGACCCTGGCGCCGCTGGACCGGACGCAGGCGGGACCCGCCCACCAGATGCGCGGCGTGGCCCGCGTGGACGGCGAGGCGCGCAGCCTGGCCGACCGTTTCTGGCGCACCGCGCTGGCCGTGCTGATCCGCGAAACCGGATTCTGACGCCGAAGGTTCCCCGTCAGGGCGTGATGCTCCCGGCGCCCGTCAGGGCGCGATGGCCCCAGCGCCCGTCAGGGCGCGATGGCCCAACGCCCGTCGGGCATCTTGCAAAAGGTCAGCCTGTAGGGTTGGACGGTGCGCCGGATGAAATTGGCCTGAACGTCCCCGCAGGGCACACCGTCGCGCTCGTGCACCTTCTGCACGACCACATCGCCGCGCACTCCGGTCTTCGGGTTGTTCCATTCGGTGCGCCGCCCCGCCTCCATGGGGGTCAGGGCGTCGCTGAGCGCCTTGCGGAACAGGTCCCAATCCTCGTCCGTCAGATCCACCCCGCCGCGGCCACCGAGGAACAGGCCGAACTGCGCCTGTGCCGGGGAAGCGACGGCCAGCGTCGCGATCAACGTGGCTGCGTGAAGCCCAAGGGACGCGATGGATAACAGGCGCATGCGGCGGTTCCTTATGACCGTTGGCGAAGCCGGGCATTTTAGGAACGATTGAGGAAGTCTGTCCGTGAAGGGAGGTCACGAACCGGCTTCTTACCGTAACATACGCCGCCCGGAACATCCGTTGCGCACCAGCGGGAAACACACCGGGTATCGCTTCCCCCGATAGGCAACCGTAACGTACTGGCCCCATGGTGGGGGTGGGGACGAGCGTCCCAAGGCATGGGCGTGGCCTTTCAGTCCGATGGGCCGCCGCTCCGTCGCACTCCGGCTGGATGGCCCCTATGGACGACGATTCGGGGATGCGCCTCTCCCGTCTGCGGAAGGCGACCCTTCCCTTGCTCGCCACTCTGCTGCTCGCGGCCCTGCTGTTCGCCACATTGCCACTTGGACGCGCAGCGGGACAAACACCGGATGGTCATGCTTCCGCGGCGGGAGCGCCGGCGACGGCACTGGAAGTGTATGCGGCACGGCTGGAGGCGGTCGCCGCCACCTATCCTCAGATTCCCTCCATCCTGTCGGATGCCTTCGCGCGCCCCAACGGGCGGGAGGCGGCGGTGCACCCGTTGCGCCTGCTGCGCGGCCTGCTGATCCTCTTCGCTGCGGGAACGGCGGCCCTGCTGTTGACGAACCGGGTCCTGGCGGGGCCACTCCGGAAGCTGGAGGCGGACGGCGGGGCGCCGCTGCTGACGGGCGCTCTGCGCTTCGTGCTGGGGCTGGTTCCGGTGGGCGCCTTCGCGCTCGGGGTGCTGGTTGTCTATGCGATCGTGCGTCCGGCGCATCCTGCTGCCCCGGCCGTTCTTCTCGCTTTGCTCCAGGCGGCGCTGACCGTTCTGCTGACCGACCGGCTGATCCGCTTCCTCTGCGCGCCGAGGCATCCAGGGCTGCGCCTGATCCCGCTGGAAGACGCCGACGCGCGCGCTCTGCACCGCACGGGCGTGGTCACCGTGACATTGGCCGCGACGGTGCTCGGGCTGGTCGATCTGCTGCTGGCGCTGGGGGTCGGCGGCAACGCGATCGTCGCCATCGGACTGCCGCTGAGCACCGTGCCTTTTCTGTATCTGCTGTACCGCGTGTGGCGCGGGCGTGCTCCGGTGGCGCGGGCCATCGCCCGTCCGCTGGGCGTCGAGGCAAAGGACCACCCGACGCTGGGATTGTGGTCGGTGGTGGCCTCGGTCTATCTCGTCGCCCTGTGGCTGGTCGTCGCGGCGGCGGCGGTGCGGCTGGAGCCGGCGACGGGGCCGCGGATGCTCGCCAGCCTGTTGGTGGCGTTGGCGGTGCCGGCCATCGCCCTGATGGCCCAGCGCCCGCTCGCCCGCTTCTACCGGGGGGAGGAGACGGAGGCGGGGAAGGCTGCGGTGGCGCGGGTGATGCGGGCGCTGTGGTCGGCCCTGTTCGTTGTCGGAGTCTTCGCCACGGCGGCCATCTGGGGCTTCCGGGTGGAGCAGGCCAGCGGGGCAACCGGCATCGCCCTGCGGTTGCTGTTCAACGTGACGGTCGTGCTGCTGCTGGGCTACGTTGCCTGGACGATGGTGGTGCGGGCCATCGACCGGGCGCTGGAAGGGGCGCGGCACGATGGAGTCTCCTCCCGCGGGCAACGGCTGGCGACCCTGCTGCCTCTGCTGCGGAAGTTCCTTCAGGTCGTGCTGGTCGTCATCCTGGTCATGATCGTGCTGTCCTCGCTGGGCATCGAGATCGGGCCGTTGCTGGCCGGGGCAGGGGTGGTTGGCATCGCCATCGGTCTGGGCGCGCAGTCGACCATCGCCGACATCCTGGCCGGCGTCTTTTTCCTGCTGGAGGACGCCTTCCACATGGGAGACTATGTGGAGGTGGGCAACCTGCGCGGCACGGTGGAGGGCATTTCCCTGCGCTCGCTGAAGCTGCGCCATCACCGCGGCGCGGTGCACACGCTGCCGTTCGGCCAGATCAAGGCGCTGACCAACTACAGCCGCGACTGGGCGCTGATGCGCCTGGAGTTTCGTGTCCCGCCGGAGACCGACATGGGGCTGGTCAAGAAGCTGGTGAAGGAGGTCGGCAAGGACCTGTCCGCCGACCCGGAGATGGGGCCGAGCTTCATCGAACCGCTGAAGTCGCAGGGCGTGCGGCGGGTGGAGGACGACGCGGTGATCATCGGCGTCAAGTTCATCACCAAGCCCAACGAGCAATTCGTCATCAGGCGCGAGGCCTACCACCGCCTGATCCACGCCTTCCAGGCCCACGGCATCCATCTGGTCGGGCGCGGCGTGGTCGTGCGGGTGGACGACCCGGAGGCGGCCAACCGGATCATCGGCTTCGCCGCCGCCCAGGCCATGAACGGTGGGCCGAAGGAAACCGGGACGGGGGGCTGAAACCCGTCAATCCGGCGTTTCGGAATCCGTCTTCACGGACAGCCATGCGGCGACGACGAAAGCCGGCAGGCGGCCGAGCGCCGCGTCGTTCCGCCCCGTTTCCTCCTGCCATGCCCGGTGACGGTCCAGCGCGCCCCGCAGGGTGGCCGAGCGCTCCGCCGCGGGGACGGCGGACAGGGCGGTGTCCAGGCTGGTCAGGTAGGGCGGAAACTCCGCGTTGGGGCCGGCCAGACCGCGTTCCGTCCCCTCGGGGTCGAACCACACCTCCGCGGCGGCGGTGTCGGCGCTCGGCGGGATGACCATGCCGCCGACATAGCCGGTTGGCTGGACCACCTTCCACCCCTTGCGGCTCGGCCCCGTGGTCCAGCCAAGCGCACGGGCGACCTCCATCGTCGCGGCGCGGGTCGGCGCCTGCCGGGTGATGCGGTCCAGAAGGGCTATCAGATCGGCGGCGGGCATCGGTGCGCTCCTTCGGTGAGCAGCCATCCGGCGATGAACCAGCCGGACGGTCCTCAACGTACAACATCGGTGGTGGGCGGGACGATGATAGCCTATCTGGGGAACGGCCCACGAGGCGAGAGGGAGCGGTGCGGAAAAGAATGGCGGCCACCATCCTGGTGATTTTGATGACGCTGGTCCTGCTGCTGGCCGGTCCGGCCTTCGTGATCGCGTCGGGCACGGCGACGCTGGGCGTGGACTGGAGCCGGGCGGACCGTACGTCCGTCGGTCTCGCCCCCGATCCCGCGATGACGCCGGAGGCGGTGGTGCAGGTCTATGCCGCCCGTGCCCTGTCCTGGCGCGGCGCCTTCGGCACGCACCCGTGGTTCGCGGTGAAGCCGGCGGGGGCGTCGGCCTACACCGTCTACGAAGTGATCGGCTGGCGGGTCTACCGCGGCCTGCCGGCGGTGGCGGTCAGCAACCGCGATCCGGACGGGCGCTGGTTCGGCTCCGCCCCCGCCGTGCTGGCCGAGTTGCGCGGCCCCGCCGCCGAGGCCGCCATCCCCAAGATCGCCGAGGCCGCCCGGAGCTATCCCTACGCCGGGGAATACCGCATCTGGCCCGGTCCCAACAGCAACACCTTCGCCGCCTGGGTGGGGCGGGCGGTGCCGGACCTGCGGCTCGACCTGCCCTCCACGGCGCTGGGCAAGGACTATCTGGGCACCGGCCTGATCGCGCGGGCGCCCAGCGGCACCGGCTGGCAGGTCAGCCTGTTCGGCCTCGCCGGTCTGCTCCTGGCCAAGGAGGAGGGGTTCGAGGTGAACCTGCTGGGCATGACCTTCGGGGTCGATCCCTTCGATCTCGCGGTCAAGATTCCGGGCGTCGGGCGGGTGGCGCTGAACGCCCCCGCGCCGACGGCTCCGGCTGTCGACAGTCCGCCGCCGGGCTGAGCCTCAGGCCTCCTCGTCGGCCGCCGACAGGCCGGTGCCGGCGGGACCCAGCGGCGGGTTGCCGCGCTTGAGGCCGAGCCGGGTCATGCAGTCCCACGCCTCCTCCGCCGTGTCGGCGATGTCGAACAGCTCCAGATCGGCGGCGCTGACCATGCCGTGGTCGGCGAGCGCCCGGAAATTCACCACCTCGTTCCAGTAGTCGCGCCCGACGAAGACGATGGGCAGGCGGGACGCCTTGTTGGTGTTGAGCAGGTTCAGGATCTCGAACGCCTCGTCGAAGGTGCCGAAGCCGCCGGGGAAGATGGCCAGCCCGTTGGCGCGCATCGCCAGATGCATTTTCCGGATGGCGAAATAATGGAAACGGAAGGTCAGCTCCGGCGTGCTGTAGGGGTTGGGGTGCGGCTCCTGGGGCAGGCTGATGTTGAATCCGATGCTCGGCGCCCCGGCCTCCTGCGCGCCGCGGTTGGCGGCCTCCATCAGGCCGGGACCGCCGCCGGTGGCGATCACGTTGTCCCGCTGCCCGTCCTCGGTCGGCGCCAGGGCGCCGCCGCGCTCCGACACGATGCGCCCGAAGGTCCGCGCCTCCTCGTACCAGGCCGCCTGCTTGGCCCGCCGCTCGGCCAGCTGCCGCTCCTCCGGCGTCCGGGCGTCGCTGAGAAGCCGCTCCGCCCGCTCCGGCGAGGGCACCCGCGCGCTGCCGTAGACCACGATGGTGGACCGGATGCCCCAGGCCTTCAGCTCCGCTTCCGGCTTGGCGTATTCGAGCATGAAGCGCACCCCGCGCATCGGCTCGCTCAACAGGAAATCGCGGTCCTCGAAAGCGATGCGGTAGGCGGCGGATTCGTGGTTCGGCCTGCTGTCCTTCATGCTGTGCTCCGAGTGGGGACGGGGAACGGCTTCTGGTCATGTGGGGTCGCGGGCGGCTCTCTGCCCGGGCTCAAAGGGTTTGCATTCAAAGCAATTGTGCCGAAGACCGGAGGGGGGCGGAAGGGAAACCTGCTCCGCGTCTTTCCATAAGCCTCGGCCCTGCCCACATCATGGTTCAGGCGCGTCTGCGCCCGACCATCAGCGTCTTGTCCGCGTCTTGTTCGTAAGGGGTGACGTTGAGCAGCATCGAGCCGACATGGCCATCGGATGAGCGCGCCCGGCTCGACCGGCTGAAGAGCTACGGCGTGCTGGACACGCCGCCGGAAGCAGCCTTCGACCGGCTGGCCCGGCTGGGTGCGCGCCATTTCCGCATGCCCATCGTGATGGTCAATCTGGTGGACGAGACGCGGCAATGGTCCAAGGCTGGCTATGGCCTGGAGACGATGGTCCTTGAGCGGCGGCTGTCCTTCTGCGCCCACACCATCCTCGGCGACGCGGTGCTGGTCGCGCGCGACACGCGGGAGGACGAGCGCTTCGCCGACCATGACATGGTGGTCGGGCCGCCGCACCTGCGTTTCTACGCCGGGGCGCCGCTGATCGCGCCGGACGGGCTGCGGATCGGAACCTTTTCCCTGCTCGATCACCAGCCCCATCCGGAATTTAGTGCGGAGGACGAGCGGGATCTGGAGGAGTTCGCCCGCCTCGCCATGCACGAGATGGAAACCCAGGCCGCCCACCGCGCCGCCCAGGCGGCGGAGACGCTGCTGCGGGACAAGAACGCCCTGTTGGAGAGCCTTCTGGAGAGCGTCACCGACCCGATCTTCGCCAAGGACCGGGAACGCCGCTTCACCCTGGTCAACTCGGCGACCGCGCGCCTGTTCGGACGGACGCGGGAGGCGGTGGTCGGCCTGACCGACGAGGACCTGTTCCCGCCGGAAGAGGCCGAGCGGCTCGACGACCTGTGCGGGCGTGTGATCGCCACCGGGCGGGAGGAGACGGTGGAGGACGAGCTGCCTTTCCCCATCGAGGAGGGCACGCGCGTCCTGATGATCAGCGTCATGCCTCTGCGCGACGCCTGGGGAGCCGCCATCGGCGTCGTCGGGGTGGCCCGCGACATCACCGCCCGCAAGCGCGCGGAGGAGGCGCTGCGGTCGAGCGAGGCGCGGTTCCGCACATTGGTGGACAACACGCCGCTGCTGATGTGGATCAACCGCCCGGACGGCACCCCCGAATATTACAATGTCGAGCTGCGCGCCTACACCGGCCAGGACGTGGAAACCATGTCCAACTGGAAGGCCATCCATCCGGACGACCGTTCCGCCTTCATCGAGCTGAGGACGCGCTCGATCGCCGCCGGTTCGCCTTATCAGAGCAACATCCGGGTTCGGCGCGCCGACGGGGCGTGGCGCTGGCACCAGTGCCGCGTGGTGCCGGTGCGGGAAAGAAGCGCCATCGTTTCCTGGATCGGCACCGCGGTGGACATCCATGACATCCGGCGCGCCCAGCAGGCGGCGGAGGAGGCCGACCGCTCGAAGGGCCGCTTCCTGGCGGCGGCCAGCCACGACCTGCGCCAGCCCATGCAGTCGATCCTGCTGTTCGCCGGGGCGCTGGGCCCCCATGTCGCCGGCGAGGCCGGAAAGCGGGCGCTCGACCGGCTCCAGCAAGGGTTGGATACGCTGAAGGACCTGCTGGACAGCCTGCTCGACGTGTCGCGCCTCGACGCCGGGGTGGTGGCGCCGCAAATCGAGGAATTCCCGGTCGCCGACCTGCTCGGCCCGCTGTCCGCCGCCTACGCCCCGCTGGCCGAGGCCAAGGGGCTGGACTGGCGGGTGGTTCCCTTCACCGGGACGGTGCGCAGCGACCGCGTCCTGCTGGGGCGGATGCTGCGCAATCTGGTCGACAACGCCATCCGCTACACCGACCGGGGCCGCGTGATGGTCGACTGCCGTCCCCAGGGAACGCGCCTGTGCGTCGAGGTGCATGACACCGGCCTGGGCATCCCGCCCGAGCAGCGGGAGCGTATTTTCGAGGAGTTCCACCAGATCGGCAATCCAGAGCGCGACCGTGACCAGGGCCTCGGCCTCGGCCTCGCCATCGTACGCCGGCTGTCGCGGCTGCTCGACCATCCGGTGGATCTGGTGTCGCGTCCGGGGCGCGGCTCGATCTTCTCGGTCAGTGTTCCTCTGATCCGTCAGGACGCGCCGCGTCCCCCGACGAGCGCCACCCGGACGGAACGGGCCGATGCCATGACCGCGACCGGGGGCGGACGGCTGGCCGTGGTCGTGGAGGACGACGCCATCGTTTTGATGGGGCTGACGGCGATGTTGGGCGAGTGGGGGTTCGAGGTGCTGTCCGCCGGGAGCACTGGCGAAGCGCTGGACCGCCTGCGCACCAACGGGCGGCGGCCCGACATCGTGCTGGCCGACTACCGGCTGCGCCAGGGCCGCGTCGGCACCGAGGCCATCCTGCGCGTCCGCGACCTGTTCGGCGCCGACGTGCCGGGCCTCATCGTCACCGGAGAAATCGGACCGGAACCGCAGCGCGATGCCGCCCGGCACGGTCTTGGCCTGATGCACAAGCCGGTGACCCCGCGCCTTCTCGAAGCCGCTCTCGCGCGTCATCTTGGAGCCATCGGGCCGGCTTGAGCGTTGCTATCACCAGCGGCGTCTGAGGGCGTCGCGCCGTGCAAGGGTTAAGGAGGAGACAACAGCGTGCCATCCCTGTCGAAAGGCCTTGCCATGGTCGCCGTCGCGGCGGCGCTGGCCGGTTGCCAGTTCCCCGGATTCCAACCGCCGCAGCAGACGGCCACCCTGCCGCCCCCGACCGTGCCGAAGCCACCGCCGGAGGAGCGCGGAATCTGGATCGTCGGCAGCCCGTCGATGCGGGGGGCGGTCGGCACTGCGGCCAGCCGATTCAACAGCACGCCCGACACCCAGCCGCGCCTCGTCGCCGAGGGCACCAACAGCGGTTTCCGCAGCTTCTGCGCCGGGGTCGGGCTGGAGCATCCCGACATGGTGGTCTCCGACCGCCGCATCGGGGCCGAGGAGCAGAAGCGCTGCCGGGCCAAGGGCATCACGATGATGGAGTACGAGCTTGGCCCCAAGCAGTTCATCTACGTCAAGGACGCCCATATGATGACCATCCCCGGCGTGCGCGACTTCACGGACAGTTGGGGCGTGAAGGGCAAACCGGTGCGCGGGGCCTGATCAGCGGCCGGCGTCGGCGGCGGCCTGCTTGCGAAAGAAATCCACTCCCATCTGGATGCTGCGCCCGATGTTGGCCGCGCGGTCCTCGAAGAAGGCGGCGGCCTCGGGCGTGCAGACCTCGGCCGTCGTCTCGCGGAAAAGCTCCAGCCAGCGCTCGAAATGCGCCGGCCCGATGTCGAAGCGGACATGGGCGGGCAGGGGGCGCCCGTCGTAGCGGTGGGTCAGCAGGGCGACGGAGGACCAGAAGTCGATCATCTTCACAAGATGCGGCTCCCAGTCGGTGATCGCCGCGCCGAACACGGGACCGAGCAGGGCATCGTCGCGGATCTTGCCGTAGAAGGTGCGGACGAGGGCTTCGATCATCGCCTCGTCAATGCCGGTCTTGGCGACCCGCTCGGCGATGGTGGCGGACTGGGGGGTGGGAACGGCGGTCTGGTCCAAGGCGGTGGGGTCCTGAAAAAGCATGAGGCGAACAAGACCCCACACTATACCCGTCCCGGCGGCACACCGCCACCCATGCGGGGCTGTAAATTCCCTCTCCCCTCCTGAGAGCTTTTTGATAGAGCCGAAAATTGGGTGTTATGAGCGTATTCCGCGGCGAAGCAGGATCACATTCCTGTTTGGCCGCGGATTTCCCGTGCCAAAGCGGCCCAATGGCGCCCGAAGTCGGGGTTTTTTTCCGCCGCTCGGCGGCCTGCGGGCGGATCTCGCCCATCAGTCCGCCCCGACGCCGGCGGCCCGGCGCAGGGTGTAGGCGCAGCAGGCGAGCAGGACCTGCACGTGATTGCGCGCTTGGGTGAAAAGGCGCAGGCGGCGCAAGCCGTACCGCTCCTTGAACACGGCGAACGGCTGCTCCACGGCGAAGCGGACCTGGGCAAGACGGCGGTTGCGTCGCTTGGGCCGGGGCGCCAAGACCGGATGGTGCGTCCGACAGCCCGCCGTGCCACAGCCCCAGCAGCAGGCAGCGCAGCAGCACCGGCGGTTATCGCGGAGCCCCCCGGCGTGCGAGCGTCGGTTGCGCAGGGACCGCGGCACCACCTCCAGCGCCGCCCAGTCCACCGCACCGGCGATCTGGTCCAGAACCCCGTTCTCCGGAGCCCGGACCAGACCGTCCGCCAACCTCAGCTGACCGCACACCCCAACACGCATGATCGCCCCCGTCCCGAGAAGCAAGGAAGGGAATCACGACTGAAGGCGTTCGGCGATTTCGCAAAGCCCTCCAGAGGGGAGAGGGATTATAACCCCCCACCGCTCATCCCCGCATTCCGACCGCTCGCCACGCCATGGCGCCGCTCCGGGGAGCGCACCACACGAGCGGCGCAACCGCTCCTACAGTGACGGCAGTTCCTTCCAAGGAGAGCTGTCATGGATCACGCCCTAACATTTGTGATCGCGACACTCTGCATCCTCGCCCTCTGCTACCGCTTCTACGGCGTGTTCTTTGTGCGCAAGGTGCTCCGTGCCGATGATTCCGAGGTGACGCCGTCCCACATCCTGGCCGACGGGCGAAACTATGTTCCCACCAAGAAGTGGGTGAACGCCGGCCAGCATTTCGCGGCGATCGCCGCCGCCGGCCCGCTGGTCGGCCCCGTGCTGGCCGCGCAGTTCGGCTATCTGCCGAGCTTCCTGTGGCTGCTGATCGGCTGCGTCATCGGCGGCGCGGTGCACGACACGGTCGTGCTGTTCGCCTCGATGAAGCACAAGGGCCAGTCCCTGTCGGAGGTCGCGAAGGCCGAACTCGGCCCGGTCGCCGGCTGGTGCACCGGTCTGGCGATGCTGTTCATCATCACCATCACCATGGCCGGCCTGTCGATGGTCGTCGTCCATGCGCTGGAGCGCAACGCCTGGGGCGCCTTCGCGGTCTTCATGACGATCCCGATCGCCGTGGCGCTCGGCCTCTACGAGAAGATCACCGGCTCGTCCAAGGGCGCCACGCAGGTCGGCATCGCCGCCATCGCCGCCTCCGTCTTCGCCGGCCCCTACATCCAGGGCACGGTGCTGGGCAACTGGCTGACGCTGCACGCCGAGACGGTCGCGCTGATCCTGCCGATCTACGCCTTCTTCGCCACCGCGCTGCCGGTGTGGATGCTGCTGACCCCGCGCGGCTACCTGTCGAGCTTCATGAAGATCGGCGTGTTCGGCGCGCTCGTCGTCGGCGTCGTCTTCATCAACCCGGAAATCCGTTTCCCGGCGCTCACCGACTTCATCCATGGCGGCGGCCCGGTGCTGGCCGGCCCGGTGTGGCCGTTCATCTCGATCACCATCGCCTGCGGCGCCATCTCCGGCTTCCACGCCTTCATCGGCTCGGGCACCACGCCGAAGCTGATCGACAAATGGAGCGACATCCGCACCGTGGCCTTCGGCGGCATGCTGGCGGAATGCGTGGTCGGCGTCATGGCGCTGATCGCCGCCACCTCCCTGCACCCGGCCGACTATTTCGCCATCAACTCCACGCCCGCCGCCTTCCAGGCCCTGAACATGCAGGTCGTCGATCTGCCGCGGCTCAGCCAGGAAATCGGCCTCGACCTCTACGGACGGACCGGCGGTGCGGTGACGCTTGCGGTCGGCATGACGGAAATCTTCACCCGCATCCCGTGGTTCGGCACGCTGGCCTCCTATTTCTTCCAGTTCGTCGTGATGTTCGAGGCGGTGTTCATCCTGACCGCCGTTGACAGCGGCACCCGCGTGGCCCGCTACCTGATCCAGGACCTGGGCGGCGACCTCTATGCCCCGCTGAAGCGTCTCGACTGGGTGCCCGGTTCGATCGCCGCGAGCGTGCTGGCCTGCGTGGCCTGGGGCTACCTGCTGACATCGGGCGACATCAACTCGGTGTGGGCGCTGTTTGGGGTGTCGAACCAGCTCATGGCCTCGGTCGGCCTGATCATCGGCGCCACGATCATCCTGCGCCTGGGCCAGAAGCGGGTCTACATGCTGACCTGCCTCGTCCCGCTGGCCTACCTGTTCGTGACGGTGAACTACGCCGGCTACTGGATGGTCACCAACGTCTACCTGAACCCGCTGGCCAAGGGCTACAACGTCTTCAACGCCGGCATCTCGATCATCATGCTGTCGCTCGGCTTCGTGATCCTGATCGCCGCGCTCAAGAAGTGGAAGGAACTCCTGCGCATCCGCAAGGACACCCTGCCTGAGACGCTGATCGCCACCCCGGCGGAATAGCCGGACACCGGGCAAGCCGCCCGGAGACGATCGGACGCTCAACCGGAAGAGGTATCGCTGCTCCCCCAGCGGTACCTCTTCTGTTATTCTGTGGAATGGCTGGGACGCCATCGAATCCGCGAATTACAAGGGTTGATTCGCCATTCGGCGGGTGCCATCCAAGTGCCGGCGCCGTGGCCTCCGGGCTGCGGCGCCGGTTTTTCGTGAAAGGAACAGGTGGTCGGACACATGCCGCAGGTTGCACGGTCGGTACTCTCGCTCCTGCTCGGGGTCGCATTCCTGATGCTGGGCAACGGCGCGCTCAGCACGCTCATCGGCCTGCGGCTGGCCGGCACGGACTCCGGCGCGGTCGCGGTGGGCCTGATCACCGCGGCCTTCTACACCGGGCTGACCGGCGGCTCCCTGTTCGCCCACCGGGTCATCACGCGGGTCGGCCACATCCGCGCCTTCGCCGCCTTCGCCTCCGTCCTGTCGGCGGCGGCGCTGTCGCACGCCCTGTTCGCCGCCGTGCCGCTGTGGACCCTGCTGCGGCTGGTCGAGGGCTTCTGCATGGCCGGCCTCTACATCTGCATCGAAAGCTGGCTGAACGGCACGGCCAACAACGAGACGCGCGGGCAGATCCTGTCGCTCTACATGGTCACCCTTTATGCCGCCTCGGCGGTGGGCCAGCAGCTTCTGCAGCTGGACGACGAGGCGGGCGTGCGCATCTTCATGATGATCGCCATCCTGCTGACGCTCGCCCTGGTGCCGGTGGCGCTGACCCGGACCACGCCGCCGACCCTGCCCAACGTCGAATCCTACGGCCTGCGGCGGCTGTACGAGGCGTCGCCGCTCGGCGTCGTCGGCGTCTTCATCAGCGGGACGGTGACCGGTTCCATCTACGGCCTCGCCCCGGTGTTCGGCGCGACCTCCGGCTTCGGGGTGTCGGGGACGGCGCTGTTCATGACGACCCTCATTCTGGGCGGCGTGGCGCTGCAATGGCCGCTGGGGCGGCTGTCGGACCGCTTCGACCGGCGCGCCGTCATCATCGGCCTGTCGGCGGCGCTGGCGCTCGTCAGCGTCGGCATGATCCTGGCGGAAGGAAGCGGGCGGCAGGAGACGCTGCTTCTGGTGGCGCCGCTGTTCGGCGGGCTGGCCTTCACGCTCTATCCGGTCTGCGCCGCCCACACCAACGACCACGCCGGGCCGGACAATGTGGTGTCGGTCAGCGGCGGCCTGATCCTCGCCAATTCGGTGGGGGCGATCATCGGGCCGCCGCTGGCCTCGGCCGCGATGAGTTTTGCCGGTCCGGAGGCGCTGTTCGGCTTCATCGCGGCGGGGTCGGGGTCGGCGACGCTCTACGGCCTGTGGCGCACGCGGATGCGTCCGCCGCCGCCCGCCGAGGCGCAGGCCAGCTTCCGCCCGCTGCCCCAAACGACGCCGACCGTCACCCCGCTCGACCCGCTGGGGCCGCCCCGGCCGGAGCCGGCGCCGGGGGATTGAGGCAGCTTACTCTTCGACCTTCGCCGGTGCGGTGGGTTGCCAGGGGAAGGCGCCCATCGGTCCCATGCCGACGCGGTCGCGCGGGATCGCCACGTCGCTCTGCATGTAGAGCGCGATCAACTCGGCCAGCGAGCGCAGCGAGTCCGCGTGGATGCGCTCATAGCCGTGGGAGCTGTCGATGCCGAAACAGACCAGCGCCGTACGGATGTCGTTGCCCGCCTCGATGGCGGCGGCGCTGTCGCAGCGGTAATAGCGGAAGACGTCGCGCTGGTGCTCGATGTCGTGCTGCTGGCACAGCGACAGCAGCTTGTGCGTCAGGTGATAGTCGAAGGGGCCGGTGCTGTCGGCCATGGCGACGGTCACGCCGAACTCGCGGCTGTTCTGTCCCATGGCGGTGGTGCCGTTGTCGATGGTCACCATCTCCGCCACGTCCTTGTGCAGGACCGACGAGGCGCCGGACCCGACCTCCTCCGAGATGGTCAGCAGCAGGTGGCAGTCCACCGGCAGCGGCAGCTTGGCGTCCAGGACCGCCTTGGCGGCGGCGAAGATCACCGCCACGCCCGCCTTGTCGTCGAGATGGCGGGAGTTGATGAAGCCGCTGGCGTCGAACTCCGCCTGCGGGTCGATCGCCACGAAGTCGCCGACGTTGAAGCCGTGGACCTGCAATTCCGCCAGGGTTTCGCAGCGGGCGTCCACCCGGATCTCCAGGTTGGTCCAGGCCACCGGCTGGGTGTCGATCTCCTCGTTGAAGGTGTGGCCGGACGCCTTCAGCGGCAGGATGGTGCCGCGGTAGCTGCCCTTGTCGGTGTAGACGGTGCAGCGCGCCCCTTCGGCGAAGCGCGCCGACCATGTGCCGATGGGAACGACCTCCAGCCGGCCGTTCGCCTTCAGCATCTTCACCTGGGCGCCCAGCGTGTCGAGATGGGCGACCACGGCGCGGTCGGGGCTGTACTGCCGCCCCGCCAGATCGGCGCGGATCGCGCCGCGCCGGGTCAGCTCGAAGGGAATGCCCAGACGGTGCAACTCGTCGCCGCAGAAATGCACGATCTGGTCGGTGTATCCGGTCGGGCTCGGGATCTCCAGCAGGCGGCGGAGAAGGCCCGTCAGATAGTCCATGTCGATGACCGGCCGGACGATTCCGGTCCGCGTCAAGGCTGCCTGCTCCATACCACCTCCTGAACGGTCACGCCCGCGGATCGACCGCGGAGTAGGGGAAGAGAAGATCGAGGAAGCGTTCGGCGGTCGGTTGCGGTTCGTGGTTGGCAAGGCCGGGCCGCTCGTTCGCCTCGATGATCGCGTAGTCGGACCCCAGCAGGTCGGGGATCAGAAGATCCAGGCCGACCACCGGAATGTCGAGCGCGCGCGCCGCCTCCACCGCCGCCTCCACCACGCGGTGGTGCAGGCGGTCTGTGATGTCGTGCAGCGTGCCGCCCGTGTGCAGGTTGGCCGTCTTGCGAACGGCCAGCGTCTGCCCCTCCGGAAGGACCGAGTCCATGGAGAAACCGGCGTCCCGCACGCAGCGTTCCGTCTCCTCGTCCATCGGAATGCGGCTTTCCCCGCCGGTGGCGGCGGCGCGGCGGCGGCTCTGCGCCTCGATCAGCTGTGAGATCTTGCGGTCGCCGGTGCCGACGATCTCCGCCGGGCGGCGCACCGCGGCGGCGACGACGCGGTAGTCGATGACCAGGATGCGCACATCCTGGCCCTGCACGAACTGCTCCAGCAGCACCGTGTCGCAGATCTTCTTGGCCTTGCCGATGGCCCAGGCCAGAGTCTCCGCGTCGCGCACGTCCACGGTGATGCCCTGGCCCTGCTCGCCGCGGGCGGGCTTCACCACGACGCTGCCGTGGCGCTCCAGGAAGGCGGCGTTGTCGTCCATGCCGTCAGCGGTCATCTGGTCCGGCACCGACAGGCCGGCCCGCAGCAGCGTGCGCCGGGTCACCGCCTTGTCGTCGCAGCGGAACAGCGCCACGGCCGAGGTCAGCTCGCTGAGGCTTTCGCGGCACAGGATGCTGCGCCCGCCGAAGCTGAGGCGGAACAGGTTGGACTCCGCGTCCACCACCTCCACCGCGATGCCGCGGCGCCGGGCCTCGTTGATGATGATCATGGCGTAGGGGTTGAGGCTGGCCTCCACCGCCGGGCCGGCGAACAGCTTCTCGTTGATCGGGTTCTTGGTCTTCAGCGCGAAGACCGGCACCCGCCGGAAGCCCAGCTTCTCGTACAGCGCGATGGCGTTCGCGTTGTCGTGCAGGACCGACAGGTCCATGAAGCTGCGCCCGCGCTCCTTGAAATGCTCGGCCAGCGCGCGGACCAGCGCCTCGCCGATGCCGGGATAGGCCGCCTGCGGATCGACCGCCAGGCACCACAGGGAGGAACCGTTCTGCGGGTCCTTGAAGGCGCGGGCGTGGTCTACCCCGGTGACCGATCCGATCACCGCCCCGCTGACCGGATCGGTGGCGATCAGGTGGGTCAACACGCGGCTGTCACGCTCTCCCCACCAGAATTCCGGGTCCATCGTGACCATGCCACGCGCGCCGTAGATGCGGTTCACGGCGTCGGCGTCCTGGCGGCCGCGTGGCGGCTCGATGGTGAAGCCGCGGGTCTCCATGCCGGGCCGGAAGCCGGCCAGCCGCAGACGGTAGGTGTGCGAGGGGTCGAGGAACAGCTCGTTCGGCGCCTGGGAGAGCGCGACATGCGGGTCCTCCAGGTACAGCGCGATGTCGCGCCGTCCCGGTCCCTCCTGCCGCATGGCCTCGATCAGCTTTCCGACATCGGGAAAGGTGTTGGCGAACAGCAGGCGTCCCCAGCCGCAATTCACCACTGCGCACGGTATCGGCCCGGTTCCCGCCCCCGTCCGGCGGCTCGGGCGCGGCGCGTCCTCGTCCATCAGGGCGGACACCAGGGCGCGTTCGATGCGGAAGGCCGTTTCGTTGCGGTTCTGTATCATCGTCATCTTGCTGTGTCAGATCCCGTGGGTTTGCAGCCAGAATTCCAGCAGGGCGGCCTGCCAGAGCTTCGAGCCGCGAAGCGGCGTGATGTGGGTTTCCGGATCGCTGAAAAGGCGATCCAGATAAGCCGGCTGGAACAGCGCACGTTCCCGCGCGGCGGGCTGGTTCAGCACGTCGCGCACCAGCTCCAGATAAGGGCCGCGGAGATACTTCAGCGCCGGAACCGGGAAATAGCCCTTGGGCCGGTCGATGACCTCGGAGGGGACCACCCGGCGGGCCGACTCCTTCAGCACGTATTTGCCGCCGTCACGCAGCTTCAGCTCCGGTGGGACGCGGGCGGCGAGTTCGACCAGATCGTGGTCGAGGAAGGGCACGCGCCCCTCCAACCCCCAGGCCATGGTCATGTTGTCCACCCGCTTCACCGGGTCGTCCACCAGCATGACCGTGGTGTCGAGGCGCAGCGCCTTGTCCACCGGGCGGTCGGCACCGGGCCGGGCGAAGTGGGCGGCGACAAAAGCGCTGGCCGCGTCCTCGTCGGTGAGATATTGCGGGTTCAGCGCCTCGGCCATTTCCGCGCGGTTGCGGTCGAAGAAGACGCGGGCGTAGGTGGACAGCGGATCGATCGCCTCCATCATTGGCGGGTACCAATGGTAGCCCGCGAAGATCTCGTCGGCGCCCTGGCCGCTCTGTACCACCTTCACATGCTTGGACACCTCCTGCGACAGCAGGAAGAAGCCGATGGCGTCGTGGCTGACCATCGGCTCCGACATCGCCCGCACGCAGTCCTGAAGGGCGGGCAGGGCGCGGCTGCTGTCGATGAACAGCTTGTGATGGTCGGTCTGGAAGCGCTGGGCGATCAGGTCTGAATACTGGAACTCGTCGCCCTTCTCCTGCCCCACCGTCTCGAAGCCGATGGAGAAGGTCTGCAGGCCGGTCTGTCCGGCTTCCGCCAGCAGGGCGACGATGACGGAGCTGTCCAGCCCGCCCGAGAGCAGCACGCCGACCGGCACGTCGGCGACCAGACGCCGCTCCACCGCCTTGCGCAGCGTGGACAGAACGGCGTCCTGCCAGTCGTTCTCCGACATGCGCTCGTCGCCGGGCTGCGGGCCGAAGACCGGCTCCCAATAGGTTTCCTCGGTGCGGCGCCCGTCCGGCTCCAGCGTCAGCAGCGTGGCCGGCGGCAGCTTGCGCACGCCCTTCAGGATGGTCCCCGGCGCCGGAACGACGGCGTGGAAACTCATGTATTGGTAGAGCCCCACCGGATCGATCGCGGTGTCGATGTCGCCGCCGGCCAGCAGGGCGGGCAGGGTGGAGGCGAAGCGCAGCCGCCCCGCCGTCTCCGACAGGTAGAGCGGCTTGATGCCCAGCCGGTCGCGGCCCAGCGTGACGCGCCCGCTGTCGCGCTCCCAGATGGCGAAGGCGAACATGCCGTAGAGCCGCTCGACGAAGCGGCGACCCCAGGCGTGATAGGCTTTCAGCAGGACTTCGGTGTCGCCGTGCGAGAAGAAGCGGTAGCCCTTGGCTTCCAGCTCCGCCCGCAGTTCCGGGTAATTGTAGATGCAGCCGTTGAAGACGATGCCGAGGCCCAGTTCGGGGTCGGTCATCGGCTGCTGCGCCGCTTCGGACAGGTCGATGATGCTCAGCCGCCGGTGGCCGAAGGCCATCCGGCCATGGGCGAAGACGCCTTGCCCGTCGGGGCCGCGCAACGCCAGGGCTTCGGTCATCGAGCCGACCGCGGACGCGGAGGCCGGGCGAGAATCGAAGCGGATTTCCCCGCTGATGCCGCACATTGTAAGAAAAATCTCCGTATTCGAATGGACTGGACGCCGGCAAAAAACGCCTGGAGACGGCGAAGGACCGGCGCCACCCCTCAACAGGCGTGCAGCTTGATCGTCGCAAGGTTGGGGCCTGCCTTGCACAGGGTATCGGGAGTAGGGCGCGCCGAACGACGGGAGGGGAGTGGGCCGAAAACGGGGTATCCGGGTTACCCCATAGGGACGGGATTGCCGCGCGGCCGGGGAAAGCCAGGGGGTGTGGCGCCGGGCGGCGCATTGGCGGATGTAGGCTTTTCGGGATTAACTCGTCTGCGTCCGAAAATGAGGATTAGACGTCTAATCGTGCAGCCGCCAACGCGGCGGCCAGTTCGCGGGCGGCGTGGCGCAGGGCTCCCGGCTCGTGGCCGGTGAATCCCAGCATCAGCGCCTGCAACGGTGGGACGGCGATGTGCATCGGGCTGACCGGGCGGACGGCAATGCCGCGCCGGGCCGCCACCGCCTCGACGTCGCGGTCCGACAGGCCGGGGCGCAGCCTCGCGATCAGCTTCATACCTTGCTCCGGCACCTCCGCCTCCATCCAGGGAGAGAGGTGGCCGCGGATGGCGTCGGCCAGCGCGTCCCGCGCGGTCGTGTAGCGGCGGCGCATGCGCCGCAGGTGCGGACCGAAGTGCCCTTCCTCCAGGAAATCCGTCACCACACCCGTATAGAGCGTTGCCGGGTGCCAGTCGGTCAGGCGGCGCATCGTGAGCACCGGGTCCAGCAGTTCGGGCGGCAGGACGGCGTAGCCCAGCCTGAGACCGGGAAACAGGACCTTGCTGAAGGTGCCGACGTAGATGACCCGCCCGCCGCCGTCGATCCCCTGGAGCGAGGCGAGCGGGCGGCCCGCGTAGCGGAACTCGCTGTCGTAATCGTCCTCCAGCACCCAGGCGCCGGCCGCGCGCGCCCAGGCCAGAAGCTCCATCCGCCGGGCCATCGACAGCACGACCCCCAGCGGGTAGTGGGAGGACGGGGTGACATAGGCCAGCCGGGCGTCCGGCGCCGCGGCGACGCCCGCCGCCACCTCCAGCCCCTGCCCATCGACGGGCACCGGCACGACGCGCGCCCGCGCGGCCTCCAGGGCGGCGCGCACCGCGGGGTAGCAGGGGTCCTCCAGCCACACCGGATCGCCGGGCCGCAGCAGAACGCGCAGCACGAGGTCGATGGCCTGTTGGGCGCCGGCGGTGATCACCACCTGCTCCGGCTCGCAGCGAACCGCCCGCGCGGTTTTCAGATAGCGGGCAATGGCCTGCCGCAGCGCCGCCGGGCCGCCGGGCTCGCCGTAGCCGAGCATCTCCGGGTCTGGCCGTTGCAGGTGCCGCAGGGTCAGGCTGCGCCAGATTCGCAAACTGCGCTCGTCCAGCGCGCAGCGCCCCGTGCTGAAGGGAAGGGTGCCGAAGGGGTTGGCCGGTGGCGGCGGGGAGGGCATTTGGCGGGGCGGTTCCGGCGGCGAAATCTCCAGCCCGTCCGGCAGGTCGCAGGACACGAAGCTGCCCGCCCCGACGCGCCCTTCGATGAAGCCCTCGGCCAGAAGCTGCTCATAGGCGGCGACCACCGTGTTGCGGGCGACGCCGAGCCGTTCGGCCAGGGCGCGCGTCGGTGGCAACTTCCCGCCGGGCGGCAGGGCGCCGGACAGGATGGCCCGGCGCAGCTCCCGGTAGACTTGCCGCAGCAGCGGCTCGCCGCCCGTCCGGTCAATGGGCAGGAGCATGAGGTCGGACAGATCGGCGGGCATCGGATTGGTCCGGTCGACAAGGTCGCAATTGGCTCTCACGCCGGACCAATGGCTAGGCTCTAATGGTGCCGTTGTCCACCGCCGCGAAGAGAGTTCCGCGATGTCCGAGGCCGTTCCGTCCGACAGCTATCCCGTCACCGACCGCAACCGGGTGAAGCGCCTGCACGAGCGGGGGCGCTATGATCGGGAGTCCGTTCACGCTATCCTCGACGCCGCGATGATCGCGCACATCGCCTACGTCGTCGACGGCCAGCCCTACTGCACTCCCACGGCCTTCTGGCGGGAGGGCGAACATCTCTATTGGCACGGCTCCTCGGCCAGCCGGATGCTGCGGTCGCAGCGCGACGGCCTGCCGGTCTGCCTGACCGTGACGCATCTCGACAGCCTCGTGTTGGCCCGCTGCGGGTTCAACCATTCGGCGGATTACCGGTCGGCCATGTGCTTCGGCACCGCGCGCATCGTGGAGGAGCCGGAGGCCAAGGCCCGCGCGCTCGACGCCATGGTCGACCGCTTCTATCCGGGGCGCAGCGCCGAGTTGCGGGCCAGCACGGTGCAGGAAATCAAGGCGACCATGGTCGTCGGCATGGAGATCGAGGAGGCGAGCGCCAAGGTCCGGAGCAAAGGCCTGTCCGACGAGGGGGAGGACATGCGTCTGCCCGTCTACACCGCCCGCTACCCGGTGGTTCAGGTGATCGGCGCTGCCGAGCCCTGCCCGCGGCTTCCCGCCGATACGCCGGTCCCGCCGGGGCTGGCGGGATTCACCGCCGGCCGCCGGCTGGACGAGTTGATGGTGGAGAACCACCGCATCAGGTTCGGCGGGGAGTAGCGCGCTCCGTCACCGCGTCCGGCGCCACTCGCCATCGATGGTGTAGGGCGCCGAGCGGCGGCGATGATGGGGCCGGTCGCCCTGCGGGGGCTGGCGGTCCAGATGTTCGGCCAGGATCGCCATGTTCTTGCGGTTGGCCTTCCAGAACACGTCGGCGATGTTGCCGGCGACCGGGACGGCGCTGATCAGGCTGTCCATCGCCACGTTGCCGACCATGCGCAGCAGCTTGCCGCGCGGCACGCCGAGCCTCCAGGCCTCGCGGATGAGATAGCCGGACACCGCCGTGGTGGCGAGATTGCCGAAGCCGGGCACCAGACCCAGCATCGCGTCGGCGCCGAAGGTGATGTTGGTGCCCGGCACGCGGACGGCGCTGTCCATCATCCGCGCCAGCCATTCCAACCGCCGGCGCGCCGCAAAATGCGCCGTCTCACCGTAAGCGGAACCGTACTGGAAAGAGGAAAAAGACGTATCGGTCATACGGACCCTCCAGAAGGGGACGGCTGCACCGTCCGCTCAAGTGAAGGGCTCCGACATCGCGGTCCGTACCATGTGGACCGCCAGAGGGGCCCGGAGCCAGTCCCGCACAGATGGCCCGGTTCTTCCGCCCGCGCAAGACCCGCCCGGTATATTTTCGTATGAGTACGATGGAATCATCCCCAATTTATCGGGGCTCCGTCACAGCAGCATTAGGAACGCCGGCAGGCCGCCCAGAACCGCCCCTTGGGAGCCACCCCACAAAACGTCGCCCTGCTCCACCGACCGGCGCAGCGCCGGGTTGGTGCCGCGCAACTGGCACAGGGCGAAGATGGCGGCGTTCATCGCTCCGGCCAGCGCGAACCACAAGATCCAGGGCGGCATGCCGCCGAGCCAAACGGCGGGGGCGAGCATCAGGGCGGTGCGCCCGGTCCAGGACAGACCGCGGAAGACCAGCGCGTCCCATGACCAGCAGCCGGCTTGGCCGACCGGACCGAAGGGGAGGAGATGCTGCCCGATGAGCGTCGCTCCGGCGGTGGCGGCACCGACGACCAGCGCCCGGTCTATCGGCATGGCCAGCGACCACAGGGCGGTGCTGAGCAGGGTCGCCGGAACGCCCCAAAGCAGCAGGCGGGACAGGGCTCCCGTCTGGCGGCTGAGCGCGCTGAGAAAGAAGCTGCCGAGCAGGGAACAGGTGACGGTGAGAAGGACGGCGGCGAACAGCAGGTAGTCGATGATGAACTGTTCGGTCAGCATCACCATGGCCGCGCTCCCCCATCGGTTCTTTGTTCGTATTCCCCTCAATTACGGTGGGGCGTGAGGGGGCCGGCGTCAATGAAAATCACCCTTGTTTTTGGGGTCCGCCTTCTCCCTCCAGCCCCGTCCGTCTCAGCAGGTCGAGAAACCGTTCCAGCACCAGATTGGGCTGCGCGCCCTTCTTGGTGACCGCCTGGAACTCCTGGGCGTAATGGAAGCGCTCCGGCAGCAGGGCGCGCATCGCGCCGCGCTCGACCCATTGCCGCGCGTAATGGGTGGGCAGGAAGCCGACGTAGCAGCCGGTCAGGATCAGGAAGGCCACGCCCTCGCGGTCGGTCGCGGTGGCGGTGGCGGTCAGCGCCTGCTGCACCCCCGCCGCCTCCGGCACCTGCTGCGCCTCGGTCGGGGCCACGGCGTCGGCGGCCTCCACCGCGGCGTCAGGCACCGTCTGCGCATCGAACAGCGAATGGCCGCGCCCGCAGTAAAGGTGTGACTCCTCCTGGTACAGCGGCAGACGGTCCAAGCCGGGCAGGGCGCGGCGCGCGGGCACGACGCCGACATGCAGGCGCCCGTCCAGCACGCCGCGCTCGATCTCGTTGGGCGGGATCATGCGGATGTTCACCCGCACCTCCGGCCCCTGCTGCTTCAGGCCGCGCAGCGCGTCGGTAACGCGCATCTTCGGCATGGTGACGAGGTTGTCGGTGATGCCGATGTTCAATTCGCCGCGCAGCCGCCCGTGCGCCGCGTTGATCTCGCTGCGGAAGCTCTCCAGCCCGGCGAACAGGCGCAGCGCCGCCTCGTAGGCCATGCGCCCATCGTCGGTCAGCAGGAAGCCCGCCCGCCCGCGCCGGCACAGCCGCAGCCCCAGCCGCCGTTCCAGATCGGCCATGTGCAGGCTGATGGCGGCGCGGCTGATGTTCAGCTCCACCTCCGCCGCGGAAAAGCCGCCGCACTCCACCACCGTCTTGAAGACGCGCAGCAGGCGCAGGTCGGCGTCGTTGAGGCCGCTCAAGGGGCGGGCGGGCTTGGTCATGGATAGGTAAGTGGATGTTTGCGTAAGGTTTGAATGGTTTGGATTTAACCGCAACCAAGCCTCCGCGCACACTGTTTTCCGGAACGATCCCCGACGCCCACCCGAACCAGCAGGAGTGCCGCCCGATGCCGCCGTTGGACGAGAGCCAGAAAGCCGGAACCGCCCCGACCGTCGGGCTGACGCGCGAGGAGCTGGACGCCCACTGGATGCCCTTCACGGCGAACCGCGAGTTCAAGGCGAACCCGCGCCTGATCGCCCGCGCCGAGGGGGCTTGGTATTGGGACGCCGAGGGGCGGAAGATCTACGACAGCCTCTCCGGCCTGTGGTGCTGCGGCGCCGGGCACAGCCGCCGCGAGATCAGCGAGGCGGTGGCCCGCCAGATCGGAGAGCTGGACTACAGCCCGGCCTTCCAGTTCGGCCACCCCGCCGCCTTCAAGCTGGCGCACAAGCTGGCCTCGATGACGCCGGCCGGGCTCGACCATGTGTTCTTCGTCAATTCGGGGTCGGAAGCGACCGATACGTCGCTGAAGATGGCGCGGGCCTATTGGCGGCTGAAGGGCCAGCCGACCAAGACCAAGCTGATCGGCCGGTCGAAGGGCTATCACGGCGTCAATTTCGGCGGCATCAGCCTGGGCGGCATCGGCGGCAACCGCAAACTGTTCGGCTCGGGCGTCGAGGCCGACCATCTGCCGCACACGCTGCTGCCGCAGAACGCCTTCACCAAGGGCCTGCCGGAGCAGGGCGCCGAACTGGCCGACGCGCTGGAGGAGCTGGTTGCCCTGCACGACGCCTCCAACATCGCCGCGGTGATCGTGGAGCCGCTGGCCGGCTCGGCGGGCGTGCTGCCGCCGCCCAAGGGCTATCTGAAGCGGCTGCGGGAGCTGTGCGACAAGCACAACATCCTGCTGATCTTCGACGAGGTGATCACCGGCTTCGGCCGCATGGGGGCCGCCTTCGGCGCCGACGCCTTCGGCGTGGTCCCCGACATCATGAACGTCGCCAAGGGCCTGACCAACGGCGCGGTGCCGATGGGGGCGGTCGTCGCCAGCCAGGAGATCTACCGGACCTTCATGGACAACGGCGGCGCCGACTACATGGTCGAGTTCCCGCACGGCTACACCTACTCCGCCCACCCCGTTGCCTGCGCCGCCGGCCTCGCCGCGCTGGAGCTGTTCGAACGGGACCGGCTGGCCGAGAAGGCGGCGGCGCTCGCCCCGCATTTCGAGACGGTGCTGCACGGGCTGAAGGGGCTGAAACACGTCACCGACATCCGCAACTACGGGCTATGCGGCGCGGTGCAGATCGCGGCCCTGCCGGGCGAGCCCGCCCGCCGCCCCTACGAAATCGCCATGCAGTGCTGGAAGGCGGGCTTCTACGTCCGCTTCGGCGGCGACACGCTGCAGTTCGGCCCGCATTTCATCAGCGAGCGCGAAGACCTCGACCGGCTGATGAACGCCGTTTCCGACGCCATCCAGGCGACCGCCTGAGCCATCGACGGAGGACAATGGAAGAGCCATGACTCTCGTTCCGCACCTCATCGGCGGCAGGGCCGACGCCCCCGCCGAGACCCGCAGCGCCGCCATCGTGAACCCGGCGACGGGCGAGACCGTCGGCCGCGTCCCGCTGGCCAGCCGCGCCACCGTGGAATCGGCCATTGCCGCCGCAGAGGCCGCATTCCCGGCGTGGCGGGCAACGCCGCCGGCCAAGCGGGCGCGGGTGATGTTCCGCTTCCGCCAATTGCTGGAGGACAACGCCGACCGCATCTGCGCGGCGATCACGCGGGAGCACGGCAAGACGTTGGAGGACGCCCGCGGCGAGCTGACCCGCGGCATCGAGAACGTCGAATATGCCTGCGGCATCGCCGATCTGCTGAAGGGTAAGCATTCCAAGAATGTCGGACCGGGCATCGACAGCTGGTCGGAGTTCCAGCCGCTGGGCGTCGTGGCGGGCATCACGCCCTTCAACTTCCCGGCGATGGTCCCGCTGTGGATGTTTCCGGTCGCCGTGGCCTGCGGCAACAGCTTCATCCTGAAGCCGTCGGAGCGCGACCCCAGCGCCTCCCTGCTCGTCGCGCAACTTGCCCAGGAGGCGGGCCTGCCGCCGGGAGTGCTGAACGTCGTCCACGGCGACAAGGAGGCGGTCGACACGCTGCTGACCGACCCGCGCGTCCAGGCGGTCAGCTTTGTCGGCTCCACCCCGGTCGCCGAGTATGTCTACGCCACCGGCACCGCCCATGGGAAACGGGTGCAGGCATTGGGCGGGGCCAAGAACCACGCCATCGTCATGCCCGACGCCGACCTCGACAACGCGGTCAGCGCGATCATGGGGGCGGCCTACGGCTCCTGCGGGGAGCGTTGCATGGCGATCTCCGTGGTCGTCGCGGTGGGCGATGAAACCGCCGACCGCGTGGTGGTGATGCTGGCGGAGCAGGTGCGCGCCCTCAAAGTCGGGGCGGGGACCGGCGCCGGCTGCGACATGGGTCCTCTGGTCACCCGCGCCCATTTTGAGAAGGTGAAGGGCTTTGTCGACCAGGGCGTCGCCGAAGGGGCGGAGTTGGTGGTCGACGGCCGCGGGCTGGTGGTGCCGGGGAACGAGGGCGGCTTCTTCCTCGGCGGCTGCCTGTTCGACCGGGTGACGCCGGACATGAGAATCTACCGGGAGGAGATCTTCGGCCCGGTCCTCTGCGTCGTGCGCGTGGCGACGATGCAGGAGGGCATGGATCTGATCGACGCCCACGAGTACGGCAACGGCACCTGCCTGTTCACCCGCGACGGCGAGGCCGCGCGCTACTTCACCGACGCGATCAAGGTCGGCATGGTCGGGGTGAATGTGCCGTTGCCGGTGCCGGTGTCCTACCACAGCTTCGGCGGCTGGAAGCGGTCGCTGTTCGGCGATCTGGCGGCCTACGGGCCGGACGGCGTGCGCTTCTACACCCGGCGCAAGACGATCACCCAGCGCTGGCCGGCGGGCGGCGTGCGCGAAGGTGCGCAGTTTTCCTTCCCGTCGATGAAGTGAGCGGAGCGTGTTTCCCCTCTCCCCTCTGGGGAGAGGGGCAGGGTGAGGGGGTGCGCGTGTCGGGGCGTTCGGCACAAGCGCAACCCCCTCACCGGCCCTCCGGGCCACCCTCTCCCCAAAGGGGAGAGGATTAAAGCACGGTCTTTCAGCCGCTCTACATCAACGGCAAACCATCCTTGAACGCGGCCTTGACATCGGCGCCCCGGACCTCGGCCAGCCGCAGCCAGTCGAGGAAATCGCCGTGCCGCTCGACATGGGCGGCCAGACCCAGCGTGTGCTCGCGCGCCAGACGCTCGGCCAGTTCGCCGTCGCGCCGCTCCAGCGCCCGGATGATGTCGCGGTGCTCGTGCATCGACTGTTCGGCCCGGTTGTCCTGCCGGATCGACAGCTTGCGGATGGCCCGCATGTGGATGAACAGGTTGTCGGTCAGCGTTTCCAGGATGCGCGCCCGGCTGAGGCGGATGATCGCCTTGTGGAACTCGATGTTGGCGTCGGAATATTCCTGGATGTTGTCGGAGGGCGCCTGCTCCTCGAAGCTGCGGAAGATGTCCCACAGCGTGCCGATGTCCTCCTCGGTGGCGCGTTCGGCGGCGAGGCGGGTCGCCATGCTCTCCAGCGCCGCCCAGGCGATGATCATCTCGATGATCTCGGTCTTGGTCTTGCGGACGATGTAGATCCCCCGCCGCGGCTCCAGCCGCACCAGCCCCTCCTGCTCCAGCAGGGTCAGGGCCTCGCGGATCGGGGTCCGGCTGACGCCCAGCAGGCCGCTTAGCTGGCGTTCGTCCAGCCGGACGTCGCCGGGGTGGTCGTAGATGTCCATCTGGATGATGGCTTGCTTCAATCGTCGATAAACCTGGTTGCGAAAGGTGGCGCCGGAATCCAGGGGCTGGACGGACAGTTCGGGTGGCGGCATCGGGCTGCTCCTTCGATGGGGCGGGTGGGCGGGGATCACCCGACGAAGCGGTTCCGGTTCAAATGCTCCTCCACGCGCTTCACGCCGCTCACGCCGCTCGCCGCGGTGTGGAGGGCGCGGCGCTGCTCCTCGCTATCCACCACACCCCAGAGCTGCACGACCCCGTCGTTGACGACGATGTTGACCTGATTGAGGTCCACCCAGGACTGGCTGCCCAGTTCCTCCAGCAGGGCGGCGCGGATCGCCTCGTCGCCGGACGCGCCGACACCGGCGGCACCCCGCCGGTTGCGGAGCAGCCCGTGCAGCAGGTTGGCCCGGCTGATGATGCCGACCGGGCGCCCGTCCACCAGGACGGGGGCGCGCTTGATCCGCTTGTCCTCCATCAGGTCAGCGATCTCCGCGATCTCGGTGTCGGGCGAGACGGCCTGGACCGGGCGCGACATGACGTCGCGCGCGCAGCGCCCATGGGTCTTCAGGAAGTCGGCGGCCTGCACGTTGCGGCCCACCAGCATCTCCAGCCAGCGGGCGCGCGGACGGTCGGTTCCCGTCTCCACCCGGCGCAGAAGGTCCCCCTCGCTTATGATGCCGACGGCGCGGCCGTCCTGGTCGACGACCGGCAAGCCGCTGATCCGATGGGTCAAAAGCAGTTCGGCGATGTCCGGCACGGGGGTGTCCAGCGCCACCGTGATGACCGGCGATGTCATGACATCCTTCGCTTGCATCTCGACGTTCCTCCCTGAACTGGCGGTGCGGAGCCTGTGTCCGGCTCCTGCTGCGTGTCTGGTATACGAAATGCTCGTTTTCTTATCCCTTGCTCCCCAACGGACTTTGCGTCATCTCTGCTGCAACGCAGCATGAGTGTGGTCAGAGTCCGGAGTTCCCCATGTTGGAGAGCCTTGCCGTCGTGTTCGCCCTGGCCGGCTTGGCCGCCGTGGTGACGGAGATTTTGCGGAACGATCCGGGGCTCATCTCCGAGATCACCACCGATGTGCGCGCCATGGCCCTGCCGAGCCGTTTCCGGGCGGTCCGGGGCGGTCGCTGCCGCGAGCCCCGTCGCCCGTCCTCCTGCTGAGAAGTTCTCAGGCCGGATCGGTTTCCACCACGGCGCGGCGGCGATTGATGTTGCGGGCCATCAGGAAACCGGCCGTCATCACCCCCAGCGCCGCGACGAAGGGCGCCGTCCCGGTCAGCACCGGCAGGCTTTCCGTCACGTGGGAATGGATGCTCGGGTCGGTGAGGATGACCTCCGCCGCGATGTAGCCGAGCAGCCCGGCGCCGGCATAGACCAGGGCCGGCAGCCGTTCGATGGCCTTCAGGATCAGGGTGCTGCCGAACACGATCAGCGGAATGCTGATGGCGAGCCCCAGGATCAGAAGCACCGTGTTGCCGTGCGAGGCGGCGGCGATGGCGATGACGTTGTCCAGGCTCATCACCGCGTCGGCGATCACGATGGTGCGGACCACCCCCCACAGCCCGGCGGAGGTGCCGGCATGCTCCGCCTGCTCCTCCTCCTCGGTCGGCAGCATCAGCTTGATGGCGATCCAGAACAGCAGCGCCCCGCCGATGATCTTCAGATACGGAATGGCCAGCAGATAGGCGATGATGACGGCGAACAGCACGCGCAGCACGATGGCGGCGGCGGTGCCGAGGAAGACGCCGATCTTCTGTTGCTTCGGCGGCAGCGAGCGGCAGGCCAGCGCGATGACGAGCGCGTTGTCGCCGCTCAGCAGGATGTCGATCCAGATGATCTGGAGCAGAGCGATCATGAAATCGGACGTGTCCATCGTCCCGAACCCCCCGATGTGAGAAGAAGGTCCCCCGCCGGGCTTCCCGTCCCGGACGCCGGCGGAGGATTGGGTGGAGCTATGTCACGGGGATGACCTATTTCACGGGGATGACCTATTTCACGGGGATGACCTGGGTCCCGCCGTCCTGCCGGGACTGGCGCTTGCGCAGCAGGGCGGAGAACACCGGCCAGAACAGCATGACCAGCGCCAGCGTGACGATGCTGCCGACCAGCGGGTTGGACCAGAAGATCGCCAGATCGCCCTGCGACACCAGCATGGCCTGCCGGAAGGAGCTTTCGGCCATGTCGCCCAGCACCAGGGCCAGCACCAGCGGGGCCAGCGGGTAGGACAGCTTCTTGAAGACGTAGCCGACGACGCCGAACACCAGCATCATGACGATGTCGAGGAAGGCGTTGTGCACCGTGTAGGCACCGACCGCGCAGATCACCACGATCACCGGCGCGATGATGCTGAAGGGAATGCGCAGGATCGAGGCGAAGACCGGAACCGTGGTCAGCACCACGATCAGGCCGGCGATGTTGCCCAGATACATGCTGGCGATCAGGCCCCAGACGAACTCCTTCTGCTCCACGAAGAGCAGCGGGCCGGGCTGGAGCCCCCAGATCAGCAGGCCGCCCAGCAGCACCGCCGCGGTGGGCGAGCCGGGGATGCCCAGAGTCAGCATGGGCAGAAGCGCGCTGGTGCCGGCGGCGTGGGCCGCGGTTTCCGGAGCGACCACCCCCTCCATCTCGCCGTTGCCGAAATTCTGGCGGTTCTTGGAGAAGCGCTTGGCGAGGCCGTAGCTCATGAAGGAGGCCGGCGTGGCGCCGCCGGGTGTGATGCCCATCCAGCAGCCGACGATGGAGCCGCGGATGGCGGTCATCCAGTAGCGGGGCAGGCTCTTCCAGGTCTCCCACACGACCTTGGCGTTGATTTTGGCGCTCTTGCCCTTGAAGGCCAGACCTTCCTCCATGGTCAGGAGGATCTCGCCGATGCCGAACAGGCCGATGACCGCGATCAGGAAGTCGAAGCCGCGCAGCAGTTCCACCGAGCCGAAGGTCATGCGCAACTCGCCGGTCACGCTGTCCAGGCCGACCGCGGCCAAGGCGAAGCCCAGCATCATGGCGCACAGCACCTTGAAGGGGGATTCGCTGCCCATGCCGACGAAACTGCAGAATGTCAGGAGCTGGACCGCGAAGAACTCCGCCGGGCCGAAGCGCAGGGCGAAGCCGGCGATCACCGGGGCCAGGAAGGTGATGAGCAGGACCGCGACGAACGCCCCGAAGAAGGACGAGGTGAAGGCCGCTGTCAGCGCCTCGCCCGCATGGCCCTTCTGCGCCATGGGGTGACCGTCGAAGGTGGTCGCCACCGACCACGGCTCGCCCGGTATGTTGAAGAGGACCGAGGTGATGGCCCCGCCGAACAACGCCCCCCAGTAGATGCAGGAGAGCATGATGATGGCCGAGGTCGGCGACATGCTGAAGGTCAGGGGCAGCAGGATCGCCACCCCGTTCGCCCCGCCCAGCCCCGGCAGCACGCCGATCAGGACGCCCAGCGTGATGCCGATGAACATGTAGGCGATGTTCATGGGATCGGCGAGCACGCCGAACCCCTGTATGAGTGACCCGAGCGCTTCCAAGTTTCCCTCCCTTTCCGGCATCCGCGCCCGTTCCATCTGGAAACGTCGCGTCTTGAGCGCGCAGGACAGGGTTCGTCCCTGCCGCATGGGCTGGTTCGTCGCGGATGCCCGCCGCTGCTTCGGTGTGCGCGGCCGTTCCCGCGGCCGCCCCGGCTTTTAAAAAACTGGATTGGTAAAAACTGGACCCGTCAGAACCCGAACCCCGTTAGAACCCGAACATCGTCTCCACCGGCCCCTTGGGAAGCGGAACCAGGAACCAGATCTCGAACATCACGAAGAGGCCCGCGGGCACGAGGATGGCGACGGGCAGGATCGTCTTGAGCGGATACTTGCCCACCCAATGCATGAAGAAGGCGATGAACAGCACCGCCGACAGATAGATGCCCAGGAAGGCGGTCAGGATCACGAAGACGGCGCTGGGGACCAGCACCTTGAGAACCAGGGCGAGCTGGTGTTTCTCGACGAAGGCGGTGCGTTCGCCGCTGTGGCGCCAGATGTTGACGGCCAGCGTGGCCAGACTGCTGACCAGCATGATGAGGCCGACATAGAAGGGGAAATAGCCGGCCTTCGGTCCGTCGGACCCCCAGCCGTTGCCGACGCGGACGCTGTCGGCCATCACCACGAGGGCGACCAGGGCGAACAGACCGGCGACGACGATTTCCATGGTCCGGTTCGAGACGACCGGATCACTGTTCTGCGTTCCATGCTCCATGGCTCACTCCCACAAGAAACCTGAACGGTGGGGGAGGGCGCCCGGGGCGCGATGCCCCGGGGGCCGCGCGTCGGACGGGAGGGCTATTGTTTGGTGAAGCCCGCCTTGTCCATCAGGGTCTTGTGCTGGGTTTCCGCCGCGGTCAACCAGGTCTTGAAGTCGTCGCCGGTCTTGAAGCTGACGTTGAAGGCCCCCTTCGCCATGAAGTCCTTCCACTCCTCCGTCTCGCGGACCTTCTTGAAGAGATCCACGTAATAGGCGATCTGGTCCGGCGTGACGCCCGGTCCCATGAAGATGCCGCGCAGCATGGTGTATTCGACGTCCAGCCCGGATTCCTTGCAGGTCGGGATGCTGTTCCACGACTTGCCGTCGGCCACCGGCTCTTTCAGCGGGATGCGCTCCTTGTCGAAAACGCACAAGGGCCGCAGCGCGCCGGCCCGCCATTGCGACACCGCCTCGATCGGGTTGTTGACGCTGGCGTTGATGTGGTTGCCGACGAGCTGGGCCGCCACGTCGCCGCCGCCCTTGTAGGGGACGTAGGTGAAGGTTACGCCCGCCGACTGCTCGATGGCGGCGGTGATGATCTGGTCCTCCTGCTTGGACCCGGTGCCGCCCATCTTGAAGCGGTTGGCGCCGCCCTCTTTGGCGGCCTCGACGAACTCCTTGGGCGATTTCTGCGGAGCCTCGCTGTTCACCCACAGGACGAAGTTGTCCAGCGCCAGCATCGCCACCGGGGTCATGTCCTTCCAGGAGAAGGGAACGCCGGTCGCCAGGGGCGTGGTGAACAGGTTGGACAGGGTGATGATGATCTTGTGCGGGTTGCGGTTCGACGATTTGACATCGAGGAAGCCTTCCGCACCGGCGCCGCCCGACTTGTTGATGACGACGATGGGCTGGCCCATCAGGTTGTTCTTCTGAATGATGCCCTGGATCATCCGCGCCATCTGGTCGGCGCCGCCGCCGGTTCCCGCCGGGACGACGAATTCGACCGATTTGGTCGGTTCCCAAGCGGCCTGGGCCGCGTTCGGAATCAGCAGAAGGCCGAGCGCGCCGGCCAAGGCCGTGCCGCTTGCGAGCGATCTTCCATAGGGCTTTTTAAAAGCGAAGGAGTCAAAAGGGGTCTTCCGCGCGCAACGCGGGCGCTGTACGTCCTTCATGCCTCATTCCTTCCCTTTATGGGTGGCCGGGCTTCCGTCGGCACGGCTCATCATTTTTGGATTGTCTGGCGAGACGGATTGTTCGTTCATCGAACTGTCCGTGTGGCGTATGGTATGTGGCATCCCAGCTTTCTTCAACAGGAATGTCACAAGACGACGGGGCCAATCACTGGGTGCAGCGCAGGAATCCATCGGAAATCGGCGGCTAAATTCTTGTAGTTCGCTGCAATTTCAAGAATTTGCCGAAAGCGTTACCTCGTTCGTGTTAGCGCTTAAATTCGAGGAACTACCTCCTTCGTTAGGGAAGTTCCTGTGATGGATTTGGCGCATTTCAAAAACTAATTATCCTAAAATCGAACCATTTAAGGCCACACGGGGCTGGTTAGGCTCCGGTCCTGTCGAAAACGATTGAGCGCACAGCAAGCGGGACGGCGCGATCCGCGCACATTCCCGCCCACCGCCACAAACGTGGCGCTGTAAAAAAGGAAAGAGTGAAAGACCATGGAACATATGGCCATTGAGCTTGATCATCAGAACCACGCCGACACGACCGGTTTTGTCGGTGATTCTGCTGCCGATCCGTTCCAGGCTGTTGTCGACAGCATCACCCCGGTGACCGCCGACAGCACCGCAACGCCGGACTCAATTCTCCATCTCCAGGCACTCCAGACCACCGCACAGCCTCTGGCGCTGGCCGACGCCACGGCCGCTGCCGCCGCCACTGCCAAGATCGTCGTGAACGCCTCCGGCACAGCCGCGGGCGGCGTGTCGCCCCATTTCAAGCTGCTGGTGGACGGCGCCGTGGTCGGCGAAGGCACCGCGGGCGGCGATGCCAAGGATTTTTCCTTCGACGCCAACGTGACCGCCGATCAGGCGCACAAGATTCAGATCCAGTACGACAACGACGGCGCCGTCGATGGGCAGGACCGCAACCTGACGGTCAACGCCATCTCCATCAACGGCCACAAGGTCGCCCCGACCGATCCGTCCGTCACCTATGACAAGGGCGCGCTCGACGGCAAGGACGTCGTTCCGGGTCAGGCCAACATGTGGTGGAACGGCACGCTGGCCGTCGCCGCTCCCAAGGAGTTCTTCGCGACGACCGCCGCCGCGGCCCCGGCCGCCCCCACGGCGCCATCCTCGGGCACGTCGGACTACCCGTCCACCCCGGCCTCGCAGATCTACTACGTCGATGCGACCAACGGCAGCGACAGCAACTCCGGCCATGACGCGAACCAGGCCTGGAAGTCGCTGGACAAGGTGAACGCCACCAACTTCGCCGCCGGCTCGCTGGTCCTGTTCGAGCGTGGCGAGACCTGGCACGACAGCCTGCTGGCCTCGACCTCCGGCACCTCCGACAAGCCGATCATCTACGGCGCCTACGGCACCGGCGCCAACCCGGTGATCGAGGCGGCCAGCGGCTCCAGCTACGCCGTCAGCCTGAACAACAAGGACAACATCACCTTCGACAGCCTGACCATGAAGGGCTCGGGCGATGCCGGCCTGCTGCTCAACGGCGGCGCCGACAACGTGAAGGTCACCAACTCGCAGATCGTCGACAACCAGGGCTCGGGCGTCGTCATCAGCGGCACGTCCCACGGGTTGCGGATCGACCATTCCACCATCGACGGCAACGGCGCCTACGGCATCGTGCATTACTCCGCCGACAACACCGACCAGTACTTCACCAACAACACCATCAGCGACAACGGCTGGCGGACCGACGGTGTGTATTCGGGCTGGAACGGCCGCATCCTGAGCGGAGAGATCGCCGACAACACGATCTTCAACAACGGCGCCGGCGGCGGCGACGGCCGGTCGCACGGGCTGTACCACGACCACAGCCAGGCCAACAGCACGCTGAAGATCCACGGCAACACCATCTACGACAACCCGCGCGGCGCCGGCATCCTCGCCAAGTCGAGCACCGAGATCTACGACAACACGATCTACGGCAACGCCAACGTCGGCATCTCGGTCGGCCAGAACCAGGGCACCAGCGTCACCTACAAGATCTACGGCAACGAGATCTTCAACAACAACGGCGGCATCATGGAGCACCTGAAGGGCGCCGGGTCGATCACGCTCGACGTGCACGACAACATCTTCAACAACAACAACGGCCGCTCCGCCGTGTCCATCGCCGACAGCATCAGCCAGAACGTCGCCAACAACACCATCTCCTCGGCTAACAAGGCCAGCCCGACCGCGTAAGGATGGGGTATCTCTCCACATTTTCGGCGACGACCGCGCCCGGCCATTCCTTGGCCGGGCGTCGGTGCGTTCGGATGCCGGCGATCACCAGTGCAGGAAGACGCCGACATCGCCCGCAACTGTCGTAGACCTCCCGCACGAAGCCGGTGAGGCTGTCCGGCTAGGTCGGGCTCGACATATTGTTGATCGCCCGGCCGCCGTCGCTGCAATAGCCGCTGGGAAAGCGCACGATCTCGATTTCGGTCTCCCCGCGTTCCGCCGCCGCGCGGACGGCACGGGTGAAGCGCTCCTTGGCGTCCGGGCGGACGTGCTGGTGCATGAAGGCGTCGTGGATCGCGCTCTGCTCCTCCTGCCTTTTCTTCTCAAGCTCCTGGGCCTCCTTCCGCCGCGCCATCTCCTGAGCTTCGGTGATCGCGTGGAGATCCTTGGGCGTGATGAGGTCGCCGCCAAGCGGGGAGGTCGGAGGGATGGAAGGACCATCTGCGGGCATGTCGCATGTCTCCCGGTAAAGGCCGCCGGCCTTGTCGGTCTGGAATGCGGATCGCTTCAGGGGCATTCTGGACGCCGCCGCGGCCCGCAATCCCGCCGGGACGCGGTCATACAGGGTGGCACCCGGAACGGCGGCGCGTCCACCACCAGCGCACGGCAAAGCCGCCGCCGGTTTCGGCGGCGGCTGAAGCGCCTGGAAAGACGAGGAAACGGAGTCTGGGTGTAGGAGCCGGGAGGGCGGCGGGCCGCCGTTACCCGAAGATCGCCAGCCCGATCACCGTCGCGGCGAAGGCCCCGACGGCCGAGGCCAGGGCGGCTATGATCGTGGGGGCGTGCGACTTGGCCGACTTCACCTTCAGCGCGTCGTCGAAGCCGCGCAGCGTCGTGTCCATGCGGACGAGGAAGACCTCCAGCCCGGCGACCCGCTCCTGAAGGCTGTTGAGCGCGTCCGACAGGGCGGCCTGCTGCGCCGCGGCGGCACCACCGGCTCCGGCCTGGCCGGTGGCGATGCGCTCCTGCGTCTCGCGCAGCAGCCGGGCGATGCCCTGCTGGCCGGCGGCGATCTGCTGGTGGTCGCGGCGGGCGGCGTCCAGCCCGGCGCCGATGCGCACGAGATGCGGGGCGAGTGTGCGCTCTAGCAGCTTCTCCTCGGCGCTCGGCTGGGCGAAGGTGGCGATGGTGCCGGTGCTTGGGGCGACGACCACGGCGACGACGCGCGTGGGGTCGAGCCCGTCCGGAATTGCGAGGTCGGCCTCGAAGGCGTGGTGCCCGTCGCCGAAATTGCCGCCGACCAGATCCTCGCGCGGGCGGTCGGCCAGCGTGCGCCCCAGGACGACGCTGCGGCCGTCCGGCATCTCGGCGCGGAACTCGACTTGCAACCGGTCGGTAGGGTAGGAGCGGTCCCAGGCCCAGCCGTAGATCCGTCCGGCCTGGACGGCGTCCACCCGGCCTTCGATGACGGACGCCGCAGGCTCCGCCGCGACGGGAGTGGAGGACATGGAGTCGGGCGTGGCGACATCGGGCATGGCGGGCACTCGCGAGTAAGCGGAAGAAAGAACGGGAACGGGGCGCCGGCCCCGGAGAACGCCCTCCGGGACCGGCGCCCCTCTTTGCGGCAACCGCCGTCAGGCCGCCTTGCGCTGCGGGGACTTGCGCGCGGTCGGGCTGGGCATGCGGTGCGGGATGTAGTTCTCGTCCAGGAACTCCCGCATGTCGCGGTAGCGCTGGTAGAAGGTGCGGTTGAACTTCTCGAACAGGCTCTGGTCCCAGTATTCCTCAAGGACGAAGGGCTTGTCGGAATAGACGTCGTAGCAGGGGATCGCGAAGGTCTCCGCGAACTCCGCCGTACGGCTGTCATAGCTGAAATAGACCGACGGCGTGCCGTTCGACAGCGCCATCAGGTTGCCGTGCAGGCGGTAGCCCAGCACGAGGTCCTTCGAGCGCACGATGTTCTCGTAGTCGGCAACGACGTCCGAGTACCACAGGCGCGAGCGGTACAGCTCGTCCAACTCCTCGTCGAAGTACCAGTTCTTCAGCCAGTTGTTGTTGTGCAGCTCGTCCCAGGCCTCGGCCTTCTGCTCGTCGGTGCCCCAGAGCAGCTTCTTCTCCTCGACCTCGCCCTGCATCATCAGGACGGTGTCGAAGCGGCGGCTCATGTCCTTGACGAAGTCGCGGTGGCGGGTGAGGTAGGTCTTCACGTCCGGCGAATAGTGGCTGGACACCTCGCGACGCATGGTGATGCCGACGTTGCGCACGCTGTCCAGCGACGGCAGGTCGATGCGCAGCTCCGGATCGCGGTTGCGGAAGGCGGTCGGGCAGCCGACGATGCGCACGTTCTTGATGCCGAGGTCCCACAGCACTTCGGCGGTGTAGGTGCCGCGCACGCCGAGCGTCGTCGACTTGTCGGCGAACATCTGCCAGATGCGCTTGCTCTCGTCCGACAGCGTCAGCTTGCCGGTGGCCGGGGCCTGGGCGCCGACGCCGAAGGCGATGACCGGGATGCGCAGCTTGGACAGCACCTGCTCGGTGCCTTCCGGCCAGGTCATGTGGTCGTGGATGTAGTTCGACCCGCGCAGGAACACGTAATCGTATTCGGCGTTGGCCCGGTCCACCACCTCCTGCTTGAACTCGCGGATCTCCACGACGTCGAGACGGTCAAAGGTCAGCAGCTTCAGCGAGGAATCATAGACGAAGGCGTCGCCGATGTTGTGGTAATGATTGATGCTACGCTGAATGTTCTGGTAGCTGTACCACCGCACGCAGTCATGGTCATAGACTTCGCCGGAGGGAATCATGACTAGGATGTTAGCCAATTTAATTCTCCTGGGGTCGGGGTGGTGGAAGGTTGCGGGGTTCGGGTTTTATCTTGATTAATTTTAGCCGCCTTGGGACGGCTCAACCCGGATCATTATTCGGACCAGATCGCGATCCCTGGTCGGCTTGCAATTTTTCTGGGCAAGCCGGGTCAGATAGAGCTGGGCGTTTCCATCCGTGTCCTCGAAATTCCGGCTTCTGGCGTCCGGATCGAGAATGGCCGGGTAGTAGAAGGTCTCGTCCACGGCGCAATTCTTGTCGGTGAGCAGCGGTGCCGCCCAGGCGAGGCGGGGGGCGGACCAGCCGATCAGGTCGGCGGAGGTCGATACCCACACGCCGGACACCGGCTCCGCCCCTTTGCGTTCCGCCCGCCGCCCGGCCATCACCGCGACGTAGAGGCCGCTCGGCGTGTGGCGGACGAGGCTGGTGACCGTGAAGGGCAGCCGGTCGGGCGGCAGCGGCGCGCAGACCGACGCCTCGGGATCGGCCTCGCCCTGGGTGTAGGGATCGCGGAAGCGGACGGTGAAGTCCCGCCCGTCCCACGCCCGCCAGGACGCCGGATCGGCGAGGTCGCGGGTGCGCATCAGGCAGACGCCGCGCTTCTGCGCGCCGATGCCCTCGGCGAAGGCCATGGCGTAGTACCAGCCGTCGCGCTCGACGATGTTGCTCGGCGCGAACAACCCGGCCCGCTTCCCCAGATCGCCGCGGAAGCGGTAGGGCACCCCGGCGACGTAGCGCGCCGGCCCGAAGCTCTGCCCGCCGTCGTGCGAGACGGTGAGGGTCAGCGTGTTCCACCAGCAGGCCATGTAGTCGCCCGTCGGGCAGAGGTCGCGGCGCTTGTGGCCGTGGTACTCGTTGTGAACCAGCCCGTAGACGGTCGTGCCGTCGAGCGTGTAGGGCGAGGTCAGCCAGCCCATGTCGTCGAAGCGCGCCGGGTCGTCGCGCTTGGCCGATTGGAAGACGATGCTGCAGGCGTGGTGCAGCTCGTTCAGCGACGGGCCACTCAAGGTCCGCGCGCGGGTGTGCGCGGCGAGCAGCCGGACGCTGCCGTCCGCCGCCTTCCAGGCGCGCGCCGGGGCGTCCGGCACGTCCCAATCCTCACAGGCCTGGGTGCGATGGTCGTAGACGGTCTCCAGCGTAGCGCCCTGGGGGACGCTGACGCGGAGGTCCGCGGCGTGCGAGGGGGTGGCGAGGAGGAGGGTGGTGAGGAGGATGCCGGCGTATTGCCCCCACCCTAACCCTCCCCCGCTGGGCGGGGGAGGGGATTGAAGGGCATGCGGCGGAGTTCCCTCCCCTGCGCAGCGGGGGAGGGTTAGGGTGGGGGCCCGTGTGCCGGACGTGGGGCCCCGTCTCCCGAACATCCCCATCACGGCTTCTGCGCCACCGCCCGCTCGGGCATCGACACGGCACCACCACCCACATTCGCGATCAGCGCGTCGAACACGTCGGCGTGACGGCGTGCGCATTCCGCGCGGTCGATGGGACGGCGGATGCGCATGCGCAGCCGGTCCCACAGGTCCGGCGTGGTCAGCGCCTCGGTCAGGCGGTCCACCAGATCCTCGACGCTGGCGTTGCGGAAATGCAGGCCGTCCACGCCGTGGGTCACCTTCTCGCCCATGCCGCCTATGTTGCTGGAGATGATCGGGCGGCCGTGCAGGAACGCCTCCTGGATCACCACCGGCGAATTCTCCCACCAGATGGACGGCATCACCACCCAGTCCACGTCCTTCATCAGGCCGGGCAGCTCGGCGGAGCGGTAGCTGCCGTAGAAGCGCACGCGGTCGCCGGCGCGCTCCACCGCCTCGTTGAACTTCTTCTGGTAGGCCTCGGGCTGGCGCTCCAGGTTGCCGCCGAAGATCATCAGCGCGCCGTCCTCGCCCCACGCCTTTTCGGAGACCCGGCCGATCGCCTCGACCAGCACATGGGCGCCCTTGAACTCGGTCAGCTGGCCGAAGAAGGCGAAGCGGTTGCGCTTGCCGCCGCGGGCGAGCGGGCGGGGCGGGGCGATGCCTTCGACGGTCAGGCCGTTCTCGATCATCCGGAACTTCTCGCGGGGCAGGCCCCAGTCGACGTAGCGGTCGATCAGGAAGTTCGACGGGCTGACGTAGAAGTCCGCCTGCTCCAGGAAGGTCTTCAGGAACAGCTCGCGCTTGAAGAACTGGGCCTCGCCGATGTGCGGGAAGCAGCCGGCGCAGTCCGCCGGGCTGGCGCGGTAGCACAGTGTGTTGCGGCTGGTCTTCACCATCTGGCCGTGGTGGTGGCAGATGGACAGATACTCGTGGAAGGTCACCACGATTGGCACGCGGGGCAGCGCCTGCCGGATCGCCTGGATCGTCTCGATACCCAGCCCCAGGAAATGGTGAAAGTTCACCACGTCCGGCTGGAGGTCGCGGACGTAGCGCACGAAATCCTTCTCCAGCCCCGGCAGGTTGCGGTTCGACAGCCGGAAATGGTCGTAGTCGTTTGCGTGGTAGAGGACCTCCCGCTCTTTCTGGCGCAGCGCCATCAGGGCGGAGCTGCCGTGCGGCGTGACCGGCGGGGAGGTGCGGGCCAGGTAATGGCTTTCCCAACCGGGCAGGTCGTGAAGCCCCTGGTGCAGGTTGTAGGAGGCCACCTCCGCGCCGCCCAGCGAGAAGGCGGGATGGCCGTGGCTGATGATCAGGACGCGCTTGTTGCTCATGGTCGGGCCGATCTCGAATGGGGCTGCTGGGGGAGGCTTCAGGGGACTCAGGCGGCGGCGCGGGCGGACCAGATGTCCTCGAAGCTCCAGCGGTCCACCATGGAGCCGGCGCGGCGCCAGCGGTCGGCGTGCGCGTCGCGCGGCTGCTCGTCCAGCGCCACCAGCGTGACGCGGGGCAGCCAGACGCAGGCCCCGCCCAGCGCGCGCAGGCGCAGGCAGAGATCCAGCCCCTTGTGGTCGGCCCCCATGTAGGACCCCATGGTGGCCAGCGCCCGGATCAGCGCGTCCTTGGGCAGCAGCGCGCATTCCGGGGCGGCGGCGTCCACCGTCGCCGCGTCCTGCTCCTTCAGCCAGTCACGCGGATAGCCGGCGAAGCGGCGCTCGAAGGTCTTGGTGCCGTCAGTACCCTCCACCGCCATGATGCCGGCGAAGCGGATCGAATGGTCCTCGTAGAGCAGGGTCGGGCTGACCATCACCGGCCCGCCGGACTTGCGCGACACCCGCTCCAGCGCCGACAGCCAGCCCTTCTCGGTCGGCAGGACCGAGGGGGAGAGCGTCAGCACCCTCTCGCCGCGGGCGTGGGGCAGGGCGGCGGCCATCGCCTCGAACGCGTCGGTGGCGTCCGGAGCGGCCACGAAGGTGACGGCCATGCGGTAGAAGGCGGCGGCCTGACGGACCGCCCCGCCCAGCCGCTCGTGCGTGCCGGCGGCGGCGACCACCAGCAGCTCGGTCTCGGCGAAGTCCGGGTCGATGGCGAGGCGGGCGATGTTGAGGTCCACGTCCTCCCGCGCGTCGGTCACCGGCAGGATCACCGAGACGCGCGGCGCCTTCACCGGGCGGCCCATCGGGTGCACGCCCGCCGACGGCGCGACACCGGAGCGGGCGCGGGCGGTGCGCAGCATCGGCCCGACATGGCGGGCGATCAGCGTGTCGATGGACGGGCTGTCCAGATTGACCAGCGACAGCATCCGACGCAGCGCTTCCGGCGCGGGGGGCAGGCAGCTCAGCGGCAGGAAGGCGAAGCGGTCGTCGGCCAGTTCCAGTTCCAGATGGAACTCGGCGCCCGGGGGCAGGCCCGACGGTTCGGCGGCGAAAGCGGTGAAGCCGTGCTGGTCCTGGCCGGGGATCATGCGCCCGGCGAACAGGCCGTCATGCTGGAAGGCCTCCGTCACGTCGCGGCGGGCGAGCCGCGACCAGCCCTCGTCCAGCCGGACGGCGACGCCCGGTCCCTTCAGCGTGACGGCGCGGACCTGCCGCGTCGGGTCGAGCAGCCAGCCGGCGACGAACAGCCCGGCCCCCGGCACGCGCAGCGCCATGTCCAGCCCGGTCCGCACCGGGATGTCGAGCCGCGACACCGTTTCCGCACCGTCGTAGCGCGACGCGGCGATGCGCGTCATCCGCTGGCGCGTCTCGGCGTCCTGGATGTTGCCCAGCATGTCGCGCACATGGGCGGAGGCCACACCGTCGGGTAGGATGGTGCGGTGCTCGAAGATCTCCAGATGACGCCAGCCTTCGGCGGCGCGGTAGTGGATGCGGCGGATGGAGGTGGGGAGCGGAGTCTGGTCGGTCAGCACCGCCATCACGCCCGACGCCTCCGGCGGCAGGTCGGGACGGGCGAAGGCCCCGGCGGTGGCGCGGTAGGCGGCGGTCTCCTCGGCCTCGATCAGGATCTTCTGTGCGCCGTTGCGGAAGCTGCGCGCCCAGCCCTGGAGCATCAGGCTGCCGTCGCGGAAGCGGCCGAACACCTCGGCGAAGCCGTCCGGCTGCGACACCTCCTGGGCGAGGCCCGAGAGCAGGCGCCCGATGCGGTCGGACTCGTTGTCCGCCCCCTCCTTCGAGGAGGCGGCGAGCTGGATTGCGAAGTCCAGCGCCAGGGCCAGCGCGCCGGGCTGGAAGCCCTTCAGCGCCGAGACGAGGTGCGACGGGTTGGTGCGGACGTTGGACAGGCGGGGCAGAACGAGACGTTCCCCCTTCTCGTCCGCCAGTTCGACGCGCGACGGGCGCATCTGGGCCAGCCCCGGCACGCGGATGCCGCCGAGGAACCAACGCTCGCCCTCCGCGTCGGCCCAGGAGCGTCCGGCGTAGCGGCCCTCCACCGACCCGTCGAGATGAACGGCGCCCTGCGCGGGCAGCGCCCGGTCGATGGCGCCGAACAGGACGAGCGTGTCGTCGTCAAGAAGAATGGCCGCCGTGATGTCGGCCTTGGTGATCGGTTCCTTCATACCGCGATGCTCCCCGCAATCGAGCCCTGCCCATGCGTTCCCCCCGGACCGTTCATTATGTCGTCATAGAGAATGACGTGTCTTTCAGCGGACTCCTCGGTCGTCGGAACCGCCGGCATGTTGGAGACGAGCCGGTCCCAGAGCCCCGGCTCGGTCATCGCGCGCGTCATCACGCGCGCCAGATCCGCGGCGTCCCCCGCCCGGAAATGCAGCCCGTCCACCCCGTCGGTCACCGATTCCGCCATGCCGCCGATGCCGCTGCAGATGACCGGGCGGCGGTGCTGGAAGGCTTCGCGGATGACCAGCGGGGCGTTCTCCCACCAGATCGACGGCATCACCACCCAATCGGCGGCGGCCATCAGTTCGGGCATCTCCTCGCGCCGGTAGGGACCGTGACGGACGGCGGTGCCGCGAGCGCCCTTGAAGCCCTGCTCGACCTTGTCCTTGAAGGCGTCGGTCTGGAACGGCGCGCCGCCATGGACGGCCAGAGTCAGGTCCTGCCCCTGCTTCTCCAGCCGGGCGGCGGCGTCCAGCGCGACCGTGATTCCCTTGAAGGGATTCAGGTTGCCGAAATAGGCGAAGGCGTTGCGCGGCGCACCCGTGGGCAGCGGCCGGTGCGGCGCCGGACGGACCGCCGGGCGCCCGTTCTCCATGACGGAGATGCTGTCCGGGTCGATGCCCCAGGCGATGTAGCGGTCGCGCAGGAAGGCGCTGGGCGCCAGGAAATGGTCGACCAGCCCGAACATTGCCTTGATGTGCTTCTCGCGCAGGACGAACTGGTCGGCCGGCCGGTCGGGGAAGCAGCGGTGGCAGGCGTCGGGCGAGGCCATGCGGCACAGGGCGTGGCCGTTCGTCGTCACCATCTGCCCGTCGTTGGCGCAGATCGGGTAGTAGTCGTGCAGCGTGTAGACGATCCGCGCCCGCGGGCAGACGTGGCGGATCAGGAACAGCATCTCCACACCCAGCAGCAGCGTGTGGTGGATGTGCACGATGTCCGGCTGAAAGGCGCGCAGCAGGTTCGACAGGTCCGGCACGATGCCGTGCAGGTCGATCTGGCTCTGGAAGAAGTGATCGAAATGCCCGGCCCACAGCACCACCTCGTCGGCGCTGCGGCCCAGCGTCTGGAGGTTGGTGCCGGGCTTGCGGTCGCGGTGGACGCCGTTGGTGCAGGCGAGGAACAGGGACTCCGCCCCCTTGGCCTTCAGGCTGCCGAACAGCTCGTGCGCGAAGATCTCCGTGCCGCCGGGGTGCAGGCTGGGGTGGTTGTGGGCGACGACGAGGACGCGGGGCAGGCTCATCGCGCGCCCTCCTTTTCCAGAACCAGGAGATCCTGGAAATTCTCGGCGTTGCGCTGCCCGCTCCAGTGGCCGCGCAGAATTGGGCGCGCCGGGCGCAGCCCCTGCGCCGCGAAGGTGTCCAGCAGGAAGGACTCGCTGTAGGCGACGGCGGCGTTCGGGTTGGCCTCGTCGGCGATGAACTCCGGCCCGGCGGCCTCAAGGAAGGCCGGGCGGGCGGTCTTCTTGGCGATGCCATCCCGCGCACGGGCGTCCACCAGGAACAGGCTGAGGAAGCAGCGCCCTCCCGGCTTCAGCACGCGGGCGATCTCCGCCGCGTAGCGCACCGTCTCCGCCGTCCGCAGATGGGTGATGACCGAGGTCAGGATCACGAAGTCGTGTCCGCCGTCCGGGAAGGGCAGGCGGGTCTGCGCCGCATCCTCCGCCCCGCCGGGGTTGTAGAGCGCGTTCGCCACGTCGAGCGTCCGGAAGTGGAACTCCGGATAGACCGGGGTGATCGTCTCCGCGCACCAGCGGATGCCGTCCTCGACGATGTCCACGCCGTCGTAGCTGGAATCGAGGTACTGGGTCAGCGGCACGGCCATGCGCCCGATGCCGCAGCCGATCTCCAGCACGCGGTGCTTCGGCTTCAGCCCGCCGACGCGCACGAAGTGGCGCAAGAACTCCGCCCCGATGGCCCGGAAGTCGCCGTCGCCGATGAACACGCGGTCCGGCGGCGGCACGGGCAGGAAGCGGTTGCGGGCGATCTGCGCGCACAGCCATTCCAGCCGCGGGTCGGTGTTGCGACGCAGGACGGCGAGGCGGCGCCCGGTCAGGATCTCGTTCATCAGGTCAGCTCCGGTTCCGGGTCGCGCGCCCGAACAGGCGGGATTTGCCCGGAACGGCAACGGGAAGGGCGGTGTCCGTGGGGGCGCCCGCCGACAGGGGGCGCATCAGGCTGTCCTCCAGCGCGGGCGGCGGCGGCGGCTCGTTCCAGTCGCGGGCGGCCAGCTCCTCCATCATCGCGGCCCAGCGGCGGGCGTGGAGCCAGCCGTTGTATTCGGAGGCGACGCCGCGGGTGTAGCCCTGGTGCCGGCTGATCGAGCGGCGCTCCAGATGGTACAGCTCGACCGAGGGGACGTAGCGGATGTCCAGCCCGGCCTTGCGGATGCGCAGGCAGAGGTCGGAATCCTCGTAGTCGCCGATGACGTAGTCCTCGCAGAAGCCGCCCACGGCGTCGAAGGTCTCGCGGGTCATCATCAGGCAGGCGCCGGTCACGCCGGGCACGCTGCGCTCCCGCCGGGCGGGCAGGAAGTCGCGCGGCAGGCCCTTGAAGAAGTGATGGTTATACCAGCGCCCGCGGACGTCGCGGTCGAAGTAGAGGCCGGCGTGCTGCAGGCTGTCGTCGTCGAACAGCAGCTTCGGCCCGACCGCCCCGGCCCCCGGCGCGCGCTCCAGCGCGGCGAGCAGGGCGGGCAGCCAGCCGGGCTGGTCGGGAATCACGTCGGAGTTCAGGAACAGGAGGGTCCGCCCGGCGGAGGCCGCGACGCCCGCGTTGTTGGCCGCCGAGTAGCCGTAGTTGGCCGGCTGCACCAGCACCCGCATCGGCAGGCCGTAGAGCGCGTGGAAGCCGTGCAGCATGTGCACCAGCTCGTCGCGCTGCTCCGGGCTGTCGAGTACGAAGATAAGCTCCGCCCCGGCCATGCCGGGATCGGTGGCGAAGCTGGAGAGCTGGAAGCGCAGGAACTCCAGCGCCTTGTAGAGCGGGATGATGACCGAGACGGCGGGCGTCTCCGGACCGCGCCCGAAGCCGACGGTTTCCGGCTCGCCGCGGCTCGCCATGTGGGCGGCGTGGAGCGGTGCCACGGCCGGGGCGATCACCGTTTCCAGAACCAGCGGAGTCGCGTGCTGCGGCGGCAGGCTGCCGAGCACCGCGGCGCGGGCGTCGGCGGGGGACAGCGGGCGCAGCGGCGGCACCAGCCAGATCGACCCGCCGGAGCCGAGGCGAAGTTCCGCGTGGACCTGAAGCGCCGCGGCGGGCTCGGGCGCGCCGGGCAGATAGGCGACGAAGCCGCTGCGGTCGGTGGACGGGGCGGTGCCGAACAGCTTCGCCACGTCCTCGCGCGGGAAACGGTGCTCCAGCACCTCCAGCCGACGCTCGCCGCCGAAGGGCGTGTGCACGGTGAGGCCGCCCGACAGGCCGTGCGGATCGTGCACCCAGCCGGCCAGGAACAGCCCGCCGTCACCGGTCGGCACCGCGAGGTCGAGGGCGGCGCCGATCGAGCGCTTGGCGTCGGCGACCTGCCGCTTGGGCAGCGGGGCGAGCACCTGGAGCTCGCGCACCGCCGCCGCCGCCGTGGCGTCCGACCGCCCGCGCCGGGCGAGCGCGTTCAGAATGTACTGGCGCAGCTCCAGCGGCGTGTCGCGGCGGGTGGACAGCCGCTCGGTCAGGCTCGGCAGGTTGGGTGCCACGGCCGAGAAGGCGCGGCAGGCCAGCCCGTTGCGGCCCAGCACCACCAGCAGGTTGCCCGGCGCGCACAGCGCCTTGTCGACCAGCAGCGACATTGCGGCGCGCCCGCGCCGGTCCAGAGCGGAGCCGACGCAGACGTCGAAGGGGGAGGGGCCGACGGCGCCCGGAGTGATGATGACCGCCCCCGTCACCTCGCCGAAGCCCGACGAGAGCGAACCGCCGCAGAGCAGAAGCTCGTCGGTCGCCAGGGCGCGGGCGACGAGCGGGGAGGGGGTGGGCGACAGCTCCAGCACCATGCGGCGGCAGACCGTGGCGAAGCCGCCGTCGCTGCGCAGCGCCGGGGTGGAGCGCGCGAAATCGAAGAGGAAACGGACCACTCGCAGCCGCGACGGCGCGTCGAGGCTGCCGAGCAGGAAGGCGGGGTCGGGGTCGGGAACCTGTGGTTCGGCCAGGACCTCCGCGACGACGCGGCCCTGGGCGACGAAACGGACGGGCGCACCGGAGGTCCGGGGCGCCCGCAGGATCGACAGCACCCGCTGCCCACCCCAGCTCGTCCGGACGGACAAGGTGGTGTAGGGGGGCCGGACCTCCTCGCCGTCGAGGGTGGGAACGACCCGGCCGGAGGGCTCCGGTCCGTCGCTCTCCCACGAGGCGAGCACGAAATCGTCGCCGAGCGCATGGAGCTGGGCGGACGCGATGGAGGCGGAGGCCGGCAGGACGGCGAGCACGGTCATGCGTTCCTTAGCCGGACCCATCGGCGGCGTGCATTCAGCACGCCGCCGGTCCGGTACCTGAGTGGGTTACGGCTTTAGTGAATGACGAAGAAGTCGTTCGGGTTGTTGTGAACTTCGTCGGCCGAAACGCCCTTCAGCATGATGCTGTCGCCGTTGCCGAGATCGATCATGGCGTTGCCGCCCATGTCGGTGACGCGGGCCGCCAGATCGGAGGCGTCGTTGATCTCCAGACCGTTGATGTTGCGCTCGATCTGCAGGACGTCCTCGCCCGCGCGGAAATCGAGAACCACGTCCTGGCCGCCGCCGCCGGAGAAGACGAAGATGTCGTTGCCGGCGCCGCCGACCAGCAGGTCGTTGCCCGCACCGCCGTCCAGAATGTCGTTGCCGTCGCCGCCGGACAGGAAGTCGTCGCCCTCGCCACCCTTCAGGATGTCGTCGCCGGTGCCGCCCATCAGGATGTCGTTGCCCGCACCGCCGTCCAGGTAATCGTTGTGGCCGCCGCCCGTCAGGACGTCGTCGCCGTTGCCGCCCTTCAGAATGTCGGCGCCGTCGCCGCCATTCAGGACGTCGTCACCATTGCCGCCGTCGAGGATGTCGTTGCCGCGGCCGCCGATCAGCACATCGTCGCCGTTGCCGCCGGACAGGTAATCGTCGCCGTCCCCGCCATCCAGCGTGTCGTTGCCGTTGGCGCCGTCGAGGACATCGGCCCCGCTGCCGCCGCCCAGAACATCGGCGCCGTTGCCGCCGAACAGGGCATCGCGCCCGTCGCCGCCCAGGATCGTGTCGGCGCCGTTGCCACCCATCAGGATGTCATCACCGTTGCCGCCGTCGATGAAGTCGCTGCCGTTGGTGCCGGTGACGATGTCGTCATAGTTGCCGCCAGGAAGGGTGGCCATGAATCATACTCCTTAACGATGGGATTCGGTGGGGTGGGTGATTTCCTACCCCGAAATGGCGAGGTACCCCCAAGCCTTTACCCAAATACCGTTCGGCAGGGCTGTGACAAAACTAAGGTCAAACCCAGGCAAATCTTGAGTTCATAGAGTCAAAACACAATAATCATCAACGTTCATTACGTCATTGCTGTCACCTTGGCTTCAAAGCCCTTCGAAAATCTAAACATCTAATTTTGTACGTCGCGGCAGATCGGCGTTTTTACGGCATCTTTCAAAGATGAAGACCCACAATTAACAAAAGAAACAAAATTGTTCGCTCGCAATACTTTTAAAGACGCCAGGAGGGCGTTTTTGCTGAAATTCGACAAAATGTCTTGAGTCGGCCCTTAAGTCCTATGCGTTTGGCTTAGGATTATGTCGTTGATCATTGCACTTCGGAGATGCCGCCGATGCTGCATCGCATTCAAAACCCCGGATCTTAAAAAATCCGGCGAGAAGGACAGGCGATTTTAAAAGCCGGAATTTGAAAGCGGGGGCGGAGCGGTGCGGTCCGTTTGGGAGCGCACGGCGTTCGAAAGGCGCTCCACGAGACGACCCGAACGGGCATTGCCCGAGGCCCGAGCCGTTCCGGCGACGCGCCGATGTCGGGCCGAACGCCGCCGGACGGCTGTGGGCGACGCCCCCGAGGGGACGAAAATTTTTATCTTGCGCCTGTGTCGGATCAGGCTTTCCCGGCCTCTGCGGCGTCCAGCGCGACCCGCGCCAGCTGCATCAGCTTGTCGTCGACCGCCGCCCGGTCATAGCCGGGGCTGTCGGCCAGCGAATCGCGCAGGCGCATGGCGATGAACTCGCCGGTGTGGTGCTTGTCGTAGAGATGGACGTCGCCGATGGCGTCGGCGACGCGCTTCAGGGTGTTCCGGTCCCATTGGGTGGTCATGCTCGCACGCTCCTTTTCCTGCCTGCTGGGCAACGGGGGAGCGTGCGAAATGATCCGGTGCGGCGGCGAGGTCAGTTCTCGCGGAAGGCGCGGTTCATGCCGTCGGTCAAGGGGCTCAGGAAATACTCGATGGCCTTGCGGGTGTGCCCGTGGATCATCACCTCGGTCGGCATGCCGGGATGCAGGTCGACGTTCGGCAGGGCCTTCAGCGCCGCTGCGTCGAGGCTGATCCGGGCGAGGAAATAGGCCTGCCCGGTGCGCTCGTCCTCGAGCTGGTCGGCGGAGAGGGTGAGGACCTTCCCCTGCACCGGCGGAACCAGCCGCTGGCGGTAGCCGACCAGCCGCACCATGGCGCTGCCGCCCACGTCGATGTTCTGCACGTCGGCGGGGGCGACGCGGGCCTCGACGATCAGCCCGTCGTCCTGGGGGACGATGTCGAGGATGCCCTGGCCGGCCGGGATGACGCCGCCCGTCGTGTAGAAGCGCAGGTTGGTGACCCGGCCCGCCTGGGGGGCGACCAGCTCCTGGCGCTTCAGCACGTCCCCGGCGCTGCGCAGCCGCTCCGACAGGTCCGACACGGTGGCCTGGATGGTCTGAAGCTCGTTCCCGACCTCCGACCGGCGGGTGTTGCCGAGGTTGATGATCTCCAGCTCCGCCCCGGCGATGCCCTGCTCGGCCTTCGACTTGTCGGCCTGGATCTCGCCCAGCCGGCCCCTGGTGTCGGCGACGTTGCGCTGAAGCTCCAGCATGCGCGGCTTGCGCTCGTAGCCCTTGGCGAGAAGCGTCTCGACGATCCGCAGCTCCTCCTGGGTGTAGCGCAGCCGGTCGTTGGCGGCGACGCGCTGCGACTCCAGCGCCACCAGCTCGTCGCGGAGCTGCCCGATGCGCTTGCGCTGGATGGAGATCTGCCCCTGATAGGCGTCGCGCCGCGATTCGAACAGGCGCTGTTCGGCGGCCAGGGCCTCGGCGGCGACGGAGCTGGTCTTGGCGGCGGCCACCAGCTCGTCGGCGTAGACCGGAGCCTTGGCGTCGGTCTGCTCGGCGCGCAGCCGGGCCAGCCGGGCCAGCGAGGTCCAGTACTGCCCGTGAAGCTGGGCGACCACCGCGCCGCTCTGCGTGGTGTCGAGCCGCAGCAGGACCTGCCCGGCCGTCACCAGATCGCCGTCCTTGACCAGAAGTTCGCTGAGGATGCCGCCCTCCAGATGGGAGACGGTCTTGCGGTGGCTTTCCACCATGATGGTGCCCGGCGCGATGGCCGCGCTGTCCAGGCTGGCGGTGAAGGCCCAGCCGAAGAAGCCGCCGAAGCCGATGGCGACGGCCAGCGCCCCCGCCAGCGCCGTGCCGCGCAGCGTCGGCTCTTGCGGCGTCACGTCGATGACCGGCGCCCAGGCGGCGGTGAGGGGGGACGGCGCGTTCGCCGGCTGGGAAATCGTCGTGTCGGTCATGCGGATTCTCCCGTCCGGACCAGCCGGGCCACCTTCACGGCGCCGCCGGGCTGGACCATCTTCAGCACGTCGGTGCGTTCACCGAAATGCTCGACCATGCCGTCCTTGAGGACGAGCAGCTTGTCGGCGACCGACACGATGGAGGGGCGGTGGGCGACCATCACGATGGTGGCACCGTCGCGGCGCGCGTGGTTGATCGCGGTCAGCAGCGCCTGCTCGCCCTCGTGGTCGAGGTTGGAGTTCGGCTCGTCCAGCACGATCAGGCGGGGCTTGCCGAACAGCGCGCGGGCCAGCGCGATGCGCTGCCGCTGGCCGCCGGACAGGGCGAAGGCGTTCTCGCCGACCGGCGTGTCGTAGCCGAAGGGCAGGCGCCCGATCATGTCGTGGACTCCAGCCAGCCGGGCGGCGCGCACGATCTCCGCCGGGTCGGCCTGGGCCATGCGGGAAATGTTCTCGCCGATGGTGCCGTCGAGCAGCGCCACCGACTGAGGGACGTAGCCGACATACTGGCCGAAGCTCTCGCGCTCCCACAGGAAGGTGCTGGTGCCGTCCAGGTAGATGCCCCCGGCGGTGGGCTCCCAGATGCCGACGAGCAGGCGGGCGAGCGTCGATTTGCCGGCCCCCGACGGCCCGATGATCCCCAGCACCTCCCCCGGCTCCAGCGCGAAGGAGACGCCGCGCAGCACCGGGCGCTGCAGGCCCTTCGGCACATGGCTGACGCGGTCGACGGTCAGGCGCCCGTCGGGGCGGGGCAGCGGCATGGTGCTGCGCCGCGCGCCCTCGCCGTTCAGAAGCTCGCGGATGCGCTTGTGGGCGGTCTGGGCGACGACCCACTGCCGCCAGTTCTCCACCAGATGCTCGAAGGGCTGGAGCAGGCGGGCCATGATGATGCCGGTGGCGATCATGCTGCCCGGCGACGCCTCGTTCCGGATGACCAGCGCCGCGCCCGCGGAGATGGTGGCGATCTGCAGGATCAGGCGCAGCGAGCGGGAGGCCGAGGCCATGCCGCGCGACAGCACCACGCCGCGGTCGATCAGCGAGGCGGAGCCGATCTGCGCCATCTGCCAGCGCCGGGCCAGCGGCGGCAGCATGCCCATGGCCTCGATGGCCTCGGCGTGACGGACGGTGCTGGCGACGTCGGCGAAGACCTTGGCCGACGCCTCGTTCGCGTCGGCGATGGGGCGGCGGGTCAGCGCGTCGGTCAGCGCGTTCATGGTCAGCAGCAGCAGCGCCGACCCCACCGCGATCCAGCCGTAGATCGGGTGCAGGATGAACAGGATGACCAGGAAGATCGGCGTCCACAGCAGGTCCAGCGGCACCACCACGGCGTTGCTGGTCATGAAGTTCCGCAGGTCGTTCAGGTCGCGCATCGTCTGGCCGGCGTTGCGCGTTCCGCCGCCCAGCGCGTCCACGATGGCGGCCTGAAGCGCCGGCACGTTGAAGCGGTGCGCGATCACCGCCCCGCAGACCAGGAAGGCGCGCGCCCGGATGAAGTCCAGCACACCGTACAGCACCAGCCCGCCCACGGAGATCACCGCGAGCATGGTCAACGTTTCCAGGCTTCGGCTGCTCATCACGCGGTCGTACACCTGCATCGTGTAGAGCGGCACCACCAGCATCAGGATGTTGACGAAGAAGGTGAGGGCGCCGGCCAGCAGCAGGCCGCGTCCGATCTTCCGGTAGGCTTGGGTCAGCAGGGTCCGATCCGTACCGCTCATGCCGATTCCTTTTCTTGCGTCCTGCGTTCCGGCCGCGTTCCGGAGTCCCGCGTTCTCAGGTTTGGGGGCGGGCCATGAAGCCGGTCATGCAAAGGGTTTCATGGTTAACGAAATGTTGAGATGCGGCCGCGTCGCATGAACTCCTTTTGAGACGAAGTCCGGACAAAGGCCGCCCATTGCGGGAAGACTGGTCCCGCGCCATTTCCGCTTACGTCCGACGCTGCGCTGCGGCGTGTGACAACTTTGAGCCCTTACCCCGTCCGACAACGATCGAAAGAGGTATTTGCAGCGCTGTAAAATGTTGTTCCAAAACATTTTTCCGATCACACGCCGAGCCTTGCGCGGTGCCCATGTCTCTTTTTCGTCAACTGGCCTTCCGTCTGAATTGACGGCATGGTGCATCGCGGAACTCTTGCACTTGCCACCGGGGGATGTACGATCCTTTGATGCCGGCGGGTGCCTGGACTGACGAATATTTCTCAAATCCAAGGAATATTTACGATGAACACGCCCCAGACCGTACTCGTGACCGGCGGTGCCGGCTATGTCGGCAGTCACTGCGTGGCCGAACTGCTCGACCGCGGCTTCCGGGTCGTCGTGCTCGACAACCTGCGCCAGGGCCACCGCGCCGCCGTGCCGTCCGACGCCGCCTTCGTGGAGGCCGACCTTGCCGACATGGACGCGCTGACCCGTGTCTTCGCCGAATGGCGCTTCGACGCGGTGTTCCATTTCGCCGCCCTGTCGCTGGTCGGTGAATCGATGCGGGACCCGCATCTCTATCTGCACGGCAACACCGTCAACTCGCTGAACCTGATCCGCGCGGCGACCACGGCCGGTGTGCGCAAGATGGTCTTCTCCTCGACCGCCAACCTGTTCGGCACGCCGGAGCGCCTGCCGATCGACGAGGAAACCACCATCGACCCCGGCAGCCCCTACGGCGAATCCAAGTTCTTCATTGAGCGCGCTCTGCATTGGGCGGACCGCTGCCACGGCCTGCGCTCCGCCTGCCTGCGCTACTTCAATGCCGCCGGCGCGCATCCGAACGGGATCATTGGCGAGGACCATCACCCGGAAACCCACCTGATCCCGCTGGTGCTCGACGCGGCCAGCGGCCGGCGCTCGCACATCGAGATCTTCGGCGATGACTACCCGACGCCGGACGGCACCTGCGTGCGCGACTACATCCATGTCTGCGACTTGGCCGATGCGCATCTGCGGGTGCTGCCGGCGTTGGAGACGCGGAGCGTCCGCTTCAACCTGGGCAACGGCACGGGCTACAGCGTCCGCGCGGTGATCGAGGCGACGGAGCGCGTCACCGGCCTGACGGTCCCGGTGAAGGTCGGGCCGCGCCGCGCCGGCGATCCGGCGGTGCTGATCGCCTCGTCGGAGCGCATCCGGAGCGAGCTTGGTTGGACCCCGCGCTTCCCCGATCTGGACAGCATCATCGGCAGCGCGTGGGACTGGCGCCGCCGTCATCCGGGCGGCTACCGCGGTCCGGCCCTGGCGCAGGCCGCCGAGTGACGGAGAAAAGAGGGATGAGCACGCAGCGCCGGGCGGGTGCCGAATCCAAGCCGGCCGAAACCAAACCGGATGCCATCGATGCGGCGGAACTGGCCGAGTATCACGGGCTTGCCCGGTTGATCGAGCGGATGCACCGCCGGTTCCTCGACGTCGTGCGGGCCGGCCTGCTGCGTCAGGGGATCGACGACATCGGGCCGGTTCAGGCGCTGATGGTCATGCTGATCGGCGACGACGAACCGTCGGTCCGCGACCTGATGGAGCGCGGTTACTATCTGGGGTCCAACGCGTCCTACAGCCTGAAGATCCTGGTGGAGGCCGGCTACATCGACCGCGGCGCCAGCCAGCGCGACCGCCGCACGGCCCGCCTGCGCCTGACCGACAAGGGGCGGACGCTGCGCGACGAGCTGTTCACGCTGGAGCAGGTGCAGGCCACCGCGCTGGTCCGCAACGAGGCGGAGGCGGCCGACCTGAAGGCCGCCTACCGCACGCTGCGCCGGCTCGACCGCATCTGGGGCGACATGGTCCGCTACGCCGGCCAGGGCCTCGATTGAGTGGCTCGATTGAAACGCCTTATGCATCTTTCATCCGCAGGCATCCGCACATGAGCGACTCATCCCTGTCCATCCGCGACGTCGAGCGTCTGCTCGAATCCTCGTCGGCGGAGGCCCGCATCGACACGATGCGGAAGCTGGCCGGCGATCTGGAGAAAGGCGGGCTGACCGACGCCGAGCGGTCGCTGGCTTTGGAGGTCATGCACTGCTTCGCCGCCGACGCCCAGGTCGCGGTGCGCGAGGCGGTGGCCTGGCAGATCCGCAACAACGCCATGCTGACCGCGGAGCTGGCCGAGCGGTTGGTGAAGGACGTGGCCCGCGTGGCCTTCCCGATCCTGCGCGACGCCGGAAGCCTCAGCGACGAGCTGCTGCTCGACGTGCTGGCGGACCCCGACGCCGGCAAGCACATGGCCGTCGCCAACCGCCACACCGTGTCGGCGCGGGTGGCCGGGGCCGTCGTCGAAACCGGCAATGTCGCGGTGGTGACCGCGCTGCTGCGCAACCCCGGCGCCGAATTGGCGGAACCGGCGCTGCACCGGGCCTTGGACCGGTTCGGCCGGGTGCGCATGGTCAGCGAGGCCGCGGCAACCCGCCCCGGCCTGCCGCTGGCCGTGGTGGAACGGCTGGTCGCCTTCGTCTCCGACGCGGTGCGCGCCACGCTGGCCCACAGCCATGGCCTGTCCAAGGATCTGGTGGACCGGCTGGCCAACCGCGGCCGCGAGTCGGCGACGCTGCGGCTTCTGCGCCCGGCGCTGCGCGGCAACGAGGATGTGGAGGCGGTGGCCCGCTGGCTGCATGCCAACGGGCGCTTCACCGCGGCGCTGCTGTTCCGCGTGCTGTGCGCGGGCGACGTCGCGCTGTTCGCGGCGGGGCTGGGGGCGAAAGCCGGCATCCCGGCGGAGAACGCCCGCAAGCTGGCCTGGGACGACGGGGCGCTTGGGCTGCGGGCGGTGCTGAAGAAGGCGTCGGTCGCGCCGGTCCTGGTGCCGCCCTTCCAGGTGGCGATCGCCACCGCCAAGCGCATGGGCTACGAGGGCAGCGACAACCGCCGTGACGATTTCCAGGCGGAGGTCATGGCCGACCTGTTCGCCGCCCTGACCCCGACGAACGAGTGGGGGGTGGATGAACTGCTGCTGCAACTGTTCGACGGCGCGTCGGACGAGGTGATCGACCGTGCGCTGGATCAGGCGGGCTTGCCCTTCGCGCCGGTGCGCGGGACGGGGACGTGAAGGTGGGGTTGTCGCGACGCTTGCCCCCACCCTGACCCTCCCCCGCTGGGCGGGGGAGGGAATAAAACTCCCTCTCCTGCGATAGCGGGGGAGGGAAGGGGCCCGCGGCGAAGCCGTGGGAAGGGTGGGGGCAACGCGCCTACACCCCCTCCGGCACCAGCACCTTCCCGCAGATGTCCCGCGCTTTCTCGAACCGATCCGGCGCGGCGGAGCGGGCGAGCAGCCCTTCCCCGAAGATGAACGAGTAGAACAGATACGCCCGCGCGAAGGCGTCGTCGGGGTCCAGCCCCATGCCGACGAACAGGTCCGACACGCAACGCAAACGTTCGCGGTCGACCTCCGCCACGATCTCGGATGCGCGGGGGTCGCGGCGCGCCCAGTCGCGCATCGCCAGTTCGATGGCGATGCCGCGCGGGTTGCTGCTGCCGCCGTACAGCGACAGCACGTAGCGCAGCCCTTCGGCGGGCGTGCGGCCGTCCAGCCGGGTCTGCGCCTTGATCGCCTCGATGCGGCCGGTCTTCCAACCCTCCAGCATCGCCTCCACCAACTCCATCCGGTCGCGGAAGTGCCAGTAGAAGCTGCCCTTGGTCACCTTCAGCCGCTTGGCCAGAAGCTCGACCCGCACCTGCTCGACGCCGCCTTCCGCCAGGGCGGAAAAGGCGGCGGACAGCCAGGATTCGCGGTTCAGCGTCTTCGCTTCCATCGGTAACACTCCGGAGACCATACGGCAGCGTATCGAGTCGCCGATGGCCTGTCCACAACCCGCCGGGTGGAAAAAGCGCTGAACCTTATACGGATTTGACCGGCGAGGGGAAGCCGGGCGCGCCTCAGCGCGCCTTTGCCGCGGTGAACAGGTCCTTGTGGGCGTCGCGCAGCAGGTTCTTCTGCACCTTGCCCATGGCGTTGCGCGGCAGCTCTTCCATGAAGAAGACGCGCTTGGGCACCTTGAAGTTAGCGAGCTGCTCCTTGCAGACGGCAATCACCGCGGCCTCGTCCGGGGTGGCGGCGCTGGGCTTGCGCAGGACGACGGCGGTCACCGCCTCGCCGAAGTCGGGGTGAGGCACGCCGACCACCGCCGATTCGACCACCCCGTCGATGCCGTCGATCACCGTCTCGACCTCCTTCGGGTAGACGTTGAAGCCGCCGGAGATGATGAGGTCCTTGGCCCGCCCGACGATGTGGACATAGCCGCGCCCGTCCACCTTGCCGACGTCGCCGGTGATGAAGAAGCCGTCCGGCTTGATCTCCTGCTTCGTCTTCTCGGGCATCCGCCAGTAGCCGGAGAAGACGTTCGGCCCGGCCACCTCGATGATGCCGATCTCGTCGGTGCCGAGGCTCGCGCCGGTCTCCGGGTCGACGACGCGCACGGAGACCTCCGGCAGTGGGAAGCCGACCGTGCCGGGGATGCGGTCGCCGTCCAGCGGGTTGGAGGTCAGCATGCCGGTCTCGGTCATGCCGTAGCGTTCCAGGATGGCGTGGCCGGTGCGGGCGGAGAACTCCTTGTGCGTGTCGGCGAGCAGCGGCGCCGAGCCGGAGACGAACAGCCGCATGTGCGCCGTCGCCTCGCGCGTCAGGCCGGGGTGGGCGAGCAGGCGGGTGTAGAAGGTCGGCACACCCATCATCACCGTGGCGCGCGGCAGCAGCCCCATGACCTGATCGGCGTCGAACTTCGGTAGGAACAGCATGGAGGAGCCGTTCAGCAGCACGCAGTTGGTCGCCACGAACAGGCCGTGCGTGTGGAAGATCGGCAGGGCGTGCAGCAGCACGTCGTCCGGCTGGAAACCCCAGTATTTGTGCAGCGTCAGCGCGTTGGAGCCGAGGTTGCGGTGGCTCATCATCGCGCCCTTCGACCGCCCGGTGGTGCCGGAGGTGTAGAGGATCGCGGCGAGATCGTCGGCCTCGGCCGGGACGGTCGTGAAGTCCGTGCCCTTGCCGGCGGCCTGCTCCGGCAGCGTGCCCTCGCCATGGGTGCCGAGCGTCAGCAGATGGGCGACCTTGGCCTTGTCGGCGACCTCACGCAGCGCGTCGGCGGATTCGGGGCGGGCGACGAAGACGTGCGGCTCGGCGTCGGTCAGGAAATACTCGACCTCCGCCTTGGTGTAGGCCGGGTTCAGCGGCAGGAAGACGCCGCCCGCCCGCACGGTGGCGAGGTAGAGGATGATGTTCTCGACCGACTTCTCCACCTGGACGGCGACCCGGTCGCCCTTCTTCAGGCCGAGGTCGGCGAGCAGATTGGCGTAGCGGCCGGTCAGCGCTTCCAGGTCGCCGTAGGTGACGGTGCGGGCGTTGGCGGTGCCGGGCTCGGTCTCGGCGAAGGGGCGGCTGCGGTCCGCCGGAAAGCGGGAACGGAACAGCTCGAACAGATTGCCACCCACGTCGGACATTGCGATTCCCTCCATGCACCCGGTGATCCGGTGCCCAGGGTTTAGCACGGGCGCCCACCGTCGGCCACATTTTTGTATACGGAAGACCGGGTTATTGTATTTCGTTTCCGCCCATGATGGACACGAACTCGGTGAAGATGTCGATCTGGATGGTCACGTGACGCCGCATGGCGGCGTAGGCGCCCTCCGGGTCTCCGGCCAGGATCGCCTCCACCACGTCGTCATGCTCCTTGAAGCTGTCCTTGACGCGGTAGGGGTGGTTGAGCTGGTAGCGGCGGTAGGGGGCCAGCCGGGCGAACAGCCCCCGCGCGATCTCCTGCAGCGGCTCGTTGTGGCTGCCCGCCTGGACCGCCTCGTGGAAGGAGCGGTTCACCGCGTAATAGGCGTCCAGCTCCCGCGCCTCCATATGCGCCTTCGAGGTGTCGTGCAGGTGTTTCAGCGCCTGCTTCTCCTCCTCCGACATGCGGCGGGCGGCGAAGCGGGCGCACAGCCCCTCGATTTCCGACATCACCTCAAACATCTGCACCATGCGGTGCAGCTTCAGCGGCGCCACCACCGCCCCCTGGCGCGGCTGCTTCTCCACCAGCCCGGCGTGGACGAGTTGCAGGATCGCCTCGCGGATCGGGGTGCGGGAGATGTTGAAGCGCTGGGCGAGGCTCTCCTCGTCCAACCGCGTTCCGGGGCGCAGGCGGCCCAGGAAGATGTCCTCCTCGATGGCGAGCCGCACCTCGTCGGCGCGGGTGACACCCTTATCGGTGGTCTTGCTGGCGGCAATCCGGTCGCTCATCCCGAGCGTGTCCCCTTCCTCGTCCGCGGCCTTCCGCCGCCCCCGTCTCTGTATACAAGAGATGGACAGCGCGTATCCAGCATGATAGTCCTTCCACCCAACAATGAGAACCGGAGATCCGTCATGGACTCCGGGCCACTGCGGTTCTGGGGAGGATGCGCATGGATTTTGCGCTTTCGGAGGAGCAGCAGGCGTTCCGCGACACGGCGCGCGATTTCGCGCAGCAGGAAATGGCGCCGAACGCCGCGCACTGGGATGAGAACAGCGTCTTTCCCGTCGACACCCTGCGGCAGGCCGCAGCACTCGGCTTCGCCGGCATCTATGTGGGGGAGGAGTTCGGCGGTTCCGGCCTCGGGCGACTGGACGCGGCGCTGATCTTCGAGGAGCTGTCGGCGGCCTGCCCGTCCACGGCGGCCTACATCTCCATCCACAACATGGCCTCCTGGATGATCGACCGCTTCGGCAATCCGGAGCAGCGCGCCCGCTTCCTGCCGGCGCTGACCACCATGGAACATTTTGCCAGCTATTGCCTGACCGAGCCGGGGGCGGGATCCGACGCCGCCGCGCTGCGCACGCGGGCGGAGCGGGACGGCGACCATTACGTGCTGAACGGCTCGAAGGCCTTCATCTCCGGCGGCGGCACCTCGGACGTCTATGTCTGCATGGTCCGCACCGGCGAGCCCGGTCCCAAGGGAATCTCCTGCATCGTCGTGGAGAAGGGCACGCCGGGCCTGTCCTTCGGCAAGCAGGAGCACAAGCTCGGCTGGAAGAGCCAGCCGACCGCCGCGGTCATCTTCGAGAACTGCCGCGTGCCCGTCGCCAACCGCATCGGCGAGGAGGGGGAGGGCTTCCGCATCGCCATGAAGGGGCTGGACGGCGGCCGCCTGAACATCGCAGCCTGCTCGGTCGGCGGGGCGCGCTTCTGCCTGGAGCAGGCCATCGCCTACACCACGGAGCGCAAGCAGTTCGGCAAGCCGCTGAACGCCTTCCAGGCCTTGCAGTTCAAGCTGGCCGACATGGCGACGGAGCTGGACGCCGCCCGGCTGATGCTCCACCGCGCCGCCGCCAGCCTCGACGCCGGATCGCCGGAGGCGACCGCCCATTGCGCGATGGCCAAGCGTTTCGCCACCGATGCGGGGTTCCAGGTGGTGAACGAGGCGCTGCAGCTTCACGGCGGCTACGGCTACATCAAGGAGTACCCGATCGAGCGGATTTTCCGCGACCTGCGGGTTCACCAGATTCTCGAAGGCACCAACGAGATCATGCGCGTCATCATCGCCCGCCACCTGACCGGCGGCTGACGGCAGCACAATAAGACGGCATCAAAAAGACGAGGGGAAACGCTATGGCGACGATCGCCTTTATCGGGCTGGGCAACATGGGTGCGCCGATGATGCGCAACCTGCTGAAGGCCGGCCACTCCGTCCTGGCCTTCGACCTGTCGGAAGCCGCCTGCACCGCCGCGCGCGACGCCGGCGCCACCATCGCCGCCGGCCCCGGCGCCGCGGCGGGGGAGGCCGAGGTGGTGGTGACCATGCTGCCCGCTGGCAAGCATGTGCGCGAGGTCTACACGGCACCCGACGGCATCATCGCCAAGGCCAAGCCGGGCAGCCTGTTCATCGACAGCTCCACCGTGGACGTCGACAGCGCCCGCGCCGTCGCCACGGCGGCGGAGGCGGCGGGCCACGCCATGGTCGACGCGCCGGTGTCCGGCGGCGTCGGCGGGGCCGAGGCGGCGACGCTGACCTTCATGGTCGGCGGCAGCGACACCGCCTTCCGCCGCGCCGAGCCGATCCTGTCGGCGATGGGCAAGGCCATCGTGCACACCGGCGGGCCGGGCAACGGCCAGGCGGCGAAGATCTGCAACAACATGATCCTCGGCATCTCGATGCTCGGCGTGTCGGAGGCCTTCGCGCTCGCCGAGAAGCTGGGGCTGGAGTCGCAGAAGCTGTTCGACGTGGCGTCGAAATCGTCGGGCCAGTGCTGGTCGCTGACCAGCTATTGCCCGGTGCCGGGTCCGGTCCCGACCTCGCCGGCCAACCGCGACTACCAGCCGGGCTTCGCCGCCGCGCTGATGCTGAAGGACCTGAAGCTGGCGGTGGAGGCCGGGCAGAGCACCGGCAGCCCGCTGCCGCTCGGCGGCGAAGCCGCGCAGATGTACGCGCTGTTCTGCAACGCCGGTTTCGGGGGGAAGGACTTCTCCGGCATCGTCAATCTGCTGCGCGGGAAGCCGTAAGGGCGGTCACGTTGCCCCCTCCCTAACCCTCCCCCGCTGCGCAGGGGAGGGGACATTTTCCTCCCTCCCCTGCCCAGCGGGGGAGGGCCGGGGTGGGGGCAAACACCGACGTCTCTCAATCCGCCTGCTGCATGACGATGGCGTCGGATGCCCGGCCGCGGAAATGGATGTTGCCGTCCCCGTCCAGGAACGCCCAGTCGCCGGTCAGGTAATAGCGGCGGCCATGGCGGAAGCGGGCGGCGGTGCGCCCCGGATCGTTGGCGTAGGCGTCGAACCAGAAGAGCGGCGAGGACTCCACGTCGATGGCGATCTCGCCCGCCCCGCCGACCGGCGCCTCGCGGCCCTGCGGGTCGAGGATCACCACGCGGAAGCCCGGCATGGGCCGACCCAGCGAGGAATCGGCGGTGCGGTCGGCGTGGCCGGGGTCGTAGCGGTTCATCATGAAGATGCCGGTCTCGCGCTGCCCGTACTGGTCGAGCAGGGGGACGCTGACCACCCGATTGGCCCAGCCGATCAACTCCGGCGGCAGCGGTTCGCCGACCACCGACAGGATGCGCAGGGCCAGCTTGTGCGGGCCGCCCTCCGGGTCGGCGCTGTGCCAGGCGCGGATCTGGGACGGCGCGCAGGTCAGGTTGGTGACGCCGAACTTCGTCAGCATCCGGTAGCCCTGCCGCACGTCGTAGGGGCCGTCGCAGAAGATCGTGGTGCGCCCGAGCAGCAGCGGCCCGACCAGCCCGTAATAGGCGCCGTAGGCCCAGCCGGGATCGGCCATGTTCCAGTAGATGTCGTCGTCGCGCAGGTCGAGGCCGATGCGCATGTACTGCTCGATCCCGGCCAGCGCCATGACGGGCAGCGAGACGCCGAGCGGTTTCGGCTCGGCTTCCGAGGTGTAGATCAGCGCGAAGGCGTCGCGGTCGGCGTAGCGGGCGATGTCGGGCAAGGGGGCCGATTCATGAAGCGCCGACCAGAAGGGCACCGCGTCGGCGCCGGGACCGAAGGCCTCGTCGCCCTCCACCATCACCACGGGGCGGCTGTTGTCGCGCGGAATCTTGCGGCGCAGGAAGCCGGTGGTGACGATCGCCCGCGCCTCGCTGTCGGCCAGCCGGTAAGCGACCGCCGCCGCGGAATAGGTGGTGAAGAGCGGCATGTAGACGCCGCCGAGCCGCCAGATCGCCAGCGCGGCGATCAGCAGCTCCGCCCCCTTGGGCAGCAGCACCGCCACCCGGTCGCCGCGCCCGACGCCGAGGCCGCGCAGCACCGCGGCGAAGCGCGCCGAATCGCGGGCCAGCCGGGCGAAGCTCAGCTCCGTCGTCTGGCCGGCCACGCTCTCGTGCAGCAGGGCGGCGCGGGCGCCGTCGGCGCGGGCGTGACGGTCACACAGGAGATCGGCGAGCGGGATCGCGTCACCTTGATAGTCCGGGCGGAGGAAGGCGGTGGGCTGAACGGTGGCCGGGCCGGGCACCGCGCTGTCGCTTTCGGCACGGTGGCGGGTGGCGGCGATGCGGCCCAGCGAATCCAGCTCCGGTCCCAGATGGTAGCGGCGGCTGCGCGGGTCCTGGTCGATGAAGCGTTCCCGCGCCAGCGCGGTCAGCAGCCGGTGCGCGGTCGCCTTGGACAGGGCGGTGTCGCCCATCAGGTCGGCCAGCCGCGCGCCCTCCGCCCCATGGGACGCAACGGCGCGCAGCAACGCCAAGGCGCGCTCCAGGCTCTGTGTGCCGCCGGACGCTCCAGTGGGGGTGGTTTCGGTGTCGGAATCGGGCCGGGTCATGATGGGGTCCATATTATGGACCTTGCGGCCGGATGTCGCTCCAAAAAACATGCATACACGGAATGTCCGTGTTGAAAACCGTGCGCATCACGGGTTATAGTTCGGTCGTTGCATAAAGGACGGTCCACAATATGGACCAGTTCGCCGCACGAACAGTCCGGCGAACGATAAAAAAGGCAGTTCCACAGCAACGGAGGAGGAAATGTCAGGCGCGCCCGTCGCATCGCCACGCGGTTACGCCCATCCGGCCGACGCCACCCGCGCGGCCTCCCCATCGGACACCATCTTCGAAGCCCGGGGCGTGTCCTTGCGCTTTGGCGGCGTGCAGGCGCTGACCGACGTCGGTTTCAGCATCCGCAAGGGGGAGCTGTTCTCCATCATCGGCCCGAACGGTGCGGGCAAGACCTCCATGGTCAACTGCATCTCCGGCCGCTACCGGCCCACCGACGGAAAGGTCTATTTCAAGGGCCAGGACATCACGGGCATGACGCCCAACCACCGCGCCGCGCTCGGCATCGGGCGCACCTTCCAGAATCTGGCGCTGTTCGGCCACATGACGGTGCTCGACAACATCATGGTCGGGCGGCATCACCTGCTGAAGAACAACTTCTTCACCGGCTCGCTCTACTGGCTGACCGGCGCCCGCAAGGAGGAGCTGGCCCACCGCCGCGAGGTCGAGGAGATCATCGACTTCCTGGAAATCCAGCATGTCCGCAAGGCCACCGCCGGCACGCTGTCCTACGGCCTGCGCAAGCGGGTGGAGCTGGCCCGCGCCATCGCGCTGAAGCCCGACCTGATCCTCCTGGACGAGCCCATGGCGGGCATGAACCTGGAGGAGAAGGAGGACATGGCCCGCTACATCGTCGACCTGAACGAGGAGTTCGGCATGACGGTGGTGATGATCGAGCACGACATGGGCGTCGTGATGGACATCTCCCACCGCGTGATCGTCCTGGAGTTCGGCAAGAAGATCGCCGAGGGCACGCCCGAGGAGGTTCTGGCCGACCCGCGCGTCAAGCGCGCCTATCTCGGCGAGGACGACGAGGAGGACGAGGCCGTGGCCCCGCCGCCCAAGCAGGAGGTCGCGTGATGTCTATTCCCGACATTAAGACCCACGACACGCTGCCGAAGCTGCTGACCCTGCACGCCCGCGAGCATGGCGGCGACGTCGCCATGCGCGAGAAGGACTTCGGCATCTGGCGCGAGTTCACCTGGGCGGACATGCACGCCCGCGTGCGCGCCTTCACGCTCGGCCTCATCAAGCTTGGCGTGGAGCGCGGCCATGTGGTGGCCCTGCTCGGCGACAACCGGCCCGACTGGGTGATGGGCGAGATCGCCGCCCACGCCATGGGCGCCATGAGCCTGGGCATCTACCGCGACGCCATGGACGAGGAGGTCGCCTACCTCATCACCTACGCCGACGTCCACGTCATCTTCGCGGAGGACGAGGAGCAGGTCGACAAGCTGCTGAACCTGGGCGAGCGCCTGCCGACGCTGAAGCACATCATCTATTCCGACCCCCGCGGCATGCGCAAATACAGCGATCCGCGCCTTATGGAGGCGTCGGATCTGGTCAAGCTGGGCAACGCGCTGCACGCCGAGAAGCCGAACCTCTACGAGGAGCTGGTCGGCGCGACGAAGGGCGACGACGTGGCGGTGCTCTGCACCACGTCGGGCACCACCTCGAACCCGAAGCTGGCGATGCTGCCGGCGGGGCGGCTGATCCGCCACGTCGCCAGCTATCTGTCGGTGGACCCCAAGGGGCCGGCGGACGAGTATGTGTCGGTGCTGCCGCTGTCCTGGATCATGGAGCAGATCTACGCCGTCGGCATGGGCATGGTGTCGCGGATGCGCGTGAACTTCGTCGAGGAAGCTGAGACGATGATGAACGACTTCCGCGAGATCGGGCCGAGCTTCGTGCTGTTCGCCCCCCGCCTGTGGGAGCAGATCGCCGCCGACGTGCGCGCCCGCATGATGGACGCCTCGCCCTTCAAGCAGAAGATGTACGACTACGGCATGAAGCTGGGACTGGAGGCGCTCGCCAACGGAACCCGCTCCGCGGTCGCCGACCGCATTCTCTTCGCAGCGCTGCGAGACCGCCTGGGCTTCACCAACCTGAAGTCGGCGGCGACCGGCGGTGCGGCGCTCGGCCCCGACACCTTCAAGTTCTTCCAGGCGCTGGGCGTGCCGCTGCGCCAGATCTACGGCCAGACCGAGACGATGGGCGCCTACACGGTGCACCGCTCGAACGACGTGGATTTCGACACGGTGGGCGTGCCCTTCGACGACGGCGTCAAGGTCAAGGTGATCGAGCCCGACCAGAACGGCATCGGCGAGATCGTGGTCAGCCACCCCAACATGTTCGCCGGCTACTACCGCAACGAGGCCTCGACCACGGCGGACCTGCGCGACGGCTGGATGCACACGGGCGACGCCGGCTTCTTCGACAAGAAGGGCCATCTGGTCATCATCGACCGCATCAAGGACATCGCCACCACCAGCAACAACGACCGCTTCAGCCCGCAATACATCGAGAACAAGCTGAAGTTCAGCCCCTACGTGGCCGAGGCGGTGATCCTGGGCAACAAGCGGCCCTACCTGTCGGCGATCATCTGCATCCGTTTCCCCATCGTGTCGAAGTGGGCGGAGAAGAACCGCATCACCTTCACCACCTACTCCGATCTGGCGTCCAAGCCGGAGGTCTACGAGCTGCTGCGCCAGGAGGTGGAGCGGGTGAACGCGACGCTGCCGGAGTTTCAGCGCATCACCAAGTTCCTGCTGCTCTACAAGGAACTGGACGCCGACGACGGCGAGCTGACCCGCACCCGCAAGGTGCGGCGCGGCGTGATCGCCGAGAAGTACGGCGAGATCATCGACTCCATCTACGCGGGCCAGCCGGCCATCGACGTGGACACCACCATCACCTTCCAGGACGGCACCAAGCAGCGCATCCGCACCGTGCTGAAGGTGGTCGACCTGCTGCCCGCACCGGCCAAGAAGCCGGCGCAGGCCGCGGCGTGAGGGGGCGGTGATGCGCCACGCCAGAAAATCCCTCTCCCGTCCAGGGAGAGGGAAGGGGCCCGCGCACAGCGCGGGAAGGGTGAGGGTGCCAGCAACGGGCTGGTTCTCGATCCTTGAATGCACCCTCACCCGGCCGCTTCGCGGCCACCCTCTCCCGGGACGGGAGAGGGATTTCGGGGAGACCCGCCCATGACCCTGTTCTTCCAGCTTCTCGTCAACGGACTGATCGTCGGCGCGCTGTACGGCGTCGTGGCGATGTCCTTCGTGCTGATCTACAAGGCCAGCCGCATCGTGAACTTCGCCCAGGGCGAGTTCCTGCTGATCGGCGCCTGGACCTGCTGGTGGCTGCTGACCTCCTGGCAGTTGCCCTTCTGGATCGGCTTCCCGATCACGCTGGCCTTCATGCTGGTCTTCGGCATCGTGCTTCAGGTCGTCGTGCTGCGGCCGATGATCGGCGAGCCGATCATCTCGGTCATCATGGTCACCATCGGCCTGTCGATCTTCTTCCAGGCGCTGATGAAGTGGATGTTCGGCGTCTTCGCCAAGCCCTTCCCGACCATCTTCGCCAGCCCGACCGTGAACATCCTCGGGCTCGACGTGCAGACCGTCTATGTGATGAGCCTCGTCATCTCGATCCTGATCATGGCGGGCTTCGGCTGGTTCTTCAAATACTCGCGGATGGGTCTGGCGATGCGGGCGACCGCCTTCGACCAGCAGGTGGCGCAGTCGCTGGGCATCTCCGTCCGCCACATGTTCGCGATGAGCTGGGCCATCTCCGCCATGGTGTCGGCGGTGGCCGGCGTCACGGTCGGCGTCGTCAACGGCGTGTCCTCCGCGCTCTCCTTCTTCGGCATCAAGGTCTTCCCGGCGGTCATCCTGGGCGGGCTGGACAGCGTGGCCGGGGCGGTTCTGGGCGGGCTGATCGTCGGCGTGCTGGAGAATCTGGCCCACTACTTCGACAGCCAGTGGCTGAACTGGGGCAACATGTACGAGATCGCCCCCTTCTACGTCCTGATCGTCATCCTGATGATCAAGCCCTACGGCCTCTTCGGCACCAAGGACATCGAGCGCGTGTAAGGAGCGGCCGCAACCATGGCGAACATCAGTCTCATCCCCTCCGGCGACTTCAAGACCCGCTACGCCGCCGACACGACCATCTTCCCGACCAGGACCAGCCGCAACTTCGCGATCCTGGGCGTGGCGCTGCTTCTGCTCTGCCCGGCCTTCATGGATCGCTACTGGCTGAACCTGTGCATCCAGATCGGCTATCTCGGCATCGCGGCGCTGGGGCTGAACATCCTGGTCGGCTTCACCGGCCAGATCTCCATCGGCCACGCCGCCTTCTTCGGCTTCGGCGCCTTCTCGTCGGCGTGGCTGTCGAACAGCTTCGGCATCCCGGTGGCGCTCGCCATTCCGCTGGCCGGCGTGATGACCACGGGGGTCGGCATGCTGTTCGGCATCCCGGCGGCCCGGCTGAAGGGCCTGTACCTCGCCATCGCCACCCTGGCGGCGCAGTACATCCTCCAGGACTTCTTCTCGCGCGCCGACTGGTTCACCGGCGGCACCGCCGGCACGATCGCGGAGCCCTTCACCCTGTTCGGCTTCGCCTTCGACACCGACGAGAGCTTCTTCTACGTCGTGCTGGTCTATGTGGTCGTCATGTACATCCTGGCGACCAACCTGATGCGGTCCCGCGACGGGCGGGCGCTGGTGGCGGTGCGTGACCATTATCTCTCCGCGGAGATCATGGGCATCAACCTGACCAAGTACCGCACGATGTCCTTCGGCATCTCGTCCTTCTACGCCGGCATCGGCGGCGCGCTCTACGCCCACTATCTACAGTTCGTGTCGGTGGAGGGCTTCACGATCCTCTTCTCGATCCAGTTCCTCGGCATGATCATCATCGGGGGGCTGGGCTCGATCATGGGGTCGCTGATGGGCACCGCCTTCATGGTGCTGCTGCCGGAGGTGATGCAGGCCATCACCACGGCGCTGTCCGGCACCGCCATCGACGCCGCGCTGAATCTGAAGGACGCGATCGCCTTCCTGCGCGAAATGGCCATCGGTCTGGTCATCATCCTGTTCCTGGTCTTCGAGCCGGACGGGCTGGCCCACCGCTGGAAGCAGATCAAAGCCTACTGGAAGCTCTACCCGTTCTCGCACTAGGGCCGTTCTCGCACCAAGGCTTCTGAAAAACATAACGACTGGGAGAAAACGCATCATGACCATGAAGACCGTCCTGCTGGCGTCCGCCGCCGTCGTCCTGCTCGGCACCGGGGCCGCCAACGCCCAGAAGATCCCGGTCGGCCATCTCGCCGACCAGTCCGGCGCCACGTCGGACGTGGGCGTGCCCTTCGGCCAGGGCGTCGCCGACGCGCTCGCCTACATCAACAAGAACGGCGGCGTCGCGGGCACGCAGATGGACGTCGAGACGGTGGACTACGGCTATCAGGCGCCGCGCGCCATCAGCCAGTACAAGAAGTGGTCGTCGGGCAGCGGCAAGGTCGCGGCCATCCAAGGCTGGGGCACCGCCGACACCGAGGCGCTGACCGGCTTCGTCGGCAAGGACGAGATCCCCTACTATTCCGGCTCCTACTCGGGCCACCTGACCGACCCGACCGGCAAGGGTCCGCACGGCTCCAAGCCGGCCCCCTACAACTTCTTCTACGGCCCGTCCTACTCCGACGGCTTGCGCGCCATGCTGATGTGGGCGGCGGACGACTGGAAGAAGAAGGGCGGCTCGGGCAAGCCCAAGTACGTCCACATGGGCGCCAACCACCCCTACCCGAACGCCCCGAAGGAAGCGGGTGAGGCGCTCGCCAAGGAGCTGGGCTTCGACGTGCTGCCGGCGGTGCAGTTCGCCCTGACGCCGGGCGACTACACCGCCCAGTGCCTGACGCTGAAGGAGGCGGGCGCCAACTACGCCTATCTCGGCAACACCGCGGGCTCGAACATCTCCGTGCTCAAGGCCTGCCAGACGGTCGGCGCCCAGGTGCAGTTCATGGGCAACGTCTGGGGCATGGACGAGAACGCCGCCAAGGCCGCCGGCTCCGCCGCCAACGGCGTGATCTTCCCGGTCCGCACCGCGGCGATCTGGGGCGGCGACGCGCCGGGCATGAAGATCGTCAAGGACATCTCCAAGATCTCCGACGCCGCCGGCACCGCCTACCGTCCGGTGCACTATGTGTCCGGCATCTGCTCCGCCTTCTACATGAAGGAAGCCATGGACTGGGCGAAGCAGAACGGCGGCGTGACCGGTCCGAACATCCGCAAGGGCATGTACCAGAAGAAGGATTGGGTGCCGGCGGGCCTGGAGGGCGTCTGCGTGCCCTCCACCTGGACCGAGACCGACCACCGCGGCATGGACAAGGTCAACCTGTACCGCGCCAACGTGACCGGCGACACCGGCGGTTCGGTGGACGAGCTGGTGAAGGCCGGCACGATCAAGCTGGAGAAGATCGCCACCGTCGACGTCCCGCGCAAGCCGGAGTGGCTGGGCTGGTAAGCCGGATCGCCCTCGCCGCCGTGAACAAGCGGCGGGGGCTTCCGTCCCGTTACACTGCATCAGGTGCCGCATGATGAACGCCGCCCCCGCGACTGCGGTCGCCCCGGCTCCGGTTCCCGGCACGGCCAAGGCGCCGCTGCTGTCCGTCAACAACATCGAGGTCGTCTACAACGACGTCATTCTGGTGCTCCGCGGCCTCAGCCTGGAAGTGCCGGAGGGGGAGATCGTGGCCCTGCTGGGCGCCAACGGCGCCGGCAAATCGACGACGCTCAAAGCCATCTCCGGCCTGCTCAAGACCGAGGATGGCGAGGTCACGCGCGGCGACATCTCCTTCGCGGGCGAGCGCATCAACGGCATCGACCCCGACAAGATTGTCCGGCGCGGCATCTTCCAGGTGATGGAGGGCCGCCGCATCATCGGCGACATGACCTGCCAGGAGAATCTGCGCCTCGGCGCCTTCACCCGCCGCGACGGCGGCGTGAAGGACGACATCGAGATGGTCTACCATTATTTCCCCCGCCTGAAGGAGCGCACCGGTCTGGCCGGTTATCTGTCGGGCGGCGAGCAGCAGATGCTGGCCATCGGGCGCGCGATGATGGCGCGGCCGAAGCTGATCCTGATGGACGAGCCGTCCATGGGCCTGTCGCCGCTGATGGTGAAGGAGGTCTTCAGCATCATCCGGCAGATCAACAAGGACCTCGGCGTCACCATCCTGCTGGTCGAGCAGAACGCCCGCATGGCGCTCCAGGCCGCGACGCGCGGATACATCATGGAGAACGGCAAGGTCGTTCTGGACGGCACCGCCGAAGAGCTGCGCAACAACGAGGACGTGAAGGAATTCTACCTCGGCGGCGGCAACGAAGAGCGCAAGAGCTTCAAGAATCTCAAGAGCTTCAAGCGCCGGAAACGCTGGATTTGAACGTTTCCCTCTCCCCTCTGGGGAGAGGGTGGCCCGAAGGGTTGGGTGAGGGGGTTGCGCTTTTGCCGGACGTGCCACCACGCGCAACCCCCTCACCCTGACCCTCTCCCCAGAGGGGAGAGGGGAGAAGAAAAACAGCCGGGAGGCATCGGTGTCCGACACTTACGATCAACTCGAAACCCGCTCCCCCGACCGGCGCGAGGCGGAGCTGTTCGCGGCGCTGCCGGCGCAGATCGCCCACGCCAAGGCGAACGCGCCCTATTTCACCCGCCTGCTGGCCGATGTGGACCCCGCCGCCGTCCGTGACCGGGCGTCGCTCGCCACCCTTCCGGTCACCCGCAAGTCGGACCTGATCGCGCTGCAGAAGGAGGCGCCGCCCTTCGGCGGGATGACCACCGTTGCCATCGGGCGGCTGGCCCGTGTCTTCGCCTCGCCCGGCCCGATCCACGATCCGGAAGCACACGGCACGGACCCCTGGCGCACCGCGCGGGCGCTCCACGCCTCGGGCATCCGCGGCGGCGACCTTGTGCAGAACTGCTTCGCCTACCACCTGACCCCCGCCGGTTCGATGTTCGAGACGGGGGCGCATGCGCTGGGTTGCGCGGTCATCCCCGCCGGCGTCGGCAACACCGAGATGCAGGCCCAGGTGGCCGCCCACCTGAAGCCGCGGGCCTACATCGGCACGCCCGACTTTCTGAAAATCATCCTGGAGAAGGGCGACGAGCTGGGGCTGGACCTGTCGTCCATCGCGGTCGGCCATGTCACGGGCGGCCCCTTCCTGCCGGACGCCCGCGCCTATTACGAGGGGCGCGGCATCGCCGTCTACCAGAGCTACGGCACCGCAGACCTCGGCATCGTCGCCTTCGAGACGCCGGCCCGCGCCGGGCTGGTGGTGGACGAGGGCGTGATCGTGGAGATCGTCCGTCCCGGCACCGGCGATCCCGTGCCGGAGGGCGAGGTGGGGGAGGTCGTCGTCACCACCTTCAACCAGGCCTATCCGCTGGTCCGCTTCGCTACCGGCGACCTGTCCGCCGTGCTGCCCGGCGAAAGCCTCTGCGGGCGGACCAACATGCGGCTGAAGGGCTGGATGGGCCGCGCCGACCAGACCACCAAGGTCAAGGGCATGTTCGTCCACCCGCAGCAGATCGCCGAGGTGCTGCGCCGCCACCCGCAGATCGGCAAGGCCCGCCTCGTCATCGGGCGGGAGGACGCCAACGACACCATGACTCTGCGCTGCGAGTCGCCGGAGTCCGGCGAGGCTTTGGCGGCTTCGGTGCGTGAAACTCTGGTCGCCGTCACCAAATTGAAGGGAGTCGTGGAGTTCGCGGCCCCCGGCAGCCTGCCCAACGACGGCAAGGTCATCGAAGACGCCCGCGCCTGAGAACCACCGACAACCGACAACAACGATAACCGACCCGATACACACGAGGACCTTTTCGACATGAGCGTCAGCACCGACCTCCAGCTCGACCCCTTCGCGCTCGCCAGGGAGCTGTCGGGCAAGCATTTCTTCGGCGGCGACTTCCGCCCGGCCTCCTCCGGCAAGGGCTTCCCCGTCGTGAACCCGGCGACCGGCGAGACGGTGGCCGAGGCCGCCTTCGGCGAGGCGGCGGACGTCGACGCCGCGGTGGCCGCCGCGGTGGCCGCGCAGAAGGAATGGGCCAAGCGCCCGGTGCGCGAGCGCGGCAAGCTGGTCGCCGAGTGCGGGCGCGTGCTCGACGCCCACAAGGAGGAAATCGCCAAGCTGATCGCGCTGGAGACCGGCAAGGCGCTGCGCACCGAATCGCGCGTCGAGGCCGGCGTCCTGTCCGACGCCTTCGTCTTCTTCGGTGGTCTGGCGCCGGAGTTGAAGGGCGAAACCATTCCCTTCAACCCCACCATGCTGACCATGACGGTGCGCGAGCCGGTGGGCGTGGTCGGCGCGATCATCCCGTGGAACGTGCCGCTGCTGCTGATGGCGCTGAAGATCGCCCCGGCGATGGTGGCGGGCAACGCCGTGGTGGTGAAGTCGGCGGAGGAGGCGCCGCTCGCCGTGCTGCGCGTCGTGCAGCTGATCAACACGGTGATCCCGGCGGGGGTGGTGAACATCCTGTCGGGCTACGGTCCGGAATGCGGCGCCCCGCTGGTGGCGCACAAGGACGTGAAGAAGGTGACCTTCACCGGCTCGGTCGAGACCGGCAAGATTGTCTACAAGACCGCCGCCGAGAAGCTGATCCCGGTGACGCTGGAACTGGGCGGCAAGAGCCCGATGATCGTCTGCGGCGACGCCGACCTCGACCAAGCCATCGCGGGCGCCATCGCCGGCATGCGCTTCACCCGCCAGGGCCAGAGCTGCACGGCGTCGTCGCGCATCTTCGTCCATGACAGCATCCACGACGCCTTCGTGGAAAAGCTGAAGGAGAAGGTGAACGCGATGAAGATGGGCGACCCGCTGGACGAGTCGACCGACATCGGCACCATCGTCTCGCCGCAGCAGCTCGACCGGGTGCAGAGCTACATCGCCATCGGCAAGGAGGGCGGGGCGACGCCGCATGTCTGCTCCGCCATGCCGTCCGACCCGAAGCTGACCAAGGGCCTGTATGTGCAACCGCACATCTTCACCGGCGTGAAGAACAGCGACCGCATCGCGCAGGAGGAGATCTTCGGCCCGGTCTGCTGCGTCATCCGCTGGACCGACTACGAAGAGGTGATCGCCCAGGCCAACGACACCGAATACGGCCTCGCCGCGACGATCTGGACGCGTGACCTCAAGGTGGCGATGGACGCGGTGCATCGGCTGGAGGCCGGATTCGTGCAGGTGAACCAGAATCTGGTGGTGCAGCCGAACCTGTCCTACGGCGGCGTGAAGTCGTCCGGCCTCGGCAAGGAAGCCTCGCTGGAGGCGATGCTGGAGCACTTCACCCACAAGAAGACGATCATCATCAACATGAAGTGACCGGACCCCAATGTTCCCTCTCCCCTCTGGGGAGAGGGTTAGGGTGAGGGGGTTGCGCTTTTGCCGGACGCGCCGCCATGCATATCCCCCTCACCGGCCCTCTGGGCCACCCTCTCCCCAGAGGGGAGAGGGCTAAGAGGCCTTGCCACGCCCATCTCCATACGCTACCGTACGGCTCCATACGTCGCCGTATGGCGGGAACGAAGAACAGACCTCTGGGGGGAGCGCCAACACCATGCTGTCGAACCAGTATCCGACCCTGAACTTCGACCTCGGCGAATCCGCGGACATGCTGCGCGACACCGTGCGCAGCTTCGCCGCCGACGAGATCGCGCCCCGCGCCGCGGAGATCGACCGGACCAACGAGTTCCCGAACGAGCTGTGGCGCAAGCTGGGCGACCTCGGCGTGCTCGGCGTCACGGCGGAGGAGGAATACGGCGGCGCCGGCATGGGCTATCTGGAGCATGTCGTGGCGATGGAGGAGATTTCCCGCGCCTCGGCCTCGGTCGGCCTCAGCTACGGCGCGCACTCCAACCTCTGCGTCAACCAGATCCGCAAGAACGGCACGGCGGAGCAGAAGACCCGCTACCTCCCGAAGCTGATCTCCGGCGAGCACATCGGCGCCCTCGCCATGTCGGAGCCGAACGCCGGGTCCGACGTGGTGTCGATGAAGCTGCGCGCCGAGAAGCAGGGCGACCGCTACGTGCTGAACGGCACGAAGATGTGGATCACCAATGGGCCAGACGCCGACACGCTGGTGGTCTATGCCAAGACCGACGTCAACGCCGGCCCGCGCGGCATCACCGCCTTCCTGATCGAGAAGTCGTTCAAGGGCTTCTCCGTCGCGCAGAAGCTCGACAAGCTGGGCATGCGCGGCTCCAACACCGGCGAGCTGGTGTTCGAGGATTGCGAGGTGCCGGAGGAGAATATCCTGGGCGGCGTCGGGCGCGGCGTGAACGTGCTGATGTCGGGGCTGGACTATGAGCGCGCGGTGCTGGCCGGCGGGCCGCTCGGCATCATGCAGGCCTGCATGGACGTGGTGATCCCCTACCTGCACGACCGCAAGCAGTTCGGCCAGCCGATCGGCGAGTTCCAGCTGATGCAGGGCAAGCTGGCCGACATGTACACGATCATGAACGCCGCCAAGGCCTATGTGTACGCCGTCGCCAAGGCCTGCGACCGCGGCGAGACCGCCCGCAAGGACGCCGCCGGGGCGATCCTCTTCGCCGCCGAGAAGGCGACCTGGATGGCGCTGGAGGCCATTCAGACTCTGGGCGGCAACGGCTACATCAACGAATACCCGACGGGCCGCCTGCTGCGCGACGCCAAGCTCTACGAGATCGGCGCCGGCACCAGCGAGATCCGCCGCATGCTGATCGGGCGCGAGCTGTTCAAGGAAACGGCGTGATTCCCAATTCCCTCTCCCCTCTGCTCACGCGCAAACGGAGTTTGCGCTGACGCGACAGGCGGACCTTTGGTCCGCCGAAAGCGGGGAGAGGGTTAGGGTGAGGGGGATCACAGGGGACAGGAAAGTTCGGCAAACGAACCCCCACCCCAACCCTCCCCCGCTGGGCGGGGGAGGGGGTCAGGAAGGAAGGGAAGGACCATGACCGATACCGTTGTCATCGCGGGCGCCGCCCGCACACCGATGGGCGGATTTCAGGGCGACTTGCAGGGGCTGACCGCGCCGCAACTCGGCTCCGCCGCCATCAAGGCCGCGCTGAAGCGGGCCGGGGTGAAACCGGACGCCGTGGACGAGGTGTTCATGGGCAACGTCCTGCCCGCCGGTCTGGGGCAGGCGCCGGCCCGTCAGGCGTCGCTCGGCGCCGGCATCCCGGAGTCCGCGGGCTGCACGACCATCTCCAAGGTCTGCGGGTCGGGTATGAAGGCGGTGATGCTCGCCACCGACCTCATCAAGGCCGGCTCGGCGGAGATCATGGTGGCCGGTGGCATGGAGAGCATGTCCAACGCCCCCTATCTGCTGGACCGTGCGCGCGGCGGCTACCGCATGGGCCATGGCCGCGTGCTCGACCACATGTTCCTCGACGGGCTGGAGGACGCCTACGACCGCGGGCGCCTGATGGGCACATTCGCGGAGGAATGCGCCACCCACTACCAGTTCACGCGCGAGGCGCAGGATAACTACGCCATCGAGAGCCTGAACCGCGCCCGCCGCGCGACCGAGGACGGCAGCTTCGTCAACGAGATCACCGCGGTCACCGTCAAGGGCCGCAAGGGTGATACGGTCGTCGAGAAGGACGAGCAGCCGCTGAAGGCCGACCCGGCCAAGATCCCGACGCTGAAGCCCGCCTTCGCCAAGGACGGCACGGTGACGGCGGCCAACGCCTCGTCCATCTCGGATGGTGCGGCGGCGCTGGTGCTGACCACCCGCTCCAACGCGGAAAAGCTGGGCCTGCCGATCCTCGCGGAGATCAAGGCCCACGCCAACCACGCCCAGGCCCCAGCCTGGTTCACCACTGCCCCGGTCGGCGCGATCAACAAGGTGCTGGAGCGCGCCGGCTGGTCGGCCAAGGATGTGGACCTCTACGAGCTGAACGAGGCCTTCGCCGTGGTCGCCATGGCGGCGATGCGCGAACTCGACATCCCGCACGACAAGATCAACGTGCATGGCGGCGCCTGCGCGCTCGGCCATCCGATCGGCGCGTCGGGGGCGCGTATTCTCGTCACGCTGCTGGCGGCGCTGGAGAAGAACGGGCTGAAGCGCGGTGTCGCCTCGCTGTGCATCGGCGGCGGCGAGGCCACGGCGGTGGCGGTGGAGTTGGTGTAAAGGCGCAGTGTTGCCCCCACCCTAACCCTCCCCCGCTCACGCAGGGGAGGGGACTAATTCCCTCCCCCGCCCAGCGGGGGAGGGCCGGGGTGGGGGCAATACGTATTCGGGAGGGAAAGCAATGCGGCTGACGGAAGAGCAGCGGATGGTGCGCGACATGGCGCGGGACTTCGCGGCGGAGCGGCTGGCACCCACCGCCGGCGAGCGCGACCGCACCGGCGCCTTTCCCAAGGAGGAGCTGGCCGAGATGGGCCGGCTCGGCCTGATGGGCATGCTGGTGCCGGAGGCGTTCGACGGCGCCGGCACCGACCACATCGCCTACGCGCTCGCCATCGAGGAGATCGCGGCGGGCGACGGCGCCATTTCCACCATCATGAGCGTGCACAACTCCGTCGGCTGCATGCCGATCCTGAAATTCGGCAGCGCCGAGCAGAAGGATCGCTTCCTGAAGCCGATGGCCCGCGGCGAACAGCTCGGCTGCTTCTGCCTGACCGAGCCGCAGGCGGGATCCGACGCCGCCGCCATCAAGACCCGCGCCCGCCGCGACGGCAACCACTGGGTCCTCAACGGCACCAAGCAGTTCATCACCTCAGGGAATAACGCCGACGTCGCCATCGTCTTCGCGGTCAGCGACCCCGACGCCGGCAAGAAGGGCATCACCGCCTTCATCGTGCCGACCGACGCCCCCGGCTTCCAGGTCGCGCGGGTCGAGGAGAAGCTCGGCCAGAGCTGTTCCGACACCTGCCAGATCGTCCTTGAGGACTGCCGCATCCCCGCCGACCTGATGCTGGGCGCGGAGGGCGGCGGCTACCGGGTGGCGCTCGCCAACCTGGAGGGCGGGCGCATCGGCATCGCCTCGCAGTCGGTCGGCATGGCCCGCGCGGCGCTCGACCACGCCACCCGCTACGCCCAGGAGCGGCAGAGCATGGGCGTGCCGATCATCCAGCATCAGGCGGTGGCCTTCCGGCTGGCCGACATGGCGACGAAGGTGGAGGCCGCGCGCCAGCTCGTTCTGCACGCGGCAAGCCTGCGCGACGCGGGCGAGCCCTGCCTGAAGGAGGCCGCCATGGCGAAGCTGTTCGCCTCGGAAATCGCCGAGCGCGTCTGCTCCGACGCCATCCAGATCCACGGCGGCTACGGCTATCTGAACGATTTCCCGGTGGAGCGCATTTATAGAGACGTGCGCGTCTGCCAGATCTATGAGGGCACGAGCGACATCCAGCGGCTGGTCATCAGCCGCGCCCTGATGCAGTAGAACAAGAAGAGACGGGAGGACGACGGCCATGACCGTCCTGAAGAGCGCCCTGAACCCGCGCTCCGCCGAGTTCCAGACGAACGCCGACGCCATGTCCGCCCTGGTCGCCGACCTGCGCGAGAAGGTGGGCGCCATCAAGCAGGGCGGCGGGGTGAAGGCCCGCGACAAGCACCTGTCCCGCGGCAAGCTGCTGCCGCGCGAGCGCATCCGCCAGCTTCTCGACGTGGGATCGCCCTTCCTGGAGCTGTCGCAGATGGCCGCCTACGGCGTCTATGACGACGACATTCCGGCGGCGGGCATCATCACCGGCATCGGCAGCGTGGCCGGGCAGGAATGCATGGTGGTCGTCAACGACGCCACGGTGAAGGGCGGCACCTACTTCCCCCTGACCGTCAAGAAGCACCTGCGGGCGCAGGAAGTGGCGCAGCAGAACAACCTGCCCTGCATCTATCTGGTCGATTCGGGCGGCGCCAACCTGCCGAACCAGGACGAGGTGTTCCCCGACCGCGACCATTTCGGCCGCATCTTCTTCAACCAGGCCAACATGTCGGCCCAGGGCATCCCGCAGATCGCGGTGGTGATGGGAAGCTGCACGGCGGGCGGCGCCTACGTCCCGGCGATGTCGGACGAGGCGATCATCGTGCGCAACCAGGGCACCATCTTCCTCGGCGGCCCGCCGCTGGTGAAGGCGGCGACCGGCGAGGTGGTGTCGGCGGAAGACCTCGGCGGGGCGGACGTGCATTCCCGCACCTCCGGCGTGACCGACCATTACGCGATGAACGACGCCCACGCGCTCGCCATGGCGCGCAAGGTCGTGTCGAACCTGAACCGCAGCAAGCGCATCGACATGGACCTGCGCGAGCCGCAGGAACCGGCCTACGACCCGCGCGAACTCTACGGCGTGATCCCCAGCGACCCGCGCAAGCCCTTCGACGTGCGCGAGGTGATCGCCCGCGTGGTCGACGGCTCGGTGCTGGACGAATTCAAGCCGCTCTACGGCACGACGCTGGTCTGCGGCTTCGCCCACATCTTCGGTTACCCGGTGGGCATCATCGCCAACAACGGCATCCTGTTCAGCGAATCCGCCCTGAAGGGCGCGCATTTCGTCGAGCTGTGCTGCCAGCGAGGGATTCCCCTGGTCTTCCTTCAGAACATCACCGGCTTCATGGTCGGGCGGAAGTACGAGGCGGGCGGCATCGCCAAGGACGGCGCGAAGCTGGTCACCGCCGTCGCCTGCGCCAAGGTGCCGAAATTCACCGTCATCATCGGCGGCAGCTATGGCGCCGGCAATTACGGCATGTGCGGGCGCGCCTATTCCCCGCGCTTCCTCTGGATGTGGCCGAACTCGCGCATCTCCGTGATGGGCGGGGAGCAGGCGGCGGGCGTGCTCGCCCAGGTCCGGCGCGACGCCATGGAATCCCAGGGCAGGAGCTGGGCGCCGGAGGAGGAGGAGGCCTTCAAGGCTCCGATCCGCCAGCAGTACGAAGACCAGGGCCATCCCTACTACGCCTCCGCCCGGCTGTGGGACGACGGCATCATCGACCCGGCGGACACGCGCATGGTGCTCGGCCTCGGCCTGTCGGCGTCGTTGAACGCCCCGGTCGAGAAGACGACCTTCGGCGTGTTCCGGATGTGAGCGGGGGGACGACGAGCATGAGCGACATTCTGATCGACATCGCCGCCAGCGGCGTGGCCGCCGTCACGATGAACCGGGCGGAGGTCCACAACGCCTTCAACGAGCGGGTCATCGCCGATCTGACCGACGCCTTTCTCAGCCTTGGGTCGAATCCGGACGTCCGCGCCATCCTGCTGCGCGGCGCGGGCAAGAGCTTCTCTGCCGGGGCCGACCTCGGCTGGATGAAGAAGATGGCGGGCTACAGCCATGGCGAGAATGTCCAGGACGCCATGGGCCTCGCCACCATGCTGCGCACACTGGACGAATGCCCGAAGCCGACCATCGCCGTGGTGCAGGGGCCGGCCTTCGGTGGCGGGGTGGGGCTGGTCGCCGCCTGCGACATCGCCGTAGCCGCCGAGACCGCCAGCTTCGCCCTGACCGAGGTGCGTCTCGGCCTGATCCCCGCGGTCATCAGCCCCTATGTGGTGGCCGCGATGGGCGAGCGTGCCTGCCGCCGCTACTTTCTGACGGCGGAACGCTTCTCCGCCGCCGAGGCGCTGCGGCTCGGCCTGCTGCACCAGACCGTCCCGGCGGCGGAGCTGGACGCCGCGGTCGAGGTGATGGTGCGCAACCTGCTGCAATGCGGCCCGGCCTCGCAGACCGCGGCGAAGGACCTGATCCGCGCCGTGGCGCGCCGTCCGCTGGACGAGGCACTGGTCCGCGACACCGCGGAGCGCATCGCCCGCCAGCGCGCGAGCGACGAGGGGAGGGAGGGCGTCGGCGCCTTCCTGGAGAAACGCGAACCCGCGTGGCGGAGCTGAGGCCCATGGTTGAGACCGACATGTTCGACAAGATTCTGATCGCGAACCGTGGCGAGATCGCCTGCCGCGTCATCCGCACCGCCCGCCGCATGGGCATCCGCACCGTCGCCGTCCATTCGGAGGCCGACGCCCGCGCCATGCATGTGGAGATGGCCGATGAGGCTGTCTGCATCGGCCCGGCGCCGGTCAGCGAGAGCTATCTGCGCGGCGATGTCATTCTTGAGGTCGCCCGGCGCACCGGCGCCCAGGCCATCCATCCCGGCTACGGCTTCCTGTCGGAGAACGCCGGCTTCGCTGCGGCCTGCGCCGAGGCCGGCGTGGTCTTCATCGGCCCGCCGATCGAGGCCATCCGCGTCATGGGCTCCAAGGCGGAATCCAAGCGCGTGATGTCGCAGGCCGACGTGCCGCTGGTCCCCGGCTATCACGGCGAGGCCCAGGATCTGGAGACGCTGGCCGCGGAGGCCGAGCGCATCGGCTATCCCGTGCTGGTCAAGGCCTCGGCGGGCGGCGGCGGCAAGGGCATGCGCGTGGTCCGCGCCGCCGGCGAGTTCGCCGACGCGGTGGCCGGCGCCAAGCGCGAGGCCAAGGCCGCGTTCGGCGACGACAGCGTGCTTCTGGAGAAGTATCTGGGCCGCCCGCGCCATGTCGAGATCCAGGTCTTCTGCGACACCCACGGCAACGGCGTCTACCTGTTCGAGCGCGACTGCTCCATCCAGCGCCGCCACCAGAAGGTGATCGAGGAGGCCCCGGCCCCGGCGCTGCCCGACGAGCTGCGCCGCCGCATGGGCGAGGCCGCGGTGGCCGCCGCCAAGGCGGTGAACTACGTCGGCGCCGGCACCGTGGAGTTCCTCTACGAGGACGGCGGTTTCTACTTCATCGAGATGAACACCCGCCTCCAGGTCGAGCATCCGGTGACCGAGAAGATCACCGGCCAGGACCTCGTGGAGTGGCAGCTGCGCGTCGCCGCCGGCGGCACGCTGCCGCTGATGCAGGACCAGCTCACCCGCCGCGGCCATGCCTTCGAGGCGCGCCTCTACGCCGAGGACCCGCAGCGCGAGTTCCTGCCGGCCATCGGCAAGCTGGTCCGCCTGCGCCCGCCCGCCGAGAACGACCACGTCCGGGTGGACACCGGCGTCCGCGAGGGCGACGAGGTCACCATATTCTACGACCCGATGATTGCCAAGCTGATCGTCTGGGACGAGGACCGCGACGCCGCACTCCGCCGCCTGCGCGTGGCGCTCGCCGCCTACGAGGTGGTCGGGGTGACGACCAACGTCGCCTTCCTCGGCGCCATCGCCGGGCATCCGGCCTTCCGCGCGGTGGAGATCGACACCGGCTTCATCGAGCGGCACCGCACCGACCTGCTGCCCCCGCCGGCCCCGGTGCCGGACCGCGGGCTGGCCATCGCGGCGCTCAGCGTGCTGCTCCGCCGCAACGCGGACACGCGCAAGGCCCGCCGCGCCGCGTCGGACCCCTGGTCGCCCTGGCTGTCGGCCAGCGGCTGGCGCCTCAACGACGACAACCACCACGACCTGCGCCTGCTCGACGGCGACACGCCGCGCAGCCTGACCCTGCATTTCCGCCCCGACGGCTACGAGATCGAGGTGGAGGGGCGCCCGGCCATGCGGGCGGAGCGGGTGACGCTGGACGGCGACACGCTGACCGCCACCATCGACGCAGTGCGCACCCGCGCCACGGTGGTCTGCCAGGGTCTGGACCTGACCATCCTGTCGGACGGGGCGGTGTGGCGCCTGCATCTGGACGACCCGACCGCCCGCGCCGCGGAGCAGGAGGGCGGCTCCGGCCGCCTGACCGCGCCGATGCCGGGCACCGTCGTCCGCGTGCTGGTCGAGCCCGGCCAGGCGGTGGAGGCGGGCGCGCCGCTGATGCTGCTGGAAGCGATGAAGATGGAGCACACCATCAAGGCCCCCGCCGCCGGTACGGTCAGCGCCGTCAACTTCGCGGCGGGCGATCAGGTGTCCGAAGGCGTGGACCTGCTGGTCCTCGACGTGGCGGAGGGATGAGCATGCGCCTGCCCAAGAGCGTCCGCATGGTGGAGGTCGGCCCGCGCGACGGCCTCCAGAACGAGAAGCAGATCGTCCCGACGGCGGTGAAGATCGGTCTGGTCGACCGGCTGACTGACGCCGGGCTGACCGCCATCGAGGCCGGCAGCTTCGTGTCGCCCAAATGGGTCCCGCAGATGGCCGACACGCCGGACGTCTTCGCCGGCATCCGCCGCAAGGAGGGGGTGCGCTACGCAGCATTGACCCCCAACGCCAAGGGCCTGGAGGGCGCGCTCGCCGCCCGCGCCGACGAGGTGGCGGTCTTCGCCGCCGCGTCGGAGAGCTTCAGCCGGAAGAACATCAACTGCTCCATCGCCGAAAGCCTGGACCGCTTCGTTCCGGTGCTGGAGCAGGCGAAGGCCCGGGGCGTGCCGGTGCGCGGCTACGTTTCTTGCGTGCTCGGCTGTCCCTACGAGGGGGAGATCGCCCCGGCGGCGGTGGCCGAGGTGGCCGGCCGGCTGCTCGACATGGGCTGCTACGAGGTCTCGCTCGGCGACACCATCGGCACCGGCACGCCGGCCAAGGCCCAGGCGATGATCGCGGCGGTGGCGGAGCGTGTGCCGATGGACCGCATCGCCGTGCATTTCCATGACACCTACGGTCAGGCCCTTGCCAACATCCTGGCGGCGCTGGAGATGGGCGTGGCGGTCGTTGACAGCTCCGTCGCCGGGCTGGGCGGCTGCCCCTACGCCAAGGGGGCGTCGGGCAACGTGGCGAGCGAGGACGTGCTCTACATGCTGAACGGGTTGGGCATCGAGACGGGGGTGGACCTCGACCGGCTGGTGGCGGCTGGCGCTTATATCAGCGATGCTATCGGCCGTCCGACCGCCTCGAAGGTCGCCCGCGCGCGGGGATGTGCGTAAAACACGGGAACGAGGGAAGGGAAGGGCGCCATGAGCTTCACGAACCTGCTGGTGCATGTGGACGACAGCGACCGCTGCGAGGAGCGGCTGACCGTCGCCCTGACCCTGGCGCAGAAGCATGGCGCCGCGCTGACCGGTCTGTTCGCGCAGAGCGACAGCTCCGGCGCCGGCATCGTCACGCGCAAGGCCGGCCCGGCGCTGACCCAGGCGGCGCAGCGGGCGCGGGAGCTGTTCGAGGAGAAGGCCCGCGAGGCCGGCGTGACCACGCGCTGGTGGCAGCTCAGCCACGGCGAGTACGGCCATGTGATCGCCGAGACGGTGATCTGCTCGCGCTACGTGGACCTTGCCGTCTTCGGCCAGCACGACCCGGAGGACAGCCGCGTCCCGGCGGACCTGATCGAGGAGGTGGTGCTGAACGCCGGGCGCCCGATCCTGATCGTGCCGCACACCGGCAGCTATCCGCAGCTCGCCGACCGTCCGGTCATCGCCTGGAACGGCAGCCGTGAGGCCACCCGCGCCGTCAACGACGCGCTGCCGCTGCTGAAGCAGGCGAGTTCCGTGCTCTTGCTCGCCTTCCACACCCAGCCGCGGGCGGAGGGGGGCGGCAACGTCCCGCAGGTCGACATTCTGGAGCATCTGGCGAGCCATGGCGTGACGGCGACGCAGGAACGCATGACCATCGCCAGCATGACCCCCATGGACGCCGTGCTGTCGCGTGCCTCGGACCATGGCGCCGATCTTCTGGTGATGGGCGGCTTCGGCGGCTATGGCGGCTCCCTGTTCCCGCTGTTCGGGCGGGGCAGCAACACCCGCCAGATCCTGCGCCAGATGACCCTTCCCGTTCTGTTGTCGCACTGACGTTGTTCGCACGAAGCAAGGAAAGAAGAAGAAATGGCTGACGAGATGGCTCGCGATCCGCGCGAGGTGATGGAGTACGGCGTCCTTGTCGTCGGAGCCGGCCCGTCGGGCCTGAGCGCGGCCATCCGCCTGAAACAGCTCGCCAATGAGGCGGGACAGGAGCTGTCGGTCTGCGTCGTCGAGAAGGGCTCGGAGGTCGGCGCCCACCTGCTTTCCGGCGCGGTGTTCGAGCCGCACGCCCTCGACGAACTGATCCCCGACTGGAAGGAGAAGGGCGCCCCCCTGACCACCCCGGCGCGCGAGGACCATTTCCTCTTCCTCACCGAGACCAAGGCCTACAAGTCGCCCTTCGCCCCGCCGCAGATGCACAATCACGGCAACTGGATCATCAGCCTGGGCAACCTCGCCCGCTGGATGGCCGGGCAGGCCGAGGAGCTGGGTGTCGAGATCTACCCCGGCTTCGCTGCGGCGGAG
>NZ_JAEPIV010000023.1:93447-93689 GCF_016632405.1 Azospirillum aestuarii
CAAGGACGGCGAGAAGACCGGCAACTACACGCCGGGCATGGAGTTGCACGCCAAGCAGACCATCTTCGCCGAGGGCTGCCGCGGCTCGCTGACCAAGACCCTGTTCGAGCGCTTCGACCTGCGCCGCGACGCCGATCCCCAGACCTACGGCATCGGCATCAAGGAGCTGTGGGAGGTTGCGCCGGAGAAGTCGCAGCCCGGCCTGATCGTCCACACCATCGGCTGGCCGATGGACCCCAAGA
>NZ_JAEPIV010000024.1:0-92786 GCF_016632405.1 Azospirillum aestuarii
TCCGGGTGCGGGCGGGCACCGTCACGTTGCGCCACGCCCCGTCCGCCGAGGAGCGCCTGACCGACCGCGCGGCCGCCCTGGCCCTCGCCGAGGCGGTCCGGGGCATCGCCGAACCGCTGGCCGTGGAGCAGAAGCCGGTCGAGACCGCGCCGCCCAAGCTGTTCTCCAAGACCAGCTTTCTGACCAGGGCCGGCGCGCTGTGGGGGTGGGCGGGCGACAAGTCCGCCGAGATCCTGCAGGGGCTCTACCAGGACAAGGGCCTGATCACCTATCCGCGCGCCGAGCTGACGGTGGTCGCCTCCTCCGACGTGGAGAAGGCGCCACGGATCATGGAGCATCTGCGCGGCCTCGGCGAACCCTTCCGCTCGGCGATCGACCGCCTGGACGGCCGCCTCACGGTGCGGCGCTCCGTGGTCAACGACCGGGAGGTGGCGGAGGCCAGCCACACCGCCATCATCCCCACCGACGTTCCGGCGGGCGGCCTGCGCCTGACGGAGGACGAGGCGAAGGCCTACCGGCTGATCGCACAGCGCTACGTGGCGGCCTTCATGCCCTCGGCGCAGGGGCTGCGCACGACGGTCAGCATGGTTCCGCGGTCCGGCCCCTGCCGGGACCGCCTGTTCCGGACCGCCGGCACCGTCGAGACGGAGCCGGGTTGGCGCGTGCTGTTCGGAGCCGACGACGGCGAGGCGGAGGAGGAGGGCGGCGAGACCGACCGCCTGACGCCGGTGGCCGACGGCGAGACCGGCACCGTGTCGGCCGCCCGGCTTGAGGACAAGCGGACCCGGCCGCCCGTCCCCTACACCGAGACCAGCATCCTGGAGGCGATGCTGGAGGTGCATCGCCTCGTCCCGCCCGACAAGGAGCATCTGCGCGAGATCCTGAAGAGCTCCAAAGGCGTCGGCACCCCGGCGACGCGCGAGACGGTGATCAAGGAGCTGATCGCGTCCCAGCTGGTCGAGCGCGGCCGGGCCCGCGGCAAGGGAACGCCGCCCATTGACCTCTCCGGCCAGGGCATCATGCTCGTGGAGGCCCTCTTGCCCATCGTCCCCGAGCTGGTGCAGCCCGAGACGACGGCGCTTCTCGAGATGGATCTCGACCGCATCGAGCGGGCGCGCGACTCCCGCGGCGCCGACCGGCTGGCCGAACAGGTGCTGGAGGACGCCCGCGAGCGCATCCTGCGCCAGTTCGAGGCGATCCGCGCCAACGGCCGTCCACCCGAACCATCGGGGTCCCGTCCCGCCGCGCCCGGTCAGCGGGCGTTCGTCGCCGCCATCGCGGAGCGTCTCGGCCTAACGCTGTCCCCGGAGCGGCTCGCAGCGATGAGCGCGGGCGAGGCCTCCGCCTTCATCGACGAGCACAAGGCGCGCTTCGAGGAATGCGGCGGGCGGACGGGCGGCGCCGGCCGGGGTGGGAACGGGCGTTCGCGCTCGTCCCGCAGCACGGGGCCGGCTCGCGGCGGGCAGCGGCGGGACGAACCGTCCGGCGGGCGGCGGCGGTCCTCCGGGACCCGCCGGCCGTGAGCGCTTCAGCGGGTGCCGCGAATGCCGGAGCGGAGCGTCGCGTCCGGCTCGTCCTCGTCGATCACGCAGATCCAGGACAGCGCCGCGATTTCCCGGGCCGGCTGAAGAATGCTCGCGATCCGGCACCAGTCGAGCCGGATGTCCGCGGCGGGCTGAAGCGTCCGCGGGGCGAGGCCGCTTTCGCTGCGGCGGCCGGGATTGAGGCCGGGATCGATCCGTCCATGGGCGGCCACCTCCCACGCCGTCTGGGCGCTGACGGCCAAGCCGAGGAAGCAGCGCCGCGGTCCGCCCGGCGTCGCGCGCTCGGTGACCACCGGCCGGGCGCGGGGGCCGGGCCGGTCCTCCAGCAGCAGCGCCATCTCCGCCGGCATGAGCAGCAGGCAGGGGCGCGGGGGATCGGCCGGCGGGCGCTCGGACTCGGTGGGCAGGTAACTGAGCATAGGTCCTTGACACGTCTCTCGGCCAGGCGGGGCCGAACGGCATGAGCAAAAGCATGATACGCGTTGAGGACGCAAGCCGGATGCACGCTTCCGGGGGTTCCCGTCGCGAGCCGGCGCCCGTCGATCCGCTCCTCCACCGTCTGCGCCGTCTCGGCCTGCCCGAGGACGCCCTCGACGCGGCGGCCGACGCTTACGCCGACAGCCTCGCCGCCGCCCTGGCCGCCGGGGCCGATCCCGCTGCGGCGCTGGAGCGCGCCGCCTTCGAAGCCGCCGGACCGACGCCCGGCGATGCCCCCCATTCCGACGACCCCACGAACGCCTTCGCGGCGGGAGAAGACCGATGAGCGACGTTTCGATGACCGTTTCCGGCGACTCGGAGGACACCACGTTCGCGCTTCGCCGCCCGCCGCACCGCACGCCGGCGGAGGATTACGCGCTGTCCATGACGTCGGAATCTTCGGCCTGGGCGCGCGCCGAGGATGCCCGGCGCGCCGTGTGGCGGGCGGCGAAGCGGGGCCGCGGGAAGGCGGTCGAGGCCGCGCTCGCCGTCCTCGCGGAGGGCGGCCTTCCCAAGGCGCGCCGCCGCGCCCAGAGGGTGCTGGCGCGCGCCGGCGTGCCCCACGACGCCGTCGCCGCCTTCGATGACGCCGCGCACCTCTACCGGGCGGCGAGCGTCGAGGCGACGCACGCCGTGGCCCGTCTCGGCGATCTCGGCGTCCGCGTGCCCGAGGAGGCGGCGCGCGACATCGCCGCCTTCCGCCGGCAACTGCTGCAGGCGGCGCGGCGCCTCAACCCGACCATCGGCGTCACGGCGGTCCAGGAGCTGTGGGGAGAAGGCGCCGCCCTGGTGGCCAGCGGTGCGGCGAGCGACGGCCGCATCCGCGTGGCCGGCATGTTCGAGCGCGCGAAGGGGCTGGCGTCCATCTCCATGGACGTCGCCCGGTTCGACCCGCTCGACACCGTCTACCACGAGGGCTGGCACAGCCTGGAGGCGCTGCTCAGCGAGAAGGACCAGCAGGTGCTGGCCGAGGAGTTCCCGGGCACCGAGCAGCTGTCGCACCGCGAACGGGTCGCCTACGCCTTCGGCGCCTGGGCGGCGCGGCGCGACCGCAGCGGCCCGCGTGCCCAGCGGGTGTTCGAGCGCGTCGGACGCTTCTGCGGGCGGCTGGCCAACTGGCTGGACTCCCGCGGCTTCCAGACGGCCGAAGACCTGTTCGAGCGGGCCTACGAGGGCGATTACGGGCGCCGGGCCGCCAAGCTCGCCCGGCGCGACCCGAAGGCCTTGCGGACGCAGCGGCCGCTGATCGGCGACGCCACCGACCCCCGCCAGTACAGCCTCGGCGCGGCGCCTTGGCAGCCCCCCGACCGCTTCGGCTCCGACGACCCGCGTTGGCGGGCCGCCGAGGCCCGTCTGGCGGCGGCGGCGGCCGACGGCGACCGCCTCGTCGCCGCCGCCGCGCTCGACGCCGCCCGCCGCCAGGCGGCCGACCCGCTGTGCCGCGACACGCTGGTGCACATGGCCCCCTCGGCGCTGCTCGCCCTCACCGAGGACCCGCGGCCGGGCCTGGATCGTCCGCCGCCGGACCTCGAGCGCCTGCGCGGCGAGATCGCCGACGGCGGCGCCGAAGCGCTTCCCGAACTGACCCTGCGCATGCCCGATGCGGAAGCCCGCGCGCAGGGCTTCTCCGCCGCCCCCGGGCGCTTCAGCCGGCCCGGGGACGCCCCGGCGGGCACCGCCGAGGTCATCGGGTGCCGTGCCATCGGCATCGTCCACCTCGCCCGCGAGATGGGGATCGAGCGCGTGCCGGTCCGCCTCCACCTGCGCGACGACGCCGTGCCGTGGCCGCTCGAGCCGCGCTGGGGGATCATGCCCTGGCGTCCGGCCGCCCTGGCCGGAATGGAGCATCCGGGCGGACGCGCGCGCGTCGCCATGCCGGACACCCCCGCCTGGCCGGCCGAGATGGTCGCCCGCAGCGCGGAGCTTGCTCCGTCCCCGCGTCTCCGCCCGCGTCTCCAGTACAGCACCGGCGTGCTGTCGGACGCCCCGGCGGCGCCGCGCAACCACGTCATCGCCGACCCCGCCCGGCTCGGCACCCGCAGCCCCAAGCGCCGCGCCGCCGACAACATCGCCGCCATCGAGACGCTGCTTCTCGTCGAGGCCGACGGGCGGCTGCCGACCGACGACGAGCGCCGGCTTCTCGCCGCCTATTCGGGGTTCGGCGGCGTGCCCCAGGTCTTCGAACCGTGGCGGGCCGCCGAGCAGGGCTGGCAGCCCTACGCCGACGCGCTGCAGGCGCTGCTCGACCCGGACGAATACGCGGCGCTCCGCGAAAGCGTGAAGAACGCCCACTACACCGATGGCCGCGTCGCCACGGCCATGTGGGACGCGCTCGCGGCCGCCGGCGTCACGGCCAGCCCGGATCACCCGGTGCGGGTGCTCGAGCCGGGCTGCGGTCCCGGCTGGTTCATCGGCCTGATGCCGGAGGCCCTGCGCGACGCCGCCGTCACCGGGATCGAGCTCGACAGCGTCAGCGGCCGCATCGCCCGCCTGCTCTATCCCGGCGCCGACATCCGGCTGGAAAACTTCGCCCGGACCGCGATTCCCGACGACTGGTTCGACCTGGCCGTCGGCAACGTCCCCTTCGGGAAGTACCACCTGTTCGACGCGCGCTACGCCGATCTGAAGCCCACCGTCCACAACCATTTCCTGTTGAAGAGCGTGGATCTGCTGCGGCCCGGCGGCGTCGCGGCGCTGATCACCAGCACCTTCACCCTCGACGCCGCCGACACGGGCGTCCGCGAGGCCCTGCGCGACAAGGCGGAGCTGGTCACCGCCGTGCGGCTGCCGGCCAACTGGGCCGGGCAATCCGCCGGCACCGAGGTCGCCGCGGATCTGCTGGTCCTGCGCAAGCGCGCCGAACCGCTGTCGTCCCTGCGCGCCGCCGAGCGCGACGCGGTGATCGCCGCCGAGCCGGACTGGATCGCGGTCCAGAGCGTGCGCGACCCGCTCGGCGGCCCGGAGATGAAGGTGAACCGCTGGTTCGCCGACCATCCCGACCGGGTGATCGGACGCCTGGAGCGCTCGGGCACCAACTACGCCGGCGAGCATCCCGACGTCACCGCCCGCCTTCCGCGGTTGAAGCCGTCCAACGTGCCGGAGCGCGCCGCCGCCGAATTGCGGGACCGTCTCGCGGCACTCCCCACCGACCTGTGGAAGCCCGTGGAGCGCTCTCCGGTCCAGGCCGTGGAGACGGCGCCGGCCACCGCCCGCGAAGGCTCCTACCTGCTCGACTCCGCGGGCGCGCTGCGCGTCGTCGTCGACGGCGCCCTCGCCGTTCCGGCGATCGGCGATCGCCCCTTCACCGCCGCCGAGGAGCGGCTCGTCCGCGACGGGCTGGCGGTCCGCGACGCGCTGCGCCGCGTGTTCGCCGCTCAGCGGGAGGGTCGCCCGCAGGGCGAACGCGACGCCGGGCGCGCCGCGCTGCGCGAAGCCTACGAGGCGTTCGTCGCCGCGCACGGCGCCATGCGCGGCCGCCGGGCGGTCCGCCTGCTGGCGGCCGACCCCGACGGGCCGATGCTGTTCGCCCTCGAGCAGGTGGCTCCGGACGGCGCCATCCACCGGGCGGACGTGTTCGAGCGCGACGTGCTGGCCGCCGTGACGCCGCCCAACCGCGCGGCCACGCTGGACGACGCCCTGGCCATCGTCCTCAACGAGTCCGGAGCGATCGACAGCGCCCGCATGGCCGCTCTGCTCGGCACCGCGCCGGCGGAGGTCGAGAGTCGCCTGGTCGACACCGGTCTGGCCTTCGAGGACCCGGCGACCCGCCGGCTGGTGACGCGGGACGACTACCTGACCGGCGACGTGCGGTCCCGCCTTGAGGTGGCGCGTCTCGCCGCCCAGACGGAGGAGCGCTTCGCCCGCAACGTCCAGGCGCTGGAGGCGGTGCAGCCCGACCCCATCCCCTTCTACCAGATCGCCGCCCGCCTCGGGGCGCCCTGGGTGGCCCCCGCCCACATCCGCCGCTTCGCCGCCGAGCTTTTCCAGATCCCGCCGGAGGCGGTCGAGGTCGGCTACTCGCCGGTGGACGGGCGCTGGGAGTTCCGCGTCACCGGCGGCCACCGGACGGCGCCCGGCGTCGCCACCACCTGGGCGACCGACCGCGCCGACGGCGCCGAGCTGATGCTGGCGGCCCTCTCGGGGCGGCCGCCGGTGATCAAGGACAAGACGAAGGACGGCGGTCACGTCATCAACGCCGAGGAGACCCTGGCGGCGCGGATGAAGGTGCGCGAGATCCAGGGGGCGTTCCGCGACTGGATCTGGCGCGACCCCGAGCGGCGCGCCGAGCTGGCCGGCGTCTACAACGAACGCTTCAACCGGTCGGTCGCGCGGGTCTACGACGGCGGTCATCTGACCTTTCCGACCATGGCGCCGGAATGGGCCGCCCGGGCGCGCGCCATCCAGAAGAACGGCGTCTGGCGCGCCCTGCAGGGCTCCACGCTGCTCGGCTGGGAGGCCGGGGCCGGCAAGACCTTCGCCCTGGTGGCGGCCTGCGTCGAGGGCAAGCGCATGGGGCTGCACCGCAAGCCCCTGCTCGCCGTGCAGGCCACCACGCTCTACGGGCCGGACAGCGTCGTCGAGACGGCCCGCGCGATGTATCCCGCGGCCAAGATCCTCGCCTGGCCGGACAAGCAGACCGTGACGCCCGAGGAGCGCCGCCGCTTCTGGGGGCGCGTCGCCACCGGCGACTGGGATCTCGTGGTGGTCCCCCACGATCCCTTCGACATGATCCCGCTCTCCCCGGCCCTGGAGGAACGCTTCCTCCACGAGGAGAAGGCGGCGTACCGCGAGGCTCTGCACGGGCTCGACCCGGACGAGTCGGAGCGCACCGTCAAGCACATGGAAACGCGCATCGCCGAGATCGAGGCGCGCATCGAAGGCCTGCTGAAGGAGGGGCGCCGCGACGACGCCGTGTATTTCGACGATCTTGGCGTGGACCACATCGCGGTCGACGAGGCCCACCGCTACAAGAACCTCTACGTGCCGACCTCGCTGGGCGAGATCCGCGGCCTGCCCTCGCAGGCCAGCCAGCGGGCCGCCCGGATGTTCGCGCGCTGCCGCTGGCTCCAGGACCACGGCAACCGGGTCCTCCTCGGCACCGGCACGCCGCTGAGCAACAGCGTGGCGGAGCTGTACACGCTGCAGCGGTTCCTCCAGTACGAGGATCTGGCGCGGGCCGGCATCGAGCATTTCGACGCCTGGGCCCACACCTTCGCCGACATCGACACCACGCTCGAGATCGACGTGGTCGGCCGCCTGCGCCCGGTGACGCGCCTGGCCGGCTACGACAACCTCCTCGAGCTGCGCCGCCTGTCCGACCGGGTGATGGACGTCGTCTTCGTCGAGGACATCCCCGGGGTGAAGCGGCCGCGCAAGCTGGTGCAGGTGGTCTCGGCCCCGCCGAGCCAGGCGCAGCGCGACTTCATCGCCCGCCTGGGCACGCGCGCGGCGAACCTGAAGTCCGCCGATCCGCGCGACGACAACAGGCTGAAGATCGCCACCGAGGGCCGGCTCGCCGCGCTCGACATGCGGCTGGCCGATCCCGCCGGCCGCGAGTTCGCCCAGTCGAAGATCCACCAGGCCGCCGACAACGTCGCCCGCATCGCGCGCGACAACCCGGGAACCACCCAGCTCGCCTTCTTCGACGTCGGCATCCACCCGACGAAGACCAGCGGCGATTTCACGCTCCGCCAGCTCTTCAAGGACCTGCTGGTCGAGGCGGGCGTGCCCGCTGGGCAGATCGCCGACTTCTGGGAGGCCGAAGGGCGCGAGCGCGAACGGCTGAAGGACGCGCTGAAGCGCGGCACGATGCGCGTCGGCATCGGCAGCAGCGAACGCCTGGGCACCGGCGTGAACGTCCAGGACCGCCTCATCGCCGTCCACCAGCTCGATTGCCCCTGGCTGCCGGCCCACGTCAACCAGCGCGACCGCAGGGCCGAGCGCCAGGGCAACCCCCTGCCCGAGGTCCACAGCCTGCGCTACGTGACCGAGGGAACCTTCGACGCCTTCGGCTGGCAGCTCCTGACGGTTAAGGACCGTTTCATCCGCGAGTTCCTGCGCGGCACGCTGGGGCTGCGGTCGATGCGCGACGAGGACCCGGCGGAGCTGTCGCCCGCCCACATCATGGCCATCGCCTCCGGCAACCCTCTGCTGCTGAGGCGCGCCCAGCTCGAGGCGGAGATCGTCGAGACGGAGGCCGCGCGGCGGGCCGTCGAGCGAGAGCGCGACCGGTTCGACCGCGAGATCGCCCGCCTCGGCCGCACCGTCGCCGACCTCGACGCCCGTCTGCCCGGCGCCCGCGACGCCGCCGAGACGGCGTGCGGGGTGCTCGACGGCCGGCTGCCCATCACCGTCGACGGCGCCGAGCCGGCCGACCGCCGCGCGCTCGGCGAGGCGCTCACCGCCCTGCTCAAGGCGGAGGCCGACCGGCAGCAGGCGTTCCGCGCCGACGTCTCCGTGCCTCCGGCGGGCGAACGCACCGTCGGCGCCGCCGGCCCCTGGCCGATCCTGCTCCCCGCCGATCCGGAGCTGCGTCACCGCCAGACCCCGCTGATGGTGCTGGCGACGCCGGACGGGGCCACGGACATCCGTTTGAATCTCCGCACGCCCCTTGGGGCCGCGGGGTCGCTCGAAGCCGCCTTGCGCGGCGTCGTGGAGAGGGCGGAAGGGCTGGAGCGGATGCGGGCGGCGGCGGCGGCCGAGATCGCGCAGTTGCGCGCCGTTCCGTTGCGCAGCCTCGGCGACGCATCGGCCATCGAAGCCATGAAGGCCGAGCTGCGCAAGATCGAACAGATCCTCCAGCTCCCCGATCCCGACCCGCAGCGCGTCGACGCGATCCTGGCCAACCGCATGCTGGATCACGCCGAGGCCGCGCGCCGGCTCGACCTCGCCCTGGTCGGGGCGGAAAACGACCCGGCCACCCGGCGGGAAGCCGCCGCCTGGGCCGCCGCGGTCCGCCGCCTCGACCCGGAGCAGGTCCGGCCCGCGCCGGTGCTGCTGCCGGTCGGCCATGCCCTGCCGCCGCCCGTGTCCGACGGCGCCGAAGCGGGATCGGACGCGGATGTCCCGACGATGGTCCGGCCGGAACCGGCCGGCGCCGAAGGGCCGTACCCCTCCCCCGACCAAGCGGTTGCCGGCCAGCTACTCGATCTCGCCCGCGTCGGCCACCGCGCCGACATCCCGGTGGACGCCGTCGCCGCCGAGATCGACCGCCGCGGCGATGGCTGGGCGGACGCGCTGGGCTGGCCCACCGGCCGCGGCGCGCTTTACCGCGACCGCCTGTCCGGGGAGGAATCCGCGCTCGGCGAGATCCTCGGCGGGGACGCCTGGTCGCGGGTCGCCCTGCGCTGGGAGCCCGCCGTCGGGCCGAACACCGTCCGGCGCGGCTGGCTCGCGGAACGGATCGTCAACGGAGCGCGGTCCGGCCTGCCGGACGCCGACCGGCGCCGCGATTGGGCCGCGGCGGTCAAGGAGTTCGAGGCCCGCTTCGGTCCGGTCGACGACGTCCTCGGCGCCGTCGCGGAGCGGGTTCCGGCGGCGGTGTGGAAGACCGCCACCGGGCGCGCGGCGCCCGAAGCGGTGACGCCGGCCGCCGGCGCGGCGGTGGCCTTCAAGGCCGGCGACCGCGTTCCGGACGATGGCGCCCCGTTCAACGACCCGGCCCCGTCCGACGCGTGGCGCGCCGGGACGGTGCGCATCCTGATCGGCTTCCCGCACCAGGTGGACAGCCGTACCCTGTCCGGCGAGGTGCGCGGCAGCTTCGCCGTGCATGAAACCTGGGCTCCCGAGGAGGACCCCCGGCCCGAGCGCCTGTCCTGGTCGGTCTCGCACCTGCCGTCCGGCCTGCGGGCCAACCTTCCGCTGCCGACCGTCGAGGCCGCCCGGGCCTGGGCGGACGGCCTGATGGCGCTGCCCTACCGATGGGAGGATGTCCGCGACACGCTCCCCGCCGATGAACGCCTCGACGACGGGCGTCCGATCCGGGAGGTCGCAGGCGCGCTTCATCGCGCGCTGTCCGACGCCCAGACGGCGGAGGACATCGCCGAGGCACTCCGCCGGTCGGCGGCCGCGACCGCGGCGGCCGGGCGCCGTTACGAGGCGCCGGTGGCGGGCACGGCCGCCGCACGCCGCCTCGGCCTGTTCGACGGCGAATCCCTTCCCAGCAACCGCGCGCCCCTCCCCTCCACCGGTGCCGCGAACGAGGCAACCCCCATGCAGAACGACGACGCCCAGTTCTCCGCTGGTCCCGCCGCGTTGGGCGAGCCCGCGGTGCTTCAGGCCCACGCCGAGGCGCAGTTCTCGCTCGGGCGGTTCGACGCCTTGAGCGCCTGGATCGAGCCACTGGAGGACCGACTGGCGCGGTTCGCGGAGAGCGCCGGCTGGATGACCAACGGGGTCGAGATCGGCCCCGACCCCCTCACCGGCTACGCTCCCGACAAGGCGGGCCGCTTCAACGTGACGGTCCGCGACGGCGTTCCGATTTCCGGGGACGGGGACGGGGAGGACTCGCGTGCATTGCCCCGCTACACCGTCGTGGAGACGGTCATCGACGACCTCGGCTACCTCCGGGATCACGTCGTTCTCGAAACCACCAGCCTCGTCCGCGCCGTCGGCGTCGTGCAGGCCCTGACCGGAAGCGCCTTCGCGCAGTACGGGTTCCATCCCGACCCGATGGTCCTCGCCCGTCAGGGCGGCGAGCGCCACGCCCGCGAGATGCTGCTCGCCAACAGCATCGACGGCCCCCAGTACAGCCTGTCCTCGGACCCGACGGTTCAGGGATGGGTGCGCCCGCTCGGCGACCGGCTCGCCGCCTTCGTCGATGAGGCTGGATGGACCGACGCCGGCCGGCAACGCAACTACGGAGCGGGCCGTCACTTCGCGCCCCCCGACTGCGCGGACCTGGCCATCTCCACGGACGCCGGCGATCCGCTGCCCGGCGACCCGGCACCGATGCGCGAGAGCAGGCTGCTGCCCCGCTACACCGTGACGCGCTTCGTCGCCGACCCGGACGGCGACCTCGGCGTCGCCGTTCTGCACACCACCGACCTGGGGCACGCGGTCGGCGCGCTCCGCGGCATGCAGGGCACCCCGAAGGCCCTGGCCGCGGCCGTGACCGAGGTTCCGATGGCCTCGGTGATCGACGGCCCGCAATTCAGCGTCGGGGACATCGACATCGGCCCCCTGGAGCGGATGCTGCACGACGTCGCGACCGCCTCCGCACCGTTCGGCGTCGCCCCCCCGGCGACGCTCACCGCCCATGACCCGCGCGTCGTCCGCAGCGCCTACACGAACGGACTGATCGTCAACGACGGCGCGCGCCATGCCGGGGCGGGGGCCGGCGTCCGCCTGACGCCCGCCGGCCGGGAGCGGCTCGCCGCCGTCCTCCACCAGCCCCAGTTCGCCGTGGCGCCGCAACGGCCGATGCCCTGGCAAAACCAGCCGCCGGCAGCCTCGGCGGCGCCGGCCGCCCCACCCTCGCCTTGGGCGCCCCCGCCGAACGTCTTCCCGACCACGCCGGCCGTGCCGCGGCCCGACGCGGCCGCCGAACGCGATGCTGCCGCAAAAAGTGGCGCTGGAAAGGAGGGCCGGACCTTCGCCGGTGCCGGCGACACCGGGCCGCGGCCCATCGACCCGTCGGCCATCGCCGAGCGCATCGCCGACGTGCGCGGCTCCGACGCGCTGCGGTCGGAGCTGCTGGAGGTCGTCGACTTTCTGCGCGACCCCGGCCGCTACACCGCGCTCGGCGCCAAGCCGCCGAAGGGCATCCTGCTGGTCGGCCCCCCCGGAGTCGGCAAGACCCTGTCCGCCCGCGCCCTGGCCGGCGAAGCGCAGGTGCCGTTCTTCGCCGTCACCGCGACCGACCTGATGAGCAGCTACATCAGCGAAAGCGCGAAGAACATCAAGCGCCTCTACGAGACCGTCGGCCACAAGGCCGGCGAGCACGGGGCGGCGATCCTCTTCATCGACGAGATCGACGCGCTGGGCAACCGCGAGACTGCGGAGGGGCCGAACACCCAGACGGTGACCGAGCGGGTGAACGCTCTGCTCGACGCCATGGACGGCTTCGACGCGGCGCCGGGCATCCTCACGCTCGCCGCCACCAACCGCGAGCACGACATCGATCCGGCCATCCGCCGGGCCGGGCGCTTCGACCGCACGGTCCGCCTGGAACTGCCCACCAAGGACGACCGCCGGGACATTCTGGCCGGTCACACCGCCCGCATCGCCGGCCACGACATCGATGTGGTCCGGCTGGCCGAGGCGACTGCCGGGGCCTCCGGCGCCGACCTCGACGTGCTGGTCAACGAGGCTGCCCTCGCCGCCGCCCGCCGGCAGGCCCGCGTGGTGACCATGGACGACTTCGCCACCGCGCTCGCCCGCCAGGGGTTCGGCGCCGCCACGGCGCTGCCCGACCGGGCCGCCACGCTGGAGCGCATCGCCGTCCTGGCGTCCGGCGGCGCCGAGGACCGGCAGGCGGCGACGCAGCTCGCCCTGAAGGCGGTGCTGGAATGGGGCCACGCCCCGTCGGTCGCGCCGGCCGCCTGGCCGGTCGGCCGCTTCGCCTCCCTGTCGCCGGACAGCAAGCGCGAGGCCGAGCAGGCCGCCCGGGCGCTCGTCGACGAAGCGGTCCGCGCCGCGGCCGATGCGGCCGCAACGCCGGAGGGCTTCCTGAACCGCGCGGTGACTTGGGCGCGCCTGCGCCTGCGCAAGGCAAGCGCCGGCTTCCGCGACGCTCACCTGTCGCCGGCCGCACAGTTCAGCGTCGGCGTGCAGAGCAACGGTAAAGGAGGGGGACTCGACGCCTGGGTCCGTCCCCTGGAAGATCGCCTTGCGGATTACGCCGCCAGGGCGGGGTGGATCGCTCCTCCGTCCGGATTCGCAATCGACGGCGCCTACGGTCCACCGGACGCCCCCGCCTTCCTGATCGGCGTTTCCGCCGGTGAACCCCTGTACGACGAGATGTCCGACGAATTGCCGCGCTACGTCGTGCTCCGCCGGGACTTCACTTATGCCCATCTCGTGGAGCCCGAGGTTCTGCTTCCCGCTGTGCATCAGGCCGTCGGCCTGGCGGAGGCGGTCGGTGTGCTGCGCGCGATGGAAGCGGGCCTCCTGGCGCGAGATCCCAACCGGGTTGCCGAAGAGGTCAGGCTTGCCGCTGCCGTCGAAGGGCCGCAGTTCAGCGTCGGCGACGGAACGGCGCGCATCGATCTCGATACGCTGCTTGGCAACGGAGACGACGGCCGGTCGCGGATCGTTCAGCTCCTCCCCGAGGACACCCAGCGCCTGTCCGGGCTGGAGCCGCTGACCCCGGAGCAGCTGCAGGCCGCGCACGAGTCCGTCGATCGCAGCGCCGGCGCCCCGCCGGCCCCGATCGTCAGCCTTACCGACGGCGGCGCCGCCTTGCGCCGCAGCTTCGAGAGGCGCCTCGACCTCGTGTCGGAGAGCACCGGCTTTTCCGACCGGGAGGTGCTGGGCGACATGCTGTCGATGGGCTATGACGCGATGCGCAATGGCGTCTATTTCGGCCCGAGCGACGCCTGGCGGCGGTCGGAAGAGCGCTATCTGAAGACGCTGGGCCGCTACCGACGGCCCGAGGACCGCATCGCCGTTGCGCAGATGGTCGCCGAAACCCTCGCCGGGGTCCAGGCGACGGGACGAGACTTCCTTACCCCTATCCTGGCGGAACGCGGCGTGGTGCAAGAAGCGCTCACGCCGCCGCCGATGGCGGAGTTCATGGCCCGGATGATGTTTCCGGATGCCGGAACCGTGCAGAGGATCATCGACGACAAGGGCTACGTCGCCGTCGCCGATCCGTCGGCCGGCGCCGGTGCCGGCGCGCTCGCCGTTGCCGAACGGCTGCGCGAGCTGGGCATCGACGCCCATCAGCACCTTTACGTCGACGCCACGGTGGAGGACCCCACCCTCTACCACGCAACCTACCTGCAGATGGCGGGCGCCGGCGTCCCGGCCACGGTAACGCACGGCAACGCGCTGACCGGGGAGGTCCGCGAGCGGGCGATGACCGCGGTCACCACACGGGTCCCCGGCCTGTTCCGCCTGTCGCCCGAGGCGCCGGAGGTCCTGCGCGCCCAGGCGCAGGCACGCTTCGCCCGCAACCTCGGACTGGTGATCGGAGCCGGGCAGGACCGGGACGCCGCCTCCCGCGCTCAACCCCAGGCGGCCGAAGCCGAGGCGCGGCGTGCGGACGGCAGGGTCCGCCGGCAATACAGCCTGGGAGGACCCACGCACCTCGACCGCATGATCCTGTCCGCTGCGGAGGACGGAATGGCCGACCTCTCCGCCTACGTCACACCGGCGCCGCTGAAGGCCGTCTCCGAACTGGCGCCGCCCGGCGTCATCGAGGAGGGCGCCAAGCTCGCCGAGCGGCTGATCGGCGAGGCGGCGCGGGACGGTGTCCTGCCCTTCGGGCTCGCGCTCGGCGATCCGCGCCAGCACAGCGGCGTGGCCGCCGCCTACCGGGCGGCCCACGCCATCGCGTCGGAGCCCGACAACGCCGCCAACCCGCGCCGCGCCTCCCGCGCGCTGCGGCAGCTTCCCTCCTTCTACGCCGGCGACGCCGGTTGCCTCGCCCGCGACCTCGACGCCCTGGCCGCCGGCCTGCCGCACGGCGAGCAGGGCCGGGGGCGCCTCCTCCTCCACCAGCTCGCCGTGGCGACGGAGGCGCTGCACGCGTCCCCGGAACTGGTCCATCTCCAGTCCTTCGGCCTCAATGCCCCGGAGCCCGACAGCCTCGACGACGCGCTCCGCCACCCCTACCGACCCGGCCTCAGCCACGCCCTCCAGCTCATCGCCCATCCCGAGGTGGAGACGGCGATGCACGCCCCCATCGCGCTCGGCGCCCTCAACCGCGCGGGCGATCCCCAGGCGATGGTGCGGCAGCGCTGGGAGCTGGGCCGAGCCCTCGTCGCCCATGACCTGCTGACGGAACGCCTGACGGCGATGCGCGACGGCATTCTGGGTGCCGGCGGAAACACCGCGTCGGTGGACGCCGACCTCGCCGACCTGCGCGCCGGCCGGACCAAGGCGGTGATCGACCGAGCGGTCGAACGCGCCCGGCGGGAGGAGGCCGACCTGGAGCGGCATCGGGATCTCATGCAGGTCCTGGAGGCCGAGGGCATCGACGCCGCCATGCGGGTTCTCGATGCGGACGAGGGGCGCCGGGCGGCCCGGGCCCGCGTCCAATACAGCCTCGGAACCGCCGACACCGGCACCGGCGAGCCGCCGACCATGGCCCGCCTGATCCTGCTGGCCGACATGGGCATGGACCGCGCCGCCGTCGCCGACCTGATCGCGCTCGCTTCGCCGGAACACGGCCCGCTTCACCCCGCCCACCGGGCTTGGCTCACCGGCCCGATCGCCGTCCATGATTGCGGCTGGACCAACGCGGAGCTGAAGTCCCCGGACGCGACGGCTCTCAAGGCGATGATCACCGCCGAGCGGATCGAGCGGATCATGGCCGAGCGCGCCGCCGGCGGCGAACCGGGGCCGGCGGCCACGCCGGCGGAAATCGCCCTGGCCATGCGCCCGGCCATCGTCGCCGGCGCCCGGTCGAAGGAGGCCTACGAACTCTACGCCTGGGCGGTGATCAGCGCGGCCGCCGGCGACGCACAGCGCCGGGCGCTGCTGACCGACGGTCGGCCCTTGCCCGTCGACGCCGTGTCGGGCCTGTGGTCATCGATCGGCGGCGACCGCATCACCGACGCGGAGGTCCAGGACCCGGCGACGCCGCTCGGCACGCTGTGGCGCCACATCGCCCAGCGGGTCCGCTCGGCGAGCCTCGACCGCGGCGCGGCCGAACCCGTCGCCGCGGAGAGCCGGCCGGCGCCGGCCGAGGCCGCAGCGGCGTCACGCCGGCCTTACACCGTCCCGGCCGCGGGACAGCCCATCGTCCGCCTGAACCTGTTCGAGGCCCCCATGTCCGAACGACAGCGCTCACCGTCGCGGTCCCGTGACGCCGCCCGCACTCAGTTCGCCCTCGGTGCTGACGGCGCCGACCCCCAGCCCCTTCCTGAAGCCGGTCTGCTGGACCGGGCGATGCCGACGCTGCGCGCGATCGGCCTCGTGTCGATGCTCGTGCAGGCGGGGAAGCTGGTCCATGACGGCGTCGTTCTGGTCTCCCCCCATGTCGATGCGGGCATCGACGCCGCCGCCGCGATGGCCCACGAGGCGGCCGGCGCGCTCCGCACCGCGATGGAACGGTCCGACCGTTCGCCCGAGGAGCTGGCCGCCGACCTTCACACGGTTCTCGGCAATCTGCTGCCCGGGACCGGCGCCGACGATCTGCGCCTGTTCGCCCGCACCTTCCTGAACGTCGCCGATCTGCCGTTGGCGGACCGGCTGCGCGAGGGACTGGCCAGCATCGACCGGGCGCGCGGGACCTCCCACGCCGCCGACTTCGACCGTCTGGCCGCCGAAGCCGGCGGCATCCTGCGCGACGGGTTCGACGCCGTGGCCGCCACCGTTCCAAGCGTCGACCTCGACGGCGCCATGACTGCCGGCTCCGAGTTCGTGCACGGAGCCCGGTCGACCGGCGCCGACCTTCTCGAGTCCATCGCCGACGGAATCCGGCCATCGCCGGCGGACTACACCGCAGCCGACCTTCGCGGTCTCCACCATTGGCTCTCCGGCGACCCGGTCGGACAGGCCGCGAATTCCATCGTTGATGTCTCCCTCCAGGCCCGCCAGACCCTGTCCGACGCCCTGGGCGCCGCGGCGGACGCCCTGCGTCCCGGCCTGCTGGAACAGCTGGGCGCCAAGGCCGACGGCCTGATGCGCGAGGGAGAGACCCTGCTGCAGGGGGCGCGGGCGTGGCTGGAGGCGGGGGCCGCCGGGGAGACGGCGAGCGGTCTGTTCGCCCGCCTCGCCGCGTTCGGCCATGACCTTGCCGATTTCGGCCGTCAGGCCGTCGAGCGGGGCGCCGACCTGCTCCAGCAGGCCGGAATCGATCCGGCGTCGCTGGCCGACACGGCCGGCCGCATCGCCCAGACCGTGCAGTTCTCCACCGGCCGGCCGGCGTCCCATGAGTCCGTGCCCTTCGGCGGCGACGTCCAAAGGATGGCTGCGGAAGCGGCGCTGATCGCCGACCTCGCGCGTCTGCTGGACGCCTGGGCCGCGGCGGTCGACGCCGCCGAGCGGGGGCGCCCGGATCTGGCCGGCGATCTCGCGGTCCACGGGCTGTCCGCCGCGGAGATGCTGCTCCGTGCCGCCGGCGAGCCGGGCTGGCTCTCGGACACCCGCGGCCGCCTCGACGCGCAACCGGCGGCCCGCCGGGCGCGGGCGGCGGAGCATGTCGCCGCCTTGGTCGGACCGCTGCTGCCGCAGCTCGACCCCGCCTCGGCCGCGGCGCTGTCGGGTCCGGCAGGGGTGGGCGCGACGCTGTGGCTCGCCGAGGGCGGGGAAGACGTTCCGCGCGACGGCACGACCGAGCGCCCTCAGTTCAGCATCGGCGACGCGCTCGCCCAATGGACCGGCCGTCTGCCCTTCGCATCGCCCGCTTGGCTTGCCGAAAGCGCGCCCTGGCGTCTGACCCGTGACGATTTCGTCCAGGAAGCCGGCCGGCGCGCCGCCGAGTTTGGCGCCGAGGCGGCCATCGGTGATCTCGCCGCCTTCGCCGACGCTCCCAGGGGCGGCGTGCTCTACGCCGCCGACGGCCGGCTGTCCGTCGGCCTCGATCCGGCCGACCCCGCCCGCGCGGCCGCCCAGATCCATCTCCACTCCGTTGCCGCCCGCCGGGACGCCGGAGGCGCCGTGCCCGCCGCCGTGCTCGCCTCGCTCGGCGCGGATCTCGATCTGCTCCGGAGCGCCCGGCGTGAACTGGCCCTGACGCCGTCGGCGACGGCGGCGCAGGTCGCCGAGTTGGTCGCCCCGCCCGAGCCCGTCCAGTATCGCGTCGCCCCGCCGCGCCTGGCGCTCGGCGCGGCGGAGGCCGCCGCCCTCGACGGCGTGGCCGAGATGGCGGTGGGCCGGGGCGCGCGCGTCCTTCGGCGGCGCGACCCGGACCGCACGGAAAGCGGTGAGCGGCTTCCCAGCGCCGAGCTGCTGCTCGAGCTTCCGGACGGCGCCGCCCTCAAGGCCCTTCTCGACCGCGTCCAGGAGGACCAGCGTTTCGATTGGATCGCCCCCTCCCTGACCATCGACGGCGCCGCCGTGTCGGCGCGGGCCGCCTCGACGCCGATGCGCGCCGAGGGCCGCCGCCCATGGCTGGCCCGGATCGAGGGGATGCGTCCCGACGGTTCGCCGCAGCGCCGGTTCGTCGCGCGGGAGCCGGTCACGCCGGACCGCGCCCGCTTCGCGCTCGGCGAGGACGGCGTCTACGAATACCGGCATTTCGGGCGGTCGGGCCGGGAATCCGGCTTCCTGCGGATCGACGGCGGGCTGGCGCTGCCGGTGTCCCGCGAGGAGGCGCTGCGCGCCGTCCCCGCCGTGGCTCCCGAACCGGCGGCGCGCGGCGCGGCGCAATTCTCCCTGGGAGGCGGCGCTATGGAGCGCGTGCGCACCGGCGCGCTCGCCGGCGCGGAAGCCCGGCAGGCCTACCAGGACGCCTGGCAGCAGCACGCCGAAGCCCTGGCCGCCCTGCCCGCCGACCCCGACTATGCCCTGTACGCCGAAGCCTGCGACATCGTCGCCGGCCACATGTGGAACCGCGGCTTCCAGCGCGGCGACGTCGGCATCGCGACGAGCTACGGCAACATGCGCCTGCCCGGCTTCGTCAAGCCCGGCCTCGGCATCGCCGTCATCCCCTACTGCAGCCTGACCGTTCCGCCGGAGGGCATCACCGGCATGGCCACGGTGGCGCCGGTGGAAGGGCTGCCGCCCTTCGGCCCCGAGGACATGACCTGGGGCCTCGTCCACGAGTCCAAGGGATCGGCGATCAGCCTGCGGTCGGGCAGCCTGTCGGGCGACTTCCGCCTGCCCGAGTCCGCGGCGCGGGCGGCGGACGCCATCGCCGTCGTCACCGACTGGCTGCGGCTGGACGCCGACGGCTCCTTCAGCAACGACGCCCTGGTGCGCCACCGCATCATGAAGGAGGTGCGCCCGCATTTGGAGGCGGCGCAGAAGGAGGACGCCGCCGCCTGGCGCGAGCGCGTGTCTCCGAACGATCCGGCGTTCACCGGATCGGCGCTCGATGCGCTTCATGCCCGCGGTTTCGACACCGCCGACACCTGGTGGGTGGGCGTTTCCGACGGCGAACGGCCGGAGATCGACCTGCACCGGCGCCCGGTCTTCCTCTACGACAACAAGGAGGACGCCGCTGAGCAGAGCCAGGAGGACGTCGCCCCGGTCTATGTCCGCCAGACGCGCCCCTTCGCCGATCTCACCGATTGGTCGCGCATGCGGAGCGAGCCGGAGGTCCGGGCCGTCCTGCGCGAGTGGTTTGCGCACAACGGCCCGATCGTCGCCGACGCCATCGCCTCTCGTCATCTGGAGGACAACGACTACGACGACCTGTTTGAGCGTCTGCCGGGCGAGGACCGGCAGACGCTCGAGGCGACCTGGGGTCCGTTCGGGGAACTGACGGACGATCAGAAATACGAAGCACTGTTCAACGCCTACGCCCATGGCTTCGAGTTCGACCAGTTTCTGCACATGGTCGCCGAAGGCGAATGGGTGGACATGCACCACGAATACTCCGGCGACGCGGTCGACAGCGTCGTCGGATCGTTCGAGGCGGCCGGCTTCGGCGGCGTCATCTACACCGACTGCTACTGGCGCGACAACCCGACCATGCTGGCGGTGTTCGACCCGGGCAATCTCGCCTTCGCGCCGGACCAGCTTCCGGAGACCATAGAGCAGGCGCTGTACGGCGCCCAGGAGGCGGCGGAGCGCGAGCAGGCGTGGTTCGCCGCCCGCTCGCAGGCCGAGGTGGCCGAGCTGACCGCCCGGCGCGACGCCGAGATCGCCGCCTTCAACGTCACCGAGCTGCGCCGCCAGGGCTTCGACGTCGCCCGCCCGCTGTGGGTCGCCGTGCCCAACCCCGACCTGCCCGAGCTGCGCGACCTCGCCGACGGCGACCGGCGCATCACCCTCTACACCGAGCGCGCCGACTGCCTGGCCTTCGCGCCGGGCGCCGCCGACGGGTTGACCGCACCGGTCGCCGTCTACCTCGACGCCGGTCGCCGGGCCGATCTCACCGCCACCGAATGGCCGCAGGATCTTCGCGAGGCCGTCTCGGTCTGGCTCGACGCCCGGCCGATGTCGCCGAACCCGTCGAACCACCCGACCAACGGCGACCTTCTGCGCGCGCGGGGCGTCGCGGACCTCCAGGCCCTGGTGACCGCCGCCCGCGACGGGTCCTGGCACCGCATCCCCGACGGCCGCGACCTCGCCGACCGCTTCCTGGACGGCCTGCAGCACGCCGGCTTCGACAGCGTCGTCATGCACGACCGTCCCGAAGCGGGCACCGTCGTGGTGCGCTTCGCCCAGGACAACGCGGCCAAGGCGCTGCGCGTCGCCTGGGACCGGCCGGACGGCGTCGGGCCCCACCGGCGCAGTTTCGGACGGGATGCGGTGGGCCAGGCCCTCGCCACCGACGCCAACGGCACACTGTCGCTCGGCCTCGCCAAGCGCGCCCACGAGGCGGGCGTCGACCTCGGGCTGGCCGCCCTCGCCGGGACGGAGCCGCGGCGCGGCCTCGGCTTCCGCGGCGAGGTCGCCGACGCCGTCACGCCCCAGCTCGACGATCGTCTGGGCATCCGCCTGGAGCAGCCGGACGTTCCGCCGCTGAACAGCCCTCTCGACCGTGCGGAGGAGGTGGTGGCCGGCGTGCAACGTTGGCTCGGCGGGGACGCCGTCATCTTCTGGCAGATCCCGTCGGCGGGCTTCGTCGCTCCCGGAGCGGCGCCGGCGACGATCCTGCGGGCCTTCGACGACGACGCGCGGCGGGCGCACGACGCGGTGCCGTCGCTGCCCGGCTTCTCCGAAATGGAGCAGAACGGCAGTTCCTTCGCGGAAATGACCTTGGAGCTGAAGGAGGCTCTCGCCGCCGCCCGTTCGTTGACGGCGGCCGGCGTTCCGGTCGTCGTCGCCACGCTGGAGGAGAACGCCACCGACATCCAGCTGCGCGGTTGGGACCGCGTCGGCACCGGCGCGGTGCATGTTCTGTACGCCTCGATGACCGCCGACGAGCTGTTCGGTCCGGAGGCCGGAACGCCGGCCGCCGCGCCATCCGCGGCGCCGCCGCGCCCCGTCGCCGACCTCTACCGGGCGGTCGCCATGGGCGCGCGGCGCGGCGAGATGCCCGCCCTGGCCGAAGCCGGCGGCTACGTCATCGCCGGGACCAACGCCGAACGCGCCGCCGCCGCCTCGCCGCTGCTGGCCGAGCGGCTGGTCGGAACCGGCGTTTCGGCGACGGTGACCTTCGCGGCGGAGGAAGGCCCCGCCGTCGCCCGCGACCTCGCCGCCGCGCAGACCCGTCTCGCTCTCGCCGAGACCCCGGACCGCCGGCAATGGCGCTTCGTCGCCGTGGACGGCGCGGCGCCGCCGGCCGGCCGGGCAGCCGACCAGGCGGTGGAAAGCCGTCCCGTGCCGGCGGCGCCCGCCTCCGCTGCGGCGCCGGGCTCCAGGGCTCCCGCCGCTCCGCAGGCCGCGCCCCAGCCGGCCGCCGACCTGGAGGTGGACGGCGAGCAGATCGTGCTCTACGGCCGTCTGGCCGAACGGGCCGCCGACGCCGTGGACTGGCTGCGCCCCCGCCTCGGCGAAGGCCCGAGCGGGCGCGTCGAGACCTGGTTCACGCGGGCCGACGCCGCGTCGGTGGCCGGCGCCGTGCCGGACGTCGCGGCGGCGTTGCGCCGGCATGGCCTTCTCGCCGCCGATCCCGCCCAGACGTCCCTCCCGCTGGACCCGCCGCAGCCCGCGCGCCCGGTCGAGCGGAACCACGCCGCCGCAGCGGCGGCGCCCCTCGATTGGCCGGCCGGAACCCATCCGGAGATTCGCCGCCTGCTCGACGATCTCCTGCTCGTGGAGACCGATCTGCGCGGACGGCCGCGCGACGCCGCCCTGCGCGATCTGGCGCCGCTGGTCCAGCAGGGGCCGGACGCCGTCAGCCGCCGGCACGAGGCGGCCGCGGTCGACCTGGCCGCCGGACTCCGGCACGCCGGGGCCCCGTGGAACGATGTCGCCGACGAGCACGGTCTGCTGGCCGTCGCCGACCTTGCCCGCATCGCCCGCGGCCATGGCGGCGCCTCGGTGCTGTCGGCCCACACCCTGGCCACCGCGCGGAGCCGGCTCGCCGGCGATCTCGGGGCCGCCCTCCAGGCCGTCGGGGAACCGGCGGCGTCCGTGGCCCGGATGACCGGGGTGACGCCGCGGGTCGACCGGCTCATCGCCCTTCAGGCCATGCCGCCCACCCCGGAGCGGCTGGAGGCGCTTCAGCGCCGTTCCGATCCGCTTGTCCGGACGCCGGAGAGCGGCGTGGCCGCCGCCCGCCCGGTCACGGCCGCGGCGCCCGCACGCCCGACCCCACCGGCGGCGCCCGGTCCGGCGCCGGTCGTCATCACGCCGGGCGCGCCTTCCGCGGCGCGCAGCCCCGCCGCGGCCCCGCCGGCGCCGGCCGTCGTCCGTCCCGACCGCGGACCGGTCCGGCCGTCCGCCCCGCCGCCCCCCACCCCGCCACAGACGGACGCGCACATGATCCGGGAAGAAGTCCAGTCGCTGCTCGCGCGCATCAACACGGCCCCCGGAGACGCCGAGGTCGCCCGCACCGAGACCCGTCAGGCGGGCATGCTCAACGAACATCTGGCTTTGGAGCTGGGGTCCTCCTTCGGCACCGTGGTGCCGCTGCAGAACGGCTACGTCCTCTACCGCGACCCGACTCTGGACGGCCGCTACCGCGGCGCGCCGATCGCCAACTTCCTCCAGACCGCGGGGCCGGACGGGGCACTGGCCGGCATCGTTCCGCCCTCCGCCCTCGATCTGCTCGCCGACTACACCGGCGAGCACGTCCGCGGCATGGACGAAACCTTCCCCGCCGCCCTGCGCCAGGTCCGGGCGGAGCTGGTGCAGATCGCCCGGCAGGTCAACCCGCACGCGGAAATCCGCGTCGTCGACCGGCTGTACGGCTCCGACGACGTGTCGATCGGGGGCATCGCCGACGCCGGACGGCGGCCCCTCCTCGGCCTGTGGTTTGAGACCCACAAGGTCTGCGCCATCAGCCAGGACATCCGGCTCGGCGACCCCGTCGAGACCGGCTACCACGAGATCTACCATTCCATCGAAGGTCTGCTGAAGCCGGAGGAGAAGCGGGTGGTCGAGGCCGCCTTCGGTCGCCCGCAGGAGCACGGCTACAACGACCGGGCGGCCGAGGCCTTCGCCAAATGGGCGGCCAAACGGTACTTCGCCGGCAAGGCCGGCCAGAAGCCGCCCGCCGGCATGAGCGGGCTTGCCCGCTTCGCCGACCGCATGCGCAACGCCTTCGAGGGCAACGGCTTCCAGAGCTGGGAGGACATCTACCAGCGGACCGTGGAGGGCCGCGTCGCCGAGCGGGCGCGCGTCTTCGACGTGACGGCGAAGATCCCCGTCCGCGAGGCGGCGAAGATCGCCCGCAGCGCCGGGCTGGAGAAGCTGGCCGATACCTACGAGGCCTACGCGACCTTCACCGGCCGCTGGCAGAACGGCCTCGCGAACGCCGCCCGTTCAGCGATGAACACGGTGCTCGGCCGCCGGCGCAAGGAGGCGCGGGACGATGGCCCGCCGCTGACCGGCGAACAGCTCTACCGGGCTCTGCGGCGCTACGCCTCGGACCGTGACATCCGCGCGGCGGTGGAAGGCGCGGGGTATCACTCCATCCGCGACGGCGCCCGCCTCACCGGGTTGCTCGTCGACCGCGACCGCCAGCTCCAGGCGGATCTGACCACCGCCTCCCAGGCCACGCCGGTGGCCGTCGAAGGCACACAGCCGGCGGTGGCACGCGGCGCCGACGGACCGGTGCGCCTCGGTGTCGGCGGGCGGACCGGGGAGCGCCCGGCCTGGGAAAAGACCCTCGTCGAGTTCTGCGCGAGCGAACCGCTCGCCCGCTACGCCCGTGCCGACACCAACCGTCATGGGTACCAGAACCAGATCGAGGTGTTCGGCTGGCCGGCGGACGCGCCGCAATGGGAGGTCCGGGTTGACGACACCGCGGTGCGTGGCGACGCGGGCGCCGCGGCGCGGGTGCTGCACCACCAGGTGCTCCGCCAGGCCCTGGACGCCGGCCATGCCGTTCCGCCCCGCGTCGCCGAGGCGCACCCGGACCTGTTGCCGCGGGCGCTCGCCGCGGCGGACGCGGCCATCGACACGGCCTCCCGCCTCGGCGCTCCGGAGCCCTACAGTCCGGCGGTGCCCGGCGCGGCCCGGCGCCCCGGCGGCGACCGCGTGGCTGCACGCACGCCGGACGGCCGCTCCCTGGCGGCGTCGACACCCGAAGCCGATCCGCTGTGGCGGCCCGCGGACAGGCCGACGGCGGACCGCCCGTCCTACGCGGCCCCGGCGCCGCACAGCCCGACACCGCACGGCCCGGCGCCGGCGGTCGCCGTCATCGAGCGCGACGCCGCGCCGAGGGTCCAGGCCATGCCGCCGCTCGACCCGCGCTCCACCCCCCTGAGCGGTGCGGACCGGCGGAACCAGGGTCAGCCGCCCGATGCCCTGATGCAGCGCATCGCCAACGCCCAGGCGGCGGTCCAGCCCCGCGCCTTTCTCGACGTCGAGGCGGGACAGCGGCAACAGGCGGTGACGATGGGCGGCCGTATCGACCCCCGCACCGGCATGGTCTACGTGCCCCAGGACCTGTCCTCCGACCGGGCCGCCATGCTTCACGCGCGGTTCGATCTGTACGAGGAAGCGCTCGCCCGCCGGCAATGGCTGGCCGTGCCGCCGCACGAGGCCCGCGAGGCGCGAGCCGCCGGCGCGCTCCACGATCCCGTGGTGAACGGCTGGTACGTCGACCCACGCCTGGATGAGCGGGCGATCGAGCGGCTGGAGCGGCGCTTCCCGGCCACCGGACGCCTGGACTCCGCGGCGGCCGCCCAGGCTCTGGACGAGCGCCGCGGCGCGGTCCTCTATTCCCTCGGGCGCCGGGAAGAGGAGCGGACGGAACCGCGACGCGGGGCGCCGCGCCGCGAGCCGGCGTCCGCGGAAACGGGGGGAGCCCCGGCTTTGCAGGACCGCGCCGTGGTCGAGGTGCGGTTCGACCCGGTCAAGGTCGCGGCGGCGGGGTCGGACGGCCTGCCGTCGAGCCGCCCGACCGCCGATTTCGTGTCGCAGGCCGAAGCGGTCGGGGTGCCGGTCGCATCCGTCGTCACGACCGACCCGACCCGGTCCACCGTGACGATCCACGCCGCGGACGAGGGACAGGCCCGGGCGGTGGCCGACGCGCTGCGGGAGAACCAGGCGACCGTGGGGGCGACCCCGGCATCGGCCGCGGCGGCTCCACCCCCACCGCCGGCTCCGGCGCCGGTCCGCGCCGCCGCCCAGCCCTTCTACGCCCCGGCGCCGGACGGGCCGGACCAGGAGGCGCGGACCAAGGCGATCCAGCGGGCGCGTGGCCTGCCGGCGGATCAGCTCGCGGCGCGCATCGCCGTCAACGAGGCGATGCTACTGGCCCTGCCCGGCGGGCCGGGCGGCGCCGGCGATCCGGGCCGCGCCCGGCAACGCGCCGAACTGCGCGCCGGTCTCGACGTCCTGACCGCCGAAACGGCACGGCGCGAACGGGCCACCCGTGGGCGGGCGCTCGGCCAGGGGATGGGCTGACATGGAGACCAGGACGGCGCCGGGCGCCGCGGCGGCGCGGTGGCGGCCGGCGGCGGCGGTCCGCTTCACCACGCCGGAGGGGCGCACCGAGGAGGCCGCCGGCATGGTGATGGAGGGCACCCCCCTGGCCGTCGCCCGACGGGCCGGGCTGAAGCGCAACGGCGTCCCCCTCGATCCCTGGATGGTGACGGCCGGGGGACGCGTCGTCGGCCGGCAGAAGACCCGGCAGGCCGCCCGCCTCTTCGCGGAGCGCGCGGCTCCGCTGGCCGACTGGACGTCGCTGCCGGACAGCCCGCCCGACCGCCTGTGGCTGGCCCGCGACGGGCAGCCGCTCGACCGTCTGCTGGCCCGCCTGTCCGTCGCCGTCGCGGCCGGCGACCTCGCCGCCTTCGACGCGGACCAGCAGGAGCTGCGGGAAGCTCTGGAGTTCGCCGCCGCTCTCCCCCCTGTGGATGAGGACGCCCCATGGGCGAGGCTCGTGGAGATTCCCGGCCCCCGCTGGCTCCTGGTCGGCCGCGACGTCGAGCGGCTCGACCGGGCTCTCGGCCTACCGGACGGCGGCGGGCGCGGGGTGTGGCTCGCCGGCCGCCATGGGGACCTCGCCTTTCTCGGCGGCGACCGGGTTCCGGCGCTGGTCATGGACCGGTTCGGCGCGGCGGCGGCCTACGCCGCCCTCCGCAACAGCGGGGCAGCGGTGCGGCGCCTGCGCTGGAGTCACGGCGACCTGACCCCAGTCTTCCCCGCCGAGCGGCGCGCCGTTATCGATGTCGCCGGGAACCGGCTGACCGCCGTCCTGGATGCCGAGCACCGCACGGTGACCCTGCAGGCCGATCCCGACCGGCCCTCCCCCCTCTGCGACCCGCTGGCCCCGGACTGCCGCCGCGACGATTGGACCGTCGGCGGCCTCGCGGTGCCCGACCGGCCGGAGACCGGGCGCGACGCGGCGCAGGCCGCGCTGAGCGCGCCGCTGCGCTTCCCGATCACGGTCACCATCGGTGGCCGGCCGCAGGAATTGATCGCCCGCATCGCCAGTTCCGATCCGCCGCCGGCGGCCCGCCTGTGTTCGCCGCTCGACGAGCTGCGCCTCGAACGGCCCGACGGCCGGCCCTTCGAACGCGGCACGGAGTTCCGCCGGCTGTCCTCCGGCATCCGCTACCACCCCGACCCGCTGGCGCGGCTGGCCGAGGTCGCCCGCGCCCGCGCCCAGGACGTGCTCGACGAGCGCTGGAGGCGGTCGCAGAGGGTGCTGAAGCGCATCGACAAGGCGGCGGGGTCGCGCAGCGCCTTTGCGCGGGCTCTGTCCCGCGCCCTCGGCGCCCGGACCGTCCTGGAACTGCGCAACGAGGCGGTCAGCCTCGCCGGCTTCTGGGGCGGGGAGACGTCCGCCGGCGCCGATCTCGCCAAGGCGGCCGGGCGTATGCAGAAGCGCATCGACGCGGCGGGGATCGCCGACACGCGGCTGGAGGAAGCGCGCGGAGCCGCCGCCCGCACCGTCGCAAGGCGACCGCCGCTCGCGGAGAGGCCGGAGATCCGCGCGCTCTTCCATCCGGAGATGCCCGCCTACCCGGACCCGGACCGGGTGAACCGTGCCGTCGAGGCCCTGCGCCCGGTGATCGCGAAGCGCCGTCCAGAACGGCGGCAGGACGGCGGGACGGATGACCCCCAGTACAGTCTCGGATGGAGGAGTGCGCGGATCTCCGGGCCGTCAGTCGCATTCAGTCTGGGTGTCGTTCCACGCCTTCCGCCCCAACTCCTCTCCTACCGCCGCCAACCCGAACCGCCCATTCCAGATCGCATCCCCGTTCCTGGTGAGATTGTTTTCGTCGAGGGAGCCGGCCGGAAGTGGCTTTACCGTGCGGTGACGCCAGGAGCGGCCGTCGGATCATGGGTCAATCCCGACGCGGCGTACCAGGCGCAGCAAAATCTCCTGGCCACCGCGCTGCGTCCGTTAGCGTCATCCTGCCTACCGACCGATCTTGCCGAAGGGCGTGTCCATGTGGCCGGGGCGATCGTTGCCAAGGTCGGCGGTGCCGGCGGGCCGATCGAGCCGCTTTCCGGGCTCACCGCGCCGTTGCGATCCGGCGACGGTTCGGTCCATCATCACGCGTTCGTCGCGATGACGGACGCCAACCCCGCAAACGCCCTCTTTCATGAGTCCGTCCATGTCAACCTCCGGGAAGGCCGCCTCTCCGCCGACGAATTCCTTCCGTTCTGCGATCCCGAATCTTGCCGACTTGGAGCGGAGCGATTCGGATTCGCCGGATACCCCGTTCGAAGATTCGCTGAGGAACTTGCCGCACACGCGCATGCTGAAGCCGCAGCAGGGCCCGCTGGCCGCACCCCCGTTGCCTGGCGGTCCGCGGGTGACGACGTCCGTGGTGTCCGGGGAGCTGCCCTACGTGATCACCTTGTAGCGGATCTCGCTCTTCCGGACCGAACTTCCGCCGTTCTCCAGGCCCTGGCCGACGGGACCGTCGGTGCCCGCCCGGCGGTTCCGGAGGTCCGGGATCTCTGGCTGCGCGAGATGGGACAGCGCGGGGGTGCGGCCGACCCGGCGATTCTCCGTGCCGATGAGGTGATCGGACCACCGCCTGCCCTCAGGCAATACAGCGTTGCCGGCGGCCGGGACGCGCCCCTGTCCCCCGCCGACCGCGACGCCCTCCAGGCGCTCTCTCGTCATCTCTCAGGTGCCGGCCTGTCGTGGGGTTTCGCCCTCCCCGGCGCCGCCCCCCGCGGCCGCCGCATCTTCACCGATAAAACCTACAGCGCCGCGGTCGGCGAAGTGCGGCTCCGGCCCACACCGGACGGCGCCTACGCGGCGGAGGCTCTGCCCTGGACCGCGCCGGCCGGCCGTCTCGAGCAGGGCGAGCCCGGCAAACAACCCGCGCATCCGGCCATGGAGAAAGCCGTGGCCGCCGCCGCATCCTTCGCCGGCGGTGCTGCGATGCCGCCGGTCCGCGTCCTCGATGAAGGAGACGCGCTCGGCAACGTTCCGCCCTGGCAGCTGTCCAGGGGCGAGTACGTCGCCCGCCGGTTGCCGGACTTGGCGGATCTCGATCTCCAGGCCATCGACCCGCGGTTGGTCAAGCCGCTCGCCCGCCGCCACGCCGCCGCCGTGTTCGACGCCGTCGCCCGGGGCGAGCCGGTTCCGGACCGCGTGCTCGCCGGGCACCCGGTGCTCGTGCAGATGGACGCCGCGGCGCGCGTGGTGGCCCCGGACGACCGCGCGCGGCCGGTCAACGAGCCGGAGCCCGGTGAGGACTGGACGGCCCGGCCCGCGGTCCTGGCGGTGTCCGGTCCGGACGGATGGGAGAAGGTGACCCTGACGGTCGAGGCCCGGGGCCCCTTCGCGGTCCATCGCCCCGTCGACCTCCGCATCGTCGGTTGGAGCCTGGCCGGCGGACCGGACCTGGACGCCGCCGCCTTGCGGAACGCTGCCGCGGCCGCCCGCGGACGGTCGGATGCGGTGGACGGCGCCATGCGCCGCTACGAGGCCACCGCGCTCGCCGAGGCCCTGGACCGCATCGCCGCGGACATGGATGGGGGAACGGCTTATCGGTCCGCCGCCGCCCGGGAGATCGCCCGCGCGCGCGGTGCGATGCCGCGCGCCGACCTCGCGGCGGCGCTCGGCGGCCGCGCGGCGCCGCTGACCGAGACGCGGACGTCGGGCCGCGGCTGGGTGGTGTCCCATTTGCCGACCGGCCTGCCCCTCGTCACGGCCGCTCACGCCGTTCCGACGAAGAACGAATGCCGGAGGGTCGTGGACGCCATCGGGACGGGCTGGCCCTGGCCGGAGGTCACCTTCGGCCGCCTGCCCGATCTGCTGCGCAGTCCCGCCTACCGCGCCGCCGCCGACCGCTGGGGCGAGGCCGGTGCGGCGATCCTTGCCGTCGGGCAGGCCCGCAAAGCCGTGCGGCAGGCCCAGGCCGTCGTGATCAAGGCGCAGACCATCCTGGTCCAAGTTCAGGACAAGGAAACCGCCGCTATCGAGAAGCGGAACGGCATCCTGGGCTATGCCCCATCTGCCGACATTCCTGCTGCGGGACTTCGTCAATATGCTATGAGATCGGATGCTATGGACGCGCAAAGCGGTCCGGTGCGTGCTATCCGGCAGGATGAGGCCTGTGGTAAATTGCTGTCTGTCCGGGACCGAGACACGGGCGCCGGACTTGCCTTGGAGACTCATCGGATGTCCACACTGACCGCCGCCACCGTCGCGGAACCCTCGCTTTTGCCCGAGCCCTTGTCCGGCAAGAGCTTTCCCCTCTCCGATCCGGCCCTGCGCGCCGCCTACGCCGACGCGGCCCAGACGGCGGCTGATGGCGATGAAGGAGCGCTGACCGTCGCCCGTTTCGCGCAGGGCGACGACGTCGCATTGTTCGCCGCCGGGGTCGCGGCGGACGAACTGCGCGCCCTTGCGCGGATCGCCAACCTTCCCCTGGCCGATCATGGGCCCGAAGGCGTCGCCGTCCCGGTCTCTGCCCTGCCCGTCCTGCGCGGGTTCAGCGCGGTCCCGATCGTCGAGGCCGATCTGACCGCCACCGCGGAGTCGCGGAACTGGTCGCGCGCCGCGCTTGCCGGCGCCGGTGCCGCCGTTGGAGTGGCGGCCGCGGCCGGAGCCGTCCACCTCGCCGGCCGCGACAATGTTCCGGCGCCGCTCGCCGCGGCCGAAGCCGTCGATGAACCGATCCGGAACGCGCGCGAGCTGGCCGAAGCCGCGCTCGCCGATGCCGGCCAGATCGCCGAACGGCTGACCCGGAACGCGGCCGACGTCGGCGCGTCCCTCGCCGAAACCCGCCGGATGATCGAGGAGGCGTTGGCCGGCACCGCGCCATCCGCTGCGGTCGGCCTGCCCGCCGTCACGGCCGAATCGCCCAAGGTCGATCCGTCTGACCTGGCCAGGGTCAGCGAGGCCGAAGCCGCGATCCGGGATGGCAGCGTCGGCGCGTTGCTGACTCCGGCCGACCCTGCTGAACCGCAGACCGTCGCGGACATACTGGCCCGAATCGACGCAGTGCGGGCCGGGATCGCCGCTCCCGTCCAGGAAGTGCCCGAGTCCGCACCGGTGGAAACCGGCCCACTCCTGGCCGGAGTGATCGCCGAAGTGGACGCCAGGGCCACCGAGACGATCCGAAGCGCGCTCGAGCCCGGCAACGGTGGGACGGGCTGGTACGAGGGCGCCCTCGACGCCGCGCGCGCCGTGGCGGACAGCATCGGCGGTCTGCAGTTCTCGACCGGTGCCGGGAAGTCGTCCGCCTCCACCCCGGCACCCGCGGCGATCCAGCCCTTCTACGCCCGCAACGACGAGCAAGGCCTTGCCGAGGCCCGCGTCCGCGCGCAGGGCATCCCGTCGGACGACCTTGCGAACCGGGCCGCCGTGACCGCGGCCCTGCTGGTCCGCCGCGAGGCCGACCCGGCTGCCAACCCGGCGACGCTGGAGGCGCTGCGCGCCGGCAAGGCGGTGCTTGAGGAAGAGGTCCGGCGCCGCGAGGCGGGGCTTCAGGCGATCCAGCCCTTCTTCGTCGCCGAGGGCGAGGCCGGCCGCAACGAAGCGGTTCTGCGCGCCAGCCGAATCCCGGCTCCCGATCTGGCGTACCGGCTGGCCATGACCAAGGCCATGCTGGCCGCCAAACCGTCGGAGGCGGGAGGCTCGGCCGGTGTGCGCGGCTCGCTGGAGCGCGGCGTGGCGGTCCTTGAAGGCGAAACGTCGCGCCGGGCCGCTCTCGACCGGCCTCAGGACATCACCAGGAAGCCGACGAGGCGTGGGGGGATGGAAAGATGATGCGTCATGCGACCTGACCAGCGATCCGGCGGCGGCCCGCCGCCTGCGGTCGACGCGAACGCGCTGCTGGAGCGGATGCGCCTCGAGGCTCCCTTCACCTACGGGTCCGGGCTCATCCACGCCTACACCGCCATCCGCAACCGCGGCGAGGACCCCTATCCGGTCCGCGAACGCCTCGCGGCGCATGTGCGCCAGTTGGAGGAGGAAGGCAAGATCCGCCCGAAGGGCGGCCGCCAGGACCCCACGCCGCTGGAGCAATACGCCGACACCGTCGACGCGATGCGCGCCCACGTCGATGCCATGGCGCGCCTTCCCAAAGGCTCCCAGGCCTACATCGACGAGGGCAAGCTGTTCCGGGCGGCGGAGATCAACCTGAAGCGTGTCCACATGACGATGCTCGAGGAGGCCAACCGGCGCGAAACCCCTGTTCAGGGGGCGGCGCCGGCGGCGCGGCAGAGGCGCTCGGCGCGCGGCGGCGCCGAGCGCTGAGGACGCCGGTGCTCGATTTCCCGACCATGCCGCCGTCACACTGGCGGCATGGTCGAAGAAATCGAACGTCAGAAAGCGATCGCCTGGTTCGTCATGAGCGCCCTGATCGGCCTTCTGGCCGCGGCGGCGCTCCTGACCTGCGCCTTCCCGCTCTACAAGCTGTTCAACGGGCTCGACTTCTCCCGGTCGACAGCGACCTGGCCGGCGCTGGGTGCGCTGCACGATCCGGGCTGGCGGCCCGGTTTCTCTCTCCGCTGGCTGCGCGACACCGGGGCCTACTACGCCATCGGGCTCTGGCAATACCCGACCCTCTGGGCCAAGCCCCTGTGGGTGCTGCTCGTGCAGGCGCCCCTGGAGGTCTGGGGCATGCCGCACTGGAGCGTGATGGTGTCCCTGGCCGCTGGGCTCCTCGTGGCGCTGCGCGTGGCGGAGCGTTGCCCTTACGAGCTGCAGCGCAAGAGTCACGGCAGCGCCCGTTTCGCCACCGACCGCGACATCCGGAAGGCCGCCTGGGATGCCAAGGACCGCTACGTCAAGAAGCGCGGGCTCTACTCGCCGACGGGCATCGTGCTGGGACGGGCACCAAACGGCCGCCTGCTGCGGATGCCGGAGACGCTGTCGGCGATCCTCATCGCGCCGCCCGGCTCCGGAAAATCCGCCGGCATCATCCTCCCCAACCTGCTGGCCGACTGGCCCGAATACCAGCCGATCCTGGGCTTCGAGACCTTCGGCTGGGCGCTGGGGCGCAAGACCTACTGCCCGAAGCCCACCTTCGTGGTCAACGATCCTAAGGGGGAACTGTACGCCAAGTCCCTCAAATGGCTGATCAAGGCCGGCTACAAGGTCATCAAGCTGAGCCTCGGATCGATGGACGGCGACCGCTGGAACCCGCTGGGGTTCGACAGCCTTCCCGGCGGCCGCGAGGTGCCGCGGACCCGCACCCGCATCCTCGACGCCCTGGGGCGGGTCTACGCCGATCCCATCCGCGCCCTGGAGATCCTGATGGTCGAGGTCCGCGACCGGACGGACTGGGTCGCCGCTCTGGGAGCCGACCCGACGCTCGGCGGCCGCCTGGTGATCCGCGATGAGGTGATCGCGCTCGAAGCCAACGCCCTTGCCACCTGGACGTCGCCGGCCCGCGCCACTCTGAAGGACGTGCTGGGCGACATCATGAAGCTGTTCACCTGGCAGGCGCAGCGCGAGCAGTACGTCAAGCGTCTGGCGACCATGGCCATCGACGAGAAGATCGAGCCGCATTGGCGCGACAAGGGCCGGGCGGCCCTCCAGGGCTTCTCGCTGTTCACCATTTACCGCTGCGAGGCCGATCCCCAGCTCGGCGAGCCGTCCTTCGGTCGCCTCATCGACTTCATGACGGAGGCGACGAAGAACTTCCAACCCGATCCCACCGCCGGCGAGGACCAGGACGCGGTCGCCTCCATGCTCCAGGCCTGGATCGCCGAGGCCGAGCAGCGGGGCTACCCGGCGCGCGTCATCACCGAGCTGGCCTCGCTGTCCCGCACGCCGTCGAAGGAGCGCGGGTCCGTTCTGTCGACCATGGAAGGCGGCATCGACATCTTCAAGGTGGCCACCGTGCGCAGCCGCACGTCGGCCTCCGATTTCGGGCTGGACGAGCTGCGCTTCTCCAAGAAGCCCGTGGCTCTGTTCATCGTGACGCCGCTGGAAGACGCCGTGGCGCTCGGCAAGATCACCGGCATGTTCTTCGAGAGCAGTGCTGCGCGTTTCATCAGTCAGGACGAGAAGGACATCAAAACCAAGGGTCGCCCGATCATCTACCTCGCCGACGAGTTCTGGACCCTGCCCACCGGTATGGAGAGCTTCCTGCAGATCCCGGCGCTCGGTCGCGGCCAGTGGGTGCAGCTCCTGCTGGTCGGCCAGAGCTACGGCCAGATCGCGCTCAAGATCAACAAGGAGGCCGTCGGCATCCTCAAATCGGCGGTCGGCGCGCAGATCCTCCTGCAGCAGAACGACAGCGAGACCGCGGAAGCCGTCAGCAAGGCGGTCGGCAACTACACGGCGATCACCGCCAACGTCAGCCAGACGGAGGGCGCCGGCAAGGAGGTCAAGATGTTCCAGTGGAACACCTCGCGGTCGGCCACCGGGCTTCCGCTCCTGCCCGCGCAGCGGCTGCTCACCATGCGCAAGCTGGAAGAGCAGTACGTCCTCTATCAGGGCATGATGAGCCGGCCGATCGAATGTTCGTCACCGGCGTGGTTCAACGACCCGGTGATGACCGAGCGGCTTACCGGCGAGCGGCCCGGCGGCCTCGCCCGGTTCGGCCGGTTCGTCGCGGCTATGCTGCCGCGCACCGCCTCTCCGGCCCCGCTGGTCGGCGCCGCGCGCACCGACGACGAGTTCGAGCGCGCCGCCGCCGCCGCGATCGCGGCCGCGGTGGCCGCCCAGGAGCAGAAGGTGGCCAACCAGAACGCCGTCCTGGGCCAGGCTCCGGCCGGCGCCGCGCCCCCCTCCCAAGGCTCGACCTTCCAACCCGCGAGCGGCGCCGACTTCGTCGCCGGCGACGATCAGAGCAAGGCCGCGTGACCCTGCTCATCCCACAACGCCGGCGTCACGCCGGCACGCCACCTGAGGACCTCCCATGCTGCTGATGCCCCCTGTGACGGTTCCCCCTCCCGTCCCCGCCTACCACGCCGAAGCGCCGCCTCGCCCCCAGCTCATCCGCGTCGCCGGAGGGCAACTCTGCGTGCCGCCAGGCCAAGCGCTCACGCGTGACATGCTCGATGCTTCACAGAGCGACGCCGACCGGGCGAGCACCACCCACATCAAGAGGCGCCTTGCGCAATTGCCGTCCGGAGCCGAGGTCGTGGCCGGCGCCGACCGTACAGGGACCGCCGTCTACATCGATCGCTTTGCCATGCTCAAAGCCGCTGGTGTCGCAGCCGCCTATGTACCGTCGGTAAACGCGGTGCTGCTGGACCCCCAGACCCCGCCGGACGACGCGGTGCATTATCTCGGCCATGAATTCGATCACGCGCGCCGCCGTGGGCCGGCAACCGACCCACGGTTGGCGGCGTTCCCGACAGAAGATCGCGTCGTCGTCGGCATGCCTCGCGAGCGTTTCGCCGCGGAAATGGTCCGCGAGGAGTCTCAGGTGCACGCCCGCCAGGTTGCTCTGCTCGTCGAGCTGGCCGAGCGTGGCCGCCCCGCCCCTCTCGCCGGTCTGGTCCGGAACGGCGCGGACGGTTCCCGTCCGCTGTGGGCTGAAGCGGTCGATACCTACAAGACGGAGATGGCCAGGAGTCGCGATCCGGAGAGGGCGCGCGAAGTGACGGCCGACCGCATCGCTGCCGACCCGCATTTCAGCGGAGCTTATTCCGAGTTCGCGCGCGTTCAGTGGGAAGGCGCCCAAACCCGTTGCGCGGCGATCGGCGCGCAATCCATGAACGATGCCCCCGTCGGCGTCACGTCGGTCAGCTTCACACCGCAGACCAACTATGCCCAGCCTTCCGGCGGCCGCAGCCCAATCGGCGGCGGGCCCGTCCCAGAGTCGTACACACCCGCACCGCCCCAGCCTTCACGCAGCTACACCGAGCTTCCCGGGATAGGGTTGCCCGAGGTCGCCCGCCTTCCGGTCGCCGCCGCATCGGCGGACGAGCGCCGTCGTCTTGCCGCCGAACTCAGCGTCAGTTCGGACGCCGTGCTGACCCAGCGAGCGCTTGTCACGCAGGCGACCCGCCGAGAGTTGATGTCCGGAAACGCCCGGCCCATCGATCAGATCGCCGCACTCGACGGCGGGTTGGACATACTGCGCCAGGTTGCCCGCGGCCGTGGCCTCGATGTCCCTGTTCTCCCTCCCGCGTCGCGTGACAATGTCCAGCGGATGGGGCCAGGTCTTCGAACCGGCGGCCTCGAACTCTGACCATAGCTTCGGCCGATCGAATGTTCGTCGCCGGCTCGGTTCGATTTCCGTTGCGATGCACCAGGTATCGCTGTTTGGTGATGGCCTCCGCAGTCTGGTTTGCCCGTTGTCGCTCAAAGCGCATACTTCAGGGAGTAGGATACCATGCAGCCGATCGCCGGGAATTCTGAGACCGAAGCTTCGTCGGCACCCCCGTTCGACAACGGCACGGCCGCGGCCGATACGCCCCTTGCCCGCATGGCCGAGCCGAGGAGACGGCCATCCATCAATGTGGCGAAGATTGTAAAGGTGACGCCGGAGATGGTGCGGAACTTCAAGCCGGTGGACGTCACGCATCGTTTCTTCGGGCCTGATAAGCTTCAGAAGCCCCAGCCGTAGGCAAACTTCCTGCCGCCGCCGACCTTGAACGATCGGAGCCGACGGTTAGCCTGCTGAGGACGCCAAGCCCGCAGTCGTGTGTCCGACGCCGCGAGGAGTTCTCCAGCGCCGGACTAATTGCTATGGTCTGGAGGAAGGTTCAGCACCAACCGCTTCCCGAGCCGGAATCGCACAGCAAACCAGGAGAGCCATCCGCCGGGGTTGCCGACCGAATGGAGTTCCGCAGTGTGCGCAAGGTCGCCATTGCCAGTCCATCCTGTGGCAACGCCTTGGCCATCCGTTCCAGCTCGGTCGTGAACACGCCGCGATACGGTATGCTCCAGCATGAGATCGCGTGATGCCGATCATGATCGTTCATGTTCAGCAGCCTGACGGCTTCCAGCGTCCAACAGTCTATGGGAGCGACGCGCACGAATGCCGCCAGCCCTTCGGGAAGCCGGGAACTCACGCGTCCATGCATTGGCCTGTCTCCGCTCCGGTCTGGCTGCGCGCTGCAGCGCGGCTTCACTCCGATCATTCTACGGGAAGGCTGGAACCGATTTCGCGCACCGGCGGGCCCGGCTTCGTCGCGGTGGCCGTGAGCACCCATAAAGGCCGGCAAACGGCAGCGATGGCGACGCGCACGGCGGGTGCGATGTGGGCATTGGATGGATCTGGTACATGGCAGTTTCTCCCGACTGGGCTCAAAAGGTGCCCTGTCGCCGCCACGAGGGATGATGTCCATCATTTGGGCATCACACCGTCAGACCGCGAGGCTTTCGACAAAGCAAGGTGCTCAAAGCACCCCTTGGTCGCCATATAAAACCTACATATGGGGGTTGTCGGCCTTATTTCTAATAAAGCCGCACAACCATCGCCTCCATTGCAACTTGTAGCGCATTAATCCGGCCATGAGTAATATTGCTAAGGCCGAGATAAGCGAACGCCTTTTTAGGATCAGAACTAGCCACGCTGCAGACTCGGAAGGGCCCATTCCCACAGTAGCCGACCTGAAGCTCACCACCCACGGCTGGATCATCGCTGCCAAAAGGATTCAGCTCATTATCCATAATATGACTCGGAACAATTCCATAATAATCATTCTCATTATTACTGTCGTTTGTCGCGCTTTTCAGTTTATTTAAAAAGCTATCTTTCCCAGAACCGATGACGACAATTTTCTTTGGAACATCGAACAAGTGCTCTATGCGTTTTGACTTTACCGTTTTAACTGACGCAGGACCGTAAGGCTGATCGAACCAGCACTGCAGTTCAAAGACATGCTTGCGCTCAGTGCCGCGGTCGTAACCAAACAAAATGATACTTGTCTGTCCAGGATCGTTATCAACTTTTAAGTAGTCTTCGAAATAAGCCTTCATGAATTTCAGAGCGATTTCCGCTATACCATCGAGACTTGGTAAGGCTTGGGTAGTGGCATGCAGCTGATACAGCATAGCTGATAGCCGCGAGTAGACAGCGTAGCAAATATTCACATGACCAGCAAAAGCATAACCAAATGTATGGAAAAAATAGGAAGTCGGAGGGGTGCCGTCTGGGCGGCGGTGCCAGCACACTACGTGTAGAGGTAAAATTTTTGGGGCTTGGTCAGTTGAAACCTTTTCCCCACTCGTTATCCGTGAGTCGGAGGCAACGCACAAATGCAATCCATCTGCCCCCCGATCTTCGCCATCCGTTAAGTCATCTCTCATCCAAAGGCAAACTACCGTCATTTTGACCTCCTAGAAAAATATTCACACTGATATTAGCGTCAGTGATTCTTCAATTTTGCGCACATTATGCTGGGGCAGCCCATAGTAGATACGTTCACGGCCTTGTATAACGTTTATGCTGCCTACGTGAGAGCTACCGGAACTTTGTCAAGGCGGAGTGAAGAAGTAGCGTCCCAGGATCAGACAGCTTCGGCGTTGACGGCGTCCTTGAGGGCTTTGCCGGCGGAGAACTTCGGTGCCTTGGAAGCGGCGATCTTGATCTCCGCACCGGTCTGCGGGTTGCGGCCCGTGCGCTCGCCGCGCTCGGCGATCTCGAACTGGCCGAAGCCCGGCAGCTTGACCGTCTCCCCCTTGACCAGCGCGTCCTGCAGGCTCTCCAGAACCGCGTCCAGCGCCTTGCCGGCGTCGGCCTTCGTGCCGCCCAGCTTGCCGGCGATCGCGTCGATGAGGTCGGCCTTCGTCATTTCTTGCCCCTTAATGTGCGAAAGAAGCCGGTGTGATCCCCTCCGGCTTTTCGAAAATGAGTTAACGCGACCGGCACCGTCCGCGCAACAGGGACCTATCACAGGGCCGCGTGGCTGCTTTCAGCCGGCTTGGGCTGTGGAGGCTTGGTCCGCCGCTACCGACCGAGCCTGATCTGCCCCCACCCCGACTGACCGCAACCTTGACAACGCATGCGGTCTGGCAGGGTGGTCAGCGGATCGTCCGGCCCGGCAAGCCCGCGCCGGCACAATTCCACGACGTCGATCGCACGCTGCCGGTGACAAGCCCGGCAGTGGGCGACGACGGTGCATGCCGGTTCGCCAACGGCACCGAGGTGAAGGTGGTAATAAGGCGCAGGAGGCGCTCCGATGGTCCGGTAGCGGATGCTCTCAGCGCCATGCAGCGGACAGGCGCTTTCCGCCATGGCCCGCATGACGGAACAGTTCGGGCCGTATCGGCACATGAGCGCGACGACGTCCAGCGGCCCGCTCCAGTCGCAGGATAGGCAGAAAAGGTCGACAGAGGCCGTGATCCGCAACGTGTCGCGAATCCGCATGGTCGGAAACGGTATCAAACCCATCCTGCTCCTCCGCCCCGCGCTCGACCTGGGTTCGCAAGGCTACAATGGGAACAGAAATAGAACAAGCAATGGGCTGGTTTCCCAAAGCAGCTCCCGCTGGGAGGCGCTTTGATCCTTACCGCTTGGGGGCCAGCCTCTCCTATCCTTACCGCTCGGGGGGGCAAAGGGCCAGCCAGGTCGACGCGATCCTTACCGCTTGGGGGCGAGGGGCTGCGCGGCGCGCATTGACCTGTCAGGACTTGGGCTTCCGACGAGGCGCTTAAAGCGCCATCCTTACGTCTTGGGGGCATTGCTTTGTCATACGGCCCCCAAGACGTAAGGGTAGAACCATCCGGCCAAAGAAGCACGGCAGGCCATGGTCCCCCAGCTGGTAAGGATCTTGGGGCTGAGTCGCTGTCGGTAAGGCCTGTGTGCCGATCAGAGCCTCAGAATGATGTCGGAGCACCTCCCACATCCCGTCTCGACAAACGTCATTTTTGATCTGTTCGGATTCAAAAGAGATTCGTAACCCTGAAACCCCACGGATTCTGGCGAGTCGCGCGCTGTGATCCTTACGGATCGGGGGCACATCGCTTACTTGGCGGGGGCGGTTGCCACACCCCCCGGGGCGTAAGGGAATGCCCCCAAGACGTAAGGATGGCGAATTCTTGATCCGGAAATCCTTTCCTTACTTGTTATCGACGTAAGGATTGACCTACCATTGCCCGACCGACAGGAAGGACGGGCATGCCGAAAGCGCGACGCACCAAGGACCTGCACACGCCGGAAGCCCCTCGGACGGAGTCCGGCGGTCCGTCCATGTTGATCGTCGAACCTGGCAGCCTTGACGGCAAAACGATCATCGATGCAATCCCCGAGCCTGGGTCCGGCTCCGCACATTCCGCTCTTGCCGTTTCGGGCGAAGCGTCTGTTCCGACCGAGGTGGGACTGACGGCGCGTGTCGCAAGCGCCACCTTCGAGCGCGATGGCTACAAGCATCTGATCAAGGCGGCGGAAGCCGTTTACAGCTATCCCGCAAACGGCGCGCGATTGTCGCTGCCGGCGCAGAAGATGCTGAACTTCATGATTCATCTGGCAGGAAGCCAGAATTTCGCGAACAGACTGTACCGACTGCCCAAACGGGTGGTCCGTGGCAACCACAAGGGCAATGAGCGGATCTTCGATGCGTTGAAGGAAATTTTCGACTCAAGCCTTGTTGTCATCGGTCCATTTCGTGGGCGCCGATCCCGTGCGGAGTTGCGGATACTGAGCAGCTACGTCCGTCCGGAAGAGGAGGACGACACCGACGCCGCTGACATCCATTTTCAATTCACCGACGCCTTCCTGGAGATCCAGCGCACCTCGCAACTGTGGGCCAAGTTGTCCGGTCCGGCGATGGTCAAGGTGACCAGCACCTATGCGCTGAAGCTCTACGAAATCGGAATGCAGCGCTACCAGATGGACTACCCGTCGCTGGAGTTGGACATCGACACTCTGCGTAAACTTCTGAACGTACCGGACGGCGCCTACAAAGATTTTGGCATTCTGCGTACACGCACCATCGACCGCGCCATCGCGGAGGTCGACCATCTCGCTCCCTTCCGGGTCAGCATGCCCGAGGACAAGATCAAACGGCGCGGGCGAAAAATCGAAGCCGTGACGTTGGACTTTGCCGCCAAGGACGAAGAGGAGGTGGTGGAAACCTTCCTGGAGCGTGAGCGGCACAGCGCCGGTCGGCGCGCCCGCCGAAGTGGAACCGTCGAACGTCTGGCCATCCCGGCAACGATCGAGCCGGGGCCGCTCCCCGATGCGGACGATGTGAACGCCTTGTGGGCCGCCGCCCTGCACGCGCTGAAGGGAAAGGTGCCGGCGCCGCTGCTCAACGAGCTGACGCCGTTGCGGGTTGAGGACGTCGCGCATGGCGTCCGCCGTCTGGTCCTCCAGACGCGCACTGCCGCGACGGCAGACGCGGCGGGCATGAATCACTGGCCGACCATCAAATCGGCCCTGTCATCCTTGACGATGGGGCTGATTGCGGATGTGGCGTTCGAGGCAGCGGCACGCCGCGGCAAGTAAGGATCGGGGATGCTGTCAGGGCGCCGAAGACTTGCCGCACACGTTTTCCTGTTTCCAAGAGACATGGGCTTAAAATTAAGGTACTTTCCACGCCCACAGGGCATCCATGCCGTACTCGAGATCGTAACCAAGTCGATCGTGTACGGCCGCCCTAACCGTGGTCCAGTCGATGTCGTGTCCGAAAATCCACCCGCCAGATCTGATCTTTGGTAGCCAAGCGTCTATATCCGAGATTACTCCGTTATAGCTGTGGTCGGCATCGACGAACACCATGTCCACACTGCAGGTGTTGAAGAGTGCGGCGGCGGTGACCGTTTCCATGCGAAACACATGCGCTCGGCCGGGGTGACCGGACGCAATGGCTTGCACCTTGGCCAAGTGATCTTCGTGCGGCCATTCGGCCCAATCCTCAGGCGCGCCGGCCGCTGCTTCCGGCGCGGGTGCCCAGCGGTCGATACCATAAACCTTGGCCGCCGGGCATTGCTCCAAGAGACGTTCGAAGGTTTCCCCCCGCCACACACCAAGCTCCACAATGACGCGAAGATCAAACTCATTCGCGAAGCGAGCCAGCGTTTCACCCCTATGTACCCAAGGGCGACCGTGGACCATGCAGGTTTCGATGAGGTGTGGCGGGAAGTCGAACGTGAGCTTTGGGGTGGGATACGGGTAACCTACTTGTTGGGCAATCGATTCATCGATCGAAATGTATGATTTTTCATATATTGCCATTTGCTTGTTCCATTACTTGTCCGACAGGATGTAAGAAGGCGTACAGCAGTTCATCCCGCTCCTCCGGTTCTTCCGATCAGCTCCCGCCAGGGCAGATCGGCGGGCCGGACGATCTCGACCACCTTGCGTTGCTCCGAAAGCTGTACGATGCGGGCGATCTTGCGCACCAGGACGGGAAGCGCGGCATCGGCGGCGGCGGCCGACTTCAGAGCCATGGTCATGTTCGTGCGCCACGCTTCCAGCGCGTCCAGCGGGCTGTCGGCGTGGATGGTCGACATCCAGCCGCTGTGGCCGGTGTTGAGCAGCCGGTAGCTCGGCAGCGTGTTCTCGAGCTGCTGTTCGCCGGGCACCGCCACACTGGGGTTGAGGCGGAGCACCGCCTTCAGGAGATGCATCGGCTCGACGGCGGTCCCGGTCTGCGACTCCTCCGCCAGGAGCCCGGCTTGGTTCGGCTGCGCCACCACCAGCTCCTCCACATCCTCCACCGTCACCACGCGCCGGTCGGAGCGGACGCACCGCAGCAGTCGCTTCAGGAAGTTGGTCTTGCCGCTGTTCGTTCCACCCGACACCAGCACGGGCAGTTCGGCCGCCACCACCGCCTCCAGATCCTCGACGGTCCCGATCGGATGACCGCTGTCGAACCGCGCCGCCCGGTAGGCGGCCCCGCCCTCCACCAGTCGGCCCGGCAGCAAACCGAAGTCGCTGAAATCGAAACTCTTGTGGCGCTGAACGCGGATGCTCAGCACCATGCCGCTGCGCGTGTTCGCCCCCAGCACGGCCTGCAGGCGGTGCCCGCCGGGAAGCGGTGAAGCCAGCAGAGGGAAGCGGTTCGGGTCGTAGGGCCGCTTGAACAGGTTCTTGAGCTGATCGCAGAGGTCGCGGCTCCAGGAGAGATCCAGGCCGGCTCCATCCATCTTCTCGTAGCCGCGCCCGGCGATCTCGACCCAGAGGTCGCCGGGGCCGTTCAGCGAGACCTCCACCACGTCGTCGCGACCGTAGATCAACGGCACCAGCGGGTCCAGCGTGGCCCGCAGGGCGGCGTTCATCGGCGGGACGGCGCTCATGGGGCGCAGGCCGCGACGCGGGTGGCCGGCAACGGCCCGCGGTCGATCTCGATCCGCGAACCGTCGCCGCGGGTGACCAGGCCGATGCGGCGCCACGCCTGCCACCGCTCGCAGCCGATCGCCACCGGCGCCCCTGCCGCCCGCGGCGCCGGGTCCTCCTCAAGCGCGTAAGGACGGGCCCGCTCCCGCGCCACGCCCGTCTCCAGCACGGTCCGGCCGGTCGGGGTGTCGACGACCGTGTCCGACAGCTGCAGGCTGGTGCGCGCGGCGTCGTCATGGCGCCAGCCGGTGTTGACGGTCAGGTGCTGGTAGGCCTCGTCCGGATTCTGGACGCAGCGGGTGACCCAACCGGCGAAGGATTCCCCGGCCTCCCCGGACACCGTCACCTGATACCAGCGGCGGGTGCCGTAGGAGGTGGCGCTCGCCAGATCGTGAACATACACCCCCGCGCATCCCTCCGTCGTGGTGCGCAGCGTTCCGCCGCCCTGCGGCTGGCAGGACCGGATGACCCGCGGCGGATCGGACTCGACGGTCACCTGCGTCCAGCTCTGCGCCGGAGCGCCGGCCACGACACTCTCCTTCGGCGGGGTGCACGTCTCCATACGGTGCTTCCAGAGCAGCGGGGCGTCGCGACGTTCGGCGCAGGCCTGCGCCAGACGGGGGACCGCGCCGCCGCCGTCCTCCGGAGGGCTGAAGACCGCCCGCGATTCCCCCATGGTGACGCCGGCTTCGAAGTCGTTGCGCATCCGGCAACCGGACACCGTGAGCCGCAGCGGCACCGTCTCGGCCCCGTCACGCAACGAACAGGGCTTCACCTCGATCTCCTCGCCGGCGGCGTCGCGGTACACCTCGCGCTCCTCGCGCCGGGCGACGCCCTGCGCCGGGTCGGGAACCCAGGAACAGCCCGCCTTCGTCCGGCGGATCTCGAACCGTCGGCCGTCGGCCTGGCACGCCGTCCTCCACACCGTGTGGCCGGCCCCGGCCTCGACGATCCGCGACTGCCCGAGCGCCACGCCGCTCTCGTAGACGATCTGGTCACCGCACCCGAACCACGTCCGCTGTTGGGCCTGGGAGGCGGATGGGACGAGCGTGGCGGCGGTGACGGCGGCGAGCAACAGGACGAGCTGTGACATGATCTTCTCCTCACTGGGGCGGCGGCAGCGCGACCGGCCTGGTCGTCGCAGCGGCGCCCGCGCCCGTCGCGGTTCCCGCCCCGGCGGTGCGCACAGCCTGGTCCGCCGACCGTTCGCCGGGGCGGGCCAGCCACAGATCGACCGACGGCGACACCAGGAACTGATAGCCCCCATGAACGATGTGGACGTCGGTCAGGTCGAGATTCCGCTCCAGCAGCAGGCGGGCGATCGACTGGGCGTTCCGGTTGGCCTGGCCACCCGCCACCACCACCGTCTGGCCGTCGGCCGTGCCCTCGCCCTGGCGTGCCAACCGCTGCTCGATGACGCTGCCGGCGATCTCGATCGCCCCGGCGATCACGGCCCCGCCGTACCGCTCGGCGACGCGCTGGTTGAGATCGTCCACGAGGCCGGCCCGGCCCATCAGGTCGGCGCCGACGCCCGGGCTGGCGCGCAGGTCGAACTGCGCGTGGTCGACTGCCCGCACCAGCCGGGTGAACTCCGTGCGCAGCCGCGTCTCGCCCCGACGCATGCCCTCGTAGCGCCCGTGCATCGTGCTGCCGGCGGGAATGACCACGGTCTTTCCGTCGGCGCCGTAGACGTCGCGCTCGACCATGGCGGTGACCGGCCCGCCGATCTGGGAATTCACCGACCGTGTGAGGACGAGCGGGATCGGGGTGTCCTGGAGCACCGTCCGGGAGAGGTCCACCGGTTGGCTGGACACCACCCGTGGATAGTCCTCCCCGTAGTTTGCCGCCTCCGACGCCGCACCTGCGGGTTTCCCGGAGGTCGACATGGACGGACCGCGCGACAGACGGCCGTCGCTCCGAGGCGCCGCCGTGTCCACGATGCGGCTCCGCCCCAGCCCGGCGAGATGGTCGGCGCGCGCCGCTTCCACCAGCTCGGCGTAGCGGTCGCGCGGCGGCGCCGCTTCGGCCGGCGGGGCCGCGACCCGGTAGGGCACGCGCAGCACGACGCCGGAACCGCCCACCCCGATCACCTCGCCGGCGCCGGCGGCCGTCGCGGCCAGCTCGATCCGGCAGGAGGCCCCGGGCTCGAGCGCGCCGCCGCATCCCGACGCCGCCGCCACGCCGCCGGTCACGACGAGTTCGCCGAGCACCACCGCGGTCCCGCCGACGTTGCGCACGACGATGGGTGCGGCCATTCCCGGCATCGCCTCGACCGACGACGGGATGGAGACCAGACGCCCCGGTGCGGGCGCCGGTTCCTGCGCCGGCGGAGGTGCCGGAGCGGCTGCGACCGGCGGAGCGGACAGCTCGAGCGGTTCGGGCGCCGCCCGTGGCGGCGTCGGCGGTGGTGGCGGAGCGGGCTTCTCGCCCTCGCCGCCCAGCGACAGGGCAAGGGCCGCCAGGGCCCCGAGCAACCCGGCGGCCAGCCCGAGCCGCCGCGGGGAGGTTCTGGCCAGGAGGGCGCGCCAGGACGGCGCCGGGGCGTTCATGGCGCGCTCCCCCCGCGGCCGAGGGCCGCGTCCACGGTGGCGGCGGGCGACGCCGCCGGCTTGAAGCGGTTGCGGACGCACAGATAGAGGTCGCCGGATTTCAGCGTCAGGTCGCCGACCGCGTCGATGATCAGGATCTGGCCTTTCGAACCGCCCCAGCGCACGGCCACCGGCTGGTCGACGCCGCCGACCAGCAGGAAGGCGGCCGGCAGGCGGGTCGATCCCAGGCGCTCGCCGTAGTCGAGGAAGGTCCGCCGACCGTCGTGGAAGGCGCGCAGCGGACCCAGCACGCGCGAGGCCTCGTCCGGAGCGAACACCCGGATGTCGTCGAAGGACAGATCCTCGACCCGGAACGGATGCACCGTGGCGAAGTCGCCCCCGCCGGCCCCGCCGTCGGGAGCGCCCTCCTCGACCCGCTCCTCCCGCCGCAGGCTGGCGCGGTCGTAGCCGCCGCGCGACGGGACGGAGCCTCCCCCCATTGCACCGTTGAGTCCGACCTCGACGCTCAGCGGGCTGCGCGCCGTGCGGCCCGAGCGGGCGCAGTAGACGTCGTCGTCGATGAAGGCCGTCAGGTCGGTGACCTGCGCGGCCTTCACGGTCTCCGACCGCAGGTAGAAGGTGTAGAGCCGGCCGCTGCGGGCGATCACCTGCATCGCGGTGTCCACGCCGGCCCGATCGGGCCGGACGAGGAGCAGGTTCGGATGCCCGTCCGGGATCTCCCACGGGAAGCTCTCCTCGTCGGCAAGGGAGACACGGCTGATCGTTTCGCACGGCGGGAGCACCACGGAGGTCGTCATGCCCAGCCGCAGGCGCAGCGGCATGACCCGGTTGACCCGGTGAGCGAAGCGGACGGTGCCCGGCTCGATCTGCCCCGGTGCCGGCACCGCGTCGTCCCAGGCCGGCTGGATGCGGCCGAGCGAGATACCCCGCAGGATCGCCTCCTGGTAAGGCCCGGTGCCCTCGGGCGCCGCTCCGGCCTCGCCCGACCGCTGCAGCACCGGATAGTCGCCCCGGTTCTGCGCGTCGGCGTCGAGGCCGCGCGGCTGCCGTGTCGAGGGGGCCACCGCCGCCGTCGCACCCCCTCCGGAGCGTTCGGCGGGCCGCGGCAGGGTGAGACCGCCGTCCGGCGATCCGGCGGGTTCGGCCTTCGGCTTGGGCAGCGCTATTCCCGGCTCCGCGACGCTGTCGATCAACCCGGGAAGCGGCGCCCCGTCCGGCGTGGCCAGTCCCGGCGGCACCGCCTGCGCGTTGGCCAAGCGTGCAAGCGCGCAGGTGGCCAGCAGGACGGCGGCGAAGCCATGCCGGAGCCTTGCCGGCATCCCTCGGTCAGGAACGGCGCGAAAGGTCATATTGAATCACCCGAAATCCGAAGGCGAGGTCGCTGTCCTGTGGCAGAAGCCCCTCGCCTTCCACGATGGTCCCGTCCAGCTCCACCAGCTCCGGATAGCCGATCCGGAGCAGCACCCGCAGGGACTGCGTGCCCAGCTCCATGCCCTTCTCGGTGTCGCGCACCGTGAAGTCGACGTAGTACAGCCCCGGAGACGCCAGGTTGATGGACTCGATCTTGACGGCGCGTTCGGCCCCGCGCGCCAAGGCCTGGATCACCAGTTTCTGGTTGCGCGCCCGGAAGCCCTCGTAGACCTCCGTCGTCGACCGCCGGGCGACCCAGCCGTCCGTCGGCCGCATCCGCACCTTCATCAGCCCCTCGTCGGCCACCACGCCCTCGCGGATGCGGACATACTGGGCGACCCACGCCCGTTCGGTGACCGCGAAGCTGGTGGTCTGCCGCCGCAGGGGCGCCGCCTCGACCACCGCATCCATCGCCGGGGCGACGGTGATCGCGTAGGGGATCTTCTCCTTCAGCGGCGTGAGCCGGACAAGCGCCTGGCCGAGCGTGATGTTCAGGGCCATCGACAGGCACAGCAGGATGCCGAGAAGGCGGGCGACCCAGCCGACCACGCCGATCCCGTCGCCGCTGTCGTGCTTGTCCCACACCCGCTCGACCGCGACGAGGTTGCTTTCGGTGCTTCGTGAACCGGCGCCGAACATGAGAACCCCAGACGTCAGACGGCGGAAGCCGGGGGCAGGAGCCCGGCCGGCGACCGCGACAATGGCAGTTCGGCGCAGGCGCAGGGGCTGCGTTGCCGGTCGTCCATGCCGCCGCCGATCCTCTGGCGGGGAAGGTCGACGGACCCGCCGGACGAGCAGCCCGCCAGGATCAGGGCGCACAGCGCCAGCAGCGCGCGTCGCATTCACGCATCCTCCAGCAGGGGCTTGTAGCCCGGCCCGATGTCCTCCCGGCGCAGAGCCTCTGCCGCGTGGACCCGCAGCAGGGCCGCCAGCAGGCGGTTCGTCGCCTGGGTTTCCTCCACCAGCCCGATCAGCGCCGCTCCGATGGCCGCGTTCTGCGCCCGTTCGCTCGCCGCGTTGTTCATCCCGTCGCTGAGCTGGGCCAGGCGCTCGTTTCCAGCCTGACTGCTGGCGATGCCGTGATAGGCGGTGCCCAGACCGTCGAACGCCGCGTTTCTCCCTTCGGCCACCCGTCGGCGCTGCACCCGTTCGATTCCAGCCAAGTCGGAGCCGGCGGGCGGGGCGAAGCATTGGCGGGAGCGGACGGCTCCATCCGCCGGAGTCTTGAAGACGGTGGAAGGCTCGCCTTGAAACGCCGTCAGCCCACGCTGCAGGTTGAGCGGCATCGATGCGCCCGACGCGGTCCGCGCCGTTCCACCCAACGCGCCCAGGCTCACCGCGCCCGCCCCGCCCAGGACGCTCTTCAACATGCTCTGAACCTCGGGCGCGAGGTCGGCGACGCTGGAGCCGCGCCCCTGGCCATCAAGCATCTGCGACTGCAGGGCGCGGGTTTCCGCCAGCTTGTCGAGCACGCCCTTCAACGTCGCGTTGACGCCCTGGACCGACGCATCGACCATCGGGTCGTAGACGGTCGGCGGGCAGCACACCGCCTGCGCCGGCTTCGCAAAAAGCGCCGTTGCCCCGACGCCGAGCAGCAGAGCCGGCACGGCCCGCCGACCGACCCCTGCCATGCCGCCTTGGGGCGGCCCGCCGGGATGGTCTTTCGCCACCTCGTCCCGCGGCTCGCCGGCCGCCCGCATCAACAGGCGGCCCGCGCCGCCGACCGCTCTACGCCACCACGCCGTCATGAGGCCGCCCTCTCCGTTCCGAATTCGTCCAGATACGCGTCGCGCCAATCGACCGGGTCCCAGTCCATCAGATGCCGCGCCCGCTCGACGCACCCGACGTCGGAGGCGAAGCAGCAGGCCAAGTCTCCCAGAGCGGCCGTCGAGAATTCGAGCACCGCCGACTCCCCGGCGTTCGGTTTCTTGAGAAGGACCGGGTGCTCCATGTGGTCGTAGCTGCGGTCCGACCCGTCCACGAAGGCGAACTCCTCCGGCGTCAGCCACTCCTCGTAGTCCGCGTACTTCGCCCCGCGGTCGGGATGGAAGATCCACGTTGCCGTCTGCGACCGCATGATCTTCGGCAGGTTGGGGTGGATCTCCGACAGGGACGACGGCCGCTGCCAGAGCGTCATCACCGCGATGAAGTCCTTTCGCACCTGCTGCATCCAGTCGATGCCGTTCTTCAGGAATTCGTCGCTGCTCCACAGCGCCGCGGTCTCGTCGATCAGGATGATTCCGCCGCGGCCTTCCCGGCGCACGCGCTCCGTCACCAGATAGGCCACATCCTCGACCAGCGGGGGCGCCAGCACCGGGTCCTTCAGGACAGTGGTGAAGTCGAAGGCGAGCAGGTCGCTCTCACCGATCGGCACGCGCTCGGTGCCCGAGAACACCGATCCGTAGGTCCCGCCGGGAAGCCAACGCTGCATCTGGGTGAAGGCCGGCGAGCCGGGATCGAACCCCGCCTCCACCACCGTGGCCAGAGTCCGTTCGTCCATCGGCGTGCCGGCGCTTTCCATGCGCACGAGCGCGTTGACCGCCTTCTGGTACATCCGCTCGCTGTCGGGGTCCGACAGGCCGGTGAGCAGCCGGAACAGCTTCGCCAGATGGGCGCGCACCGCGGTGGTCGGCGGACGCTGCAGCGGCTGAAGCTGCGCGTCCGTTTCCCCGCCCGGGCGATCCGACAGCAAGCTGACGTAGCGCCCGCCGCACATCGTCGTGGCGACATACTGGCCGAACCGCGAATCGAACAGGGTGGCGATCAGTCCCGGGAAGTGCTCCAGGGCGCCGATCACCAGAAGATCGGCCACCGTCGTCTTGCCCGACCCCGTGCGCCCGAAGATGATGGTGTGGGCAAGCGCGTCGCGCTTGGCCGTCTCGTGAAGGTTGACGTAATAGGGCGTTCCGGACGCGGTCAGAGCGCGCAAGATCCAGCTGTCGCCGGCGCCGCTCCCCCACCCCGAGCGGGGAAGCCCGGCCTTCGGCGTTTCGAAGACCACGAGGTCGGCGACGTTCTGGCAAACGGCGCGAACCTCGCGGATGAAGCTCCAGTCTTCCCATCCGGGCAGCATCGACCACCACAGCACACCGGCGAGGTCCCGCTCGACCACGGTTTCCGCATGGAAGGTCTGGAACACCGCCTCAACCTGCTTCTGGACGCGGGCCGCCTCGTCCGGGCTGTCGCCGAAGGCGAAAACGGTCAGGGCATGGCGGACCAGCCGCTCCCGTTCCCGGGAATTCGGCGCGATCATTTCCTTGACCTCCAGGAACTCGGCCGCCGCCTGCTGGGACACCCAGGTCGAGGCGGCGCCGCGTTCGAGCTGGTCCAGCGTGAACGTCCCGCCCATCTCCGAATGCACATAGGCGGCGTTGAGCACCAGCAGCTCGCCGTCCAACGCCTGCAGCCGAGCGACCAGCTCCTCGGGCGTCGCCCCGCCCCAGCTGCTGAGGGTGATCACCTGCGCGTAAGCCTTGCTCTGGCCATGGGAATGGATCATCAGGCCGCTGTCGGGATTCAGGTCGACCGAATCCACCGCGACCAGCCGCGCCACGTCCAGGCGCCCGACCGGGGACGGCCGCGTCACCCGGCTGACCAGATGCCCCCAGAATTCGAGCAGGGTGCTGGCCGGATGGCTTCCCTCCTCCAGGCCCACCTCGCCCAGATCCATGGGCTGGAAATCCTCCAGCGCCTTCCACACTTGGGCCCGCGCGCGCTCGAGCCGGGCGCGCGCGTCGTCGCCGTTGCCGCGCACGCTGAGCACGACGACGTGGCGGTTGCGGTAGGCGCGTTTGAACTGCGCCTCCCACCGCCCAACCACCCGGCTGCGCAGAGCCAGCCCCGCCGCATTGCCGCGGGCGGGCCTACGCTGCGGCGGCGATGCCGGGACGCGCTGCCGCAGGTCGAAGACGCGGACATGCACGTCGATCTCGGACAGGAGCTGGAACATCTGCCGGCGCCGGTCGCGCCGCTCGTAGCGGACCTCTTCGTTGGCGCCGGAATAGTCGAGGCCGGCGAGCTCGATCGCGACGCTGAGCGTGCCGTTGCGGCTGCGCAGCGTCCGGCCGTCGGACAGGATCTTGTCGAACAGCACATACTCGCTGAGCTTCGTCCGCCGGAGCGGCGGCACGGCCAGCCGCCCGAGAGGCGGCACCAGGGCGATGCCCAACCCGACGGCGATGCCGACGACCGACACCCAGGTCGCCGCTACTTCCCACCAGGAACTCCCTCCGCGGAGCAGGTCGTCCAGGGCGGCCAGCGAGACGCTCATGGATCGGCTCCTATGAGTCCGCGCCGCATCAGGATCATGCGGGGGCGCGAGGCCGGAGACATCGGCGCGCGGGGATCGAAGCGGGCGCGCCACACCGCGACGATGTGGCGGTCGCGTCGGAAGCAGCGCGCGAAATAGAGGTGCATGCCGATGCACAGCACCGCCGTCAGCTCGGTCCGCACCAGCGTGCCGTCGGCCAGGCCGACGGCAACCCCGGCGACCGTGCCGGCGACGATGTTCAGGCACCACAGCTGGAGGGGCACCCAGAGCATGTGGAGCGGATAGGCGACCGCCGTGTACACCGGGGTCGTCAGGCGCCGGGCCGCGGCCATCGCGCTTACTTGATCGGCGTGTAGGTGCCGACCGACGACGCGTCGGACAAGCCGCCCAATCCGAAGACATAGTTGATCAGCAGCGGAGCCGACGCGACCAGCATGATTCCGGCCACCACGCTTGCCAGGAAAACGAAGTCGAATTTCTTGAAGTAGGCCTTCACCGCGGCGACCACGAGCCCGCCGAACCCGAGCATCCGCACCACCCAGATCGCGAAGTTTGTGACCGCATTGCCCGCGCTGACCGTCGGTGCGAACGGGTCCGCGGTCACTGCGAACGCCGCGGACGGCAAAGCCACGGTGATCAGGATCACCAGAGCGGCCATGGACGCATGGCGATCGGGAAAACGCTCGTTCATGAGAGGGACACCTGTGCAGAAGAATGGAAGGTGCCCCAGAGCCTACGGAGGTGCGTCGCCGGGTTTCGAGCACCGGCGATGCGTTTTTTTCCGCTCATCGCTCCACGTCGCGGGACCGACGGCGCCGGATCGGTTCCGGCATCGCATCCGGACCGGCAGGGGTTGCGCCAAGCTCCCGCAGCACGGCAGCGGGCTCAAGCGGTGCCGGCCCGGAGATCCGCGCCACCACGGCACACCGCTCCTCCGCCCGATCGAGATCGCGCCGCGCGCGCCGGCGGCGGGCGGTGTCGGCGTCCGGCTCCATCATCTCCAACAGCATCACGCGCCCCCGCGCCGCCTCCCGCTCGTCGCCGCGCCGCTCGCCTTCGCGGGCGATGGCCTCGGCCGGCGACATCCGCCCGGCGCGAAGGGCATCCGCGTCGGCGGCGCGTTCGTTGTGGTGCGCTTCGACCCGCCGGCGGGCATGGTCGGCTGCCGCGCGCGCCGCTGCCCAGCCCGCGGCCCTCACCGCCGCGGCAGCTTCCGCCGCGTCGGGCACGCGGGCGTCGTCCCCGAGAAGGCCGAGCAACCGCGACGCTTCGGAAAATGCGGAAGCGGCCAGCTCCTGGCGGCCGTCGGCGAGCGTGGCGGCAGCGCGCGCCCACGCCGCGCGCCGCCGCGCGCGAAGCGCCGGATCGGGGCGGCGTTCGATCTCGTCCAGACGGTCGAGGGCACGGACGAGACGTTCCGCCGCCTCCGCCGGCACGCCGGGGGACCCGGACAGGATCGCCGCCCGGCCGCGCCGCCCGTTGGCGCGGCTCGCCGTCTCGACACGCTCGTTCACCGCGGCGCGCAGCGCGTTGACCACGCCGGCCGCCGTCGGCACGCCGGCCCGCTCCAGGGCCGAGCGTCCCGGTCCGAGATGCACGCCGGGCAGGGTCGCCTCGCCGCGCTCGGCGTAGGAGCGGGCGTCGAACCGCCGGCCGACAAGCGGCCGGCCGTCCGCCCGCCGCCGCTCGTCGGCGGCGTCGAGATGGCGGTTGATCGTCGCCGCCGACCGCTCGCGCAATTCGCGGACCCAGGACGGTCCGCGCGCCGTCCGGTCCTTGCGCGCGGCGAAGGTCCAGGCGTGGGAGGCTGTGCGTTCCGCCGGGCGTTCGCTCCACAGCGCGTGCAGATGAATGTTGCGCGGATCGGACCCGGCCTCGGCGTCCGGACGGTGAACCGCGGCGTGATGGGGCAGCCCCCGCTCGGCGAGGGGCCGCATCAGGTCGCGGGCGAGCGCCGCCAGCTCGTCGCCGTCCAGCTCGTGGGGCAAGGCGATGATGGCGCGGTTCTGAACGCAGCCGTCCACGCGCTCCCGCGCCTCCACCGCGTCCCAGAAGGCGGCGCGTTCGTCGGCGTCGTCGCCGATGGTGCCGAAGCTGATCAGCACGCCGTCGCCGTCGGCCATCAATTCCGCAACACGCTCATCTTGCGGCAGGTCGGCGCGCTCGACGTAGCGCTGGAACGACGCCGCCGCTCCGGCGCGCACCCGACCGCGGCTGGTTCGCGCCGCTCCGCCGCTCTTGCGCTGGATCGCCGGGCCCAGCGCCCGCGCCGCCGCGGCGAACTGGGCCTCGGGAACGTACCAGCTCCGCGCCTTGCGGTCGTAGGCGCCGCCCGCCGCCTGCAGGTCACGGACCCGTCCGCGCTTCGCCTTCACATAGACCCGTCCGCGGCGTGCCTCCGTCTCCTTCGGCGAGAGGCCACCGCTTCCCGACGGCGGCCGCTTCGACACCGACGACACCCGGATGTGGAGCGGTTCGACGCGCGGTGGCGGTCCGCTCCGGCCGCGGGGAGCCGGCAGCAGGAGGGATCGCAGACCGACTTTGAAGTAGCGTCCCGTCGCCAGCCCGCGCTCCACCGCGTCGCCTTCGTCCAGCCGCCCGGACCGGTGCCGGTCGTCCCATTCGGCTTCGCCGATCAATGCCAACGCCTTCGCGAACGTCACCATGCCTGTCGTCCTTACCCTTCGCCATCTTGGTGCCGTGGCTGCTCGACACGCCGCCCACGGCACTAAAAACGAGTTGGGCGCCTAACAGAAGCCAAGTGGGCGCCCACGAACTTTCCAACCATCACCGGTAATGTTACCGGTAATGTGATAAGCCATTACCGGTAATGCGCCTTTGTATGACAATGGCTAATTGCGCAAACACCTCTTCCCTGACATTACACATGACGGCCCTTCAAGGGGCGATCATGTCATTACCGGTAATGCTTTGGGCTCTGTCATGACAGGCAAATCACGGCGTGTTCCGCCGGGCGTCGGGTGTGACCACAGGTTTGGCGTCGACATACGGCATGCGGTTCGAAACCGCCGGTGCTCGAATACGGAGGTCGCATGTCCGTAGGCTGGCCAAGTTTCACCGTGGAGGACACCCATGCCACCATTTTGCTTCCGTATGACATGTAATACACGGTCGGCGCCGATGACTGCCGTAGTGCGGTGGACGCCCCGGAAAGGCGCGGTCCGCGGACCGTGTCGGCCTAAAACCGACCGGCATGGTGCGTAATGGGCGACCGGCCGCGGACCAAGAACGCCGCACGCATCGAGCGATGCCGCACACGGATGAAAGCCGGAGGGCTTGTGCGTTTTGAAGGAGCGGTTTGGCCGGACGATCGAGCCTTGCTTGCGGATCTGATCGGGCGCCTGCGCAACGCTCCGGACGATCATGAGTTTCGTGACCGCCTGCGCCGCATGCTGGGCGCCGGCTTCGGAAACGAAAGCGATTGCGCCGGTGAAGCCGGCCGAGGGGAAGCGGCGGCGGCGAGTCTATCGGCACCGACGATGGACGGGGATCGCGACGCGCAGGCCGGGATCTTGAGATGGCCGAGGAGTGGTATGCAGTGGTGGCGTACTTGGCGGAACGGGGATGCGTGATGGGCGACCGGTTTCTGTCCAAGAACGCCGCGCGTGTTCGGCGGTACCGTGCACGGTCGAAAGCCGGAGGGCTTGTGCGTTTTGAAGGAGCGGTTTGGCCGGACGATCGAGCCTTGCTTGCGGATCTGATCGGGCGCCTGCGCAACGCTCCGGACGATCATGAGCTTCGTGACCGCCTGCGCCGCATGCTGGGCGCCGGCTTCGGGGACGAGAACACTCGTGCCGATCACGCCGGAGTTCCCGCGAGGTTTTCGGCAACACCGTTGGACGGCGGCGATGGCGGGGAATCCCTGCGCAACGGGCGTCACACCGAGGGCCGGCATGAAGGCGACGCGATGGAGCGAAGGGGCGCGGTTGAGCGGCGGCGCGGTTCGGTGGAAGGGGCGGCGGCGGGGCAGCCGCCCAGCACCGATCAGATGAACTTTGCGCGCAGGATTGCAGAGCGTCGCGGCCTGTCCGTGCCGGATGGTCTCGACCGGGCGGAAATGAGCGCATGGATCAACGCCAACCGATGATGCGCCGCCGCAGCGTTCCGCCGGTGCTCGAAAACACCGGGCACACCTCCGTAGGCTGGCCGGGCATCGGTCAGCACCAAGGAGACATCCGCGATATGGACATCCGGAACAACGGCGACGAGACGGGCCAGGAGGACGATCGTCCGAGCGGCGGCACGCTCATGGACCGGCCGCGTCAGGGGCGTGGCCGGCCACCGAAGAACCGTGAGGAAGACGCAGACAAGGAGGTGATGGGAATCGATCTCGACGGCGACGAACCGGCCGACGGGCGCGAGCGTGCCGTTTACCGCACCAGCCGCCGCGTTCGGAAACTCGCGGATGAGCTGGCGCAGTTCCGCGACACGTTGCGCCAGGCCCGCGACGATCAGCGCAAGGCCATGGACGAGCTGCAGGCCGAACGTGACCGCCGGCGCGACGCGCATCGCCTGCAGGCCGCGGCCCTCTGCGAGGATGTCGGGATCAGCGCGGATCTGCTGCTCCGCCTCGCGGCGGCCAAAAGGGCCGGCGATGCGCAGCTGGTGGCGGATCTCACCCGGCAACTGGTGGGATGACGGCGCCATGGACGCGACCACCATTCCCCGGCCTTTCGATCCCGCCGACGGTTTTCTCCGTCTGACCCGGATGGCGCAGTGGATCTTCGACGTGGTGTCGATCACGCTCGCCGTGCTGCTGGTGCTGACCATCATCGTCATCGCGGTCGACCGCGGCATGCTGCGCGTGCCCTTCATCGAACGCTGGATCATTCGGCCCGTGCGCCGCATTCGCGATCCACGCCCGTCTCCGCCGGACGAAGGAAGCCAGACATGAAAAGCGATGACCGGGTCCTCGCCACAGCCATCGCCTGCTCCTTTTTCGTGGCGCTGGTGATCCTGCTTCCCGACACCGCGCAGGCGCAGAGTTCCGACGTGTCCTGCATGGCCTGCGGCCTGACCGAGCGCATCGAAAAGGCAAGCCGGACGTTCCGTGAGGCGAGCTTCAAGAACCTCGTCGGCCCGGCGTCCAGCTTCGGACGCATGCTCGGCCTCCTGTGGATTTACCTGTTCGCCGTTCAGATCTTTCTCCAGCCGAGCCAGATCCCGCGCTTCCTGGAAACTTTTCTCGGCCGCGTCGGCTGGCTGCTGGCGATGGTCGGCATCCTCTCGGCGCCGCAGTGGATACTCGACAACATCGTGACGGCGGGTGAGCAGACCTTCATGGGTGTGGCCGCCTACGTGCTGGGCACCGCGCAGTCGGCCTTCGGCGGAACGGCGAGCGTGCCGCCGGTTGGTGACAGCGCCTGGTACACGGCTCTGTGGCGCGAGGTCGAGGGCACGGTCTTTCCGCTCGTGCTGAAGCTGATACGGGCGGGGGCTCCGGGCGCCTGGTACGACATCGCGGCACTTCCTCGGCTCATCCTCACGCTTCTGATCGTCGCGCCGTTCGGCTTCGTCCTCGGCATCTTCATGGCCTTCATGGTGCAGGTCATCTTCTACACGGCCGCCGTGACGGCGATCGGACCGCTGCTCGTCGTCGGGCTTCCCTGGGGAACAACGCGGTCCTACCTTTGGGGAGCGTTGAAGTTCATGTTGGGCGGCGGCTTTACGCTCGTGTTCGCCGCGGTGGCCATGGGCACGACATCGGCCATGCTGCAGTCGCAGTTTCAAAATGTGTCGCTCGGCGATCCTTCGCCCGAGGCGTTGCAGAAGCTGCTCGACGTCACCAATCCGGAATATTGGTACACCTTCATCGTCGGGCTGGTGTCCGTCCTGCTGCACCTCGCGGCTCCGCGCATCGCGAGCAACATCGCGGGCGTTACGGACTCCGCCACCAGCGCCGCCATGGTGACCGCCGCGGGACAGGCCGGTGCGGCGAAAGCGGGGGGGATGGCCCACGGGAAATTGTTCGGCGGCGGCGCGCGCAATTCGATTTTCGACAGCGCCGGCAATGTCGCGACGGGCGGTTTGAGCGGCGCCATTCTGAACGCTCTGCCCAAAGGCGGTCAGCAGATGGCCGACGTCGTCGCGCAGCGTGGTCTCGTCGGGCTGGCCGGCGCCGGCGCGGCGGCCGGTGCGCGCGGAATCGCGGCGGGTCTCAGAGCGGCGTACCACGGCACCCGCGGGAATGGAGCGCCGGGAGCATGAAAGAACTAACGGCGGCCGGGGCGCCCACGGTCCAGATCGGGCAGCCGCAAACGGATCTGCGCGAGGTGAACGCCGCCGACCTCCCCGCGGACCGTCACGCGCGCCGGAGGCACGCGGTGGCTGGTGAGCCACCGCCTCACCGCGTCGGCCCGCGAAGCGGCGAGGCCGGCGGCGTATTCCGGAGCGTCCGGGACGGGTATGGCCCAGGCCTGCACGACGAGATCGAGCGTCGTTCCGTGCACGGCGTCGGCGCAGGCTTGCAGGATGGTCTCGGCTTGTCCATCAAGGGCAGCAGAGCGGGGGGCGAAGGGAATGGGCGCGCAGCGGCCGATCTGCATTCCGGAGTCCTCGGACGCCGCAGTTCCCTGCGGGACGAGCCGGATCGGTTCGCCCGCGTACGAGGAGAAGGGCAACGCGGCGGCGATCACGCACACCGCGGCGATGAGATGGGCGGAGAGCTTGCGATGACGGGGGATCATGACGTGAGAATAGCGCTCTTCCCGGCCGCGCCGCGAGCGCCGGTATTCGCGGCGGATCGCGGGTTGCCGCTCGGCCCATCGTTCGGGCCGCACACCACCCAACTGTTTCCGCAACCCTTTACGGATGCTGCGATGCCCGACCACCCAACCGAGCAGGCCGAGGCCGAGCTGGACGATCTTTCTCTAAGTCTGCTCCCGCAAGGCCAGCGGCATGTCCGGATGGAGCATGTGCATCCCGACGGCCGCCCGGATGATCATCGCATCGACCTCGACGCCGAAGCGCTGATCAACGCGGTCAGCGACCGCATCGCCGACGTCGCGTTTCGGCGGACGGACGCCGTCGACGTCGCCCTTTTTCTGCTCGACCGGTCCGGCCGCACCCTCGGGTCGATCACGGCTCGCGCCGATTTTCTCCGGCGCCGCGGCGTCGTCTGGGGTGGTGACCGCCACATCGAAGGGCTGATCCGCACCCTGGCCTTCTACGTCACGATCGACCAGGTACGTCTCCTCGAACAGGCCGAGCAGGCCCTGGTCAGGCGATCGCCGCCCATGGGCGAGCACCTCGGCCGGCGCAAAATCGCGGACACATGATTGCCTTCTGGTGTGGGTGCTCGAAGCGGCCATTTCACAGGCCCTACGCTGCAGCTTCGACGCACCGCACCGGAGTTCGGCATGTTCAAGCGCTTCAGCACTTCGTGGCCTGTTCTGGATGCTGCCTCGAAGCTGGTCACCGTTCTGTGCCTGATGGGGATGAGTACATTGTTTGGAGCCCTCCTCGCGATTGGCTTCCTCAGCTCCCATCACCTTCAGCAAACCGAGAAGGTCGTCGAGGGCATAAGCGAGATGACACGCAAACAGGCGGGAGCGGCGATGGCCACGGCGGTGGGTTACGCCCTGTCGCGCGGCGACGTTGCCGGCGCCGAGTCGGCTCCGGACGGTGCGATCACGGTTCATCTGAACAATGGCGGGTCGATCGTGCTGGCCAACCCGTGGGGCGGCCCTCAACGCTTCGACGCGGCAACCGGCATTTGGTACCTTGAGGTTCCCGAACGCGCCTGTCCCTCACTGGTAAGCATGATGCCCCAGGGCATGCTCACCGGTGTCGGAACGGGTGACGATCTGGACGGCATCGGCACCATCTCTGCCCGGCCCGTCAGCATCGAGGAGACACTTGAGCGGTGCGCTGGAGCGCACGCCCTGGCCCTGCGATTTGCCGGTCCGGCGTGACGGGCCGGGGCTTGGTTGGCTTTCAGCGGATGGTGTCATCGCTGATGCCCTCTGCGACAGGAGCGTCAGTTGATGCATGGGAACGAGCGGAACCGATGCTCATAAATTTGCTGTATGAACGCTTCACGTCCGTCGTCAAGGCAGCGTTTGTGTACCTTGGGACCTACATTCTTGCATCTGATTGGCCAAGGGAATCGGATCTTCAGATCCCGGACAGCGCCGACGGACGATGATCGTGGCCGTCAATTGAGTGGTAGAGGCGTTGATAGGAGCGGATGACCCTTGTTGTCTGCGCCAGATGCCGTTACCGTATGAGGCAAGTGGCGCGCAAACTGGTATCCTCCGTCAATCTGATAGCAGGGTATGGTGCAATGGAAGATTACAAAAATCATCCGAAGGCTGTGATGAAAGATTTCTTCAATGTGTTGCATTTAGGCAAGACAGAAAGAGGGAGTTTTGCTAATCGCGAAAATCGAGGAATACCTCTTCACAGAAATACTTATGAGCTATCAAGCGAAGCAGGGAGGTGTGATTTTTTGGGAGATTTTGTTAATGCGCTTCATGAGCAATTGGATAGTCGTAATAGGCATTTTATTTTAGGCTATGAGTCTATGCAAAATGATAATTATGCTAATCATAATAATGCCTTGGCGGGAATCTATGGTGCTCGATGGAGTTATAGTGACCCCTGGAATCATAGAGATGTAAAGTCAGAACAGGTTTTAATAGCCAAAGAAATTTTGAGTAATTTGCTTAGAAAAAGTGTTTTTGCAAAGAGTGCGATTTCAGAGGTGGCTTCGGGGAGGGGCTGTTTGTATGCTTCTTCCAACGACAGTAGTGATTGGGAATATTCATCTTCGGTCTCGGGCGGGTCAGGTAATGGTATCGGAAGCGCGGAGCCAAGCCAACCTTCAGGTGGCCAGGACGACGATGATGCATTTTTGGCCTTTCTTGAAGAAGCAGCCGGCAACGTTGCAACCGAAGTCGATGCCCCCATTTCAGCCCCCGAAATCGAGCTGCTTGGCGGAGCGATCGCAATCGGTCAAAGCGTCGTAACGCCGGATGATCTTGTTCGCGCGATCGAAAGCGGCTTCCGTCCTGCTGTACTTGACCACTTGATCGAGAACGGGTTTGAAAAGGGTGAGATCGAGCGTCTGGTCGCTCCGTTGCGCACGCAGCAGCGGCGCCGGAAGGAAGGCAGACTCTCTCCTTCAGAGTCCGATGTCACATGCCGGCTGGCTCGCGTGCTCATTCGCGCGGAAGGCACGCTGGGAAACCGCGCTCGTGCCTTTTCCTGGTTGCGACGGCCGAACCGAAGCTTTGCTGACGCGACTCCGATGACCCTGTTGGGAACCGAAGCTGGTGGGCGTCGGGTCGAGGAACTGCTGTTGCGCGCCGACTTCGGCATGATGGCCTGAAGGAGCGGCCGCGATGCATGATCATTGGAAAGACCGCTGGAGTAGCATAGAAACCGTGAGCCGACTTGCGCAGCGTCGCTATTCCGGCAATGCTGCTGCCGCACTGGATGGCAACGGTGGCCTTTACGTCCCCGGTCGATGGAACAACAAAGGCCAACGGGTCGTCTACACCGCCAGCAGTCGCGCTCTGGCGATGCTCGAACGATTGGTGCACCTTGATGTGGGGCTGCACGACGCCAGTGTCGAATTATCGTTTATGGAGTTCGTCCTGCCGTCCAGTGTGAGCCGGAATGTCCTTTCGCCGACCATGCTTGAAAACCTCGTAGCCAAACACGGAAGCTCCACGGAACCTCCGGATTGGCGCGTAGCAGACCACCCCTTGTGTCGAAGGTTGGGCGCAGCATGGATTGCCAGCTTGCGCTCATGTCTGCTTATCATCCCCTCCTCTATCGTCCCTGGGGATGCCAACGTGCTGATCAATCCAGAACACCCCGACATGGCAAAGATCATCGCGGCGAACGCTGGACGTTTCGTCCTCGACGCATACCAGCCGGATCAGCGTATCGCTGATGTTGTTCAGATGGCGTCGGTCAGCAAGACCGGGTCCTAAATCTGCCGGTCAAAGCAGGCAGGCTGGCGCAACGCCGGCCTGTCTATGAAGGAGGCGGACGGCGCCACCCATGCGGTTGAGCGCATCGGCGGCTGTCCAGGCAAGACTGATCACGCCGCCATCCGGCGAGGTCACGATGTCGTCGGGTACGAACGGGGCACCTTCATCGATCGCCATGGCGCTGACGCGGACCGTGCCGGGATCGATCCGGATCGAGCGATCGCCGAGATCCACTTCAGCCACGACACCGCACCGCGAGGGCCTGATGCGAAGAGCGCGAGCGGATCGGTCGAACCATTCGGCTTCTTCGGACGTGGCCAAGCCCCCGATCAGCACGTCCATCCTCAACCATCCTTCGGCAAAGGTGAGGAGCGCCGTGTGTCGGTCCGGCCCCGGCGCGGAGGAAGGGATGGTCATGGGGACGCAGTCTCCGAACCGGCAGAGCTATGCCGCCGCCGGCGCATGGCCTCCACCATGGGAGGAGTGTTTCAACGCGAAGATGGCGGTGGCGATGATCGCGGACCGTTCACCGAGCGGCAACAGCAGGACATGCTGAAGGCCATCGATCACGGTCTTGGAATAGGAAAGGGCTTGCCCTTCTTTGATGAGGTCGTCGAGGCCGTAAGCGCCGGACGCGATGCCCTTGATCAGCGCGGCGATCCGACCGTCGTCCGCATCGCCGGCATCGCGGTCGCTTCGTTCCGCGGCCAGCAGCGCGACGCCGGCGATGAGATGCTCGGCCGTGATCCTCCAATGGGCCTCATCCACTCCGAGGGTGCGGCCGGACGCGTAGGCGCGGGCATGGGCGGCACGGCCCGCCGTCTCGACCGAAGGCGGAAGGCCGGTGAAGAAGCCGGCCGACACCGGTGAAGCCTGTCCGATCGGAAAGGTGGAGACGGTCATGAGCACAACTCCGCTGTTGGAAAATGCATGCCGACCAGCATGCCGCTCCTCACCTCGGCCATTCGAGCACCGGCGCGGGCGCGTCTGCCCCGACCGGATCATGGTGCCCATGCCTCATGCTGCGCAGGAACGACCGCCAGACGTCGTCGGGCACGATCTTCTCGCCGGTCCCCGAACACAGCAGGCACGCCTCCGGCGGCCGGTCCGGCTGGAACACGGGGTGACGCCCGGTCCCGTAGCAGCAGTCGCAGAGATCGATCCGCCCGACGATGCGCCGCTGCACGACCGGATCGTCCGGTCCGGTGAACCGGACGGGCAGGCTCTGGAGGAGATGCTCCATGGCGCTGTCGAGGACGTCCTGGGCGGATCTGTGCCAGCCGAGATTGGCGATCCCGTAGAGCGCGTCCTCGCCGTTCATTCGCAGAACGACGTCGACGAGGTGGAGAGCCATCCCGCCCTCGCAAGCGGCCGGTGGTGGTGGCGGAAGCGCCCGAGGGCCGTGGGTCAGCCGGACGATCCGGCTGTCAGGCGAGGTGCCGATCTCCAGTCCGGGATGGCTGCGCAAGGCCGTTGCCGTCACCTGGGCGGCCAACTGAAGGAAGGCGGGCGGCAAGGTGCTGCGTTCCCGACTGTGGATTCCGTTCTCCATCCGTCACGCTCCCGCGGTGGCCAAAGGCCAATGGCGGCCGCCGCCGGCACGGCGGAGGATGTAGGCGCAGGCGTTTTCCGCCTGCCCCACCGCCCAGAAGAAGCTCTTCCGTTTGCCGCGGGTCCCGAGATGCTGCATCCAGCTCGCGATGTAGGCCGTGTTGTGGGAAAGAAGTTGGGCCGGCAGGCCGAATTGTGCGCAGAGGAAGGCCGCGCCGATCTCCGCTACCAGCTCCTCCTTCGGGCGGTTGTTGCCCTTGCCGTAGTTGAGCAGCGTGTCGCGGCGTAGGCGGGATGCCGACCCGGTGGCGTGCGTGCATTCATGGGCGAAAGTCAGCACGTAATATTCGTAGCCGCTCAGCCCGTCGCGCGGTTGGAAGGCGGCCTTCGGCGGCATGTTGACCCGGTCGGTCGCCGGGTTCCAGAACGCCCGGACTCCCCCCTCGATGAGGGCGGGGCCGCCGACGGGATCGTCCGGCAGAGGCTGCCAGGACAGCAGCGCATCCTCCAGCTTCAGGGCGGCTTGTGTTGGTGACGGCACCGCCGGCGGCGCGATCGGCACACCGTCGACCTGATGGATGTTGAACCACCGCTGGCGTTCGAAACCGATCATCGGGCGGAGCTGCCCGCCCAGGGCGTCCCCACCGATGGGACCAAGCTTCCTGGCGATGCCCGGCGTCTCACGGGTCCAGGCCGCCGCCGGAGCCTCCTCATCGAAAATTGGGACCAGGATTAGGGTGCCGGTTTCGCCGGTCCGGATGGCGCCGCCGTTCCGCTCCCATGCCTCCGGGGATGCCCAGAGGTGAGCCGTATAGCCGTTCCGTCGCGCAGCCGCCCACAGAGCGAGCGTGTTCTGTCCCTTGAAGGGGCGGCCGGAGAACGCGTTGGTCGGGCGGGCGGAAAAGCCGGCCCAAGGCATGACCCACTCCCCGGCGGCGTTGCGCTCGACAGCGCCGAGAATGTCCTCCGCGATGGCGGTGTGTGCCTCCTCCTCGGTGAGAAGTCCGTCGGTCATGCCCTGTGAGTCTCCGTCGTGCGTGTGCTCCACACGACGGTACCGGGTGGTAATCCATCAATTCGAGCCTCCACGAACGGCCGGCCCAGGTAGCGGCATCGGGGCGAGGTCGCCGACGGCGTTCATGGGCGTGCTCGACCCGCCGGCCGGGCCATCGGCATGATCGGGGCGAGGGGGCGCTGCCGTTTCGGCGTCCCGCGTCCAATGGCCAGGAGATCCCCGCAGGATGACGCTGCATTCCTCCGGCGCCGCAGCCGAGCCGCCGTGCATGGGTGACCTTGCGGATTGCCGCTCCAGTCTCGATCTCGCCGCCGAGATCATCCGCCTGGGCGATCTGATCGGCGCCGGGGCGGCGACGTCGATGGACCGGTTGGCGTTCGGCGATCTCGGCCGACAGTTCGGAGACATCCGGCATTCGCCGATGGAATGGCGCAAACTCCGGGCCGACGAGGAGGCCGTGTCGCTGTTCGGGCGTGCCGAACGGCTGCTGGCACTCCACGATCCCGCCTCCCTCCCCCAGCGGCCCCTGCCGGACAAACTGTCCGAGAGCCGCTGGCGGACGGTGCCTGCGGTCGAGCCCTGGTTCGAGAGCCGTCGGTGGCTTCACGGCTCTGCTCGTTGTCTCTTCCTCGGTCCGGCCGGCAGCGGAAAGAGCACCTGCGCGCGCGCCCTGGCCCATCGCCATGGCCTGCCTGTCGTGGAACTGGGGCCGTCTGAGGTGCGGACGCTCCGCGACCAGGATCTCCGGACGTTCATCGACCGCGCCGAGCGGATCGGCGCATTGCTGCTGGTGGAGGCGGCCGATCTTCTGCTGCTTCGGCCGGATTATCCGGCCGGCTACGAAGATCTGCTCAGATCCGCTGCTTTGGCCAACGAGGTGGAGCGTTTTGCCGGACCCGTCATCATGACGGCCCGGAGACCGGACAGCATCGACCCCGCGGCGATAGCGTCCCCGATCCATCGGGTTGCGTTCCACGCCTTGGCCCAACACCTCGTGGTGGTGCCCGGGCATGCCGATGGGGCGCCGACGCACGGTCCCTGACGGACCATCGGCCACGATGCTCCGACAGGCCGACGGTGCCTTCGGTGCCGTCGGCCTGTCTCCGCCTTCAATGCCCCCGCCTCCGGTGCCCGAAGGGTGCCGGAGGCGGGGCGGTTTCCCCGGCGCGGCGCCCGAAGGGTGCTGCAAGGGGGGTGGTAAAAGCGTCTGCTGGTGCGCCGGCGTCGCACGACCGTCGCGACGTTCATCCTTCCTGCCGGCACCCTCCGGGCACCGGCAGCGCATGATCGGCGGCGCGCGTTCCTGTTGGCCATACCGGCCATTCGGCGGCGCATGCCTTGCCTGCTTGGTGACCGCGGCCCGCACCGTCCCTGGGTGCCCAGAGGGTGCCCAGGAATGCCCGCAGGCGCCCGAAGGGTGCCGAGGGCGTCCGGATTTCCTATGGCGCGTCCTGCCGGTGTTCCGAAGGGCGCCGGCAGGACGCTGCATTCGGGGCCGCAAGCATTTGGCGGTCCCTGTCAGCTTGCCGGCACCCTACGGGCACCGGCAGCGCACGTTTGAGGCCCAAACCATAGCCGCAGTCGCCTCCGGTGCCCAAAGGGTGCCGGAGGCGGTGGTGCCCCAGGTCGGTGCCCGAAGGGTGCCGGCAGGGTGCCGACGTCGCTTTTTCGGTTGCCGCCCGTCGGGCCCCGGCAACGCGGAGTCGGCCTCTGATCATAAGCCACGTCACGGTCCTTGTCCGTCCATCCGCCGGCATTCGTTGTGGCCTCATGTATTCGCCATTCTCCCCCCCAAAAAAAAGCCGCCGAACCGCCGGGCCACTGCGAAACGGTCAGCATGATATGTCGATACATCGTGACGAAAGGAAATGTGCCGTCATGTCATGATAATGAGTGGCGGACAATAGAATAGCTCATGTAATGTCCTGTCATTCCGCATGCAAGTATCATCTTTGACCAAAGACGACGGCCGCCTATTTAAAATATCGGCGAATAATTTGTTTGGAGAGTGCGAAAAAAGTTCTTGCAATGGCGGGGGGTGCGGCGCATCGTTGATGTCAGACAGGCCGCCCGGCGTCGTGCAACAGGATGCACCGGGACAGCCAGCCGCCACTCAGCCGCTCAAATTGAAAGGATTGACCATGAAGTCGATTGCCGTTCTGGCCGCCGTCGCCGCCATCACCTTCGCCGCCAACGCCGTTCAATCCGGCTATACCGATCTGCGCGTCCGGATCGCCGCCGCCGAGGCGAATTCGTCCGCCGGGTCCATCGCTCAGGATGGCGCCGCTCCCGTCCGCGTCCTGGCCAGCCTGCGGTGATTCAATGCCATGGCGTCGATCGAGAGGGGCTTGGCGGTGGCGCGTTCAGGTGCCACCGCTGTGAGGTGCAGGGGCCAAGTGGGGGACGTGGCGCGCGACTCCTGGTCGGAGCGGTCCCCCGGGGCCCACGCTCCCACAAGGGTTTCTAACCCTCCGATTGCGTTTATTCGGTTGCACTGGCTCGATGTGTTGAAATGCACGGCCGATTCGAGGAAAAAGAGAATGATTTATCGGCGAACCCGCGATGGAAAACATCGCTTTTGCGCGAGCGGACGGCGTTGTTGAGTAGGGGACAGGCTGCGCTTTCCGCTTGAACTGGGAAATCGACCATCCGGATTCCAGGCGGTGATGGCGGAATAGACTCTTACGCTTGCGCTGTGTGGGGACTCCAGTCCATAGTTGCATTCGGGTGATGACCGTCACCAGAAACTGGAAGAGTTGGAGAACCCAAATGACCGTGTAATCGCCCTTCTCTCCGAGCAATCCATTCAGAAGCTTTCGAGGGTTTCCGGCAGTTCGGAAACTCCGTGGTTTCACGCGGTGCTGACATTCGCCCGCCACGGCTCTGCTCGTCGATCACAAACTCCCCTTTGATTACGGTCGCGCCTTCAGCGCGTCTGCATGACGATTCATGCGCGCGTCTTCAGCAGGCCCGATCACGCCATCGGACAGGACATGCCAACGGCCAATCGAACGCGCACGAGAAACGACTAAGCCCAAGCCCCCCTTCCGGAGAGCCTGGGCTTAGACGAGCCGACATGAACACATGACCGGCAGCAGTGTCAGGTAATCAGCTCCTAGACACTGCACCAGCCATTTGTGCCCGTCAACTGGAATTTCACGGTTCCGGTAACGCTGCCTCTGTGCCCGAGCGCTCCACCGATCGCGGGACAAGGTCCCGCCACGGGAGAGATGTGCATGCAAGAATCCTCCTTCGTCCGAAAGCCCCCTCCCGGCCGGGCGCGCTTCGTTGCGGGCGACTACCGCGCCGCCGCCGCCGCCGCCGCGTTCGGCGGGCTTCCAGCTTCGCTGTCCCATCCTAAACAATTGCTGGAACCGCTCCGCGCCGCAGGGCGTCACCTGCCCTTCCCCCGCTGCGCTCTCGATACGCTGGCCTTCCTGCTCGATCACACCAGGCTCGAGGACTGGCGCCCTGGCGGCCGCCCCGTCGTCTGGCCGGGCAACGCGAGAATCGCCCAGGCCACCGGTCTGTCGATCGCCACGGTGAACCGTCACCTTGCCTGGCTGCGCGCGGCCTCCGCGCTGAAGCTGGAGATCGGTCCCGGCAACCGGCGTCAGCCCGTGCGTGACAGTACGGGCCAGATCGTCGAGCTGTACGGGCTCGACCTGTCCCCCCTGGTCGATCTTCATCGGCGCATGGTCGAAGTCGCCCGGCACCAGGCCGAGCGCGGCCGGGCGCTGCGCAGCATCGTCGCCGGCATCCGTTGCCGGGCCGATCTGACCCGCCAGCACGAGGATGCCGCATCCGCCGCCGGCGCCGGACCTGATGAGCCGGAGTGCGTCGAGCTGGTCGCCAACGCACGGCACGCGGACGCGCTGATCGCCGAGGCCAGGATGATCCTGCGCCGCGATGCGAGGGTCGACGAGGAGGGGCAGTCCGAGCATCTTGGCCGCCTCGCGGCGATCGACACCGAAATCCGGCTGGTCGAGACGAGGTCCAGGGCGCTCGCCGAAGCCATCGTTTCCAAGGCTTTGGATGAGAAAACAATATGCGCGCATCCCAGCAACGAGACGCATAACACTACAAGCTTAGACCATCCGCAGGATGGTATTCTGTATGGCTATGCGGGTGATGTAGCGTCCAGGTCTGTGGATAACTCCACCCGGGAGAAGGGTGGCGGGAACGACGAACCGTCCCCGGACCTGTTCCCGTTCGTTCCGGAATCGCAGAAGCCGGCCATGCCCCCTCCACGCTGGAACGGACGCCTGCTCGCTTCCGTCAGCCCCACCTTCGCCAGCTTGTTCGCGCAGTATCGGACCGGGAAATCCGGGCCGGAATCCGCCGATCTGGACGATCTTCGGATCGTCGGGCGGATCGCCGCCCTGTGCCTGGGGCTGTCGGACATTTCGTGGAGCCGGGCGGTGGACCGGCACGGCGAAGTCCGGGCGGCGCTGTGCGCGCTGGTCGCCGGCGATCGTCCGGCGCATGAGATCCGAACATCGCGCGCGCAGATGCTCGCCGGCATGTACCTGAAACGGTCGGAAGACCTGAATCCGCTCGCCTCGTTGTTCGGCATGGCTGGTCGACGGTCGGCGGCACCGGCGGTCGACGCCGGACAGCGGCTCTTGTGTTAGGAGGCCGGAGATTGCGAACGCCCGGATGCCTTTCGACCGGCGAGCCGGCGCAGCGGCCGGCGCACGCTGGCCTCGTGCAGGATGCCCCCCAACAATGCCATCAGAATCGCGCAACCGCCGAGGCTGCCGCCCCACAGCAGCCCGAATCCGGCGAGACACAATCCCGCCCGTTGGAGGACACGTCCTCGCCGGATCAGGCGTTGGGAGGAACCGGATGACTTCGGCCCGGGCACCGGCGATGGAATCGCACGTTCCACCGCGTCCTCGGCCGGAATGCCGTCGTCGACGGGGGCGCCGGAGCCTGCCGCCATCGCCAGTCCGGAAGCGGCAACGATGGCGAGAATGGCCGGAATGATCATCCAGAATGCCATCCAGGATGGTTCCAGGACCCCGTTGAGCAGGATCAGGCTGGCGGCGAAGGCCAGCAGGGGCAGAATGAGGAAGGGAGCATTGGTCTTCCGCTCGGCCATCGTGCAGGTGCTCGACTTGTGGAAACGGTCGATCGTACCGTTCCTTGAACTTCGGTTTCGAGCCTGCGGAAAGGGACAGCGAATGCCGGAACGCCGTCTAACGGTGGCAACGCTGCTGACCGGTGTGCTCTGGGTGCTGATGTGGAGCCGGCGGCGGCAGATCCGTAGGCAGGTCGTCGCCTGCATTCTCGCGGGCGCGGCCCGTGACCTCGACGGTCTTCTGGCGGGACAGCCCGGTGGCCCATCGGGAACACTGCCGGACGGTGGCCGGATCTCGTCTGCGGCATGGCGCTCGGCGGCCGCCGGAATTCCCCGCATCGTCAACCCGCCGATGCCGGACCGGCCGTCGCTGCAGGCCCTGGCGCTCCTCGCCGGCGATCGCAGCTGCCTGTTCGCTTTGGCGCGGCACGGTTGGCGTCTCGATCCCGAGGGTGACCACAGCGTCCTTCGGGCCGCCTTCCATCTGCATGGCCCGGACGAGCTTCGGGCTCTCGCCCGGGCGTCCTGCGGTGTCGCTCCGTGACCGGAAGCTCGCGCCTGGTCGGCTGGTTCCTCTGGCTCGTGCTGACGGTATGGCCGTTCAAAACGGCGCTGTGGATCGGCTGCGGCTTCGACGTCCTGAACACCGGCCACTATGCCTATGTGTGGGCCGCCTTCCTCGCCGGTGCCCGTTTCCACACCCCGGCGCAGATCCTGTTCCTGCTGAGCTGGCCTGCCCTTCTGCTGTGGTGTTGGGCGACCCTTGTCGCTCTGCCCTTGCCGACCGTCTTCGCGCGTTTGCTGGATCACTGGCTCGACCGGCGGGCCCGGCGGCATCACGCCGACGAAGCTCCGGCGCCGGCGGACGACGGCCTCCCCTCCCCCTTCGCCGGTCTCGGGACCGCCCTGCCCGCTCCGCCGGTCCAGGCTGTCCGGAGCGAGGACAAGGTGATGCCGCCTCTGCCGCCGGCGCCGGCGATGGCCTCCGTCCCGGCCCATCCGGCGTCCCACGGCGCTCCGCAACGGTCTCCAGCACCACCACGGCCACCGGCTCCGCCGCCCGCACCCGCGGACGAGTACCGGCCGCCCGATCTCGAGGCTCCCTTGTCGGTGGCCGAGCTGGCGGCGATCCTCGATCTGGTCCCGGACGAACGGCGCCGTGACGAGCTGCGGGACGCCATCGCTCGGGTCGATCCCGAGCTCCAGGCGACCATGACCGCCGTGGTCGCCGTATCGGCCGCCGCCCAGATGGAGCATGACCGGATCTGCGAGGCGCAGGGCAAGCGGCCAGCCTTGGCCACCGACGTTCCCTGCGATGATCCGGAATGGATGGAGCCCTTTCTGGAAGGGCTGCAGGCCTGCAACACCGCGGTGTGGGAACTCAACAGCTACGACGGATCGAACCGCGGCTTCGTCGCGCTCGGGGGATCGGGCATCGCCGTCATTCTGGCCTGGACGCGGCCTGGTCCGTGGATCGATCGCGGCGACCGGTGGACGGGAGCGGCGGACGTCGCATGCCTCTCGCCCGTCCTCGGAGTCGACATTCTGCTCAAGCAGCTTTTGAAGACGATCGACGGTTCCCCGGAAACCGCCAACCGCCTCACCTCCTGCCAAGCCATCGTGCTGATGGCGGAAGGCACGATCGTGCCGGACGAGGAGACCGAGCGCCGCTGGGACAGCAAATCCGTGCAGGTCTGCACTCTCGCCGCCGGGGATCGGATATCGCTTATGGCGGCGATCGGCCCGCATCCACGGTCGCCCGACGATCTCATCGCCGCGGCACTGGACCGGGCAGGGCTGAAGCGCCTGTCGAACTGACGGTGGGGAGGTCAGCAGGCGGCGCGCCGGGCGTAGTTGACCGAGGCCTCGGCGCGCCTTGAGCTGGAGACTTCCGTTCATGTTTCCATGAAATCAGAGGTCCCCACTTATATAGACCGGGCACGGTCGTGCGTCAACGCGCCGTCGCGCGACAACACTCCAGGCGTCCCGTCTCGGAGCACGTCCTTCGATGCACCGATGAGCCCCGGCCGGGAGGTCGTCAGGGCTCTGCCGGTGCCGCCGAATTCGCCTCGCAGGTCCAGGCGGCGAGCAACGCCGCGTCATTCAGCGCTGCCGCTGGAATGCTCCGGCGCCGGGTCCGGGCCAGGGTCCGGGCCGCGGCGAGCGCGTCGGCCGACGGGCGTCGCCGGCGCATCCGACTCCAGCTCCGTCCCTCGATGCGGAGCGTCTCCTGTTCGGGGATCTCGTCGATGAAGCGGCTCGGGGCCGTCGAGGTGTGGACGACCGTCAGGCGTTCGTGCGGACGGGTCATGCCGACATACATGCCGTTCCGTTCCTCCTCGATGCCGCGACCGCCATCGTGCATTTCGGCGCGGACGGCGTGGGCCGACGGAAAGATGCCCTCGTCGACACCGAAGAGATAGGCCTCGTCGTCTTCGAGCCCCTTGGCGGCGTGCACGGTCATCAGCCGCACCGGCGCGTCGTCGCGTTCGGCCTGGGCCGCCCGTTCCGCCCGGTCGTGCAGCGCGGCGGCACTGCCGACCTCCCTGGCCACCTGCAGCAGTTCCGCCACGTTGTCGAGGCGCTCGTCCGCGCGCGGATCGTCGGCGGCCCGCCAGTGTTCCTCGTAGCCGACGGCGTCGAGAAGGCCTTGAAGGCGGTCGGCGAAGCCGCCGGAGGAGGCCGTGTCCCGCCACCCGGCCATGGCGTCGGCGAGGGCGCGGGCGCCGGACGCCTGGACGCCCCGCAGCATCCCGGCGTCGGCAAGGCGACGCCCAGCCTCCACCAGATCGCCGGCGCCGGCTGCGGCGCGAATGCGCTCCATGGCGACGTCTCCGAGTCCGCGGGGCGGAAAATTCGCGATGCGCTCCCAGGCGTCCGCGTCGGCGGGATTCACGGCGAGCGCCAGATAGGCGAGGGCGTCGCGGACCTCGAGACGGCCCCAAAACCCGACATCCCCGACGACGGTGTAGGGGAGGTCCGCATCGATCAAGGCCTCCTCGACGACCCGGCTCAACCAGTTCGCCCGGTACAGCACCAGCGTTCCGGGTTCGTCGTCGCACTCGGCCCGCCTCAGGCGGATGTCGTCGGCAAGCCAGTCCGCGGCGTCCTCGAGGGACTCGGCGCCGACCACACGAACCGGGGGGCCGCCATGGCGGCGGGTGGGGTCCGGCCGCAAGGTCTTGGCGAAGCGGCGCTTGTTGTTGGCGATCACGGCGTTGGCGCAGGCGAGGATGACCGGTGTCGAGCGGTAGTTGATCTCCAGCCGCACCATGCGGCAGGGCGCCCATTGATCGGGAAAGCCCAGGATGTTGCCGACGTCGGCCCCGCGCCACGCGTACAGCGACTGGGAATCGTCGCCGACGGCGCAGACGTTGCGGTGATCCCGCCCGAGCAGATGAACGAACAGCGCCTGCTGGACGTTGGTGTCCTGGTACTCGTCGATGTGGATGAACCGGAAGCGGCCGGCAATGTCGCGCCGGTAGCTTTCATCGCCCTCCAGCGCCTTGACCACCCACAGCAGAAGGTCGCCGAAGTCCGCGAGATTGTCCTCGCGCAGGATCGCCTGGTACGCCGCGTACACCCGGGCGGCCGTGGCGACATCCTCCGGAACCTCGTCTCCCCCGAACTTCGCGCCGATCCATCCGGCGACGGACGCCTCGTCGGGCGTGATTCCTTCGTCCTTCATGGTGGCGATGGCGGCCGCGGCGGCGTGCACGGCGTCGCGGTCGTCGTGACCCTCGATGCCGGCGTCTTCCATCGCAATGCGGACGGCCCTGCGCGACTGTGCGGCGTCGGCGATCTCGAACCCTTTGGCGAGGCCGGCGAGCCAGGGGCGCTCGGCCAGCAGGCGGCGGGCGATGGAATGAAAGGTGCCGACCCAGATCTGGCTCGCGCGTTCCTCGCCGATCATCTCCGACAGCCTGTCCTTCATGACTTCCGCGGCGTCGTTGGTGAAGGTCAGCGCCAGGACCTGATAGGGGCGTGCGCGCCGCTCCGCGATCAGATGGGCGATGCGGGCGGTCAGGGTTTTCGTTTTGCCGGTGCCGGCTCCGGCGAGCACCAGTAACGCGCCGTCCAACGCCGTGGCCGCCTCGCGCTGCTGGTCGTTCAGACCGCTCAGGGGATCAGTGCGCCGCCTCGTCCCACGATACCGGTCGAACATGCTGCCTTTCTCCCACCGTGTCCTCCACGGCGGAGGCCCCGCGTGGTCAGCGCAATACCAGCATAGAAGGGGAGGGCGGTTCGAGCACCGGCGCTCTACTCCATAGACTTGCGACGTCGGGAGCACCTTTGGGTTGCGCCAGAGATTAGACGGCTACCCAGGGATGCTCCCGACGTCGCAAGCCGCTTCATTCACTAAGAAGGTCGTCGATCTCCTGGCGAAGCTGATGGAGGCGTTCACGATGCTCGGCAACCATGGCTGAACGAACCGCACGGACGGCTCCGATATCCTTCCCAATTCGGTTCAGGCTGGTGCCTAACACGCGCAACGGCTCCAGATTTTGGCGGGTCCGCGGCTTAGCCGCCCGCATCTCCCGCACCGTCATGCCACCTCTGGCTTGGTTCCAAAGAGCCCGCTGGGCATTTTCACCCTCAACTGCGGCTAGCTCATACAGCGCAGATTTGCTCACTGTGTCAGGAGCAGCCTGATATTCGGCAAGGATATCGGAGGGTAATGTGAGAATGCTCAATCGCCGCGAGGTTTCACTATCGGATAAGCCGACCACAGCACCAGCTTCCACCTGCGAAAAGCCCTGGGTATCGATTAGCGCTTTCAGGCCTCGGGCGAGGTCGACGGCGTCCAAATCGACGCGCTGCACATTCTCAATAAGCGCGAGTTCTTCCGGTTTCCCCTTGGTGATAATTGCCGGAATGGTGGACCGCCCCAGCATGCGATGAGCGCGCAAACGCCGCTCGCCGGCCACCAAACGGTAATGACCAACTTCCTCCGTCTCCCGGACCAGAATTGGTTGCTGGAGGCCGTACCGTTTTATGGACTCTGCCAGAAGGCCAAGTGCTTCCTCGTCGAAAACTGTTCTCGGCTGGTCCGGATTGGCGGTGATGCTGTCCAGGTCCGCTTCGACCAGTCGGGGGAGAACGCCGGAGAGGCCGTGCAAACTCGCGCTGACTTCAGGAATGGCTTCACGGCCTGCCGGACCGGCCATCATCTGTGTGCGGGTCGTGCGCTGAAGCTTAGGCGGCATGGACGCTCTCCGCTGTGTTCGCTGTTGCGTCGATCAGCTGCCGGGCGATCTCAACGAAAGTTACGATCCCGGGTGCCCCTGGATCGGCCTCAACCGTAATGCGTTGACTGGCCGCGGCTTGAGAGTAAATGGTTGCCCGCGGAATGGGATCGAACACATGCATCGACGAGCCCCAGACCTGCTGTATGTCGTCCAGAGACGCACGATCCTGGCTGAGCCGCGCATTGTACATCGTTGGTACGATGCCGAGGATGCGCAGACGGGGGTTCGCCCGTTGCTGCACTTCACGCAGGGTGTTGTTCAGGTGATCGAGTCCCAGGATTGCCGGTGCTTCCGTCTGGCACGGGATCAAGACATAGTCCGACGCGACAAGCGCGTTCATGGTCAACGCCGATAGGGCAGGGGCACAGTCGATCACGACGAAGTCATACTGGTTCCGGATTTGCCCGATCATCTGGCGCATGAAGCCGCTTGGGCTGATCTGGTCCTGCGTCATCTCCTTTTCAGCGACGGCAAGCGCAATGCTGGAAGGCAGAAGGTGCAGATTCGGATAGGCCGTCCGCAGGATGCAGGAGTCGACCGGTGTTTTCCCGGTCAAGGCATGATATAGGGTGCGCCCGGACTTGGTCAGTTCCACCGTTTCTCCAACAGGTACGCCTGCCTGAACAGTCGCGTTTGCTTGGCTGTCGCCATCGACCAGCAGCGTCCGGTAACCTGCGCGAGCCAGAACGTAGGATAGACACAGACTTGTCGCGGTCTTAGCCGTGCCGCCCTTTTGGATGGCCAGTGACACCGTCACGCATCGGCGGGAAGCAGTGTCCTCCGTCCGCTGCAACGTCAGCATCAGTAAAAGGCCTGCAACGTCAGCCGGAACCTTCTCCTTACCACTTTCCCACTTCGAAACCTTGGATTTGTCCAGTTTTCGCCCGGTCATGTCGTTCAGCGCGGTCGCTAAATCCGCTTGGGTCAATCCACGCAATTCCCGCAGTGCGCGGATCTTGTCGCCGTCCATGCGATGCCTCCACCGATTTGGGTAATGGAAAGCTACGTAGTTGCCTTTCTGAGGTCAAGAAAGACAACCGATGAGCCACAACAATCCGGCATTTTTCCTGAACGTGAGGGATTTTGAGGAAATTATGTAACTGAAGTGGCTTCATAGGGATGCCTGAGGACAACGGCTGCTCCCGATTGTCGCGAGCGCACTGTGCAGTCTGTGTCGACGTCGTCGGCGTACCGCTGGCTGTGTGATCGCCCAGTCCCAGGGCGTCCGTGGGCAACTCGCGCCCTCCTGAAGGCGGCTATCCCGGCCGCTACAGCGACACGCTGTTCGTGGCGAAGTTCTCGAACCCGTCTGGCCACTCACTCACAGCCCGTTTAAAAAGGTCATGGCGGGGGCAGGCGCTTGCGGTTTGGATGGGCGGCGATTCTTCGATGGCTCTGACTTTTGCCATAATGGCCTAACCCGCGCCAGCGGTGCATCTGCGCGCCGATGTAGAGCTTGCGCTGTGAGCCCGGCTCGGCTGTCGAAAGTCTCGTCACCTTCCTGCGCTCCAACGAGGCGCACGCGCTGGAGCAGGAAAAGAGCGACCAGTGGGCACAGCGGTAGCGCGAACCCACCGGCCGCCCTGCCTGCGATCCGCAGGCTCGCATACGTCACCAGTTCCAAGGCAGGACCTTCTTCGGATCTTGGATGATCTTCTTAGCGTCGCCGCCGATGCCGAGCGTATTGAGGGTGTCGTCGCGCGCCTTGGGAATGGCCGCGTTCGGGCCACCGAGAGGGCGACCGTCCATGATTTCGGAAACGTCCACATACGTGAGCTGCCTGGGGAGAAACTCTGACAGGCCCGCGGTGTAGACCGAAACCACGAGGTTGGCCATTTGCTGCTTAGGCATGTAATTCGCCGTACAGACTTGGCGCATCTGCTCGGCGGACAGAAGCGCGCGATCGCGGGCGCGGAGGTGAAGGAGAATGAGCGCCTGCTTCTCGTCGTCCGGAAGCTCCAAGCCGTTTACGGCGGCGATCCGGGCTTCGGTATCCCGGTTCAGCCCTTGCATGATGTCGTCGGCTTGGCGGTTGCAGACGCCTGCTTGCTGAGCGAAGGCTAGGTCGAACGGCTGGGCGACGAGCAGCAGGACAGTGAACATCCGTAGAGTGAATAACGCCATGACGCGTCCTCCGCGGCTAGCATTTCCTTTGGAAGGTCAGACATTTCCAAGGATCACGCACGATGTTGGCTATGGTTCCGTTGTCGCCTCTGAGGACGTCCTCGCGGAACTTGGGAATGAGCGCGTTCGGCCCGCCGAGCGGATAGCCGGCGAGGATCTCGGACACATCGACATGCGTCATCCGGGGCGCCAAAATCTTCGAGAGGCCGCCCGTGTAGAACGCCACGACAGCATCCATCATATTCTGCATATCTTTGAATTGAGCGGTGCATTCTTCTTTCTGCTTGTCCACGACCTGCAAAGATCGATCCCTGTTGCGAGAGAAGAGAAGCTTCAAGGCATCCTGCTCGTCCTGCGGCAGAGAATGGTCAATCGCATCGATCCACGCCTGAGCGTCGCCCTGGACTTTCGAGGCGATTTCATCGGCCTGGCGGTTGCAGACTCCCGCCCCTTGCGCATTCGCCGCCTGCGGCGCGGCCAGGACGAGCGAGGCTAATAACACTGCATAGAGGATTTTCATTGCTCTCTCCATTTTCCTGATGACGTAAATATTCGTCCATAGATAACCTTTTCCCGCAAATATGCATTATAGATTGACTTGCAGAACTATCAGCTATGGCAGTGTACCTATTTGGAGTTGCGGTCAGAGCGGTCCAATGACTGCGGGCGTCCTTTGGCTATCGGCCAGCTCCGGAAGTGCCTGCGCGTCGTGAGGTGGAGGCAGGCTGAGGGGTGGAATGCGGGTCTTCCGGCGCCTGTTGGAGGGGATCAATCCCGCTCTGGAGGCCCGCCATGTGGACGCCGCAAGATCGTGCCCTGGTCGGTGATTTTGGCGCCGGTCAGGCGCTATCCGATGAGCAATACCGCTTGCTGGCGCCGCTCATCCCGCCCGCCAAGCCCGGAGGGCGGCCACGCTCGGTGGACATGCGCCGCCTGTTGGACGGGCTCTTTTCCGTGGTGCGGACCGGCTGCCAGTGGCGGCACCTGCCACCGCCTCCCGCCTTCCCGGAATGGCAAACGGTCTACTGGTACATGCGCCTGTTCCAGCGTGACGGCGTGTGGGAGGCGATGCGCCATCACCTCCTGACGATGCTGCGCGAACAGGAGGGACGGGAGCCCAGTCCCTCCGCCGCCATCATCGACACGCAAAGCGTGAAGACGACCGAAAAAGGGGCCCGCGTGGCTACGACGCGGCTAAGAAGGTCTGGGGGCGCAAGCCACATTCGCGGTCGATACCTCGGGTTTGCTGCTCGGCGTCCTCGTCCACGCGGCCGACGTTCAGGATGCCGACAGCGCCGGAGAACTGCTGACACCGATCAAACGCCTGTACTGCTGGCTGCTGGCCGTCTTCGCCGACAGCATCTATAACCGGATGCCGGTAATCCTCGCCTGCTTCCTGCTCGGGCTGACCCTGATCATCGTCCGGCGGATCGCCGGTCGCGGCTTCATCCTCGTTGCGCGCCGGTGGGTGGTCGAGCGATCACTCGGGTGGCTTGGGCGGTGGCGGCGCTTATCGAAGGACTACGAGGAACTCCCGGAGGTCTCAGAAACCATGGTCACCCTGGCCATGATCCGCCTCATGCTCCACCGCCTCGCCCATCCAAACCGCAAGCGCCTGCCCCCGCCATGACCTTCTCAAACGGGCTGTCAGTTCGTTCATCTACGACGCAAGCCTTTACGTCTATGATGACGATCGTGGCCTGTTCGTTGAAATCAATTGCGCGGACGAAGCGCTGCTTGCCGAAGCGGTCGCAACGTTCCATACGATTACGCCAGTGGAGCGTGTCGATGTCGTCGACGGATCTGTCCTCTACATCCCTGTTGAAAATCCGCCTGCGAAACTGTTGCTCGAGGCGGGGGAAGCTGTTGAATCGCTATTCGAGAGCTCAGGCTATCGGAGAATGGCGTCAGAACGTAGTCAGTGGCAGCTCAAGCAAAAGGCGTAGTGGATGTCTTGCGCGGCCGATTGATGGGAGCGTAACGCTAATTGATGGGAGCGTAACGCTAAGAGTGCCTTGCCCTGTCGAACGCTGTACGTAGTATGCTGGACTGATGAGCCCCTGAATTCGTTAAGCGTTTGATGAAAATTGGGGAGGGGATGCATGGATCCAGTCACGGCAATCATGATAGCCAATACAGCCCTGAACATAGGTCGCCTTTTCATGTCGGGTGGCGGCAGCCTGCAGGCGATGGAGGTTGAACTCCTAAAAAAGTTATCAGAACAGATTGTTGCTGTTCAAAAAGGTATAATGGAGATCCTGCAGCGGCTCGAAGACCTCGAAGCCACTCTGGGGCAGGTGCCTCGCGATGTCGTGTTTGAGCTGTATAAAGCCAAAGTGCGTGGCATCAGCGGACGCCTTATCGAATTGAAGCAGACGTACGATGCTGACCTTCGCGCCCACGACATCAAATACGCCGCAGAACAGAACCGCGAAGAGCTTGAGGAAGAAATCCTGGCACCGCTGAGAGAGGCGCGCGACGTTCTTATGTCGTATCCTCAGTTTGCGCTGCTGCCGGTGGTGTCGGAATGCGCGTTTCATGAAACCTTTGCGATGAGCATGCTGACCGAGCGAAAAACGCGGGCAGACGCCGCAATTGATCGGTACCGGAACTGGGTCACGGTCGTGACGGAAGGAGATGCAAATGATGACAGATATCTCCATGGCGCGCTTCAAAACGCTACGAATGAAATGGCTTCCTTGATACAGAAGGCGAAAGAGAAAGCTAAATTCGAGTGCTATGAAAAAGTCTGGACGGTGGATGGGCCGGTGCCCGGGTGCCCCCCGGGTGTTCCTGTCTCGAGGTTTTGGAGCCTCCGCAGCGATGATGTGTGGATCGAAGTGGATCCGTCAGCGTTCAGTGAACTCAATGCGGTCGCAGCCGCCATGATCGCAGAGGGAACTCTTTCGAGCGATGAGGCACCGGTCAAGGCGCAGATCCGAGTGCCTCCCGGACCCGACGGTCCGTGGAAGCACATTGTTCAGTCTTGCCTGGCAAAATTTGTGCGTATTGTGCCTCAGGACGGCTCTCCGTCGATCGGCGATTATCGCCCAGAAGAGTGGGCATCCGCTCTTCTGCCGTGTCAGGCCGAGTTTCTGAACGCGCGCACCCGGATGACGGAAACGGCGGATAAGCTTACAAAAATAGGGCCTCGGGTTGTTTCGTTGCGGGCACTTTCCAAGACATCAAAAGACACGCTCACCTTCCTCAACGACTTCCAGGCCAAGATTGCCAAACTTGAACACGGAGATTAGCCATGGCCGGTGGCATTCTGATCGACGATGACGCCTTTCCATCGCCCGACCAGTCTCCCGCGCTGGACTTAGTAGATGATCCGTTGTGGCTGACCGTGCTTAAGTGGACTGGCCTGGAACTGCGGGACAGCGTGCTTAAGGAGCAATTTAAGCTGGGCATCAATGCGACCCAGCAGCAAATTCACGACGCGATTGATGGCAAGCCCACCCTAGGGTTTCTACTTCGCGTGAACATACACGCCGATGAGTTTGGTACTCCGCAAGTGCCTGGCGGGCAGCTAGTCACGCCGATCGGGGTGGGCACCGAGCCACTGGATGCGTTGGCAGAGTTCGTTCGCAAGCCATCTTTGAGCTCCACATCCTCCAGCCCGCGCAACCACTCGTACTATATATGGGTGAGCAACAAAGACGGGCATTTTTATGCTCAGAAGTCTCACCCTGGGACCGATCCGGTCTGGCGCAAACAGTTCGAAGCCAACGCCGTCCGAGAAGGTCACCGGCGCGACCTGCTCGGGGCATGGACGACGGCGATGCCGCCCGGCGGGCTGATGACGCTGCAACGATCCACCTTCTGGCATCAGACAGCGGAACGTTACTCGAAGCATCTCTCATCGGAAGATCGGCGCGCTCGCGTCGATGCCCTCGGTCGCGAGTTCTCGGCGAAAGAAAAAGCCTTCAACGATCTGTATACAGCTTACCAGCAGTCGTTGGAGGACGCCGCACGGCATCAACAATTGATGAATACATTGAACACCATAAGCACAGCGCTCAGCGCCGTCGAGGGCGCAATCAAGATCGGGACCCTATATTCCGGCCAAAATACACCGGTGGGGGCAAATGGCCAGCCGCAGGCCCCGATCGATACTGTGCGCCAAACAACAGAAGAAAGAACCCGCGCACTTGAGGAGTACAACGCAAACAGTGCTGAATTGATCGAATTGCGCGCTGGTGAACTGCAACAACTGGACGCGACGATCCGCACCGAATATACGCATGACAAAGTGCCGATCCCGAACGCAGAGGGACCCTTGTTCCTGCCTGGAGGCGGTGGAGGGTTGCGGACCCCGATCGTTGTGCCGGTGCAGCCGCCGAAGCCTCCGGACTGATGCGTGTCCGGCGCCGTGCGCGATGCCGCAGCGCCAAACCGCGGGAATAGTCACAAAACCATAAGCGGAGCGTGCACCGGATCAGGTGTTGACAGCGGGCTTACAGTTCCAGGGGAGGAGATCTGCGAGGCGGTTGGGGGGATAGCCGTTCACCATGCGCTCCAGGGCGGGGTGACGCCATAGAAAGGGCGAAAATTACGCCGCCATTATCAGTCAAACACAGCTGCAGTGAAGAGGACGTTGATCCCGCCGTTCTTGGTTCGCCGCAGTTGGCGTCCTACAGTTCAATGAGCCTATCGAAGGAACCATCAACGTTCCAGAATAGGAGGAACTCATGTCGGCCTTTGTTTACCGGTATGTGATGCGCGCGTGCGTCATTCTGGCTGTATCCACAAACGGCGCACTCGCGCAGACGCCGGAATTGAAGTCACTCTTTACAGAGTATACGCGCGCCCAGATTGTAGACTGGATTGACGCAAAGACGTTTGCCGTCGGTCGTTGGGACGGATCGCTAGAGGTGTTTCGGACGCCAGAGACCGGTGAGTCTACGCCTCTATTGCTCCAATCCATCGTAACCTCGTCGGGCGGCGGCATTGAGATGCTCTCAGCGCTCGATGACAACACGATACTGTATGCCGATCGCGAAGACCAGATCGCGGTTCGAGCACGGTCCGCGTCCGGCGAGTTCGGTGCCTCTCAGCCATTTACGTATGACGCGTCCTACGGCGTCGCCAACAGCGTGGCGCATAGTCAAGTGAGCGGCTCCGACGTTGTCGTGACCGGTCATGCAAACGGTTTTGCGCTCGTCTGGCAGCGCAAGGGAGCGTCTCTTGCGCTTCTTCGTGCGGTCGACCTGCGGTCGCTGCAGCCCATCCAAAGCCCCTATCCCCTCAAGAACATCCGCGGCCTCGCCTTCTGGAAAGGCGCCATCGTCCTTTCCGGCTCAGAGGACGGGGATATCGCGGCATTTAACGTGGAGACGGGCAACGTTCTTTTCCATGAGCGCTATTCGCCCTCGGCCGAGCGGGGGATTAACAATATCTCCGTTCTCGGCGACAAGCTTCTGGTGGTGAACTGTTCTGTGGGTCCGCAGGACAGGAACATCTGGCTCTACGAGATCGGAGAGGATGGCGTGACTCTGTTCAGCTCCCTCAACCTCGTGCGGGACACCACGCGTCCGCAGGTCTTCAATTTCGATGGCGATCTGTTTCAAACGAATGGCATTGTCCGCTTCGCCGCCAGCACGGAAGAAGGACTACTGTGGCTCGGATCGATCCAGAACAACGCGCTTGTCGTCGAAGGCGTGGGCAAGATAGCAGATAGCGGTGGCGCAAGCCTTGACCTCAACGCGGAAGGAATCATCGCTGCAGCAGCCCACGATGTCCACCTCTTCAGCACTGCGGCAACAGGCAGGTAACAATGCGCAGCGCGGACCGAAAAGGACCGCGCGCGCCGAGCAGGCTATCTCGGCGCGACACCGATTAAGATTGCCGATCAAAACCCAGTGTCGCTCCCACTTAAGAATTTTCCCTACCTCTAATGAAATTTATGTCGACTTTTCATAGCCTTTCGCGGAAGGTTTTCGCCTGAAAGTTTTCTTGCAGCCGAAAGCTTTCCCGAAAAGGACGCAGGCGCCATGGGCGAACCCGTTGAGGACCCGCTCGGCAACGCGCGCTGGGTCGAGGCCGAACGTCTGGCCACGCACCTGGACCGCATCCTCGACCGGTCCGCCCCGCACAGCGCGGAGCGGGCCGCCGCCGTCGCCGACCTCGCGGCCCGCCTCAAACGAACGCCCCAGACCATCCGCGGCTACCTGCGCAAGTACGGCCCCCGCCGGCTGGTCCGCGACCTGCTGCGCGACGATTCCGGCCGCGGCCCCCGGCTGGCGGCGGAGGTCGAGGCGATCATCAAGACGGGCCTCGACGAGACCTACCTGCAGCGGGAGCCGCGCTCGCTGAACGAGGCCCTGACCATCATCAACGGCCGCCTGGAGAGCGCGGGGCTGAAGCCCGTCTCGTTCAACACGGTGAAGGACCGCCTCTGGACGCACTGGACGGCGGAGGAGGTCGCGCGCCGGCGGGGCGGGCCGACCGCGGCCCGCAAGCACCGGCGCCGCGGCGGCTCGCTGGTCCCCGATTACCCGCTGCAGGTCTGCCAGATCGACGAGACGGAGATCGACCTGCTCGCCGTCGACGAGGCGGGCAACCTGCTGAAGCGGCTCTGGGTCATCGTCCTGGTCGACGTGCTGACCCACATGATCCTGGGCTTCTGGCTGTGGCCGCGCTCGGCCAACCGGGAGGCGATCGGGCTGTGCATCCAGCACGCGGTCCGTCCGAAGGCGGCCTACTTCCAGAAGCTGGGCATCGAGGCCACGGACGTCTTCGGCCGGCCGGAGCGGATCGTCTCGGACCGGGCGGCCTGGTACAAGGCGCTGGAGGACAACCGGAGCCTGGAGGATCTGCGGATCAAGGTGGACCCCCGGCGCGGCGAGCCGCACATCCGGAACGTGGTCGAACGCCTGCAGGGATCGATCAACCAGCAGCTCCGCACGGCCCGCGGGCAGACCGGCTCGTCGATCGCCGACCGGGGCGATTACCCGGCGGAGGAGCGCGCCTGCCTCACCTACGGGCAGATTGAGAAGGCGGTCGCCATCACAGCCTTCCGCATCTGCAACGGGGAAATGGACAAGAAGACGCGCAAGCGCCCCGATCTGGAATGGGCCAAGCACGCGGCCCTGATCCCGGAGCACCTTCTCAACGTCGACTGGGAGGAAGTGCAACTCGCCTTCCTGCCGGAAAAGACGTGCAGCTTGTCCGGCAAGGGCATCCCGGCCTTCGGGCTCGACTACTGGTCGGCCGAGGACCCCAGGCTTGCCGATCTGTACGCCGACCGGGGCCGCAAGAAGCTGCGCATCAAGATCAACCGCAACGACGTCAGCCACATCTACCTGTGGCATCCGACGCTGGAGCACTGGATCACCGTGCCCCGGGCCGACGGCGACCTCGCGCCGAAGACGGCGTGGGAGCTCGAGGCGGAGCGGGCCCGGGAACGGGCGGAGGCGGAGACCACCTGGACGGAGAAGGGGGTGTCGCGCGAGATGGTCGCGGCGGCGCTGACGCCGGCGTCCCCGAGCGAGCGGAAGACGCGCGGCACCCGCAAGGCGGCCAGCGATGCCCTGGCGGCCCGCGTCGCCGGCGACGCGCCCAAGCCGCAGGCGGCCGACATGGATCTCAACCGCCTCAAGACCACGGGCGATGGGCTGGGACGCCTGCCCCGGACCACGGAACGCTTCACCGTCGAAGCCTGGGAGGACCCATGACCGATCACCTGAGCCCCCGTGCCCGTCAGCAGCTGGAAACCCTCGACACCGAGGCGCGCTGCGTGGCCATGGAGGAGATGCGGTGGATCGGCTACCCGGCGGCCGCGCAGGCGCTGACCGCGCTGTCGAAGGTCCGCGAGCGCGGGCGGTCCATCCGCACGATGGGCGTGGCCATCTGCGGCCCATACCGCAACGGGAAGACGATGGTCGCCGACAAGTTTCTGAGGACGGCGACGGTGCAGGTCCGGCCGACCTACTATTTCCAGGTTCCGACCGCGGCATCCCGGCTCGATTTCCTCACCGGGATGATCCGCGCCATGGGCCGCGTCCCGGACACCACCCAGCGCACGATCGAGGGGCGGCGGCAACAGGTCGAGGATCTGCTCAGCGAATACGAGCCGCGGATCTTCATCTTCGACGACGCGCACCATGGCTTCAGCGGAACCGGGGCGAAGGACTTCCACACGCTTCTGCGCGTCATGGGACAGCGCTGGGACATGTCGCCGGTGCTGATCGGCGACCGCTCCCTGGCCGCGGTGATCCATGCGGACGGCGAGCTGTCCACGCGGCTCGTCAACTGCCCGCTGCGGCGGTGGGAATACGGAGAGGATTACGCCCGTCTCCTCAACAGCCTCGTGGCTGAGCTGCCGCTGCGGCGCGAATCCGAGTTGACGGAGGAGCCGCTCGCCAAGGCGATCTTCCGGGTCTCGGAAGGCCTGATCGGGGAGATCGTGCAGAACGTCGCCGCGGCTGCGGCTGCGGCGGTCCGCAGCGGCGACGAACGGATCACGCTGGCCCTGTTCAAGGCGATGGAATTCGCCCCGCCGTCGCGGCGCTTTTCCGCGGCCGAGCTGCGTGGTCTGGCCTGAGGGCGAGGTGATGCGCCCCGAGCCGGCGGACCGCTTTCCGGTGGAGCCGCTGGAGCGTGGCCGCCCTCAGTCCGATCGCTGGGCCGCGGAGCCCGCTCCGCTGGACGGGGAATTGCTGAGCAGCTGGCTCAACCGTTACGCTTGGGCGAACGCGATGAGCCCGGACGCGTTTCTCCGGGGATTGCGCCCTGTCCTCGGCCGGACCGTGACCGATCCGGACCGCGCGGCTCCGGCACGGTTCCTTGAGTTCCTCGCGCGACGGACCGGCCTGCCGGCGGCACGGTTCACGCTCCTGCTGAGCGCTGCCCACATCTCGGCATCGCTGGGGATGGAGATGCGGCCCACCCCGTATTTCTGTCCCGGCTGTTGGCGGGCGGAATCCACCCCCTACGTTCGCCGGGGGTGGCGGATGGCGCCGCTCCAACTCTGCTTGGAACACGGAAGCTGGTTGTGCCGCCGGTGCCCGAACTGCCGGGCGCCGCTGTCTCTGCTCCAAGGGGTTTCCCGACGCCACCTGTGGGAATGTGCGGCCTGCCGGCACGATCTGCGACGGGCCAAAGCGCTTCGGGCCTCGCCGGTCGCGATCCTCGGGCAGGGTCTGGTCCACGACATTCTGGATCAGGCGGATGCGGTTGCGCAGGAGGGCATCGCCAGGGAGATGTTCAGCGCTCTGTCCGATCTCGACGTCGGGCTGAACGCCCTGCGCCGTGCGGCGCGGGGGCGGCCCAGCCCGGCGGTGGTCCGGCGATCCGGATTGGCCGCCGTCGATGGCTCCTGGCGCTCCATCCATGAGCTTCTGAACGCGATTCCCTTCGGTGGCGTGAGAACGCGCCTCCTTCATCGCCTGCAGGAACGGGTCCACGATCCGGCGTGGGCCATGGCGCCGCCGGCTCCTCCCGGTACTCGGCTGTGTCTTTCCCCGGCTGCCGGCGTCCAGCTACCGGCGCGGTGCGTCCGGCAAGCCACCCTCGACGATATTCCGGCGCTGCAAAGGTTCTGCCGCACCCTGTCCGCAATCCTGGACCGCGACCAATGGCTCGGGAAGGGAGTGGAGCACCGGGATTCCTTACGGGACCTCCTGACCATCCGCTGGCACAGCTTCGCCGAAGAGGACCAGCCCTTGGCCGTGGCGGTCGATGGAGACGGCATCGTGGGGGTGGGCATGGTGTGGGCGGAGCGACTCATTGAGATCTTCGTCGATCCGACCTCCGAAGCAACCTTTCTTCCCATGTTGCTGGAAGGGATCACCCATCTCGCCGCGCGTCGGGGCGTGCGGCGGATCGAGGCCCGGGTGGATCGCACCCACCGCGCTGCGTTTGAACTGGCTGGCCAGCGGGGCACCGGATCGTTCGTCACATCGCCGCTTTGGAGCAGGTCGCTGCCCTGAAGCATGACAATCACGATGCCTTCACAAAACCCTGTCCGCTGACGAGACGCACTCGCAAAGGGATGCATCGCCACCTCATTTATGTTAAAAGTAGAAAATATATAGAGAAAATAATCTTTTGAGGGCATTCCATGATTCCGAGCAATTTTATGCTGTTGGCAACGGCTTGGGGTGCACGCCACGGGGGAATCAATGCCTTCAACCGAGATTTTGCCGTGGGGCTTGCCACCGCGCTCGGTACGGATGGCACGGTGTTTTGCGCGGTTCCCGACCCTCGGCCCGACGATGAAGCCGATGCGCGCAACAACGGCGTGCGCTTGGTTCCTTTGCTTGGCAAAGGGCGGGTGGAACGGTTTGATCCCGATTGGGTCTACAGGATTTCTGCGTGGATGCGTGACCATGCCGAGAACGCCCCCATTGCGTGGTGGGTAGGGCATGACGTCGTCAGCGGCGATGCGGCCTTGGAAGGGCCAAAAGCCGTACATGGCAGTGGCACGGCCCTTATCCACCACATGAGCTATCTCGCCTACCAAGCCTACAAACACGACAACGCGGTCGAAGCTGTCGACAAGGCCAACCAACAGCGCAGGTTGTTCAGCACGCCCACCGCCCGCCTTTTTGCGGTTGGGCCGTCCCTGCGGGATTCTTGCGAGGAACTGAGGGACAGCGAGCAGCCGGTGACGATGCTCGTTCCAGGCTTCGCCGGCGAGCCGATCACAAAGAGAGGGAAGCCGAGGGGAAACCTGAGCGCGGTCAGCTTCGGGCGGATGGAGACCGCTTCCGACCGCATCAAGCAGGGGCGGTTGGCGCTTGCCGGATTCGGAGCGGCGGCAAAATATGGTAAGGAACCGGGCGGTCCAGCGAATCTCGAGAAACCAACTTTCTATCTCATCGGGCTGCCGACTGAAGACAGCGGTGAAGCCAAACAGGTTCGCCATATTATTGAAGAGAATGCTGGACGTGTGATCAACGTTTTGCCCCTTCCATATGACGAGGATCGGGCGCGTCTGTTTGATACGCTGGCCCGCACTGATTTGTCGCTGATGCTGTCCTGGCACGAGGGTTTCGGCCTGACCGGATGGGAAGCGATCGCCGCCGGTGTGCCGGTGATTGTCGGCAAAGACTCCGGACTGTTCCGGCTTGTGGACGAAACCCTGAAGGGGGCCGGCACCGGGTGTCTTGCTGGACTCGATCTCGAAGGGCGGCGCGGAGCCGGAGATACCCCGAACTACACGGAAAAGGACATGGTCAGTGTCCGTGATGCAGTCCTGGCGATCGCCGTCAGTCCTGAGCGAGCGCGCGAAAACGCCTTGTCGTTGAGGCGGCAACTGGCCGAAAAATTGGTCTGCACATGGGAGAACACCGGCCAACAGTTTCTGGCCGGCTTGGCAGATAGTCGGACCGACGGGGTGTCGGTATCGGTCGGTGGAGGTTCTTCCGGAGGGTCTTGTGCTGGTGGTGTGGGAAGCGGTCACAAGGCGAACCCGCAGCATGTAGCCGGGGAGCACGGCTCATCGCATTCCCCAGGAAGCGATAAAGGGGCCGCACCGTCGGAAGGCGACGCGGAAAACGCCTCCGGCCTCTCCGGCGGCCTGGGGAGCAAACGCCGAGAGCAATCGCGCGGGCAGTGGCTGCCCGTTCTCGAACGGGAAATTTGCAAAGCGCTGACCGCGTCGGGTCAGGTCATCGAGATGCTGGAGAGGGCACTGGATGTGCCGAAGACGAGTGGCGCATCTGCTGCCATCTCGCAGGATCGTGTCCAGCGCGTTTGCCACACGCTTCTGAACGTTCGCTTCGAAACGGCAACCGACGTGCTGCACACCCTGTACGGATATCTCACCCGTGCTGAAGCCATCGACGCAATGGCCTTGAAGGCGGTCGGCGATGTCAGCGGGTGGTTGTTCCCCTGGTTGTACATCGCGCATTCCGGCTTCGGGTGCGACCGCTTCGACTATTTGCATCTTGGCGAGATCATTGAGATCCCAAGCAATATTGAAAGCTTCGCTGAAATCGTCATGGCCGGAACCGACATTCATAGGGCGCAGTTCGAACCGACCGGGACGGCGCTGGATTGGCCGAAACCCGCCTTTTCGCTGCAGCTCGGGATCGTGGAAGAAGGGCGTGATTCGTCCGTCCACGGAGTGTCCGTTGACGAGGTGAACATTCGAACGGCGCTCGCCTTGAAGGTGAACGTTAATCCGGCAATCCGGATGTCGGGCAATCCCCGACTCATCGACACGTCGATCAACGAAGAGATCGATTTCCGCGTCGGCATTGGGCGCCGCTGGTACGTCATATGCACCGTCTTCCCTGAACCAGATGACCAGAGAAGGCATCTGGAATTGATGAGCCGGGTCGCCGCCCGTTACCCTGGTTTGGCGGTCGTCCGCCTCGACATGACCATGGCGAGCCTGCACACGAAGATGCGCCAGATCCAACGCCTGATGGGCCTGATGCCGGAGATGCAGTCATGACCCGCTTATCCCTCCCGCGATCGTCCAGCGGCGTTCTTGCCGTCGAATTTCCTGCTGAATCTGGTTCCAGCGACCGCATTCATCTGTTCCGGGCGCGGGAAATCCACGCCATCAACGCCGCGATGGCGGCCGGGCGGCCGCTTCTGGTGCGCGGCGAGCCCGGTGTCGGGAAGAGCCAACTGGCCCGCGCCGCGGCCAAAGCGCTGGGGCGGGCCTTCGTCAAGCACGTGGTGGATGCCCACACGGAATCCCGTGATCTGATGTGGACGTTCGACGCCGTAAAGCGGTTGGCCGAGGCGCAGCTTGCCGGCGCCCTGCGCGACGATATTGTCGCGGCGCGGATGGAACTGGCGATGGATCGCTTCCTCCATCCCGGTCCCTTGTGGTGGGCGTTCGATTGGCAAAGCGCCGGACGCCAAGCGAGGATGGCGGGCGTCGAACCGCCGGCTCAACGGGACGGCGGCGCGTGGGAAAACGGCAGCGTCCTGCTGCTCGACGAAATCGACAAAGCGGAAGCGGAGGTGCCGAACGGGCTGCTGGACGCCCTGGGCGCCCGCGAATTCACACCGTTGGGCGGCGCCCCCGTCCGGATCAACGGAACCGCGCCGTTGGTGGTCATCACCACCAACGAGGAACGTGTGCTGCCCGACGCGTTCCTGCGCCGTTGTCTGGTGCTCCACCTCGGCCTGCCGACGAAGGAGGATGAGTTGATCGCCTTCCTGGTCGGGCGCGGGCGGGCGCATTTTCCGGATTTGTCGCTCAAACTGCTGCGCAAGGCAGCGGAACTCCTGCAGATCGACCGCGCCGAAGCCATCCGCCGGAATCAACGCCCTTATCCCGGCCAAGCCGAGTATCTCGACCTGTTGCGGGCGGTGCGGGAACTGGCGGGCGGCACGCGCGAGGGCATGCGCTTGCTGGAGGTCATGCGGGACTACACGCTGCGCAAGCATGATGCGCCGGCCACACCGTAAAAATCGGAACGAGGGCCGGCCATGACCCGGAAGCGTCCTGCGCCTCTCCCGACACCCATCGCGCGCGGCCGGTGCGGGTACGCCGATCTTCTGAGGGCCTATGCGGTCGGCGGCGAAGACGAGCTGGCGGTGGCCGCGGAACTGGCCGGTTACCGACGGTCCGGCCAACGGCGAAAAGACCCGCCGCTGAAAGCCGGAGCCAAGACCAAGCCGACGGGTGATGTTCCACCGGAGCCGCCCATTGCCGACCTTGCGCCGCTGGCCGACGTTCCGTTCTGGCGGCCAACGGTCTACAAACGCCATGGCGGTGACAGCGAGGCGCCGTCCGGCACCGAACCGTCCGCGCCGGCTCTGGAACTTGCCGATGTCCTGCCGCCACCTTCCGCATCGGCGGATCTGGCGCCATGGAACGCGGTCGTGTCGGCGATGCGGCAAAGCGCTGTCGAATGGACGAGAGGTCGGGCACCGGATATTCCAGCGGTGCTGCGCCATGTCGAGAAGGGGCGGCTGCTTGATCGTCTGCCGCGTCGGCGGCACCGACGCTGGGGTTCCGCGATCCAATTCATCATCGACCGCAGCGAACGGCTGGTGCCGTTCTACGGCGATCAGGAGCGTGTCGCCGGCAACCTGTCGCGCCTTTTCCCGGCCCATGCTGTGGAACGGGCGACGATGGAGGATGGCTTGGAAGAGCCCGTGCTGTCCGACCGTCACGGGTACCCGAAGCGATATCGTCCACCTCCCGTCGGAACGCTGGTGGTGGTGCTGGGCGATCTCGGCTGTCTGGCGGCCGGAGGAAGCCGCCTGATCCATCAATGGCACGCCTTCGGCGAGCGGCTGGCGCTGGAGGGGTGCTGCCCGGTGGCTCTGACGCCATGCCCGCGGGCACGCTGGCAGCCGGAGATGGCGCGGGCTTGGCGGATGGTGGAATGGGACCGGCGCGCCGACGCACCCACCGATCCGGACGGCCTTGCCCTGCGGGTGGAACGGCTGTTGGCGCTCGCCTCGCCAGCTGTCCGGCTGGAACCGGCGCTGTTGCGCGACCTGCGTCTCCTTCTCGGCGGGCAGGCGGATGCCGGAACGGAGTCTGACCTGTGGCAGCACCGGGCGTTGGTCGGACGGTCCTGCGTTGCCGGCACGCTCGACCCTGCTGCCGGTATCGCCGGCCGAGCTGCTTTGCACCGAACCGAGAGCGCGCTGATTCCGGAGGTGGCCGCCTTGTTGCGCCGCCATCACGCCGCGCGACCGGACATCTGGATGGAAGAGCTGCTGCGTCTGGACCCGGCATCGCTGCCGTCCGATCTTCGTGACGGTGATATGGCATGGGCGCGCGAACGGTTGACTGCGTTCGCGCGGTCGTTGACGGACAACCCTGTCGATTTGCCCTACGCGCGGCGCTTCTACCGCCGCGGGGTGGAGGACATTCAAGGGCAGACCGATGATGCCGTGACCACATCCCTGTCGCGGCTCTATGCGGCGGCGTTCGTCGCCAGCAAGGATGCTCCACCGCCACCGCCGGGCTTCGATCCGGCTTTCGTTGGGGGCCGCGGGCCGGAACGAACCGTAGCGCTGCGTCAGATCGGTTGCCAATTGATGGTTGCAAGCGACAGTGGAGAAACCGGCAGTCCGCTCCTGAGCCTGCGAACCGCCAATGGGCTGATTGCGATCGAGGGAGAGGACCGCGACGCCTTCTGGAAATCCGGCATCCCGCCCGCCTGGGCGGAGAACTGGGGATGGGACAGCTTCGGCGCCTGGGTCACCTTCCGCGTTGCGACGGTGGTTCAGAAAATGCGCTGGATCGCACCGGGCCGCTTCCGGATGGGCTCGCCGGAGGACGAGGCGAAACGGGACGCTGACGAGGGTCCGCAACACGAGGTGACGCTGACCTACGGCTTCTGGCTGTTCGACACGGCCTGTTCCCAGGCGCTGTGGCGCGCGGTGATGGACAAGAACCCGAGCAGTTTCCAGGACGACAAGCGCCGTCCGGTGGAGCAAGTGAGCTGGACCGACGTCCGGGGCTTTCTGAAGCGGATCAACCGGCGCCTTCCCGGCCTGTCGCTCGGCTTGCCGACGGAGGCGCAGTGGGAATACGCCTGCCGGGCCGGGACCACGACGCCGTTCAGCTTCGGCGGGACGATCACACCGGATCAGGTGAATTACGATGGGAACCACCCTTATCGGGATGGGCCGAAGGGGCTGTACCGGAATCAGACGGTCCCGGTGGGCAGCCTGCCGCCGAACCCGTGGGGCCTGTACGAGATGCACGGGAATGTCTGGGAGTGGTGCGCGGACGGCCGGCGGGACTACACGGGCGAAGCGGTCACCGACCCACGGGGACCGGAAACGGCCGACGCCGAGCGCGTTCTTCGCGGTGGTTCCTGGTTTGGCGGCGCTTGGTACGTCCGCGCCGCTTTCCGCAACCGGTACGCCCCGGACGCCCGCTTCGCCCGCTTCGGCTTTCGCTGTGCCTCAGGTCAGGCCAGCCGGGACGGCGGAGCGGAGCCGGCGGCCCCGGCGTCTCCCCGGCTGGCGGTGCGACGGGGTGTGCCGGGGATGACGGGCGCCACGGTCCTGCGAATGGAGTCCGGAGGGCGATGCCCGCTTCCCAACACCCCCGCCGTCCGCATCGTCACCGACCGGGAGGAGGTTCGCCTGGAGCGTCTGACCCGTCCCGCCTGGGCGGACGCTCTTGGCCGCGACCGTTTCGGCCTGTGGGCCGACCTCGCGGTGCCACCGCTGCGGGGCGGCGACCCGGTGGTGCAGCGGCTGCGCTGGATCGCGCCGGGCCGCTTCCGGATGGGCTCGCCGGAGGACGAGGCGGAGCGGTACGCTGACGAGGGTCCGCAACACGCGGTGACGCTGACCCGCGGCTTCTGGCTGTTCGACACGGCCTGTTCGCAGGCGCTGTGGCGCGCGGTGATGGACGAAAACCCGAGCCGTTTCCAGAACGACGAACGCTGTCCGGTGGAGCGGGTCAGTTGGACCGACATCCAGGGCTTTCTGGAGCGGATCAACCAGCACCTTCCCGGCCTGTCGCTCGGCTTGCCGACGGAGGCGCAGTGGGAATACGCCTGCCGGGCTGGGACCACAACGCCGTTCAGCTTCGGCGGGACGGTGACGCCGGATCAGGTGAACTACGATGGGAACAGCCCCTACCGGGACGGACCGAGCCGTTCGCTTATCGTGGACCTATTCTAGGGTTGTGCTTCCGGGGGCTCGATTTGTTTCA
>NZ_JAEPIV010000025.1:0-74730 GCF_016632405.1 Azospirillum aestuarii
GCCAGGGCCAGAATGTCTCTGTGTTCCCGACCCGTCGGCGCCTCGTTGGCGGCCACCGCGTCGGTGGAGGGGGTTATAGGCGCCTCCCCCACGAACACGCAAGCGCTTTTTTGACAGGGCGATGAAAATTCTGCCAAGCCGTGAAAAATCAATAAGTTGGTGGTCCGCATCCGGCCGAACGGATTACAGCAGGCCGAGAGACCGTAATTCGGCGGCCAGATGGGCCGGCAACTCGTCGCCCTGCCCACCGGCGTCGGACAGATCCTTGGGCGCGGCTTGCGGGTCGAGATAGCGCCATCCCTGAAACGGCCGGTGGGGCGTCGGCACGGTGGCGACAAGTTGCGGGTCCATGCCGAGGATGCAGCAACTCTCTCCTTCCTCGTCCACGGTGGTGTCGATGGAGATCACCCGCTGTCGGGCGGCGACGGAACCGCGGACCACCCAGTAAATCGACCCGCCGGCGAGGATATCCTCCCCACGCTTCGGCACACGGCGCGTGAAAACGGGAACCATCAATCGGTCTGCGACGGTCTGCGCGCGGCGGGCCTGCACGGCCGCCAAATGGTCGAGGTCGTCGATCCCGACGGCCAGCTTGATGAGATGCAACGGCATGAAAGGCTCAAGGGAAGAATGGTTGGCGGGACGGGTTCGCTGCCGCAGATGGGAACCCGCGGGAGCGTTTCCAGCCGTGAGGTATGAACCGTGCGAATCAGGCCGGCACGTTGTTGAGGGACCGGCAGCGCTCCTCGAACGGCGGGGTGACGAAGTCCGGCTTCTTGAAGAGGCCCCGCATCCAGGCGGTCAGCGTGCAGAGGTCTTCCAACCGCACGGCTTCGTTCAGGGTGTTCTCGGGAAAGGTCAGCTCGAAGGTCTCGGCGATGTGGTCAAGCACCTGCTCGAGCTGCTCGGCGGTGAGGCCGATTCCGCCATCCAACGCGGCGTTGCGGGTCAGGACCTTTTCATCCACACCGTATTCGTCACGGATCAGCTTCACGATCCAGCGGAAAAGATGCATCCAGTTGGTGATCCCGAGGATCGGCTCCGACATACCCCGCCCCTTGTGTACCGCGACCTTGGCGCGAAGAATGACACGCATTCTTTGCAAATTCATTGCGTGAAAATGCCGCTTCCGTAAGACGGCGTCGGCACCCATAGAATGCGGCCATGCGTACCGCTTTTCTCAACCTCGCCCTGTCGATGACCCTGGTCGGCCTGTCCGTTCCGGCCTCCAAGGTCATCGTATCCCATATCCCACCGCTTGTGGCGGCCGAAATGCGCTTCGCCCTGGTCGCGGCGCTGCTGGCGCCCTTTGCCCTCAGGGGTGGAGCGGCGGCGCTTCCGCGCAACGCTCGGGACTGGACGAGCCTCGCCCTGCTCTCCCTGTTCGGCATGGTGCTGTTCAACCTGTTCCTTCTCTATGGGCTGCGCGAGACCAGCGCGGTGGCCGCCGGAATCATCACCAGCACCATCCCGGCCATGACGGCGCTGGGGGCGGCGCTGATCCTGCGCGAGCGGATCGGGGCCGGCAGCGCCGCGGCCATCGCCTTGGCGGTCGTGGGCATGGTCGCGCTGAACCTCAGGCCGGGCGGCGGCGGTGGACCGGACGATTCCGTTGTCGGCAACGCGCTGGTGCTGGGCGCGGTGGTGTCGGAGGGGCTGTACGGAGTCTTCGCGCGGCGGCTCGGCGGGCGGATTCCGCCTCTGGCGCTGACCTGCCTGGCGAATGTCCTGGCCGCGGCGATGATGGCGCCGGGTGCGCTGGCGACGCTGGGCGGCTTCGATCCGGCGGCGGTGCCCGGCTGGGTCTGGCTGCTGTTCGTGGCGTCCGGGCTGACCGGCGGCCTGCTGGCGGTGGTGCTGTGGATGCGCGGAATCGCCCATGTGCCGGCCAACCGGGCCGGGCTGTTCACCGGGCTGATTCCGGCAGCGGGCGTGCTGGCCGCCGTGCTGTTCCTGGGCGAGGCCTTCACGCTCGCCCACGCGGCGGGGCTGTTGTGCGTTCTGTTCGGAATCGCGATGGGAACGGGGGCGCTGCGCCTGCCCAGGCGCTTCACGCCCGGATAGGCACAGCCCCCGTTCGACTCACATCGTTTCCTGGACCAGGGCCACGCCCTTGACCTGGGCATAGACCGGCTGGCCCGGCGACAGTCCCAGAGCATCCCAGCTCTTGCGGGTGACGCGGGCGAGCAGACGCGCGCCCCTCCCCTCCTCGCCCAGGGCTACGACGGCCATCATCTGGACGTCGTCGTGCCGCTCCGCCGCGACGATGCGGGCGGGAAGCGCGTTCAGGATGGTGCTGCCCTCCGGCGGGTTGCGGGCGAGGCTGACGTCGGACGCCGCGATGCGGGCGCGCCGTGCCGTCCCCTGCGGCCCGAGGTCACCCGGAACGAGCAGGTTTCCGCCGTCCAGCCGCAGCAGGGTCAGACCATAGGCGTCCTCCCGTCCCGCCACCACCGCGGGCAGGGTCACCCCGGCTTCGGGCATGCGGGCGATGGGCAGGGTGGGATCGGCCTGAAGCTCCTGCATCGGTCCGGCGGCGACGACGCGCCCCTGGCGCAGCAGCACCAGATGGTCGGCCAGCCGCTCGACCTCCGCGATGTCGTGGCTGACATAGAGGACGGGGACGGACAGCACGCCGTGCAACCGTTCCAGATAGGGAAGGATTTCCTCCTTGCTGAAGCGGTCGAGCGCCGCCAGAGGCTCGTCCATCAGCAGCAGGCGCGGTTGCGAGAGCAGCGCGCGGCCCACGCCGACCCGCTGGCGCTCGCCGCCGGACAGATGCTCCGGCGAGCGGTCGAGCAGGTGCCCCAACCCCAGCAGATCCACCACGTCGCCCAGGCGGATGTGCTCCGGCACGCCCCGCCCCACCGTCCGGCTATGGCCGAACAGCAGGTTGGTGCGCACCGACAGATGCGGGAACAGGCTGGCCTCCTGGAAGACGTAGCCGATGGGCCGCTTGTGCGTCGGCCGGAAGGTCCGCCCCTCCTGCCAGACATCACCGTCCAGGGCAAAGCGCCCGTTCAACCGCTGCAGCCCGGCCGCGCAACGCAGCACCGAGGTCTTGCCGCAGCCGGACGGGCCGAACAGCGCGGTGATGCCGCGGCCCGGCGCCTCGAACGCCACATCCAGCTCGAACCGGCCGAGCGTCCCGTGGAAATGCACCGACAGGCTCATTCCCCGCCCCGCCCGATGCGCTTCTCCAGCATCATCATCGTCAGGATCACCGTGAAGGAGAAGACCAGCATGCCGCCGGCCAGCAGATGGGCCTCGTCCCATTGCAGCGTCTCGACATAGTCGTAGATGGCCACCGACAGGACCTTGGTCTGACCGGGGATGTTGCCGCCGATCATCAGGACGACGCCGAACTCGCCCATGGTGTGGGCGAAGCCCAGCACGGCGCCGGTCAGGAAGCCGCGGCGGGCCAGCGGCACCGCCACGGTGAAGAAGGTGTCAAGCGGCGAGGCGCGCAGCGTCGCCGCCGCCTCCAGCGGGCGGTCGCCGAACGCCTCGAAGGCGTTGCGGATCGGCTGCACCACGAAGGGCATCGAGTACAGCACCGACCCGATGACCAGCCCTTCGAAGGTGAAGGCCATGGAGCGGGCGCCCCACAGGGAGGCCAGCCACCCGCCGGGGCCGTTCGGTCCCAGCAGCATCAGCAGGTAGAAGCCCAGAACCGTCGGCGGCAGCACCAGAGGCAGCGCCACCACCGTGGCCACCGCCTCCTTCCACCAGGCTCCGGACCGCGCCAGCCACCAGGCCAGGGGCGTGCCGACGATCAGCAGGATGACCGTCGTCAGCGCCGCCAGTTCCAGGGTCAGGATGATCGGTTGCCAGCTCATCGGCGGGCTGTCCTTACCAGGGAGGCCAGCATGGTCAGTTCGGCGCCCTCGTGCCGTAGCCGTACTTGGAGATCACCGCGGCGGCCTCCGGCCCCTTCAGGAAGGCGAGGAAGGCCGTGGCGGCCTCGTTGCCGGCGCCCTTCCTCAGCAGGACGGCGTCCTGGAAGATCGGGTCGTGCAGCGACTCCGGAACCGGCCAGCGGGTGCCGTCCGGCTTGGCGATCACCTGGGACAGGGCGACGAAGGCCAGCTCGGCAGCCCCGGTCTCGGCGAACTGGAAGGCCTGGGCGATGCTGTTGCCCTGGACGATCTTCGGTTGGATCGCCTCGAAGACGCCCATCTTCTTCATGGCCTGCACCGCGGCGCCGCCATAGGGCGCGGTCGCCGGGTTGGCGATCGACAGCTTCTCGAAAGCGCCCTTGCGCAGCGTGTCCTCGCCCAGCTGGGCGTCGCTGGCCTTGGTCCACAGCACCAGACGGCCGACGGCGTAGGTGAAGCGGGAATCCGGAACGGCCAAGCCCTCCTCGACCGCCTTCTTCGGCGTCTCGTCGTCGGCGGCGAGGAAGACGACGAAGGGCGCGTCCTGCTTGATCTGGGCGTAGAACTGGCCGGTCGCGCCGAAGCTCAGGACGGCCTTGTGGCCGGTCTTCTGCTCGAAGACGGTGGCGATCTCCTTCGCCGGGGCGGTGAAGTTCGCGGCGACCGCGACGTTGAATTCGTCGGCGTGGGCCGTCGCCGAAAGGGACATCACGGCGACGGTGGCAAGCAGGAAATGCCTCATTCGAAAACTCCTTCCGATCCTATCGTCAATCCACCGCAAGGATGATGTGCGATGCGTCGATCAGCGCGCAGGCCGGGTCGCCGGGCTTGAGACCGATGTCGTCGGCGCTGCGCAGCGTGATGATGGCGGTCAGCGTCTTGCCGCCGCCGATGTCCAGGGTGATCTCGCTGTTCACGGCGCCGTCTTCGCGGCGGGCCACTACGCCCTCCACGCGGTTGCGCATCGAGGTGCGCTTCGCCTCGTCCGCCGGGGCGAGGATCACGAAGGGCGCCTTGATCAGCGCCGTCGCCGCGCGCCCCGGGAACAGGCCCAGGTCACGCACGCTGTCGCGGGTGATGATCGCGACGATCGAGGTCTGGTCCGAGACGGCCAGGATGACTTCGGCGTTCACCGCCCCGTCGGTGATGGCGGTGATGGTTCCGCGGAGGGTATTGCGGGCACTGGTGCGCATGAAAAATCCCCATATCAGGCTGGCAGCGGACAGGCCGGTGCCGTTCAGTTCCGGTTCCAGCACCTGGAAGGCGCGGACCATCTCGCTCTGCAGACGGTGGAAGGTGGCGACCAGCCGTACGCCGTCCGGCGTCAAGGCGGTTCCGCCGCCGCGCTTTCCGCCGGCCTGCGCCTCGACCAGCGGGCGGCCGAACAGGTTGTTCATGGCGTCGATGGCGTCCCAGGCCGCCTTGTAGGTGACGCCCACCGACCGCGCCGCGCCGGAAATGCTGCCCTCGCGCCCCACCGCCTCCAGCAGCCGGATGCGCTCGGCGCCGATCGGCGACGCTTGCGGCCCGGCGAACGACACCTGCGGTTGGACGGACATGAGCGGGCACTCCGATTTCGCTATATACGTTGACTATATAACCATTCTCGGCGCAGGTGAACTAGCGCTTTCTGACAATGCCGTCATTTTTTAGGGATAGCGATGAGAGAGCGCTCGAAGCCGACTTGAGGATCGGGCCAAACCAAGAGGCGCGCCGCGCAAACAATGCACGCGATCTGTTCATTATGCCTAAGTTGCAGGCCTGTTCTGGCTCTGATCGAGGCGTTATTGCTTATCCGGTGTCGGACTCGATGGATTACAGACACAAGATTAGCGGCTTCGACGTCAGAACGCCTCATAGAGCGGTGACACGCAACGCCGTCCGCCCCCCTCTGGCCGAGGGCGGTCTGATGCCGGGAATTCGATATGTATGGTAGCTATATAGCGGAGGATGCGGGCGGAGCGCTATCGCCCCTTCAATCCACCAATTCCCAGTCGAGCGTCGACACGACGCGGACGACCTTGTCGATCTGCCGGCTTTCCATGATGCCGGGGGCCTCGTCGCGGGCGAGGATCTGGAACAGGCCCTGATTGGCACGACGGATACCGCCCAGCGTCGCGCCGCTGTCGGTCGCGAACTGGGTTGCCGCCTCGCGCGCCTTGGCCGTCGCCTCAGCGATCATCTCGGTCTTCACGTCGTTCAGTCGCGTGAACAGGTAGTTGGGGCCGGAGCCCATGCCCGGCTCCCCGCCCAGGGTGACGCCCTGGTCAAGAAGCTCCGCCAGATTCTGGCTGGCGCGGTCCACCCACTCCACGTCGGGGCTGCGGACCATCAGGGTGCGGGTGAGGATGTAGCGCTGATCCGCCGGACCCTGGCGGTAGGCTTGGGCGAGCAGGTCCACGAGATCGAGCGAGCGCGAGACGACGGCGTCGGCGCCCAGACCGTAGCGCTCCAGAAAGGCCAGCACGGCTTTCTCGTCCGCCGCCGTCTTCGCCTGCACGGCGGACAGATCGTCGCCGGTGGCGACGAAGCGCACCGGCCAGAGGGCGAGGTTCGCCTTGACCTCACGCTCGGCGGAGCCCTTCACGGTGACGAAGCGGTCGGCCAGCCGGACCTGCGCGACCTCCCGCCCCGCCGACCAGCCCGCCACCGCGATCCCGATGGCGAGAAACGCCGCCGCAGCCAGCGCCGTCCGGTTTCCGATCATGCCACTCTCCCTTGTCGCTCTCCGCGGAGCATGACGACGGATTGTGGCGAAGCTCAGGCCGGAGCGGCGTCCCGCGGCGGTGTCGGATCACCAACCTCACACCGTGGTCAGCCAGACGCACAGCAGCGCGTAGGTTACGGGAAAGACCACCAGACACCAGCGGTCCAGAAGCAGGGACTTCGCCGCGTTCCGCTCGTAGATCATCAGCGACACCGCGCTCTGCATCAGGCTGAGGAAGATCATGCCCATGGAGGCGAGGTTGACCCGGTCCGACAGGGTGAAGCCGCTGCTGCGCGGCAGGTCGCTGGCGATGACGAAGTAGCAGGCGACCACGGCGAACAGCGCGCCGATGCCCAGGCCGAAGCGGGGGTCGAGGTCCACCGGCTTCACCAGGAAGGCCAGGAAGGCCACCACCGAGGAGATGAAGATGGTCGAAAAGGTCTTGATATAATAGACCGAATCCGGCCGCTCCAGGGTGATCGCGTGGGTGTAGCGGGAATAGACCGACTCGTGGTTCTTCGGCAGGGTGATGTCGCCGTAATTGGTGCGGTAGCGGTGCGCCGAAATGGTGGCGCCGTTGCTGGTCAGAGTGTAGCCCGAGACGTCGACGTCGGGGTCGAGCGTGCTGTTGTCGGTGTCCGGCACATAGACGAAGTGCTCGGCCGTCAGGTCGCTGTCCTCGATCACCAGACGGATGGTCTGGGTGTCCAGCGGGAAGCGGCTCACGTCCCAGGGCTGGTTCAGAACCGCCTGGACGCGCGCCTGCCCGTAGTTGGTGTCCTTCAGCTTGCGGACCGGGGTGGGGGTGCGCGACTCGATCCGCCCGTTCATCAGCTCGAACGTCTCCAGCGGGTTCAGCGAGTCGTCGTCCCAGCGGAACCAGACGTAGAAGTCCACATTGACCTGATTGTCGCGGAGGTTCACCCCGGTGATCTGGTTGACGTAGGTGCCGACCACCACCTTCGCCGGCTCCGCCCTTGACGCTCCGGGCAGGCCGGTCAGAAGGATGGCGAGGAACGCCAGTGCGTACCGAATCATGATGCCCTCTCCTTTCCTGCCGGATGTCAGTGCGCGTGGCTCTTCTTGACCAGCACGTCCATGGTCGCCAGCAGCACGCCGGAGACGATGAAGGTCACGTGGATGGCGACCAGCCACATCAGGTCGCGGTCGGACACCTCCGACACGTTCATGAAGGTCTTCAGGATCTGAATGGAAGAGATCGCCACGATGCTGGCGATCAGCTTGACCTTCAGCGCGCTGAAATCCAGCTTGCCCATCCATTCCGGACGGTCGGCGTGGCCGGCGACGTCGATCTTCGAGACGAAGTTCTCATAGCCGCTGAAGATCACCATCAGCACGAGGTTGCCGACCATCGTCAGGTCGACCAGCCCGAGCACGATCAGGATGATGTCGTTTTCCGTGCCATGAATCAGAAGCGGCAGTGCGTGCACCATTTCCAGCGCGAAGCGCCAGCCGATCATCAACAGCGCGCCCACCAAGCCGACATAGAGAGGCGCCAGGAGCCAGCGGCTCTGGAACATCACCTGCTCCAGGAAATGCTCGGCCCGGCGCCCTGGGCCGCGGCGCCCCGCGCCGTTGCGGGACAGGAGGGTGGTGTCGCCGGTCAGGGCCGACGGGTTCGACTGGGTCATGACTTGCTCGCCAATGTGATATCGCCACGGATTTGGCCGATTTTCCGGCCGTCGATCTGGTGCTGGTAGGTCATCTGCAACTGGTCGAAAGCCAGAGCGATGGTCTCGGTCCCGTTGCTGCTGTCGTCGTTGTCGACCGACAGCACGTATTCCGTGATCTGCGTGTTCTTCAGGATGATGGTCAGGTACGGCTCGGCGAAGATGTCGCTTTCGCCAAAATGCTCGCCGCCTTGCAACTGGGCGAAGGTGCGGAAGAAGTGGATCGTCGCCGTGACGTCCTTCTTCTGCGGATCGAAGGCCGCCTGCATCAATTTGGGCGAGGCGAGGTCGAAGTGACGCTCCAGCTTCAGGCTGTCGACGCCGAGTTTGTCCTGCTTCGGCGCCTTCCGGCCGCTGAAATAGGAGTTGTCCTCGATCGGGTCGTCGTAGTTGAAGCCGCCGACCTCGCGCTTGCCCGAGGACAGGTCAAAGCTGATGCATTCGGCCAGATTTTTGTAGTTGCGGATCAGCGACTCGCCCTTGATGCCGGGATAGTCGAGCAGGATGCGGGGCATGGCTCAGCGCTCCTCAAGCCGCAGCAGGCCGAAGATCCGCCCGACCTCGCCGCGGTCGCCCAGCAGCTCGGCGTAAAGCTCCGGCAGGGACAGGTTCCCCCAGGCGGCGGCGCGGCGGACAAGGTAGGAGGTCGGGCTGTGCGGCTCCTCCCGCGCCAGGAAATCGGCAATCTGGTGCAGCATCGCGTAGGCTTCCTGCCGGGTCCGCGGGCCGCCGGGGCGGGCGAAGGCGGCGGGAATGATCTCGGCGGACGCGTCGGTGGTGGCCTCCTCCCCGCCTTCGGCCTCCTCCGTCGCGGCGGGAGCGCCGTCCGGATCGATGCCGCGCTTGGCGAGCGCGTCGCGGTGAAACTGGATCAGGCTCTCCAGAGTCTTCAGAAGCTGGGTGAAGCCGGGCGCTGCGCGGCCGGCCATGGCGTCCAGCTCCGCCGCCAGGGTGCGCACCGCCGTCACCGTGTCGCGCAGATGGCCGTGCTGGGTCTGGTAGAAGTCGGGCGGCGTGCGGTCCTGCGCGGCCAGGATCTGCTCGACCGTCACCTCGCCGTCATCGACCGCCGCGTGGAAGGCGCGCTGGTCGCGGGTGGCGAGCTTGCGCAGGCGCTGCGCGTTCTGCCAGTCCTGAAAACGGTGCGTCTCGTCGGCGTTCGCCCCCGGCTGGGTGACGGTGGTCGCCATCAAGTCGCGCGACAACTGGCTGTCCAGCCAGGCCAGCGGGGCCAGCCGCGGTTCCGGGTCGCCGTCGTCAAGGCGGGGGTAGAGGCCGTCCCAGAAATCCTCCACCAGCCCATGGATCAGCAGAAGCCCAGGCGCCAGCCCCGCCGGACCATGCAGGCGGCCCAGCGCCTGGACCAGCCACGCCGCGACCTGGAGGTCCTTGGTGCGGGTCTTCAGCAGGTCCGACGCCTGCAGGACGACCCCCTTCCAGTCGGCCTTCTTGACGGTGGTCTGCCAGATCCCCTGGTCCAGATCGTCGTCCATCCGGCGCGCCTCGGTCAGCGCGTCGAACTCCGGGCCGTGGCGCAGGTCGTCGCCCGCCGGATCGTCGCCGGGGATGGGCTGGAGCAGGGCGCCGATGTCGATCAACGGGTGGGATGCGGTCATTGGCAACTCATGGGGTGCTGCTCACGGGAAGCGTTGGGCCGCGGGGCGGAGCATCGGGGGCTGGGACGGGGGAGTGCCCAGATCGAAGAAGGCGCGGTCCGCCGGTGCCACCGCACCGGAGGGCGCCGGCCAGCCGGCCAGCCCCGGCATCCGCCGCATGGAGCCGACCGGAGCCAGCGGCGGCGCCTGCGCGGGCAGCGCCGGAACGGCCACCTTCTCCTCGCGCGGCGGCTTGCCGTCGGCCAGGACGGTGCGCTTGACCGCCAGCGTCATGAAGACCCGCACGTTGGGCTTCACCGCCGGCATCTGCGGGGCCTGGGCCGCCGGAGCGATCGGCATCGGGGCCGGATTGACGGCCTCCTTGACCGGGCCGCTGGCCGTGGCCTCGAACAGCAGCAGCGGTTCGGTGTCCGGGCCGGGGCGGCGGTCGCGCTGCGGCGCGGCCTGCCGGCTGGCCAGGGCGAACAGCGCCCAGGGACCGTCATAGTCGAAGCGCAGCGAAGGTCCATCGACCGTCACCCCCGTGCCGACGCCGGACACCGGCAGAACCGTGCCGTCCTTGGCCCAGCGCAGCGTCACGCTCACCTTGTCGCCGGGATACCAGCGCAGCGGCGCGCGCGGCAGCACGCTGGACAGGGCGCCGTTCGGCGTGGCGAGCCTCCATTCGATGATGTCGCTGCCCCCGGCCTCACGCCCGCGGTTGACGCGGAAGGCCGGGTCGAGCGCCAGCCCGCCGCTCTGGTCCGGAGTCACTGCCGCGATCAGCAGCGGGCGCGCCCGCTCCATCGTCTCGACGAAGCGCAGCGCTTCCCGCCCGGCGATGCCAAACCGCTCGCCGCGGCGCAAGCCCTCAAGCACGAAGGCCGACCGTGCGTCGAACCGCTCGTAGAAGGCGCGCACCGCCGCCGGATCGGCTTCCTCCCCCGACACCGCAGCGGCGGCGAAGGGGAAGCGGCCGGCCAGCATCTCGTTGAACGAGGCGGCCATGTCGACATAGGCGTCGTAGACACGGGCGTCGGCGGCCAGCACGCAGCGCGTGGCGATCCACTGCTTCAGCTGGGCCAGCCGGCTGCGGAAGAAGTCGTCCGGCACCCCGTCGATGGCGCCCAGATTCTGGCAACCGGCGGCGTCCACCGCGGCGCTTTCGACCGTCACGAACTTTTCGAGCTGCGCCAGCGAACTGTTCGGGCGCCCGCCGTCGTACCTGTCCAGTTCGGTGATGATGCGCGCCCACTTGGACGCCGCGCCCGACCCTGTCCCGGCGCCCATCACCGGGCGTTCCAGGATCTCCACCACCGGAGCGGCGATGTCGCGGGCGAGCACCGTCACCTCCTGCCGGGCGTTGCCGAGATAGAGCGCCAGCCCGGCCGGCGTGGTCTGCCCGAACAGCAGATGCGGCACCAGCGGCCCGTCCACCCAGACGTCGAGCGCGTGGGCGTCGGGCCGATAGAGCTGGTCGCCCTCCAGCAGCCGGTCGGCCTGGGCCAGAACGGCGTTGGCCTGCCGGGCCACCGTGTCGCGGATGGTCTCGGCGGAGGTGGTCAGCCCGATCTGGCGGAAGGACTGCATCGTCTCGGCCAGCACCGGGAAGGCGGTGCGCAGGGCGTGGGCCGAGGCGCGGAGCTGCGCCAGCCCGCCGGCCCGGTCCACCCCACCGCCCGCCGGACTGCCGGCCAAGGCACGGGCGAGGATACGCTCCACCCCCTGGCGGAGCTGGTGCTGCGCCGCCGCCCTCATGGAGGTGCGGAGCATGGCCGGCGCCTGCGGCAGGTCCTTGGCGTCGAACAGCAGATAGTCCTCGACCAGCGGCGGGATGCTGTCCAGCGCGGCGCGGTCCCAGCCGGCGCCCACGGCGGGCATCGTCAGCGCGCCGGTGTCGTCGGTCTTCATAAAGCGGCGGGCCATCCACACCGCCAGGGTGCGGCGGAGCTGCTCCGCCGCCGGAGCCAGCCGGGCGCCTCCGTTGGGGGCCTGTTCCAGCAGGCGGCCGATCACCGAATCCAGGCTGCGGGCGCCGACTCCCGCCTCGTCGTAGCGGCGCTGCGCCAGATCCAGGATGTCGGCGCGCAGGTTGGGTCCGAGCAGGTCGGACTTCTCCAGACGGCCGAGCAGCGCCTCGAACTCCGGCGGCAGAACGGGGCCGTTGGCGCCGATCCAGGCGCCGCGCTCCGCCCCCAAACCGCGCGCGGCGTCCTCCAGGCTCGACAGAACCTCGGCGTAGGCCGCCGCCGCGTCGGCGCCGGAGCGCGCCCCGCCGGCCAGCAGTTCCAGTTCGCTGGCGGCGACCGACAGCCGCGCGGCAGCGAGGCCGCCCATGGCGAGGTCGCGCAGATAGGCGTCGGCGTACTGCCGGAAACGGCGCCCGACCTCCGCCCGATGGGCGGTCAGGTCGATGGGACGCTGCGCGCCCGGCCCCGGCGCGGGGATGGCGGTGCCGCCCGGCGGCTGGTCGATCTCCCAGCCGTGCAGCCGCGCTGAGAAGCCGCGCGCCACGCCGGAGCCCAGCGCGAAGTCCAGCACCTCGTCCAACGGCAGGGCCGGGTCGCGGGCGTCAACGTTGTTGTAGGCGCGGGCCAGCCCCTCGGCGATGCCGATCTCGCCCGCGAAGGCGCGCAGCCGCTCGAAGGCGCCCGCCCCCGCCGGTCCCACCCCACCGTCGCGGGTCAGGCGGCGCAGCCGGTCCTCGGCCACATCGCGCACGGTCGACAGGGCCAGCCGGCGATAGCCGACGGCCAGCGCCCCCGACACCGAGTCCGGAACGCCGCTGATCCAGGAGGCCGGCAGCGGGTTGAAGGACCAATCGGTGGGCAGCATCGTCACGCCCTGCACGAAGCGGGCGGCGGGATCGCCGTAGGCGGCGGTCATCGGCGCCCCGGCCTCGACCGCCGGGCGCTGGTCGGCGAGCTGCTGGAGCCCGCCCGGAATGTCGGCCAGCACCGGAACCAGCCGGTCCGACAGGGTGGACGCGCGCTGCACCCCCACCCACAGCAGCAGCACCGCGGCCAGCGCGGCGGCCCCCGTCCCCACCGGCCAGGAATAGCGACGCCACGCGCGGGACGCGGCCAGCGCGCGGGTCGGCTTGGGCAGGCCGGCTTCGGGGAAGATCTTGCGGTTCAGCAGGTCGCGCCCGAACAGCGCCGCCGCGTCCGCATCGGGACGGCCTGTGAAGTAGATGCCGCGGACGTAGAGCGTCTCCTGATAGGCGGTGCGCTTGAAGGCGGTGCCGAGCAGGGCGCGCAGCGCCGCCTCCGTCCCGGTCAGCCGCTCCGTCAGGGCGAACAACGGGGCGCCGTCCGGCGTGGCCGTGGCACCGAACACCTCCAGCTCCACCGCCAGCAGGCCGTCCGCCAGCGATTGCAGCGCCTCGCTCACGAAGTCGGGGGAGAAGGCGGTTTCCAGCGCGTAGGGGCTCGACCAGCCGAGCATCCCGCCGGTCAGGGACGGCGGCAGAGCCTCGGCCAGCGCCGCGAAGCCGGGGGCCTCCTCGCAGCCCGTCACCACCACATAGACCGGCAGGGCGAAGCCCAACGTGCGCTGGATCTCCCACAGCCGGGCGTACAGCTCCGTTCCCCGCGCGGTGGCACGGCGCACGTCGTCCAGCTCGGCCAGCGGAACGGTCAGGATCAGCCCGTCGGCGGGCAGCATCGGGCGGCGGCGGCCCAGCAGGTCGAGCACGCCCGCCCAGGCGGCGCGGGGATCATCGACATCGATGACCACCGCCCGGTCGTAGAAGCGCCAGGAGAAGCCGGCGTGCCGCTCGGCGGTCACCGGGGGGCGCACCTCCTCCGCGCAGGACAGCAGGCCGGCGTCGTCGGACGCGGCGACCCCGGTGCGCAGATACCAGGGCACCAGATAGACGTTGCGCGACAGTGTCTCGCGGTAGGCCGCCAAGCCGTCGCGGAACAGGCGCCGGATGTCGCGGATGGTGACGTCCGGCGCCGTCGCCGCGAGCGCCGGGACCGCCCCGCCCTCCTCCGCCGTCGCGTCGGGCGGCGGCAGGGCGGCGGGCTCCGCCGGGGCGGGCGGCGCCGCGCTGCGGGCGCGCAGCAGGATCGCCGCCATCACCGCGATGATCAGCAACACGAGGACGAGAAGCCCCGCGAAGACCCAGATCTGGTTGCCGGCGATGCCGGACAGGACCGCTGCCAGGAGTTCCATGACCGTCCTCTCCCGTCAGCGGGTCACGCGGACCGATGCCTGAAGCACCGCGTCCGCCGCGTTGGAAAGCTGTGCGGTGGACATCCACCAGAGCGCCTGACCCAGCACCAGCCACAGCCCGGCGATGGCCCCCAGGACCAGCGGCCAGCGTGGCCCGCGCGCCAGCGTGCGCGCCTTGCCATCGGTCAGCGTGTAGGCGTAGGCGGCGGGGATCAGCGTCCGCCCGCCGGGCAGCACTCCGGCACCCAGCTCGGACTCGCGGCCGGCGATGAACTCGAACAGGCGGGCGCTGTAGTCGCGCAAGGTGGACTCGCCGCCCGGCACCCGGCAGCGCCCCTTGAAGCCCATGCCGAGCACGCAGAGATAGACCGCCGCCAGCTGGACCAGCCGCCGGTCGTTGCTGGCGAGCAGCGCCTCCATCCGGTCGAACACCCGCTCGCCGGCCAGCCGGGTGCGGAACACCGCCTGCTCCAGCAGCACGCTGCGCCACAGCTCCCGCCCGTTCCATTCCACGTCGTGGATGAACAGATCGTCGGCCAGCGCCGCCATGGCGTATTGCGCCTCGCGGTGCTGGCTGATCATCAGGTCGGTGCCGGTGCGCCCGACCTGGACCGCCTGCGCCTCCAGGAAGTCCTGAAGGCGGCGGATGATGATCTCGGCGTCGGGCTCCAGCGCCAGGGCCGGCACCGCCGCGGCGGCACCGCGCGGCGCCGGGACCGCCAGGGCGTCCTCGGTCAGGAAGGCTGGCAGGCTGTCCGCCGTCTCCCCCGCGGCGCCCTCGGGCTTCACCGCAGCGCCAGGGCGCCCGGCAGCGCCGACGGCGGCGCGGTGTTTCTGGAGTTCCCGCGCGAAGGCGAGGAAGTGATCGACCAGATCCCGACGGTGCAGCATGGCGGTCATTCCCCGGCTCAGGCGCTGACGAAGAGGGTGATCTCAACGGGGCGGAAGCGGCTGCCCAGCGAGTCCGGATTCCAGATCTCCAGCCGCTCGCCGGGGACGATGTAGCGGGGATCGACCTTGATCTCGAACGGCACCACGCCGCGCGGGGCGGCCACCCCACCCTCGCCGCTGTCGTCCAGCGCGACGCGCTCGGCCCCCTTCACGCGCAGGCCGGACAGCGTCTCCAGCCGCGAGCGGGAGGCGACGATGCAGTTCTCCATCCAGGCGGCGACCTCGCTGACCGGGGCGGAGGCCGGGCCGCGCACGCCGACGACCAGCCGGCCCTTCAGCCAGGCCTCGTCCATGGCCAGGCCGAACATGCCGTCCTCGAAGGTGAAGGGGATGCGGGCGACGCCCTCCTTCACCCGGTCGATCATGCGCAGGATGAAGTCGCGCACCTCGCCGAAGCTCGCCATCGGATCGTCGTGGTCGTAGCGCGACAGCTTGGCGGGCACGGCGCCGCTGGCGAAGGCCGACAGGTGCCCGGCCAGCGTGCAGAGCGACATGTAGACGTCGAACGGGTGGCAGACGCCGACGCCGAGCTGCGCCTCCAGCGGCGGCAGGCCGGTGACGAGGCTGCGGATTTCCGCCCGCGCGGCCTCGGCCAGCTCGGTCGCCGGGTTGCCGTTGCCGACGCCGGAACGCTCGGCCAGGAACAGCGCCTTCTCGCGCACGCGCCGCACCACCTCCGCCCCCAGCCGGCCGAGCGGCGCGTTGGCGGCGACGGTCAGCGCCGGCGGCACGAAGTCGGTCAGCACGAAGGCGTCGTTGCGGAAGGTCGCCTGCGCGATCGGCATCGAGACGAACTTCTGCGGCGGCTTCTGCGTCGGGCCGGTGGTGGCGAACAGAGCCAGCCGCGGGCGCAGCCGGGCGATGGACAGCTCCTCCCCGCCATGCTGGTCGGCGACGGGCGCGCCCTCGACCGAGACGTAGCGCGGCGTCTCTCCCGGCCCCGGCGCGCGGTTGCCGCGGGCGGCGGGAACGATCAGGTGGATGGTGATCTGCGTCTGCCCCACCGGGTCCGCGTAGGCGGAGATGTCCACCTCCAGCGGCTCGTCGATCCCGGCGCGGTAGTCCACGACGAGACCGTCGGGCAGGATCGCCTCCAGCTCCCGCACCTGGACCAGCCCGGAGACGAGCTGCACCCGGTCGACCTGGAGATGGACGACGCCCCAATGGAAGGGCCGCGCCTGCCGGACATGGTAGGTCAGCTGCCGTTCATGCCGCAGCGCCTGCTGCTGGAAATGCTGCGGGGCCAGCAGCATCCCGTCATGCCAGTCGATGGCGTCGGGAATGTCGCGCGCCTCGGTCATGCGGCCCTCACGGAAAAGGAAAGAACATCACGGAACCAGTTCGACATCCTTGTCCCCGGCGGTGAGGGTCAGCGTTCGTGTGTCCGGCACGCGCAGGCGGTGCGGTCCCGGCGTGGAATAGTTGGCGAAGATCAGGATCGCCCAGGCCGGCTCGCCCGGCGGCAGGTCCGTCTTCAGCGTCTGGCCGGGGACCAGCTCCCAGCTCGTCACGCCGAGCGTGGTCGGATGGTCGCGCATGGACTGCTCGCGCTGGCCGAACCACTCCGCGGCGGTCAGCGCGCCCAGCTTGTCCACCAGCGCCTTGTCGCGGACGGACACGAGGTCGATGGCGACCGGCGTGGTGTCGTTGGCGGCGGGGGCGACCGTGAAGGACACGCTGTCCAGCGCGGCCCGCGGCTTCTCCGCGCAGCCGGCGGCGAGCAGGGCCAGCGCCAGCACGCCGGCCGTTCCCAATCGCGGGCCCAATCCTTTTCCGTTCACCGGACTCATGGCGTTCAGCGCTCTCCCGCTTCGGCAAGGGTGACGACGGTTCCGGACACCCCGTTGGCCCGCGTCAGCGCGTCCAGCGCGCGGGCGGCCTCGTCGGCGGCGGCGTAGCGTCCGGTGCGCACGGCGTAGGGGGCGTTGCCGCCCGGCAGCGGCGCGAAATCGACCGTGCCGCGCACGCCGCGCTGGGCGGCGGCGGCGGCGAAGGACTCCGCGTTGGACGGGGTGGCGAAGCGCCCGAGTTCGATGGCGTAGTGGCGGACCGGCGCCGGTCCGCTTCCTCCACCATCCTCCTTCATCGCGTCCAGCCGGTCGTTCAGCGTGTCCTCGACGACGCCTTCCACGCTGTTGCCGGCGAATTCGGTGACGCGGTAGCCGGTCTTCTCGATGACGTGGGCGGCGGTGCCGGCCATCCAGCCGGGCAGGAAGCGACGGGCCGCATCGGCGGCGCCGCGGGTCACCGGCTCGGTCGCCGAAATCGCTCGCCCGCGCGCCTCGTCGCTGAAGATGTCCGCCGTCTCGATCACGCCCTGGCGGGCCTCGAAGCTGTCGGCGATGTTACTCCGTGCCGTCGCGCCCAGCCCGCCGCCAGCGGCGGGCGCCGCGGTGGTCGTGGCAGCGGACGCGGTGGCAGGAGCGGAGGCCGACGCCATCGGCGAGTCTCCACCGCCGGTCAGGATCAGGGCCGCCATCACCGCGCCCAGTAGCAGGGCCACGACGGTCAGCACGGCGACGCCGGCGGCCAGAGCCGCCACCTGCCATCGTCCGAGCGTGATCGTGGTCATCGCGGGAATTCCTGGGGAAGAAACCATCGGATGAACCGCCGCCCCACAGGACGACGGCCCAGCCTGATAGAAGCATCCCGGCGGCCCAAATCCGCGCGCTGTCTGGTTCGTTCTGGCGTAGTCCCGCGGGGGCCTCGCGGCGATGGACCGGAAGCCCACCCCGCCATGCGGAGAAGCCCGCAAATCCGGCGGGTTACCCCCTTGGTCCGAACTGGATCATTCGCCGCCGCCGGCCTTCGTCGGCATGGCGGCGGCAAGCGGCTCCTCGACCACCACCCCGCCGATCCCAGCGGTCCGCTCGAAGGAGGGGCGGCGCGCCTCGGCCTGCCAGCGGTCGGCGAAGGCGCCCGCGCGCACGCGGTGCCACTGCCCCCCGGCGGCGTCCATGGTCTCGACGATCTCCACAGGAAGGCCCCGCCCGGCCAGCGCCGCCGCGAAGTCCTGGGCGTTCCCGGCGGAGCGGAACACGCCGAGTTCGATGGAGAAGCGCGCGGTCGCCGCCTTCACGGACGCGACCGGACGGACCGGGACGGCGGCCGGCGCGGCCTTCTCCGGCTCCGCCTTTGCCGTCTCCTGCGGTACAGCGGCGGGCGCTGCCTTCGCTTCGGCGGGCGCGGGGTCGTCCGTGGCACCCGGCACGCTGCCCCCGGCCAGGAAATAGCCGCCCGCGAAGGCCACCAGGAGGAGGAGCAGCGCCAGCACGCCGACCAGGAGTTTCTTCATGGCACCGCGCTCACGATTCCGGGCCGCCGCACAGCCGGCGCATCTCCGCCGTCTCGCGCTGGTAGCCGAGCCGCACCCGCCGGTCGAGCACGAGGCAGAGATAGGTGTCCTGCGCCGTCGGATCGCTGGCGTGGTAGCGGCGCACCGCCTCCGTCCAGGAGCCGTGGCGGTCGTACAGTTCCCGCAGGAAGCGGGCGGCGTAGGCGACGTTGACCGCGGGATCGAGCATGTCCTCGCCCCCCGCGAAGGAGCCGGCGTGCCAGCGCGTGTGGATCTGCATGCAGCCGACCGCCACGTCGCCGCGCAGGCCGCCCTCGCCGTCCTGCATCAGCCGCAGCGCCTCGCGCCGCGTCGCCGGGTAGTGCGGGCGCCCGGAGACGTTCAGCGCCCAGGGCCAGGGCATGCCCGCCCGCCCGGACTCCACGACGCTCATGGCGTGCAGGATGCCCGGCGGAATGCCGTAGAGCGCCTCCCCGTTGCGGAGGTAGCGGCTGCACTGGAACAGCGCGGGGCCGCCATCCGATACCGGGGCCACCTCCGCCGCCGCCGGCCCGGCGAGCAGCGCGCCCACCAGGGCGAGCGCGCCGGCCAGGATGCCGCGCGCCCTCATGCCCGCACCCGCAGGGCGACGCACAGCCGGTCCACCGCCATCGCGGCGCCGCCGCCATGCTCGGCCAGCCCGGCGGACACCGCCGCGGTGACGCTGGCGGCGGACAGGTCGTCGAGGTTGCCGAGGATGCCGGTCAGCCGCGCCCGCCCGAAGGCGACGCCGAAGCGGTTCTCGCCGTCCAGCAGCCCGCCGTTGCACAGCACCAGCGTGGAGGGCACCGGCAGGTCCAGCGCGGTTTCCACCGCCGTCATGGCGGGATCGAGGCCCAGCGGCGGGTTGGCCGCCACCGGAAGGTCCACCACGTCGCCGAAGCGCCGCAGCAGGAAGGGCTCCGGCACGCCCGCGGCGGCGAAGACCAGGCGGCGCGAGCGCGGCGATACGATGCCCATGGCGAGGCCGATCGACAGGCCCGCAGCGTTGTCCGCCGCCAGCAGACGGTTGGCGCCGGTCAGGCAGGCCGCCGGCCCGAGCCCGGCCGCCGCCAGTGTCCGCAGCGCGGCGCGCGCCGTCACCGTCATGAAGCCCGCAGCCAGCCCGCCGCCCGACACCTGCCCGATCAGGACCGCCAGCGACCCGTCCGCCGTCAGGAAGAAATCGTAGAAGCTGCCGTCGAACTCCGCCGCCGGACGCATCAGGCCGGACGCCTCCAGATCAGTCTCCTGATCGGGGGCCGTGGTCAGGTCGGGGGGCAGGATCGCCGCCTGCATGCGCCGGGCGATCTCGAACTGCTTCTGCAGCTCAACAAGCTCCGTGCGGGTGTCCAGCGCCGACTGAAGCTGCCGGACCATGCCATCGAGCGCGGTGTGCTGGTCGCGCACGCGCTCCGCCATCACCTCGAAGGCGACGGCGAGCGCGCCGGGATCGTCGGTGCGCGCGCAGGGCGTTTTGCCCTCCGAGGCGGCCTCGATGCGGGCGAGGTCGGCGAGAAGCTCGCGCCGCCCCTGCTCCGGCAGGGTTTCGGACAGGCGAAGCATCTGGCGGCGGATGAAGGACTGCTGGCGCAACCAGTGGCGGGCGCGCCGCTCCTCGGCGTCGCGCAGCGCCCGGCTGCGGCTGCGGAAGACCTCCACGGTGCGGGCCAACTGCCCGGCCTCGTCGGCGCGCTCCGCCCCCAGAACGGCGACGCCGGTGTCCCCAGCGGCCAAGGCGGACAGGGCGGACATCGAGGCATAGACCGGCGTGAAGACCCGCCGGAAATACCAGTCGAGGCCCAGCGTCCCCGCCACCAGCACCATCAGCACCACCAGGATGGCGGAACTGTCGAGCAGGCTGTCGGCCATGGCGGCCAGCGTGGTCTCGCGCACCGTGACGAGGTACAGCGTGCCGTCCCCCTCCGTGCCGGCCACCTTGGGCAGGCGCAGTTTGCGCACGCCGTAGCCGCGGGCGCCGATGGTCGCCTGCACCTCCTCACCGCGCTCAGCGGCGGGACGCACGTCCGCCCAGGCCAGCGGTCCGGCGTGGCCATACAATGCGCCGTCGCTGCCGACCAGGAAGGCGGAGCCGCCGAGAATGCCAGCCAGAGCCTCCAGGCTGCCGGTCAGCGGACGGGTGGCGACCAGCGCCCGGTCGGCGGGCCGCTGCGCGCCGAGTGGGCGGGCAAGCAGAAGCTGCGCGGCACCGCCGGTCAGCACCAGACCGTCCTGCGTGTCGTTGCGGGCCAGCACCTGCCCGATGCGCCGCTCGTCGAGAAGGCGGATCGGCTGGTCGGTGGGCACGGCGAGCAGGGTCTGCCCGACACCGTTGACCACGGTCGCCGCCGTGAAGCCCAGCCCGCCCAGCCGCTCCGCCGCCGCCGCCGCGTTGCCGCGCTCCAGCGCGTCGGTGAGGCGGGGGTCGCCCACCGCCACCCGAGCGGCGGCGGCGGACTGGTCGAGCAGCCCTTCCCACAGCCGCAGGGTCATCCGCCCCTCGTCCTCGGCGTGGCGGGTGGCGCCGCTCCCGATGCGCAGCAGGGCGAAGACCGCGGCGGTGACGAGCACGGCGAGGACCACCGCCGCCGCGGCGACCGTCATGCGCTGGCGAAGCCCGGTCATCGCGCGGCCTCCCCTTCGACCGGAACGCGCCGGCGCGGCGTCGCGTGGCGCCACAGCGCCAGCGCCAGCGGCGGCAGCGCGGCGATCCCGGCGAGCAGGGCCAACGAGGGCAGCATGCCCGTGGCCACCACCGTGTTGCTCCCACCGGCCAGCCACAACACACCGAGCGTTCCGGCCAGGGTCAGCGCGGCGCGGACCGCCGTCAGCCCCCCCCACCCCCCTGACGCCGCAAAGCCCGCATGCCCGGCGCCGAGAGCCGCAGCGGCGCCCAGCGCGACGGCGGTTCCCGGCTCCACCGGGCCGAGCGCCAGGAGAAGCCCGACCATCGCCGTTGCGCCCAAACTCAGCAGCGCCGCCCCGCTCCGCGGAACCAGAACCGCGACCAGCGCGGCGGCCAGCCAGGCCGGGGTGGCGTGGAGCCAGAACAGTTCCGCAACCCGGCGGGCGTCCACCGCCCCGCCGCCGTCGGTCCGGCTCAACGCCGCCAGGGCCAGCGCCGTGACCAGCCACAGCGCCCAACCCTTCGGCCGCAGCGTCCCGTCCACCCACCAGCGGTCCACCGCCAGCAGAGCGCGAAGGGTCACGCGCGGCAGCGTCAGACCGGCCCGCCGCTCCAGCCGGACGGCGGCCAGCAGACCGGCCACCCCGGACAGCACCGCGCCGGCCATGAGAACACCCGGCACGCCACCGCCGATGCACAGAACCGACAGCCCCGTTCCAACGACCAGACCGCCAGCCGCGGACACCGCCGGTCCGGCGCGCAGGCTTTCCGCGGCGGGACGCACCGCCTGGAAGGGAAACGCCGCGGCCAATCCGCCCAGCATCGCCCCGGTCAGCCACACCGACGCCCCGTCGCCCAGCCCGTTCAGCAGCGCCCAGCCTCCCAGCGCCAGCGCTCCCGCGACGGGCGCGCGACGGCCGAGCGCGAAGGCGAGCGGCACCGCCGCGGCCATCCCCAGCGCCACCCCCCCGAGCGCCACAACCGGCGGCAGGTGCCGCGTCGCCACCGCCGCGGCGACGGCCGCACCCACGCCCGCGCAGAAGGCGGTGGCGTAGGGCAGCGACCCGGCGTCCGGCGGGGCCAGAGCGGTCAGCCGGTCGGGCGAGAAGCGGCCCAGCCGCTCGATCCGCTCGATCAGTGGCGCCACCTCAGCCGCGGCATCCTTGTTGAAGCTGAGATCGCGCACCTCGGCCAGATAGCTGCACAGGCGGGCGAAGCGGTCGTTCACGCCGGTCACCACCCGGTTCATCTCGGCCAGCAGATTGCCGATCAGGCTTTGCTCGACCGGCGGGGCGATGCGGTCATAGGCGGAGCGCGCAAGGTTGGCCTCCAGCGACGCCGCCAGCCGCAGCGGCGTCGTCACCTGGGCGTTCAGCATGGTGCGCAGCGCCAGCCCGCCGAGAGCCAAAGCGATGCTCAGCGCCACCGCGAAATCGATCAGGATGCGCGGCGCGTTGGCCGGCTGCGCCACCGCGTTGCGGCCCAGCAGGACCTCCCCCGCCATCGCGGCTCCCTGCCGGATGGGAAAGCGTTGCAGGACCAGCCCCAGCGCGGACCAATCGGTGTCCGCCGGCACCAGCCGGACCGACAGGTCGGGGCGCGCCGCGTCGGATTTCTGGAACAGCGGGCGACCGGCGCCGTCCACCACCAGGATCAGCTTGATCTCCGGAAAGACCGCACCCGCCTCGCCCAGATAATCGTCCATCCCGGCCATGCGGTCGAGCGGCAGGCCGAGCGCCAGCGACTTTTCCAGGTCATGCGCGATGGCCGTTCCCACGATCTCGGCGCGGGAGGCGGTTCCCCGGTCGGCCAGCCCCGCCGCGGCGATCAGCGCCGCCGCCAGCGTGGCGAGCCAGGGCACGACCACCACCACCGCCATCAGCGGAATGAATCGCCGCAACATCCCCCGATTGGAGAATGGCATCGCCGGGCGGGTCATCGCAGCACCTCCCCGTCGATGCGGGCGGCCTCGGTTTCCGCCGCGCGCAGCCCGGCCAGGACGGCGGACAGCGCCGGATCGCCGACCGCCGCGGCGGCAGGCGTGTCGGCCTGAAGCTGCCGCGCCTCGGCGGCGTAAAAGGCCGTCCGCTCCAGAACGGACCGGCAGACACCCGACAGCAGCAGCCGCGTGCCCAGAACGGCGAGAATCCCGATGGCGGCCAGGAAGACGGCGGTGACCGTCGCCGTCTCGCGCAGCGCGGCCAGAACCTCCACCCGCGCGTCCTGCTGCGGGGCGAGGCCCAGCACGGCGCCGGCGGGCTTGCCCAGGGCGTCGGCCACTGGCACGCCGACCAGCACGCCGTCGCGGTCCGCGAGGTCCCACGGCTCCGCCGGCAGCCCAGCCGCGCCCCCCATCCAAGAGGCGGGCACCGGCGTCCCCGCCGCCTGGGCGGTGGCGAACAGAACGGTCCCGCGCGGGTCCACCACATAAAGCCGCAGGCCCCCGCCGCCGGTGGACGCCACCTCGATCAGCCTTTGCAGATCGTTCTGGTCGGCGAGCGGAAAGCCGATGGCGGCGCGCTCCGCCGCGCTGGCGGCGACGCGGCTGGCCAACGCCGACGCGCGCGCGGCGATTTCCGCCGTGTGCGCCTCCGCCACCGCGTTGTGAAAGGCGAACAGGGTGAACGCCTGCCCGCCCACGGCGCACAGCCACAAAACAAGCGCCAGACGCCCGAAACCGTAGAGCATGGCCAGCCTCCCAAGGGTCCGGCTATAGCGGCTTTCCGCGAGGGCATCCCGTTCAGATTGGCCCAACTTGGTCTGATCTGCTTTTGCCGCTCCCCGGCCCCTGCGATACTCCCCGGCCAACCAGAAAGGACACGCTCCATCATGAACCGGCCATCATGAACCGGGATGCCCGCCTGCACGCCATCCTCGCCCGGCTGCGCAGCGATTCCCCCGGCGAGCGGCTGGCTGCCCTCTCCGCGCTGGAGCGGCTGATGCCGGCCGGGACGTCCCTCTACGAGGTCATCCAGGTCGGGCTGTTCTACACCGACCGCGGCACCGTCGCCCCCTCGCTGGTCGAGGAGGTGGACCGCCTGCGCGGAGAGGCGCAGGAGGCGACGCGGCGGGAGGAACGGCAGCGCCGCCGCGTCCGGGCGCTGGAAACCGGCATCCGCGCTGTGATGGAGGAACTCCGCGGCGGCAAGGACGCCTGACCGCCTTCACTCCGCAACGGACGCAGTTCCGGCGGCGTGACTCCGGGAGTGGACCAACAAGGCGTTCCGCGACGGCCCGCCATCGCACACCTTGCGGGGCAATACCGCCGTGCGTACCCGGAGGCCCTTTGCCCACCATCACAGCACCCTGTCAGCATGCCCTTTACGCCGCCGTGGACTCCGCGGCGACGGCGCGCGGCATGACGGTGCCCGCCCTGATCCGATCCTGCCTGACGCTGGTCGGGCCGGAGGCGCTGACCCACCTGCCCGATCCCGGCAGCCCCGAACCGGTGGACGTCTCCCACCGCACCGTGACGCTGAAGAGCGGCGGCACCCGCCGCGTGCGGGTGGTGCCGAAGCTGCGCGTGCGCCACGCCACCCCGCTGGATGCGGCGACCGTGCGCAAGGCCGCCTGGGTCGCCGCCACCATTGGCAGCGACGACGGCGCGCACCTCATCACCGCGGGCGAGTTGAACGCCGTGGAAAGCGAGATGAGCCGCTGCCGCCTGCGACTGGAGCAGCTGACCGCGGCGCTGGAGACGCTGGCCTTCCGCCCGCTGCGCCAGCCGATCCGCAAGCCCTGGCAGGCCACCTACGTGCTGGGCTTCACCCATGAATGGGGCCTGGACACGCAGACGGTCAACAGCCGCTTCCGCACCCTGGCCCCGATCTTCCATCCCGACACCGGCCTGCTGTCCAGCGCCGAGCGGATGAGTCAACTATTGGAGGCCCGCAACTTCCTCTTGCAGCACCTTCGAAGCTGAGCGGGCGATGCTTCGTGCACCGGACATTCCCTCCGAAACGGAGGTGTTCCGGGGCGATGTCGTCCAATTGGGGTCCATCTCGGCTGGCCTCCACAGGGGTGCCTTTCGAATGATGGCGAAGCTCGACAGCCGGCGCGCGACGCGCACAACCCTATGAGGTCGTCAGATATGAGCGAGAGCAGTCAGAAGAAGTTGGAGCGCGTCCGCCCGCCGCGGGTAAAGCTCACCTACGAAGTCCACACCGGCGGCGCCCAGGAGATGAAGGAGCTGCCCTTCCTGGTCGGCATCCTGGCCGATCTCAGCGGCAAGCCGGAAAAGCCCCTTCCCAAGCTGAAGGAGCGCAAGTTCGTCGAGATCGACCGCGACAACTTCAACGACGTGATGGCCGCTACGGCGCCGCGCCTCGCCTTCCAGGTGGACAACAAGCTTCAGGAGGACGGCGGCAAGCTGAACATCCTCCTGAACATGCGCCACATGGACGACTTCCAGCCGGTGGAGGTGCTGAAGCAGGTGCCGACGCTGAGCCGCCTGTTCGAAGCCCGGCAGAAGCTCTCGGACCTGCTGGCCAAGCTGGACGGCAACGACGAGCTGAACGGCCTGCTGAACGACGTCATCACCAGCACCGAACAGCAGGACGAGCTGAAGAAGCTCCTCGGCCCGGCGGACGCCGCCGCCGCTGGCGAGCCCGCGGGCGAGCCCGCCTGATCCCCCGTCCCGGTAAGCCCAACCAGAACCCCCTTCACGGAGCGAACAGGTGAGCACGGAAACGTCCGTTGAGAGCGCCGCCAGTCTGTCCCTGCTCGACCGCATGATGGTCGAAGGCAAGATGGCGCGCGAGGAGGGCCAGCGGCCCTATGCCCGCGACCTTCTGACCGAATTCGTCGATCAGGTCCTCGCCGAGACCGGCGACGCCTCCGCCATCGACGTGGTCGAGGCGATCAACCAGCGCATCGCGCAGATCGACGAGCTGATCAGCGACCAGCTGAACGAGGTCATGCACCACCCCGACTTCCAGAAGCTGGAAGCGACGTGGCGCGGCCTCAACTACCTCGTCATGAACACCGAGACCTCGACGACGCTGAAGCTGCGCGTCCTCAACGTCTCGCGCAAGGACCTCCAGAAGGACCTGGACAGCGCGGTCGAGTTCGACCAGAGCGCCATGTTCAAGATGGTCTACGAGGCCGAGTACGGCACGCTGGGCGGCACGCCCTACAGCATGCTGGTCGGCGACTACGAGTTCGGCCGCCATCCGCAGGACATCTCCCTGCTGGAGAAGATGTCGAACCTCGCCGCCGCCGCCCACGCGCCGTTCATCAGCGCCGTGTCGCCGACCATGTTCGACATGGAGAACTTCGGCGAGCTGGGCGCCCCGCGCGACCTGTCGAAGATCTTCGAGACGGCCGAGATGGTGAAGTGGCGCTCCTTCCGCGCGTCGGAGGACTCCCGCTACGTCTCGCTGACCATGCCGCACGTCCTGATGCGCCTGCCCTACGGCCCGAACACCGTTCCGGTCGAAGGCATGAACTTCGTCGAGGACACCGACGGCCGCGATCACTCCAAGTACCTGTGGGGCAACGCCTCCTGGGCGCTGGCCGCGCGCATCACCGACAGCTTCGCCAAGCACGGCTGGACCGCGGCCATCCGCGGCGTGGAAGGCGGCGGCAAGGTCGAGGGTTTGCCCAGCCACACCTTCAAGACGGACGAGGGCGACGTCGCCCTGAAGTGCCCGACGGAGATCGCCATCACCGATCGCCGTGAGAAGGAGCTGAACGACCTTGGCTTCATCTCTCTGGTCCATTGCAAGAACACGGATTACGCGGCGTTCTTCAGCGGCCAGACCACGAACAAGCCGAAGGTCTACAACACCGACGAGGCCAACGCGAACGCCCGCATCTCCGCGATGCTGCCGTACATGCTGGTGTCGTCGCGTTTCGCCCATTACCTGAAGGTGATGCTGCGCGACAAGATCGGCGCCTTCCTGACGCGCAACAACATCACGGACCACCTGAACACCTGGATCGCCAACTACGTCCTGCTGGACGACGAGGCGTCGCAGGGCACGAAGGCCCGTTTCCCGCTGCGCGAGGCCCGCATCGACGTCTACGACGTGCCGGGCCGTCCGGGCGTCTACCGCGCCAACATCTTCCTGCGCCCGCATTTCCAGCTCGAAGAGCTGTCGGCCTCCATCCGCATGGTCGCCGAACTGCCGGCGCCGGAAGCCTGATCCCCTCCCCACCGAACGCATCGTCCGGAGTAAATCCGCATGTCTATGATCATTCTCGATATCCCCAACGTCCAGGGGGAGTCCGCGGTGGAGATCGCCGGGGGCGTGGTGTTCAAGGACATGATCCTGTGCGAATCCCTGTCGCAGGACATGACCGTCGAAATGGAGGTGTCGACCAACGCCCGCCGTACGGTCCACACCCCGAAGGTCGAGAACATCACGCTTGAGCGCAAGTGGGACCGGGCTTCGCCCAAGCTGATCTCGCTGCTGCTGCGCTCGGCCAACTCCGACACGGCGAAGAAGCAGTGGACCATCCACTGCCTGAAGCCGATCGGCGACACCCACCAGTGGGGCGAGTTCCTGACGATCGAGCTGACCAACCCGCTGATCGCCAAGCACAGCCTGAGCGTCAACGAGGGCGACACGACCGAGACCATCGAGATCAACGCCACCGAGATCTACTGGACCTACAAGCGCTACACCGAGGAGCAGAAGCACGAAGGCGGTGGCGGCGTGAAGTTCAACCTGCTGAAGGGCACCGTGTCCGACAGCTGAGGTGGTGAATAACCCTCTCCCCTCCGCTCACGCGCAAACGAAGTTTGCGCTGACGCGACAGGCGGACCTTCGGTCCGCCGATAGCGGGGAGAGGGTGGCCCGTAGGGCCGGGTGAGGGGGTTGCGCTTTTGCCGGACGCTCCGCGACGCGCCCCCCCCTCATCCTAACCTTCTCCCCAGGGGGGAGAAGGAACTGAAGCGACCTCACCCCCAACGGACACGGCGATGACCCAGCCCAAGACGATGACCGGCGGACGGTCGCTGCTGTTCGAACGGCTGATCGACTTCGAACCGGACCACCCGACGGGCGACGAGCCGTCCGCCACGGTGCTGTCCATGCCCGACCTCAAGGCGTCCATCCGGCGCGAGGTCGCGCGCATCCTCGACAGCCGCAGCACCGGCACGCGCCGCCCCGACCTCGGCGGAACGGCGCTGGACTATGGGATTTCCGACATCACGCATCTGGACGCCGCCTCAGACGCCGACCGCCGTCAGGTGGAGCGGATGGTGCGCCAAGCCATCATCGATTTCGAGCCGCGGCTGAAGCGCCCGCGGGTGACCGTCAGCGCCGGAAACGGGCGCGGCACCATGGTCACCAGCATCTCCGGCGAGGTCGTGGCGGGCACCGTCACCGAGCGGCTGGAGTTCGACGTCGGCCTGCGCGGCCAAGCCCCCAACGGGCCGGACCGGACCGGCTGAAAGGACGAGCGGGAATGCGGCGCGAGGATCTCCTCGACCATTACGAACGCGAGCTTCTGTACGTCCGCCGGGCGGGCGAAGCCTTCGCGCGCAGCTATCCCAAGATCGCGCGCCGGCTGGCGCTGGGACCGGATCAGGCCGCCGACCCGAACGTCGAGCGGCTGATCGAATCCTTCGCCTTCCTGTCCGGGCGCCTGCAACTGAATCTGGAGCGCGAGTTCCCGCGCTTCTCCGAGGCGCTGCTCGGCATCCTGCACCCGCAGATGATCGCGCCGATCCCCGCCATGGGCATCGCCCGGATGGAGCCGGTGCCCGGCGAGGGGCGGCTGACCGGCGGATTCCGAGTGCCGCGCGGCACCCCGCTGCACGCCGTGGCGGAGGACAACATCCGCTGCCGCTTCCGCACCGCCTACGACGTGACGCTGTGGCCGGTCGCGGTGACCGACGCCGCGGTGGAGCCGGCCGACCGCTACGACTTCCTCGACGGCGCCGCCACCGCGTCGGTGCTGCGGCTGCGGCTGGAGACGCGCAACCAGTCCTTCGAGAATCTGCCGATCGACAAGCTGCGCCTGTTCATCGACGGCGAGACGATCCTCACCTCCGCCCTGCACGAGCTGTTCCTGTGCGGCGTGGTGGAGATCGCCTACGTCCAGCCCGGCAAGCCGCCGGTGCGGCTGCGCGGCGAGAACCTGATCGCCCCCGTGGGCTTCGGCCCGGACGAGACGGTGCTGCCGCACCCCAAGCACGCCCAGCCCGCCTACGGTCTGCTGCAGGAATACTTCGAGTTTCCGCAGAAGTTCGACTTCTACGACCTGCCGCTTCCGCAAGGCCGGCTGTCGGGGGAGGTCGTGGACATCCTGATCGCGGTGTCGCGCCCGCTGCCCAACCGGCTGACCCTGCGCAAGGACAGCTTCGTTCTCGGCTGCACGCCCATCGTCAACCTGTTCAACCGTACGGCGGAGCCGATCCGGCTGAACCACCGGCGTACCGCCTACCGCGTCGTTCCCGACGCCCTGCGCGAGCGGACGACCGAGGTCCATTCGATTCTGGAGGTCAGCGGCCTGCGCGACGGCGACGGCATGCACCACCGCTATGTCCCCCTGTTCTCGCACCAGCACGCGGAGGCCGAAACGGAACCGCGCGGGTTCTGGCTGGCCGCGCGCGAGCCGACCCAGCGCGACGACGTGCCGGGCACCGACCTGCATCTCAGCCTGCACCACCTCGACCTGACGCCGACCGACCCGGCGGACGAGACGCTCCTGGTGCGCACGCTCTGCACCAACCGGGCGCTGGCGGAGCAAGTGCCGGCGGGAGCCGCGCTGATGATCGAGGAATCCGCCCCCATCGCCACCATCCGCTGCCTGCACAAGCCGACGCCCGGCCGCCCGGCCCCGGCGGGCGGTTCCTCGGCCTGGAAGCTGATCTCGCACCTGTCGGTCAACCATCTCAGCATGACCGGCGACGCCGAGGGGCTGCGCGCCCTGCAATCCATCCTGCTGCTGCACGCGCCCGACGACCCGTCGGCCCAGCACCAGATCCGCGGCGTGCAGGGCCTGTCCTCCCGCCCGGTGCTGCACCGCATGGGGCAGGACGCCTGGCGCGGCTTCGTGCGCGGGCTGGAGGTGACGGTGGCTTTGGACGAGCGGAACTTCGTCGGCGCCAGCCCGCTGGTTTTCGGCGGAGTGCTCAGCCGCTTCCTCGGGCTCTACATCAACGTCAACGCCTTCGCCCAGCTTCGGCTGCGCTCGGTGCAACGGGAAGGGGTGTGGAAGGCATGGTCGCGCCTTGCCGGCAGCCAGCCGGTCCTGTGACGGATCGTCCTTTCCCAACCTCCGGCAGCGCCCCTGCCCTGATCGACCGGCTGGAGGCCGAGCCCTGGGGCTTCGACCTGCTGCAGGCCATCGCCCTGCTGGAGCGCGCCGCCCCCGGCCTGGCCCCGCTCGGCACCGGCATCGACCCGGAGCAGGAGGCCGTCCGCATCGAGCACGACCCGAGCTTCGTCTTCCCCGCCAGCGACGTGGTCGAGGCGCGGCGGACCGAGGACGGGCGCGGCGTGGTGCGTTCCCCCGTTCTCGGCGTGGCGGGCATCAACGGCCCCCTGCCCTACGTCGCCACCGAACTGCTGGTCGAGCGGGCGGCGCGGCGTGACACGGCGGGCTCCGCCTTCTACGACATCTTCAACCACCGCCTGATGTCGATCTTCTACCGCACCCGCCAGGGCAGCCTGCCCCTGCTGGAGCGCGACCCCGAACGCACCCTGATGGCCCGCGTGCTGCGCGCGCTGGCCGGCATCGGCACGCCCGGCCTGGAGCAGCGCCTGCCCGGCACGCCCGACCGCATGCTGCTGGCCTTCTCCGGCATCCTCGCCAACCGGCGCCGCTCGTCGGCTGGATTGGAGGCGATCCTCGGCGCCGTCTTCCGGGTCAAGGTGCGGGTCGAGAGCTTCGTCGGGCGCTGGCTGCCGCTGGACGACGAGAGCCGGACCCGCATCGGTGGCGGTTTCGGCGCGCGCAACAACAGCCTCGGCCGCACAGTGGTGCTGGGCCGCCGCGTCTGGGACCAGCAGAGTTGCTACGCCATCGAACTGACGCTCGACAGCCTGGAGCGCTTCCGCGAGTTCCTGCCCGACGGGCGGCACCACCAGACGCTCTGCGCGCTCGCCCGCTTCCACACCGGGGACGGCATGGACTTCCGCATCGTGCTGGTGCTGGAGGCCACCAAGGTGCCGCCGACGCGCCTGTCCACCAAGCCGCCGGAGGGCAGCCGCCTCGGCTGGACCTCCTGGCTGCGGGCGCCGGGCCGCCCGAACCTGAAGGACGGGCGCTTGACCCTCGACCCCGCCCCGCCCGCAACGTCACCCCAGGGAGCCGTCCCGTGACCGCCGACATCAAGTCCCTCATCGGAAAGCTCGACCGCGACGGGCGCAAGGTTCTCGAACGCTCCGCCGCGCTGTGCGTCTCGCAGACCCATTACGACGTCGAGGCGGAGCATGTGCTGCTGGCCCTGCTGCGGCTGAAGGACGCCACCGTCGCCGGCATCCTGCGCCATTACGGCGTCGAGGCGGGCCGGCTGGAGACCGAACTGGATGCGGCGCTGGACCGCATCCGCCGCGGCAACAGCCGCACCCCGGCCTTCTCCCCCCGCGTTCCGGAGATGCTGGAGACGGCGCTGCTGATCTCCGTCACCCATCTGGACAGCCCGCAGATCCTTCTCCCGGCCATCCTCTGGGCCGCGGTCGCCTGCGATTCCGTGCGGGCGGTGGTCACCGAGTCCGCCCCCTCCCTGCTCGCCCTGCCGCGCGAGCGCACCGCGTCCGACCTGCCGGAGCTGGTGCGCGTCCTGAAAGAAGGCGGACCGTCCGCCGCCGCATCCGAATCCTCTCCCGCCGCCGCTCCGGTCTCCGCCGCGTCGGACGGGCGGGCCATGCTGGACCAGTACAGCCAGGACCTGACCGCCCAGGCCAAGGCCGGGAAGATCGACCCGGTGATCGGGCGCGACCGCGAGATCCGGCAGGTCATCGACGTGATGATGCGCCGCCGCCAGAACAACCCGATCCTGGTTGGCGACCCCGGCGTCGGCAAGACCGCCATCGTCGAGGGGCTGGCCCTGCGCATCGCCGAGGACGACGTGCCGCCGCCGCTGCGCGGCATGGTCATCCGCACGCTCGACCTCGGGCTGCTCCAGGCCGGGGCCGGGGTGAAGGGCGAGTTCGAGAACCGGCTGAAGTCGATCATCAAGGAGGTCTCGGCCTCCCCCGTGCCGATGGTCGTCTTTATCGACGAGGCGCACGCTTTGATCGGCGCCGGCGGGGCCGCCGGCCAGGGCGACGCCGCCAACCTGCTGAAGCCCGCCCTGGCCCGTGGCGAGTTCCGCACCATCGCCGCCACCACCTGGGCCGAGTACAAGAAGTATTTCGAGAAGGACCCGGCGCTGGCCCGCCGCTTCCAGCCCGTCTCGGTGCCGGAGCCGGACGAGACGGCGGCGGCGGCGATGCTGCGCGGCCTCGTCCGCCGCTTCGAGGAGCATCACGGGGTCAGCGTGCTTGACGACGGCATCGCCGCCGCCGTGGCTCTGTCCGCCCGCTACATCCCCGCCCGCCAGTTGCCCGACAAGGCGATCAGCGTGCTCGACACCGCCTGCGCCCGCGTCGCCATCGCCCGCAGCTCCAAGCCCGAGGCCATCGAGGCGATGGAGCGCGAGGACGCCATCCTGGCCCGCGAGGCGGAGCGGCTGGAGGCCGAGCCCGGCACCGCCCACCACGCCCGCCTGTCGCAGATTTTGCAACGCCGGGGCGCCATCGCGCTGGAAAAGGCCGCTCTGGACGAGCGCTGGACGCGCGAGCGCGATCTGGTCGATGCGGTGGAAGCCGCCTTGAAGGCTGGCCACGCCGTGGAGGCCGCCGCGGCCATGGAAAAGCTGAAAGCGATCCAGGGCGACAGCCCGCTGGTCCCGCACCGGGTGGACGGGGCGGTGGTCGCCGCCGTGGTGTCGAACTGGACCGGCATCCCGGTCGGTTCGATGTCCAAGGACGATCTGGAAGTGGTCGCCACGCTGGAGGACCGCATGGCCGCCCGCGTCGTCGGCCAGCCGCAGGCGCTCCAGGCCATCGCGCGGGCCGTGCGTGGCTATCGCGCCGGGCTGGGCGAGCCGCAGCGCCCGATCGGCGTCTTCCTGCTGAGCGGCCCGAGCGGCGTCGGCAAGACCGAAACCGCCCTGGCGCTCGCCGAACTGCTGAACGGCGGCGAGGACAGCCTGATCACCATCAACATGTCGGAGTATCAGGAGGCCCACGCGGTGGCCACCCTGCGCGGCGCCCCGCCGGGCTATGTCGGCTACGGCAGCGGCGGCGTGCTGACCGAGGCGGTGCGCCGCCGCCCCCACGCCGTGGTGCTGATGGACGAGGTGGAGAAGGCCCACCCCGACGTGCTGGACATGTTCTATCAGGTCTTCGACAAGGGCGTGCTGGAGGACGGCGAGGGCGTGGAGGTGGACTTCCGCAACACGCTGATCCTGCTGACCAGCAACCTGGGCGACACCGAGCTGTTCGCTCTGGGCCGCGAGGCGCTCGACGCCGGGCGCATCGGTGAGGCGCGGGAAGAGGGGCTGGCCGCCATCTCCGACGTGCTGCGCCGCCGCTTCCGCCCGGCCTTCCTCGGCCGCCTGTCCGTCGTGCCTTATTACCCGCTGAGCGAGGCGCAGATCCGCCGCATCGTGACGATGAAGTTGGACAAGCTGCAACGCCGCACCGCCGGCAACCGCGGCGCCGAACTGGCCGTCACCGACGCGGCGGTGGAGGCGCTGGTTCTGCGGGCGCTGAACTCCGACGCCGGGGCGCGCATGATCGACACGCTGCTGTCGGAGTTCGTGGTGCCGGAGGTGGCGATCCGCATCCTCGACCGCGTTGCCGCCGGCCAGCCGGTGGGCCGCATCACCGTGGACCACGGCGCGGACGGACGCTTCGCCGTGAGCCTGGGCGGCACGGCGGCCTGAACGGGGAACGGCGATCATGGCGAAACGCTTTGCCCAGGACGGCCAGTATCTGTCCATCACCACCCCGTTGGGGGCGGACGCGCTGGCGCTGCGCACCATCGTGGGGGAGGAGCGGCTGTCGTCGCTGTTCACCTACCGCGTCACCATGATTTCGTCGGACGAGGACATCGCCTTCGACCGTGTCGTCGGCAAGGCGGTGACCGTCGCCGTCACGCTCGGCGACCAGGAGACGGTGCGCCACATCAACGCCATCGTCGGGCGGATCGAGCTGACCCACGTCGACGACCGCAGCCAAGTCGCCCATTACGAGGCGGAGCTTCACCCCTGGCTGTGGATGCTGACCCATTCCGGCGACTGCCGCATCTTCCAGGAGAAGACGGTCCCCGAAATCGTCGAGGAGGTCTGCAAGGGTGCCGGCTACACCGATCTTAAGAAGTCGCTGACCGGAACCTACGCCAAGCGTGAATATTGCGTGCAGTACCGCGAGACCGACTACAATTTCGTCGCCCGGCTGCTCGAAGAGGAAGGCATCTTCTACTATTTCGCGCATGAGGACGGGAAGCACACGCTGGTGCTGGGCGACAGCGACAGCGCCTTCGCCAAGAGCCCGCTGCTCGACGCCTTCGAGTACCGCGCCACCGAAGGGCACGACGACGAGGACAACGTGCTGAACGGGCTCAGCGTCGAGCGGCGCGTCACATCCAAGAGCTACGGCATCGACAGCTATCATTTCGAAACGCCCTCGACCGACCTCTACGCCACGGCGGAAGGCGCGTCGGGCTTCGGCACGGTCAGCGACTATCTGAGCCGCCACACCACCTCGGCGGATGGGGAGGCGCTGGCCAAGCTGCGCCAGCAGGCTCTGGCCTTTCCCGGTCGCCGGGTGCGCGGCAGCGGCGAATGCCGCTCGTTGGAGGCCGGGACGCGCATCACCGTGTCCGGCCACCGCAAGAGCGACCTGAACGCCGAATATGTCCTGCATTCCGTGCGCATCGACGGGGCGAGCGGCCATTTCAACGCCCATTTCACCGCCTTCCCACCGGACCTGCCCTTCCGCCCGCTCGACACGGCGGTGAAGCCGCGCATCCACTCCACCCAGACCGCCATCGTCGTCGGCAAGAGCGGGGAGGAGATCTGGCTCGACAAGTACGGGCGCATCAAGGTGCAGTTCCACTGGGACCGGCTGGGCAAGAAGGACGAGAAAAGCTCCTGCTGGGTCCGCGTCGCCCAGAACTGGGCGGGCAAGAACTACGGCATCATGTTCTTCCCGCGCGTCGGGCAGGAGGTGGTGGTGACCTTCCTCGACGGCGACCCCGACCGCCCGCTGGTCACCGGCTCCGTCTACAACGCGGAGCAGACCGTGCCCTACACGCTGCCCGACGATTCGACCAAGAGCACCATCAAGACCCAGACCTCGAAGAACGGCACCGGCAAGTTCAACGAGATCCGTTTCGAGGACAAGGCCGATGCCGAGGAGATTTTCGTTCACGCCCAGAAGGACATGAACGTCGAGGTGTTGAACGACGTGACCCGCCTCATCAAACACGACGAGGTAGAGACGGTCGAGAACGACAGCACCATCGACATCCAGCACGATCGCAAGCTGACCGTGAAGAACGATCACAGCATCACCGTGTCGGAAGGCAACGAGACGCACGACGTCGCGAAGGGCACGCGCGCCGTGACGGTGAAGGGCAACGAGACCCACACCAACAAGGCCGACTTCATCCACAAGGCCGACGGCGACTACACCCTGACCGTGAAGGGCAACCTGACCATCGACGTGACCGGCGACGTGGTCATCAAGGGCAAGTCGGTGAAGGTGACCGCCACCTCTGGCGAGGTCGGCGTCAAGTCCGGGACGGACATGAAGCTCGACGCCGGCGGCGCCTTCAACGCGAAGTCCGGCATGGCCATGGAGATCAAGTCGGGCATGGGCATGGACATCAAGGCCAGCATGGGGATGAACCTCAAGGCCGGCCTCGCCCTGTCCGCCGAAGGGCTGTCCGCCGCGCTGAAGGCCCAGGGCATGGGCGAGGTCAGCGCCGGTGGCATCCTCACCGTCAAGGGCACCCTGGTGAAGGTGAACTGAGATGGCCGACGAAGCTGCATCCGCTCCCCAACCCGTGGAGGAGCGCGACGAGCAGGGCCGCATCGTGCGCAGCGGCGAGATGCGCGACGAGTTGTTCCATGGCCTCTATACCGCCTATGGCGACGATGGGCACCCGATCCTGCGCGCCCGGCTGCGCGCCGGCAGGCTGCACGGGGAGGTGCGCAACTACGCCCCCGGCGGCGCCCTGGTCCAGGTGGCGGAGTATGTGGACGGCGTGCAGCATGGACTGACCACCTTCTACGCCAACGCCCGCCCGACCTGCCGCATGACCTACCGCAACGGCCTTCTCGACGGGCCGTCCGTCTTCTTCCACGAGGCCGGCACCGTCGCCGCCGTCTTCCAGTACGGCGACGGCAAGCGCGAGGGGGAAGCGCTGTTCCACAGCCCGCAGGGCCGCCCGATGCGGCGGGAGAGCTACGCCAACGACCGTCTGCACGGCCCGGTGCTGGGCTACTATGACGACGGCACGGTGAGCGAGCGCGCCGCCTTCCTGGACGGGCTCCAGGACGGCGTGCTGCGCCGCTTCTTCCCCTCCGGCGCGCTGATGCAGCACGGCGTCTACCGCCGCGGCCTGCTGATCGAACCGCTGCGGACCTATTCGGAGGACGGCAAGGAGATCGCCGTGCTGCAGCCCCCGGCGGGGTGAGGGCAGACCGTTGTTTTAAGAACTTTGCCCCCACCCCGACCCTCCCCCGCGTTGCGGGAGAGGGTGCCTTCTGCGAAGCGGCGTCCGTCCCCTCCCCTGCGATAGCGGGGGAGGGTTAGGGAGGGGGCAAGAACGCCCCCCACAACTCACATCCCCGCACACCTCACGGCGTCTGCACCGTGAACTGCCCCGGCAGCGTGATCTGGATCACCCCGCCCCAGTTGCACATCAGCTTGCTGGTGGAGGTCAGGGCCGGCATGTTCCCGACCATCACGGTCGGGGCGCCGGGCACCCAGGGGGCGACGGTGCAGGGAACGCAGGGCTGCGGCTTGATCACACCCGGCGGCGGCACCGGAATCATCGAGGCGACCATCGGGTTGGCCGGGCTGGTGCAGACACCGAAAGGCGGGATGTTCATGATCGGCTTGTTGTCCATGATGTTCGCCATCGGCGGGCCGCCGGCCATCGTCCGGTTCAGCGGCAGCACCACCAGGGCGGACGGCGCCGCCCCGAAGCTGCAGGTCATCATGGCCCCCGCGCACACCGCCTGACTCATCCCGTCTCTCCATACCGAAACGTCCAGGCGAAGAGTGTGCGCCTCCATCGCCCCGCGGCAAGCGGTCCCTGGACCGGATTGGTCCGAATTCGCTTCAACCCGGCGGAGACGGAGCGAATCCGTCGAACAGCCCCGGTTCCGCCTCGGTCTCCGGGTCGAGCAGGTCGGTGCAGCCGACGCCGATCAGGCGGATCGACCGTCCGTCCGGCTCGGCATCCAGCATCTCGCAGCCGGTCTGCCAGATCAGCCCCGCCGATCGCGCGGGCGGATCGACCCGGCGGGAGCGGGTGATCGTCTGGAAATCGGCGGTCTTCATCTTCAGCACCACGCTGCGCCCCCGCAAGCCCGCGGCGGACAGGCGACGCGCCACCGTTTCGGCCAGCGGGCGCAGCGCGTCCTTCAGCGCGGCCTTGTCGGCGGTCTCCCAATCGAAGGTCGTCTCCGCGGAAATGCTCTTGCTCGGCGACTCCGGCTCCACCCGACGGTCGTCCTGACCGCGGGCAAAGCGGTGCAGCAGGCGGCCCATCTTGCCGTGGCGGCGCACGAGATCGATCTCCGACCAGCCGTGCAGGTCGCCGACCGTGCGGATTCCGTCCGATTGAAGCTTGCGCTGGAGCACCGGCCCGACGCCCCACAGGATCGACACCGGCTTCGGCGCCAGGAAGTCGAGCGCCTGCCCCCGCCCGATCACCGAGAATCCCCGCGGCTTCTCCAAGTCGGAGGCGATCTTGGCGAACAGCTTGTTGTAGCTGAGCCCGACCGAGGCGGTGATGCCCAGCTGGCTCTCGAACCGGCGGATCAGTTCGGCCAGCGCCTGGGCCGGGCTGATGCTCAGCCGTTCCGACACGCCGGACAGGTCGAGAAAGGCCTCGTCGATGGACAGCGGCTCGACCAGCGGCGTGAAGGCGTGCATCAGCTCCCGCGCCTGCCGGCCCACAGCCTTGTACTTCGCCATGTCGGGCCGCAGCACGACGGCGTCCGGACAGGCCTCCAGCGCCTGCCACATCGGCATGGCGGAGCGCACCCCGGCCATCCGCGCGATGTAGCAGCAGGCGGCGACCACCCCACGCCGGTCGCCGCCGATGATCAGCGGGCGGCTGACCAACTCGGGCCGGTCGCGCTTCTCCACCGTGGCGTAGAAGGCGTCGCAGTCGATGTGACCGATGGCGAGGCCGTGCAACTCGTCATGCCGGACCAGCCGCCGGCCGCCGCATTTCGCACAGCGCGGCTCGCTCCCGCGGAGAGCTGCCGCGCAGTCGCGGCACAGGGCCTTGCAATCGTCGAACACAGCCATGGCCGCAGTCTAACAGCAGCGCGCCCGCGGCGGGAAAGGAATGTTCCTGTCCCGTTCCAGTTTTCCGATCAGAAGCGGAAACCACGGTTGAGCAGCCAGCCGAGCGGGCCGGTGAACACCAGGGGTTGATCCTGCACCAGCAGGCACAGGCATTCGCCATCCGCGTCGGCCACGGCGTGGTGCGGCGTGCCGGTGTCGTAGGACGCCACGTCGCCGACCCGATAAGCCCCGAACTCGTCGGAGAATCCGCCCTTCATAACCAGCAGCATCTCGCTGTCGGTGTGACGGTGGGCCGGCACCCGCGACCTCGGCGCCATGCGCAGCAGGCAGGCCGAAGCCGTCCCCGCACCAATGCCCCAGGCCGACAGGTGGACGCCCGGAACGACGCGCACCCACTCCAGCGCCTCCGGTTCCGCCCCGATGGCGCGGCGCAACGGGCCGGGAAACAGGCTCTTTCCGGCCGGCGCGGGAACAGGCGGCGGCGTGGCCACCGCACCGTCCAACCGGGTCATCAGGGTGCCGAACAGGGAATCGGACACCGGCTCCGGCGGCAGATCCGCCAGCAGGACGCCGCCGCAGGCTTCCAACTCCGCAACCTGCGCCCGGCACTCCGGACAATAGGCGAGATGCGCGGCGACCAGCAGCGACTGCACCTCGCGCAGGCTGCCGGCGGCGTAGTCGAGAAGCAGTTCGGGGGCGGGATGATGGGCCGGCACGATCACGCACCCTCCTCGAAGGCCCGGCGCAGACGGACGAGGGCCAGCCGCAAACGGGTCTTCACGGTGCCCAGGGGGATGCCGCGTTCGGCGGAGATTTCCGCATGAACCTTGTCCTCGTAATAGGCGAGCCGCAACACGTCGGCCTGCTCCGGCGGCAGGTTGCCGATCACCGCGCGCAGGCGGAAAGCCGTTTCCGCGGCTTCGAACTGATGATCGGGCGCGGGCTCCTCCCCAACGTCCGACATCAGGTCATCGGGCTGAAGTTCCGGCCGCCGCTCCTGCCGGACGCGGTCGATCCGGCGGTTGCGGGCGATGGTGTAGATCCAGGTGGACGCGCTGGCCAGCGCCGGGTCGAAGCGGTCGGCCCGGAGCCACACCACCATCATGACGTCCTGGACCAGCTCTTCCGCTGCGCTGCTGTCGGCACCCAGCCGGCGCATGTAGGCCTTGATCCGCGGCGCGAAATGGTCGAACAGCGTGCGGAAGGCGGTCGAATCGCGGTTGCGGGCGACGGCAAGCAGCAGCTGCTCGTGGCCCGGCATGGTCGGGTCGTTCGAATCGGCCTTCGGCAGCATGCCAGTGGGAAGTCTTCGGTCGGTCGGAATCGTGCCGCACCATACAACAGCGTGTCCCGCGGCACACGGCGTAATTCGGCATAGGATTACCGTCGTGCGTGGGGGCGGGGCATCCCCCAACTGGATTCCCTGGTATGGTGTTCCCACTTGATGCTAGGTCCGCGACGCCCCCCATCAAGCCCCTCGTCAAGAAGGAAGAAGGCATGAGCCTCGAACCGAACTTCGAACATCTGCGGGCCAGGGCCGTGGAGTCGCTGTTCCACCATCTGGCGGACGCCTGCGTCGGGCTGATCGTGGTCGACCAGCATGCGCGGATCGCCTGGATCGGCGACCGCTATCTGGAGCTGTTGGGCTATTCGGGCAACCCGGAGGACGCGCTGGGCCGCCCGGTGGAGGAGGTCATTCCCAACAGCCAGATGCGCCATGTGGTGGAGAGCGGGCAGACCATGCTGCTCGACCTCATGGACATCAAGGAGCGGACCATCGTGGTGACCCGCCTGCCGCTGCGTGCGGAGGACGGGACGCTGATCGGCGCCATCGGCTTCGCCCTGTTCGACCGGGCCGACCGGCTGCGCCCGCTGATGTCGAAGTACCAGAAGCTCCAGGAGGAGCTGAACCGCACCCGGCAGGAGCTCGCGCAGGAGCGGCGCGCGAAATACTCCCTGTCGCAGATGATCGGCAACAGCGATTCCATGCGCGAGGTGAAGCGCCTGGCCCGTCGCGCCGCGCAGCTCGACAGCACCGTCCTGCTGCTGGGCGAGACGGGCACCGGCAAGGAGCTGCTGGCCCACGGCATCCACGCCGCGAGCCCGCGCGCCAACGCGCCCTTCGTCGGGGTGAACGTCGCGGCGATTCCGGAGAACCTCCTGGAATCGGAGCTGTTCGGCGTCGCTCCCGGCGCCTACACCGGCGCCGACCGCAAGATGCGCGAAGGCAAATTCCAGTTGGCCGACGGCGGCACCCTGTTCCTGGACGAGATCGGCGACATGCCGCTGCCGCTCCAGGCCAAGCTGCTGCGCGTGCTTCAGGAGCGGGAGTTCGAGGCGGTCGGCTCCAACAAGATGGTGCGCGTCGATCTGCGGGTGATCGCGGCGACCAGCCGCGACCTCGACGCCCTGGTCCGCGAGCGGCAGTTCCGCGCCGACCTCTATTACCGGCTGAACGTGGTTCCGATCACCCTGCCGCCGTTGCGCGATCGGACGGAGGACATCGGCAGCATCGCCGACCGCATCCTCGACGAGCTGGCCTTCACCACCGCCGCCGCGTCGCGGGAGCTGACCGCCGGGGCCATCGCCGTTCTGGAGGATTACGACTGGCCGGGCAACGTGCGGGAACTCCGCAACGTGCTGGAACGGGTGTCGGCCATGACCGACGACGCGGCCCTGACCGCCGAGCACATCCGCGCCGCCCTGCCGCGCACGGCGGGTCCGGCCGGCTCGGCCGACCGTCCGGCGGAGGGCGGAAACCGTCCCTTGAGCGACGTGCTGAAGGACACGGAACGCGCGGCCATCATCGGCGCCCTGTCGCGCACCGGCGGGGTGAAGGCGAAGGCCGCCAAGCTGCTGGGGATTTCGCGGGCCTCGCTCTACGAGCGGATGCAGGCGCTGGGGATCAAGGAGGACGCGCAGGGGGTGGTGTGAAGGTCTTGGAGGAGGACCCCCACCCTTCCCACGGCTCCGCCGCGGGCCCCTTCCCTCCCCCGCTTACGCGGGAGAGGGAGATTTGTCCCCTCCCCCGCCCAGCGGGGGAGGGTTAGGGTGGGGGCAATACTGCGCGACTCAACAACTCAGCTGCGCCTCAATGCGCCCCATGGAAGGTGCGGCTGATGACGTCCATCTGCTGCTCGCGGGTCAGCTTGATGAAGTTCACCGCGTAGCCTGACACCCGGATGGTCAGCTGCGGATACAGCTCCGGATGGTCCATGGCGTGCAGCAGCGTCTCGCGGTCGAAGACGTTCACGTTGATGTGGTGGCCGCCCTGGCCGAAATAGCCGTCGAGCATGCCCACCAGATTGTCCACCCGCTCACCCTCGGTCGGCCCCAGCGCGCCGGGAACGATGGTGAAGGTGTAGCTGATGCCGTCCTGGGCGTGCGCGTAGGGCAGTTTGGCCACCGACGCCATCGACGCGACGGCGCCCTTGCGGTCGCGCCCGTGCATCGGGTTGGCCCCCGGTGCGAAGGGCTGACCGGCCTTGCGCCCGTCCGGCGTGTTGCCCGTCTTCTTGCCGTAGACCACGTTCGAGGTGATCGTCAGCACCGACTGCGTCGGCACCGCGTCGCGGTAGGCCTTCTGCTTGCGCAGCAGACCCATGAAGGTCTCGACCAGCCACACCGCGATCCCGTCGACCCGGTCGTCGTTGTTGCCGAAGGCCGGATAGTCGCCCTCGATGACGAAGTCGGTGGCCAGCCCGCGCTCGTCGCGCACCACCTTCACCGTGGCATGCTTGATCGCCGACAGGCTGTCCGCGACCACGCTCAGGCCGGCGATGCCGCAGGCCATGGTGCGCAGCACGTCGCGGTCGTGCAGCGCCATCTCCAGCCGCTCGTACATGTACTTGTCGTGCATGAAGTGGATGGCGTTGAGCGTGTTCATGTAGGCGCGCGCCAGCCACTCCATCATCGGCAGCAGCCGGGCGACCACGGTGTCGTGGTCGAGCACGTCGCCGGTGATCGGCGCGAAGGCCGGGCCGACCTGCTCGCCCGACACCTCGTCGCGGCCGCCGTTGATGGCGTAGAGCAGTGTCTTGGCGAGGTTGGCGCGGGCGCCGAAGAACTGCATCTGCTTGCCGATGCGCATGGCCGAGACGCAGCAGGCGATGCCGTAGTCGTCGCCCCAGAAGGGCCGCATCAGGTCGTCGTTCTCGTACTGCACCGAGCAGGTCTTGATCGACGTCTCCGCGCAGAACTTCTTGAAGCCTTCGGGCAGGCTCTCCGACCACAGCACGGTCAGGTTCGGTTCCGGAGCGGGGCCGAGATTCTGGAGCGTGTGCAGCATGCGGAAGCTGCCTTTAGTCACCAGCGTCCGCCCGTCGAGCGCCATGCCGCCGATGCATTCCGTCACCCAGGTCGGGTCGCCGGAGAAGAGCTGGTCGTATTCCGGCGTGCGCAGGAAACGCACCATCCGCAGCTTGATGACGAACTGGTCGATCAGCTCCTGAGCGCCCGCCTCGTCCAGGCGGCCTTCGCGCAGGTCGCGCTCGATGTAGACGTCGAGGAAGCTGGAGACGCGGCCGAGCGACATGGCCGCCCCGTTGGCCTCCTTCACCGCCGCCAGATAGGCGAGGTAGGTCCACTGCACCGCCTCGAAGGCGTTGGTCGCCGGACGGGTCACGTCGAAGCCGTAAGACGACGCCATCGTCACGAGGTCGCGGAGCGCGCGGATCTGCTCGGTGATCTCCTCGCGCAGGCGCAGCGTGTTCTCGTCGATGCGGTCGACTTCCAGGCTCTTGTACTGGGCCTTCTTGTCGGCGATCAGGAAATCGGCGCCGTAGAGCGCCAGCCGGCGGTAATCGCCGATGATGCGCCCGCGGCCGTAGGCGTCCGGCAGGCCGGTGATGACGCCCGACTTGCGGCAGCGCAGCATCTCGTCGGTGTAGACGTCGAAGACGCCGTCGTTGTGCGTCTTGCGCAGCGCCGGAAACACGTCGTCCAGCTTCGCCGAGGGCTTGAAGCCGTAGGCCTCCAGCCCCGTCTTGACCATGCGCCAGCCGCCGAAGGGCATGATCGACCGCTTCAGCGGCTTGTCCGTCTGAAGCCCGACGATGACCTCAAGCTCCCGGTCGATGTAGCCGGGGGCGTGACTGACGATGGAGGACACCAGTTCCGTGTCGGCGTCGAGAACGCCTCCCTTGGCCGCGCGTTCCTCCTTCAGGAGATCGCGCACCGTGTTCCACAGCGACAGGGTGCGGTCGCTGGCCGGGGAGAGGAAGCTGCCGTCGCCGCCGTAGGGGCGGACGTTCTTCACGATGAAATCGCGCAGATCGACCGTAGTCCGCCAGGAACCGGGCGCAAAACCGCGCCAGGGGTTCGGCGTCTCGGCTTCGGCAACGGGGATTTTCGGTTCGAACATCAGGGAATCCATGACGCGCCTCTATTGGTCTGCGGCGGTCCCTGCCCTCCCCGGCGGGGGCCGCGCCACGTTGCGCGGCGCCGGACCGGACGAGCCCGCCCGGCCAAGCATCGCGCTTACTCGATCAGTAGGCGCCCAAAGGTCCCCGGCCACATTGATCCCAGTCAATCAATCTCTGCGAAATACGCAGGGCACCGTCCAAGGCACGTCCTGTCACAAAAACTGGAGGAATGCGCGACTTTTGCGGCGCAGCATTTGATACAATCCACCGGAAATCGAATATTTTCATCTGGATCGTCCGTTTTAAAACAGACTCACCAGATCAGCGCAGCGCGCTTGCGATATCTTGCGCCAGACGGGCCAGGGTGCGGCTGAGGGCGTCGGCGACGGCACCGGGATCGCCGGCCGCACTCACCGGTTCCTCCACCGCGGTGTGGCCCAGCCGGCGCAGCCGGTCGCCGCCCTGGTCGAAGACCCGCCAGCGCGCCTGCAGAACCGCCGGCCCGTCCTCCGCCGCGTCGAAGCGGTCCAGCGTCACCTCCACCGCCTGGGACAGTGGGAAGTCGCGCTGAAGCGGCAGGCCGACCACCTCCGCCCCAGGCAGGCCTTTCTCCAGGTTCCGCAGCAGCGTACGGGTCACCATCTCGTCGAGGGGGCCGCCCCAGCGGTCGAACTCCTTGACGATCAGCCGGTTGCCCGGCGCCCGCATCACCAACTCGGACCGGTCGAGATAGCCGGGGACCTCCACGCCCTCCAGCCCGATCACCCGCCGCTGCGCCTCGGCGCTCCGCGGTTGGGCGGCATCCGGCGCGACGGCGTCCAGATGGTAGAAGCGGCTTGGCGGCGTGCTGCAGGCGGCGAGCGACGCCAGGGCGGAGGCGCACAGCAGCAGGCGACGGGCATGAACAATCGGAGCCATGGGAGTCCTCAACCGCGTTTGCCCCGGATCAGGGCTTCGGGATGGCGTTCGAGATAGTCGGTCAGTCCACGTAGGGAGCGGGCCGCCGCGGTCAATTCGCGCACCAGCCCCTGCAGGTCGCTGACGGCGGGGCGGGACGAGTTCACCAGCCCGTCCGTGCTGCTGAGCGTCTTTTCGGCCTGCCGGACCAGCTTGGAGGTGTTCTCCGCCACGTCGCGCAGAGCGCGGATGGTCGGTTCGCCCTCGCTGCCCAGCGCCTGCGTCGTCTTCTCCAGCTCCGCCAGCGACCGGCTGAGCGAGCCCATGGCCTGCGCCACCTCCGGCGAGCCGATCAGGGCGCCGGCCTTCTGGATGGTCGAGCGCAGCTCCACCACCGTTTCGGCGATGGGCGCGCGGGCAAGCTCGTTCATCAGGTCGGTGGCGGTTTTGGTCGCCGTGTCGAGCACGTTCGGCTGGGACGGCACTTCCGGATAGGGACCGCCGGAGATCATCGTTTGTTTCGGCGCGTCAGGGAACAGGTCCAGCGTCACGATCAACTCGCCGGTCAGCAGGTTGCCGGTGCGCAACTGCGCCCGCAGCCCCTGCTCGACCAGCGCCTTCATGCCGGCATAGGCGGCTTCGGTGTCGTGCGCCGCCGGCAGCTCGCCGCCCAGCCGTTCCGGCTCGATGTTCAGGGTGACCGGGATACGCGCGTTGCCGGTCACCGGGTCCACGTCCAGGCGGATGTCGGTCACCTCACCCACCCGGATGCCGCGGAACTCCACCGCCGACCCCGGATGCAGGCCGCGCACCGACCCGTCGAAATGCACCAGGAAGGGCACCCGCCGGGTGAAGCGCGCGTCGCTGGCGGCGTTGCGGCTCTCATAGAGGGGGAAAGCCGTTCCCTCCGCGGCGATCTCGCCACCGTCGCCGGGTCCGCCAAGGCCGGGAGTCTCGAAGGATACCCCGCCGGTCGCCAGCGACTGCAACGATTCCAGCGCCACCGTCGGCCCCTCCGGCCCGATGGACACCGACAGGCCGCTGGCGTTCCAGAAGCGGGTATTGGGCCTGACGATCCGGTCGTAGGGCGCGTGGATGAAGACCGGGAGGGTCAGCGATTGCCAGTCCTGGGAGAATTCATAGCCGACCACCTCGCCGACCTGGATGCCGCGGTAGTAGATCGGCGCCCCCGGCCCCAGCCCGCCCAACCGGTCGGCGCGCAGCGCGAAGCGCCGGCCCGGAGAGCTGGAGCGGATCAGCGGCGGTTCCTCCAGCCCGCGGAAGGCGCTGAGCGCCTTGCCGTTCCCCGTTCCCGGGTCCATGCCGATGTAGGCGCCCGAAACCAGCGTGCCGAGGCCCGACACGCCGCCGAAGCCCAGCCGCGGCTTGACCACCCAGAAGCTGGTCCGGTCGTTGAGGTAGGAGGCGGCGCCCTTCACCATACGCACGGAGACGATGACGTTCGACAGGTCGGGCGAGACCGCCACCCCCTGCACCGTCCCGACATCGACGTCGCGGTAGCGCACGCGGGTCTTGCCGGGCTCCAGCCCCTCCGCCGTGTCGAAGGTGATGGTGATGGTCGGGCCGCGCTCGTTCAGCGTCCTCCAGGCCAGCCAGCCGCCGATCAGCGCGGCGACCAGCGGCACCAGCCAGATCAGCGGCGGGCCGCGACGGCGGCGGATCACCGGGCTGGCCGGCTCCACCGAGGAATTCGGGTCAGTCATAGGAGGAATCCTGCCGCTGCGCCCGCCGGGACGGCGCATCCCAGATCAGCCGCGGGTCGAAGGACTCCGACGCCAGCATGGTGATGATGACGACCGCGGCGAAGGCGACGGCGCCCAGCTCCGCGTGAATGGTGGCGATGGCGCCCAGCTGGACCAGGGCCGCCAGAAGCGAGATCATGAAGATGTCCACCATCGACCAGCGCCCGACCCCCTCGATCAGGCGGTAGAGCCGCGTGCGGTCGCGTTGCCGCTTCGGCGAGCCCCGCTGCACCGTCCACAACAGATAGGCCAGCCCGACCAGCTTCAGCACGGGTACGGTGATGCTGGCGAAGAAGACCAGCAGGGCCACCGGCCACATCTCCGCCGCGATCAGCGCCTCCACACCGGACAGGATGGTGTCGGGCTGGCCGGCACCGAAATAGACCACCGTCATGATCGGCAGCAGGTTCGCCGGAATGTAGAGGATCGTCGCCGCGGAAATCAGCGCCCAGCCGCGCGGCAGGCTGTTCGGCTTGCGGTGGTGCAGCCGTGCGCCGCAGCGCGGGCACCCTCTCTTAAATCCGGGCCCTTCCGAATCGGCCACCACCTGATGGCAGTCGTGGCAGGCGGTCAGCCGCTCCGGGTCGGCGTTGGCCGCCTGGGCCACGCGGGTTTGCGGCGCGATCCGCTCCCACACCTCGAAGGGGCTGAGCGACGCCTCCCCCCACACCTGCACCAGGATGAAGGCGACCAGGGCGGCCAGCGACGCCCCCGGCTCCAGTTCCGCCAGATCGGACAGCTTCACATAGGCGACGATCAGGCCGAGCAGGAAGACCTCCGCCATCGCCCAGCGGCGCAGCCGCGCCACCGTCCGGAAGGTCCAGGCCGCTCCGGGCGCCGCCGTCCGCCCGGCGGCGAGCGGCATCACGACGTAGAGCGTGCCGAGAACCTGCGCCAGCGGTGCCAGGAACAGCACGAAGAAGACCAGGACGCCCAGCACCTCGTAGCCGCCGTCCCACAGCGCCACCGAACCGCTGAGCAGGGTCGCGGTCTGCGCCCGCCCCTCCAGTTCGAAGGTCAGGATCGGGAACAGGTTGGCGGTGATGAACAGAATCGTCGAGGCGATGGCGAGGGCCACCGCGTGCCCCAGCCCGCCGGTCCGGAAATGGCGCAGCACCGCCCCGCAGCGGTGGCATTCCGCGCGATGGCCGGGCATGGCCGGCGGCAGGGCGTGCGGTGCCCCGCAGTCGTGGCAGAGAAGGATCGGGTGGTCCGGTGCGGTCATAGCGTTGACTTAACATTTCCCACGGGCGAAAGGTCCGCCGATTGTGGAGTGGGCCTGCGAAGGAGCACCGAGCGGGGCGGACCATGGGCCCCGAATGGAAAAAGCCCTTCCCCCATGGGTGGGGAAAGGGCTTCGGCCTTTGGTCGAGGACAGGATTCGATCAGACGAACATGTTGAAGCTGCCCAGCAGCTTCTGCGTGCCGGACTGGCCGGTGGGGATCGAATTCAGACTCGCCGCCGCTTGGCTCAGCCCGTCCAGCATGGCCTGCTGGCCGGTGGAGAGGTTGAACGGGCTTTCGCCCTTCTTCGGCGCCTTGACGACCGTGTCGTAATCCTGGGTGTATTTGCCCATGCTGAGCTGGATCGCGTAGTTCTTGGGGTCTTTGGCGGACTGCCCCTTCTCGCGCGTCAGGCGCAGCGTGTAGTCGCCGCGGTCGAGTTCATACTCGCCCTGCATCATGCTCTTGAAGGCGTCGTAGTTCTTTCCGGCGCTCTTGTCGCTGTCGGCCACGACCGTGCCGAACTTGGACATCACCTGGACGCGCAGCCCTTCGTCGCCGACCTGACCCAGCGTCACCTCGCCCTTGGTGGTCACGCGGAACTTGTAGAAGTCGACGGGGTCGTCGGCGCCCAGCGCACCGACCACGTTCAGGCGGGTCACGTTCTTGGCGAGAACGCCCATGTCCGTGGCGAAGCCGGGGGTATTGACGGAGGACTTGCGGACGTCCTTGCGGAACTCCTGCACGTTCCCGGCGGCGGCGGCCTCGGCCTCGCGCTGGGCGTTCAGGCGTTCGACGGCCGCGGACACGGACTTGTTGAGGTCCGCAACCATCTGACCAACGCCGGCCATTGCGTCTGACATGACACCCCCCTCCCATCAGGCACGCCCCCGAACGGGGAAGGCGCGAATGGATCGCTCGACCCTCACTTTACCGCAAAGCATGTAAAGTTGCGAATTGTTTTTCGCCGAAATTTCAGATAGGGCAGCGGGCGAGTTGTCTGGCCATCCGCCTCAGCACGCCAGGGATGTCCTCCCCGCCCTGCGGCTGGAACAGGCGCTGCGCCGCAAACCAGGGGCGCACCGCGCTGCCGAGTTGGGTCCAGTCCCGCCCGCCGAAGCGCCAGACCGGCACACCGAGCGCCGCCGCCAGTTCCCCCACCGCCGTGGCAGGCGCGATCACCAGATCCAGGTTCGCCATCAGCGCCGCCGTCCCGTCGAAATCATCGGTCAGGTCGAGATCGTCCCAGCGGTGGATGGCGACGCCGAAGCGTGCCTCCGCCGCGACCCGCTCGGCCTCGCACGCGCCATACTGGAGGTTGACGAAGACCACGCCCGGCACGGCGAACAGCGCGTCCCACTGGTCGAGCCGGCTGTAGGCGGCGCGGCGCGATTCGGTCATCAGCGCGCTGCGCCAGCCGATCCCCACGCGAAGGCCGGGGCCGAGCGCCGCCACCCGCTCCCGCCAGAGCGCCACCCGAACCGGATCGGGCACCAGCCAGCCGCCGGCGGCACCGGCGAACGCGGACAGCTCGCGGCGGAAGACCCGCGCCAGGGAGCCGATGGGCGTGTGCAGGTCGCAGTCGGGCACGGTCGCCGCATCGGGCATCGGGGGACGGACCAGCGCGGCGGGAAAGGAGCGGGCGAACAGCGGCACCAGCCGCCGGTCGGTTTCGATCACCACGGAGCGGGCGCGGGCGATGGCCTCCGCGCAGAGGGAGGAGAACAGGATGGTGTCGCCGACCCCCTGCTCGCCCCAGATCAGCAGGCGCTTTCCCGCCAGATCCTCGCCCCGCCAGGCGGGCATCCGCGGCTGCCGCGCCCCACCCGCCTGACCGGACGCGAAGCGCCACCCATATCCGGCCCAGCCCTCCGCCAGCGCGCCGCGCTCCAGCCGCAGCAGGCCGCGGTTGAAATGGGCCAGCGCCAGATCGGGAGCCACGCGCAACGCCCACCCGTACAAACGCTCCGCCAGCCCCCCGTCGCCCAGGCGCTGCACCGCCAAACCGAGATTGCAGAGTGCTGCCGCATAGCCGGGGTCGAGCGTCAGGGCGCGCCGGAACCAGCGGGCCGCTTCCGTATGGCGGAGCCGCGCCTGCAGCGCGTGGCCGAAATTGTTGTTGGCCTGCGGTTCGTCCGGCATCAGCCGCAGGGCGCGGCGGTGCGCCCGCTCGGCCTCGTCCAACCGCTCCGCGTCGCGCAGCCCGCCGCCGAGGTTGGACCACCCCTCCGGCAAGGCCGGGTCGAGCAGGACGGCGCGTTGCCACGCCGTCAGGGCCGCCGCCGCACGCCCTTGCCGGCTCAGCGCGTTTGCCAGATTGTTCCAGATCGGTGCCCGGTCGCCGCCGCGGGCCAGCGCGGCGCGGTGGCAGGCTTCGGCCTCCGCAAGGCGGCCTTGCCCGGCGCGCAGCGTGCCCAGGCTGTCCGCCGCGTCCACGCACGCGGGATCAAGAGCGAAGGCCGCCTCGAAGCATGTGGCGGCCCCGTCAATCTGTCCGAGATCGCGCAGAACCAGCCCGAAGCCGCAGAGCAGCGCCGGGTCGCGCCGGTCCAGCCGCAAGGCGTCGGTGTAGGCGGTCACCGCCTCGGCCAGCCGTCCCTGCGCGTGGTGGCGGGCGGCCGACGCCGTCAGGGTGGGCAGGTCGTTGCCGAAAGGGACGTCGGGACTCATCCCGGCAGAGTGGCCCGCGGGACCGGAGCGGCGCAAGCACCGTCCGGTTCCGCGGTCGCGGTCGCTCAGTCCTCGCCGTCCTGCAGCGCCGGGGGACGCGGGGCAGCGTTGACCGGGGCGGCGAGCTGGGCGTCGACCACCGCCACCGCCGTCATGTTGACCAGACCGCGCGTGGTGACCGACGGGGTGACGATGTGCACGGGGCGCGCGGCGCCCAGCAGCATCGGCCCGACATTCTGCGCGTCGGCCATGATCTTCAGCATGTTGAAGGCGATGTTGGCGGCGTCCAGGGTCGGCATGACCAGCAGGTTCGCCTCGCCCTTCAGGCGGCTGTCGGGCAGCACGCCCTTGCGCAGCACCTCCGACAGGGCGGCGTCGGCGTGCATCTCGCCGTCCACCTCCAGGTCGGGATTCTCCTCGGCAATGAGCTGGTAGGCCAGCCGCATCTTGCGGGCCGACGGGGTGTCCGCGCTGCCGAAGTTGGAGTGGGAGAGCAGCGCCACCTTCGGCTCGATGCCGAAGCGCTTCACCTCTTCCGCCGCCAGCCGGGCGATCTCGGCCACCTGCTCGGCGGTCGGATCGTGGTTGACGTAGGTGTCGCAGATGAAGTGCGTGCCCTTCTGCGAGATCAGGCCGTTCATCGCGCCGGCCACCTTCACGCCCTTGCGCAGGCCAATCACGTCCATGACGTGGTTGAAGTGGTCGCCGTAGCGGCCCGAGGTGCCGCAGACCATGCCGTCGGCCTCGCCCCGGCGGACCATCAGCGCGCCGAAGACGCTCGGCTGGGTGCGCACGACGTTCAGCGCGTTGGCCGGCGACACGCCGCGGCGGCCCATCAGCTGCCGGTAGACCTCGGCGTAGTTGTGGCAGCGCAGGTCACGGGCGGCCTCGATCACCTCCACGTCCTTGCCGATGCGGATGCGCAGGCCCATGTCGGCGATCGTCCGCTCGATCACGTCGGCGCGGCCCAGCAGCACCGGATGGGCAATGCCGTCGTCCACCACCACCTGGGCGCAGCGCAGGACGCGCGGTTCCTCGCCCTCCGCGTAGACGATGCGCTTGGGCGCCGCCTTCGCCTTGGTGATGACCGGCTTCATGACGAGGCCGGAGCGGAAGACATACTGGCCGAGGCTGTCGCGGTAGGCGCGGAAATCGACGATCGGCCGCGTCGCCACGCCTGACTCCATGGCGGCCTTGGCGACCGCCGAGGACACTTCGATCACCAGACGCGGATCGAAGGGCTTGGGCAGGATGTAGTCCGGGCCGAAGCGGAGGTTCTCGCCGACATAGGCGGCGGCCACCACGTCCGACGGCTCGGCCTGGGCGAGGCTGGCCATGGCGTGGGTGGCGGCGATCTTCATCTCCTCGTTCACCGTCGTCGCGCCGACGTCCAGCGCGCCGCGGAAGATGAAGGGGAAGCAGAGGACGTTGTTGACCTGATTGGGGAAATCCGACCGCCCCGTGGCGATGATGGCGTCGGGGCGCGCCTGCCGGGCGAGGTCCGGCATGATCTCCGGCTCCGGGTTGGCCAGCGCCAGCACCAGCGGCCTGTCGGCCATGCGGGTCAGCATCTCCGGCTTCAGCACCTTGGCGCCCGACAGGCCGAGGAAGATGTCCGCCCCGTCGATGACGTCGTTCAGCACGCGGGCGTCCGTCTCCTGCGCGTAGGCGTCCTTGTAGGGGTTCATCTCCTCGTTGCGGCCCTTGTGGACCACGCCGATGCGGTCGACCAGCCAGACATTCTCGCGCTTCACGCCCAGGCTGAGCATCAGGTCCAGGCAGGCGATGCCCGCGGCCCCGCCGCCGGTGGAGACGACCTTGACGGTGGCGATGTCCTTGCCGACCAGCTTCAGCCCGTTCAGGACGGCCGCACCCACCACGATGGCGGTACCGTGCTGGTCGTCGTGGAAGACCGGGATCTTCATCCGCTCGCGGCAGCGGCGCTCCACCTCGAAGCAGGCCGGGGCGGCGATGTCCTCCAGGTTGATGGCGCCGAAGGTCGGCTCCAGGCGGACGATGGTGTCCACCAGACCGTCGACGTCCTTCTCGTTCAACTCCAGGTCGAAGCAGTCGATGCCGGCGAACTTCTTGAAGAGGACGGCCTTGCCCTCCATGACCGGCTTGGCGGCCATCGGGCCGATGTCGCCCAGACCCAAAACCGCCGTGCCGTTGGTGATGACCGCCACGAGGTTTGCGCGGGCCGTCAGTTCCGCGGCCTGGGCCGGGTCGGCGGCGATGGCGCTGGACGCCGCGGCCACGCCCGGCGAATAGGCCAGCGCGAGGTCGCGCTGGTTCGCCATGGGCTTGGTGGCGACGATCGCCAACTTACCGGGCTTCGGATTCCGGTGGTACTCAAGCGCCATCGCGTCGAAGTCGCCGGACATACGTCCTCTCCCCTTTTAACTTGATTTCAGTTAATTTGCCGAACGACGAACTGTTTCCCCTTCGGCTTATACCCGAATTACCCGAGCACCGGAATGGGAAAGGGGCAGCCCGCGGCGGACCACCCCTTCCTTTTCACCACCGGGAACCGGAGCCCGCCCCCGCCTCAGATGCGGGCCAGGGCCGGTTCCTTGAAGTGCTCCTGGTATTCGGCGACCGCCTTGCTCTCGTCGAATTCGCCTTCCATCTTGGCGACCACGATGGTGGCGACGCCGTTGCCGATCAGGTTGGTGATGGCGCGGGCTTCCGACATGAAGCGGTCGACGCCCAGCAGCAGCGCCAGACCTTCGATCGGCAGGTGGCCGGTGGCCGACAGCGTGGCCGCCAGCGTCACGAAGCCGCCGCCGGTGACCGCCGCAGCACCCTTCGAGGTCAGCATCAGCAGGCCCAGGATGGTGAGCTGCTGCCAGATCGTCAGGTCGATGTTGAAGGCCTGGGCGATGAAGATCGCGGCCATCGACAGGTAGATCGAGGTGCCGTCCAGGTTGAAGGAGTAGCCGGTCGGGATGACGAGGCCGACCACATGCTTGGAGCAGCCGAACTTCTGCATCTTCTCCATCATGCGCGGCAGCACGGACTCCGACGAGGAGGTGCCGAGCACGATCAGCAGCTCGTCCTTGATGTAGCGCAGGAAGGTCAGGAGGTTGAAGTTGTACAGCCGGGCGATGCTGCCCAGCACGACGAAGACGAACAGCGCCATCGTGATGTAGACCGCCGCCATGAGCTGGCCGAGCGAAGTCAGCGACGACACGCCGTACTTTCCGATGGTGAAGGACATCGCGCCGAACGCACCCAGCGGGGCGACGCGCATCAGGATGCCGATCACGCCGAACATGGCGTGCGACACCTTCTCGAACATGTCCTCGACCACCTTGCCCTTCTGGCCCATGGCGGACAGCGCGACGCCGAAGATCACCGCGAAGAACAGGATCTGCAGCATGTCGCCCTTGACGAAGGCGCCGACGACGTTGTCCGGGACGATGTTGACCAGGAAGTCGATGGTGGTGTGGTTCTGCGCCTCGGTGGCGTATTTGGCGACGGCGTCGGCCTTCAGCGAGCCGGCCTGGATGTTCATCCCCGCGCCCGGCTTCACCAGATTGACGACCAGCAGGCCGAGACCCAGGGCGAAGGTGGTGACGATCTCGAAATACAGGATCGCCTTGCCGCCGACCTTGCCGACCTTCTTCATGTCGCCGATCGAGGAGATGCCGGTGACCACGGTCAGGAAGACGATCGGGCCGATGACCATTTTGATCATCTTGATGAAGACGTCGCCCAAGGGCTTCATCTGCACCGCAAGAGCCGGATAGAAATGGCCGAGCAGAATGCCGATGGTGATCGCGGTGAGAACCTGGACAGTCAGGTTCGTATAGAATGGCTTTTTCTGGGGCTGCCCTTGGGCGTGCATGATCGTCTCCTCGTGGCGTTCCTGAAATGGGCTGCCGCTCTTGTCTCGCGGTCGGCGGCCTGCCCGTCATGCCTCTCTCCAAGCAAGCGGTGTGCCAAAAATAAAAACGAGGAATCGCAGCGCTCTGACAAAAGGCGTGGGTCAGAATCCGCACGACAGGGGCGGAATCCATGTGCGAAAATCCGCACATCAAGACCTCTTGTTGCGACGCAGCATGAATTGAGGACCGTTGGTTAGGATCGCCCCCACCCGCTGGACATTTTCGCAAAGCCGCGACTGGGTCGCCCGGCGGCTGCCCGTCCTGTTCGCCCGTCCGCGGCGGGTGATGCTGGCCGTGCTGGTCGTCGGCATGCCGCTGGCCGCGGCGGTGGCCGCGGGTTTGGCGGCGGACAACGCCGGCGAATCCTTGCGCGAACAGGGGTCAGCGCAGCTGTCGCTGTACGAATCCAACCTGCGGACGGAGTTGGAGCGGCACGCCGCCGTGCCGATGGTGCTCGCCCGCGACCGCGAGGTTGCCGACCTGCTGCGCGCCCCCAACCCGGAGCGGGTGGACCGCCTGAACCGCAAGCTGGAGGCCATCGCCGCGACGCTGAAGGCGTCGGCCCTCTATGTGATGAACGGGGCGGGAACCACCGTCGCGGCCAGCAATTGGAACGCCGCACCCAGCTTCGTCGGGCAGAACTTCAGCTACCGCCCCTATTTCCAGTCGGCCATGGAGCAGGGGGAGGGGCACCATTTCGCGCTTGGCACCACCTCGCTCGTTCCCGGCTACTACACGGCCCAGCGGGTGGTGGCGGAAAACCGCACAGACCAACGACCAGCGGGCGTCGTGGTCTTGAAGGTCGGTTTCCAGGAGCTGGAACGCGCCTGGTCGCACGGCCGGGAGAAGGTTCTGGTCTCCGACCGCGACGGCATTGTCTTCATCACCAACGTCGAGGGTTGGCGCTACAACGCCCTGCCCCGCCGCCTGCCGGTCACGCTGCCCGCAGCGGCGGCGGCCCCGACCGAGGAGATCCCCACCCTGCCCTGGGCCTTCGGCGGGGCGTCCGACCGCATCACCCTGCGGGAAGGGAACGTGGAGCGGCGCTACCTCCTGCAATCCGCCGCGGTGCCCGGCGGCGATTGGACGATCCACGCCCTGACCAGCCTCGCCCCGGTCGCCACCCGCGCCCAGCAGGCCGGGCTGCTCGCCGCCGCGGTGGTGGCGCTTGCCGCCCTGACCGGCTACGCGCTGGCCCAGCGCCGCCTGAATCTCGTGGAGCGGCTGGCCATCCAGGAGGAGGCGCGGGCCGAGCTGGAGCGCCGCGTGGCCGCCGCCACGGCGGAGTTGCGCGCCACCGAGAATGAGCTGACCCAGGCGGCGAAGCTGGCGGCACTGGGCCAGATGTCGGCCGCCATGGCGCACGAGATCAACCAGCCGCTGGCCGCCATCCGCAGCTTCGCCGACAACGCGGTGGTGCTGCTGGGGCGCGGACGGCCGGACGCGGTGCGCGACAATCTGGCGGAGATCGCCGACCTCACCGACCGCATGGCCGCCATCACCCGCAGCCTGAAGGGCTTCGCCCGGCGCGCCTCGGGCACGCTGGGCGCCGTCTCCGCCGCCGCCGCCGTCGGGCAGGCGCTGGCCCTGCTGGAGGCGCGGCTGCGCCGCGAGTCCGTGACGGTGGACACCGACCTGCCGCCAGTCCCCCTGCTGGTCACCGGCGAGGACGTGCGGTTGCAGCAGGTGCTGGTCAACCTGATCGGCAACGCCGCCGACGCCATGCGCGCCTCCCCCCGCCGCCATGTCCGGATCGCCCTGGCCGAGGAGGGGGAGGAAGCGGTGTTGACCGTCCGCGACAGCGGCCCCGGAATCGCCGAGGCCGACCTGCCGCGCATCTTCGTGCCCTTCTTCACCACCAAGGAGGCGGGCGACGGGCTCGGCCTCGGCCTGTCGATCAGCCACGGCATCGTCGAGGATTTCGGCGGCAGCCTGACCGCCGCCAACCATCCGGAGGGCGGCGCCCTCTTCACCATCCGCCTCAAGCGTAGGGATTCCCAGACATGACGACCGGCAGCATCGCCCCGGGCGGCTCCGTCCTTTTCGTGGACGACGAGCGGTCCGTCCGCCTCGCCGGGCAGCAGACGCTGGAACTGGCGGGCTTCGACGTCACCGCCTGCGACGGGGCGGAGCGCGCGCTGCGGCATCTCGGCCGCGACTGGCCGGGCGCCCTGGTCACCGACGTGCGCATGCCGCAGATCGACGGGCTGGAACTGATGGAGCGCGCCCTGGCGCTGGACCCCGAGCTGCCGGTCATCCTGATCACCGGCCATGGCGACGTGCCGATGGCGGTGGAGGCGATGCGGCGCGGCGCCTACGACTTCCTGGAAAAGCCTTTTCCGTCGGACCGGCTGGTCGAGGTGACGCGGCGCGCGGTGGAGAAGCGCCGGCTGGTTCTGGAGAACCGGCGCCTGCGCGACCAGCTGGCCGGGCTGCCCGCCGGGGATGCCTCGCCCATCGTCGGTCGTACGCCGGGGATCGAGCGGCTGCGCACCGCCATCGCCGCGGTGGCCGACACCGACGCCGACGTTCTGGTGCTGGGCGAGACCGGCACCGGCAAGGAGATGGTCGCCCGCGCCCTCCACGCCGGCAGCGGCCGGCGCAAGCACCCCTTCGTCGCCCTGAACTGCGGGGCGATGCCCGAAGCGATCTTCGAGAGCGAGCTGTTCGGGCACGAGGCCGGGGCCTTCACCGGGGCCGGCAAGCGCCGGGTCGGGCGCATCGAGCACGCCAGCGGAGGCACCCTGTTCCTCGACGAGATCGAGAGCATGCCGCTGTCGCTCCAGGTCAAGCTCCTGCGCGTGATCCAGGAGCGGGTGGTGGAGCCGCTCGGGTCGAACGAGTTGATCCCCGTGGACCTGCGCGTCGTCGCCGCGACCAAGGTGGACCTGCGCAAGGCCGCCAGCGAGGGCAAGTTCCGCGAGGACCTCTATTACCGGCTCAACGTCGTCGTGGTGACCATCCCGCCGCTGCGCGACCGCCGCGACGACATTCCCCTGCTGTTCCAGCATTTCGTCGTCCAGGCCGCCGCCCGCTACAACCGCGAGCCCCGCGCGCCGAGCCCGGCGCAGGTGCAGCGGCTGGCGGCCCACGATTGGCCCGGCAACGTCCGCGAGCTGCGCAACGCCGCCGACCGCTTCGTCCTCGGGCTGGACGACGCGCTGTCCGCGGTGGGCGGCACCGCTCCGGCGATGGCGGCGGGCCGCGCTGGCCTGTCGTTGGCCGAGCGGGTGGACCTGTTCGAGAAGAGCCTGATCGAAAGCGAACTGGCGCGAGCAAAGGGCAGCGTGAAGGCCGCCATCGAGGCGCTGAGCATTCCGCGCAAGACCTTCTACGACAAGCTGAAGCGCTACGGCCTCAGCCGCGAGGATTTCGTGGAGTGACCTTTCTTCGGACGGTGGACGGCGGGGCCGCGATGGGCGAAAAAGCCATCTGACCCGCCCGCCCCAAGGACACCGGAGGCCAGCCCTGGCGACCATAGCCGAAGCCCTCGCCGCCGCGCTCGACCACCACATGAACGGGCGGTTGGCGGAAGCGGAGATCCTGTACGGGCGCATCCTGGAGGCCGCCCCCGAGCAGGCCGACGCCCGCCATCTGCTGGGCGTGCTGTGTGGGCAGACCGAGCGCGTGGAACAGGGCGCGGCGCTGATCGGCGCGGCCATGGCGCTGCGCCCCGACGCGGCGGACTATCCCGCCAACCTCGCCAACATCCTCGACGCCGTGGGGCAGCCGGAACGGGCCGCCGCCGCCCATCGCCGCGCCCTGTCGCTGGCCCCCGACGCGGCGGAGAGCTGGTACCGCTTCGGCAACGCCCTGCCCCACGGCGGCACCCATTTGCGCGAAGCGGCGGTCGCGGCGCTGGAGCGCGCGGTGCGGCTGGTGCCCGGCGACCATCGCGCCGCGGGGCGTGCCGCCCTGCTGCTGCAGATCATGGCGCGGCCCCACCGCGACGCCGGGCGGCGTGTGGAGGCCGCGGCGCTTCTGGAGCGGTCGGTAGGGCTGCTGCCAGAGGATGCGGGCATCCGCTTCGACCGCGCGGCGGCGCTGTATGCGCTGGGTGACCGGAGCGGAGCGATGCGGGAATTCCGCCACACGCTGGCGCTCGCCCCCGGCCATGCCGAAGCCTTGAGCAACCTCGGCCTGCTGCTCGACGAGACCGGTCGCACCACGGACGGCGCCACAGCCTGCCGGCGGGCGCTGGCCGTGCAGCCGGGCCATGTGGAGGGTTGGGTCAACCTGTCCGCCGCCTGCGAGACCTTGGGACGTTACGGCGCGGCGGCCGAGGCGGCTCGGCGGGCGCTGACCGTGCAGCCGGGCCATGCCGGTGCGTTCAGCAACCTCGCCGGGGCGCTGGGTCTGATGGGGCGGGTGGAGGAATCGCTGCCGCTGCTCCAGCGGGCTGTCCGGCTCGACCCCGACGACCGCGACGCGCGCAGCCGATACCTGTGCGCCCTGCTCTACCGCAGCGGTCAGGACGGCGCGGGCCTGCTGGAGGAATCACGGCGCTGGGCGGAGCGTTTCGCGGTGGCGGCGCCCCTGCCGCCTCCAGCCAACGATCCCGACCCGAACCGCCGCCTGCGCATCGGGCTGGTGTCCGGCGACTTCCGGAACCACGCCTTTTCCTTCTACATGGAGCCGCTGTTCCGCGCCTTCGACCGGTCGGCGGTGGAGCTGTTCTTCTATTCGACCGCCACCGCCCCCGACGCCAAGACGGAGCGCTTCCGCGCCCTGGCCGACCGCTGGTGCGACGCGGCCGCCCTGACCGAGGAGGAGTTGGCCGCCCGGGTCCGGCGGGACGGGGTGGATGTTCTGGTGGATCTGGCCTCCCACACGGCGGGCAACCGGCTGGGCATCTTCACCCGGCGCCCGGCGCCGGTGCAGGTGACCACGGCGGTGAACATCGTGACGACCGGCATCGACCGCTTCGACGCCTGCATCACCGACGCCCTGCTCGCCCCGCCTGGGGAGGAAGCCCATTACGCCGAGCCGCTGCTGCGTCTGACCCGCTTCTCCTGGGCTTATCAAGGGCCGCCGGAAGCGCCGGAGGTCGGCCCGCTACCGGCGTTGCGCAACGGCTTCATCACCTTCGGCTCCTTCAACAACCCCAGCAAGATCACCGAGGAAACGGCGGCCCTGTGGGCGGGCGTGCTGAGGGCCGTCCCGAACTCCCGCCTGCTGCTGAAGTACAAGGCGATGCGCGATCCGGCCTCGCGCGCCCACCTGACGGCGCTGTTCGCCTGCCACGGCGTGTCCTCGGACCGGCTGGAGCTTCGCCGCCCGCCAGCCGGCATCCGCGCCAACCTCGCCGACTACAACGACGTGGACATCGGGCTGGACCCCACCCCCTACAACGGCCACACCACGACCTGCGAGGCGCTGTGGATGGGGGTGCCGGTGATCGTGCCGGCGGGCCGTCCCCAGGATCTGGGAATCGCGCGGGTGGGGTCCGCCATCATGGTTTCGGCCGGACTGTCCGACCTGATCGCTCCCGATGCCGCCTACGCTGCCCGCGCTGCGGCTTTGGCCGCCGATCGCGACGCGCTGGCCGTCCTGCGCGCGGAACTACGGAGCCGTGTCGCGGCCTCCCCGCTCGGCGACGTTCCGGCGCTGGCCCGCGCCTACGAGGCCGCCTTCCGCACGCTCTGGCGGCGCTGGTGCGGGGCGGGACGATAAGGGCGCTCATTCGGCGGCGAGCGCGTGGGCGAAGGTCTCCACGCCCTGAACGCCTGCGTCGGTCAACCCATAGGTTCCCTTGGCGATGCGCTCGAACCAGCCGTAGACGTTGCGTTGGAGGATGGCCGCGGCGTCCTTCGGCGCCCCGACGGCGCGCAGCGCCTTCAGCGACAGCGGCCCGGCCTGCAACAGCCGGGCGCAGCGCAGCGCGTCCTGGCGGTAGGCGGTGACGATGGGCACGCGGGTGGAGCCGCCGCGGTTGGGATCGCCCCGGCGGCGCGCGTGTTCCCCCAGCAGGCGGGCGGTGCGCGTCTTGTCCTTGCGCGGGCTGTAGGGAACCGGGTCGAGCAGAACCTCCACCTCATGCCCCGCGGCCCGGCCGGTGTCGACGATCAGCAGTCCGACGCCCAGCCGTCGGCAGAGCTTGCGCACCCCGCTGTCGTGGGGCGACGCGCCGCTGGCCTTGCGCCCCGGCTGCGGCACGGCGAGATAGACGGTGTCGGTCAGGGAGAGCCGGTCCACCCCCTGAAGCAGCAGGTCCAGGGTGAAGCGCTTCTTCAACTCGACGATCAGCGGCGGCTCGGCCCCGCGCACCGCGACGAGGTCGCAGCCGTGGATCTCGGCCTTCACGTCGTAGCCCTGGGCTTCGAGGAAGGCTTTGACCGGGGCGTAGAGGTCGGTTTCGGCGGTGATGGGCATGGGGGGTGACGTCCAACCGCTCACAAATCGCCGGTCAGCACGTCGATGGCGCGCCGGACATCGTGGTGCCGACCGGACATGCTCATCACCACATCGCCGATGTCGGTCACTGGAATGCCCGCAATCTGCGACGTCATGGCAACCAGCCGTTCGCCCTGAATGTCGAACACCGGCATGATATCACGGATGGGCGTTCCCGCTTCCGAAGCCCGAACGAGAGGGATGACGACGCGCGTGGAACGCACCGCCACGTGATTTCCCTGAACGACAAGAAGAAATGGAACCGGGTGATCCGGCCGGCCCGCGGCATTCGGATTCCGGCAGACATCCAGGAAACGCATCAGAACATCCGCTTCCCGGTGCTGAACACGCCGTGCTTTTCCACGTAGGAATCGTAGGAATCAAAGGCCGATCGGTTCTCTTCGATCCAGCGCTCCCGCTTCGCGTCCTTCACCGACTGCTCGACAGCGGCTTCGAAGACTTGCGACAGGTTGATGCCCAAGCTCTTCGCTTCGGCGATCAGATCGGGCCGGGCCGAGACGTTGGTGGGCTTCCTCTGGACTGATCCGCGCGCCATGAACACCCTCCAACGAAAAAACATGCGCAAAGACTATGCGCATGTTTCCTCATGGCGTCCAGTCCCCGCTGGGAGAGAGCGAGGCCCGCCCCTCCACACCGGTTACGCCGCGGCCTTCTGCTTGCGCAGGATGGCCAGGATGTCGGAGGCGGCCTTCGGGATGTTGGTGCCGGGGCCGTAGATGGCGGCGGCCCCCGCCTTGTAGAGGTAGTCGTAGTCCTGGGGCGGGATCACGCCGCCGCAGACGACGAGGATGTCTCCGGCGCCCTGGCGGCGCAGTTCCTCGACCAGTTGCGGGACCAACGTCTTGTGGCCGGCGGCCTGGGACGACACACCGATGACGTGCACGTCGTTCTCCACCGCCTGGCGGGCGGCCTCCTCCGGGGTCTGGAACAGCGGCCCGATGTCCACGTCGAAGCCGATATCGGCGAAGCTGGTGGCGATCACCTTGGCGCCGCGGTCGTGGCCGTCCTGGCCCATCTTCACGACGAGGATGCGCGGGCGGCGGCCCTCCTCGGTGGCGAAGGCGGACACCTCCTCCTGGATCTTCCTGAAGCCCTCGTCGCCCTCGTAGGCGGCGCCGTAGACGCCGGAGACGGAGCGGATGACCGCGACATGGCGGGTGAAGGCCTTCTCCAGCGCGTCGGATATCTCGCCGACCGTGGCGCGGGCGCGGGTCGCCTCGACCGCCAGGGCCAGCAGGTTGCCGGACTTCTCCGTGGCGGCCTTGGTCAAGGCCTCCAGGGCGGCGCGGCACTTGGCGTCGTCGCGGTTGGCGCGCACGCTGTTCAGGCGGGCGATCTGGGACTCGCGCACCGCGCTGTTGTCGATGTCCAGCACATCGACCATCTCGGGGTTTTCCGGACGGTACTTGTTGACGCCGACGATCACCTCCTCGGCGCGGTCGACGCGGGCCTGCCGGCGGGCGGCGGCCTCCTCGATCAGCAGCTTGGGCATGCCGCTGTCCACCGCCTTGGTCATGCCGCCGAGATCCTCGACCTTGTTGATGAGATCGAGCGCGGCGTTGGCGAGGCTGTGGGTCAGATTCTCGATGTAGTAGGAACCGCCCAGCGGATCGACCACGTTGGTGACGCCCGACTCCTCGGCGATGATGAGCTGGGTGTTGCGGGCGATCCGGGCGGAGAACTTCGTCGGCAGCCCCAGCGCCTCGTCGAAGGCGTTGGTGTGCAGCGACTGGGTGCCGCCCAGCACGGCGGCCATCGCCTCGATGGTGGTGCGGATGACGTTGTTGTAGGGGTCCTGCTCGGTCAGGCTGACGCCGGAGGTCTGGCAATGGGTGCGCAGCGCCAGCGAGCGGGCGTCCTTCGGGTCGAACTTCTGCTTCATCAGCGTCGACCACAGCAGGCGCGCGGCGCGCAGCTTGGCGATCTCCATGAAGAAGTTCATGCCGATGGAGAAGAAGAAGGACAGGCGCGGCGCGAACTTGTCGACCGGCAGCCCCTTGGACATGGCGGCGCGGACGTATTCGAGGCCGTCGGCGATGGTGAAGGCCAGCTCCTGCACCGCGGTCGCCCCGGCCTCCTGCATGTGGTAGCCGGAAATCGAGATCGAGTTGAACTTCGGCATGTTCAGCGCCGTATACTCGATGATGTCCGCGATGATCCGCATCGAGGGTTCGGGCGGGTAGATGTAGGTGTTGCGGACCATGAACTCCTTGAGGATGTCGTTCTGGATGGTCCCGCTCAGCTTGTCCTGGCTGACACCCTGCTCCTCCGCGGCGACGATGTAGCCGGCGAGGATCGGCAGCACCGCGCCGTTCATGGTCATCGACACCGACATCTTGTCGAGCGGGATGCCGTCGAAGAGGATCTTCATGTCCTCGACGCTGTCGATGGCGACGCCGGCCTTGCCCACGTCGCCGACCACGCGCGGGTGGTCGCTGTCATAGCCGCGATGGGTGGCGAGGTCGAAGGCGACCGACAGGCCCATCTGCCCGGCCTTCAGGTTCGCCTTGTAGAAGGCGTTGGAGTCCTCGGCGGTCGAGAAGCCGGCGTATTGGCGGATCGTCCAGGGCTTCACCGCGTACATCGTGGCGCGCGGGCCGCGGGTGAAGGGCGGGAAGCCGGGCAGGCTGTCCAGTTCCAGACCCTCCAGATCGGCGGCGGTGTAGAGCGCCTTGACGTCCAGACCCTCCGGAGTCTTCCAGACGAGGTCTTCGAGCGTCCCGTTGGCGCCCAGGTCCTTGGTGGCCAGGGTCTGCCAGTCGGCCTGGGTCTTCTTCGGGAACTCGCTCATGGGACGTCTCCTCGACACCGCGTTGTTCAATTATTTGGAACGATCAATGAATGGGTGGCGCGCTTGCCCCCACCCCGGCCCTCCCCCGCTGACGCAGGGGAGGGAGAACTGGTCCCCTCCCCCGCCCAGCGGGGGAGGGTTAGGGTGGGGGCAAGTACAACCCCGACCTTACGCCTGCGACCGGCGGGTGACGACCTTCCAGGCGGCCTGCATGATCGCGGCACCCAGCGCGGTCTTCAGGACCGTGGCGGCGAGGAACGGCGTCAGGCCCAGCGCGACGGCCTTCTCGCCGCCGAACAGGACGGCCATCCAGGCCACGCCCGGAACGAACAGCAGGGCATGGCCGATCGCCAGAGCACCAACCGCCTTCAGCGGGCTGCGGTCCCAGCCGCGCTCGGCCAGCCAGCCGGTGACGCCGGCGGCCAGGACGAAGCCCAGCAGGTAGCCGGCGGTCGGCCCCATCATGTAGGCCGGGCCGGTGCCCGGACCCGCGAAGACCGGCAGGCCGGCCAGACCCTCGGCCAGATACAGCAGGACCGTCGCCGTGGCGAGGCGGCTGCCGTAGGCCATGCCGAGCAGGATGACGACCATGCTCTGCATCGTCATCGGAACCGGCCAGAAGGGCACCTGCACCTTGGCCGAGGCGGCCAGGAGCAGGCTGCCCAGAACCGCCGCGGTGGCGGCGGTGAGCAGGCCGCCCCGCGGGGCGACCGTCTCGAGAAGCGAAGCGGCACGCTGCGAAAGCGTGTTTGCGAAAGCCATCGTCCTTACCTTTCCCTATATGTCGGAGCCCGCTTGGCTCACGCGAACTCCAGGATCTTCTGATCGACCGCCAGGCTGGAGCCGGGCGTCGCGTGCACCTTGGACACCGTGCCATCCTGCGCCGCACGCAGGATGTTTTCCATCTTCATCGCCTCGACCACGGCCAGCACCTCGCCGGCCTTGACCTCCTGCCCCTCGGTCACGGCGACCGAGACGAGCAGGCCGGGCATCGGCGACAGCAGGAACTTCGACATGTCCGGCGGCGCCTTCACCGGCATCAGCGCGTCGAGCCGCGCCGCGTTCGGAGTCAGCACCTTGACCAGCGCCTGGCTGCCGGAGTGGGACAGGCGGTAGCCGACGCCGACGCGGTCCACCTGGACGCAGACATGCGCGCCGTTCACCGTACCGCGGAACAGCGGCTGGCCGAGCGTCCAGTCGCTCCACACCACATGGTGCCTGCCCTCGAGATCGACGGTGTAGCCGATGCGCTGCGGGCTGCCATCCGTCGGGTGGACATGGACCGGATGCTGCGTGCCGTCCATCACGACGACCCAGTCGTCGCGCACCCGGATCTTGTTGCCCGGCATCTTGCCGGTGATCTGGATGTCGCGGTCGTTCAGGCAGCGGTGGATCACCGCGGCGACGGCGATCAGGACCGCCGGCTCCTCCGGCGGCAGGTCGGAGGCGTGGAAGCCGGTCGGGTATTCCTCGGCGATGAAGTTGGTGGTCAGCCGGCCTTCGACGAAGCGCTGGTTGGCCATCAGCGAGGCGAGGAACGGGATGTTGTGGCTGACGCCGCGGATGTAATACTGGTCCAGCGCCTCGCGCATGCGGGCGATGGCGGCGTCGCGCGTCGACCCCCAGCTGCACAGCTTGGCGATCATGGGGTCGTAGTACATGGAGATCTCGCCGCCCTCGTAGACGCCGGTGTCGACGCGGACATGCGGGTCCTCCGACGGCGGACGGTAGTGGGTCAGCCGGCCGGTGGAGGGCAGGAAGTTGCGGAAGGGGTCCTCCGCATAGACGCGGGACTCGATGGCCCAGCCATGCAGGTGGATGTCTTCCTGGCGAAGCGTCAGCTTCTCGCCCGCCGCGACGCGGATCATCAGCTCGACGAGGTCGAGGCCGGTGACCAGTTCGGTGACCGGATGCTCCACCTGGAGGCGGGTGTTCATCTCCAGGAAGTAGAAGTTGCGCTCGGCGTCGACGATGAACTCGACCGTGCCGGCGGACTTGTAGTCCACGGCGCGGGCCAGCGCCACCGCCTGCTCGCCCATCGCCTTGCGGGTCGCGGCATCGAGGAAGGGCGACGGCGCCTCTTCGATGACCTTCTGGTGCCGGCGCTGGATCGAGCATTCGCGCTCGCCCAGGTAGAGCGCCGTGCCCTGCCCGTCCGCCAGCACCTGGATCTCGATGTGGCGCGGCTGCTGGATGTACTTCTCGACGAAGACGCGGTCGTCGGCGAAGGAGGAGCGCGCCTCGTTCTGGGCCGAGCGGAAGCCTTCGCGGGCCTCCTCGTCGTTCCAGGCCACGCGCATGCCCTTGCCGCCGCCGCCGGCCGACGCCTTGATCATCACCGGGTAGCCGATGTCGCGGGCGATGGTCACCGCCTCGCTGTCGTCGGCGATGACGCCCAGATAGCCGGGCACCGTGCTGACGCCCGCGGCCTTGGCGAGCTTCTTGGACTCGATCTTGTCGCCCATGGCCTGGATGGCGTGGGCGTCCGGGCCGATGAAGGCGATCCCGGATGCTGCCAGCGCCTCCTGGAACTCGCGCTTCTCCGACAGGAAGCCATAGCCGGGATGGACGGCCTGGGCGCCGGTCTTCTTGCAGGCGTCGACGATGCGGTCGATCAGCAGATAGCTCTGCGCCGAGGGGGCGGCGCCGATGTGGACGGCCTCGTCGGCCATCTCGACGTGCAGGGCGTTCTTGTCGGCGTCCGAATAGACGGCGACCGTCTTGATGCCCAGGCGGCGCGCCGTGCGGATGACGCGGCAGGCGATCTCGCCGCGGTTCGCGATCAGGATCTTTGAGAACAGGGTCGTCATGGGGCGGCGCGCCTTCAGAGCGGGATGTTGTCGTGCTTGCGCCAGGGGTTCTGGAGCTGCTTGTTCTTCAGCATGGACAGCGCCTTGATGACGCGCCGGCGAGTGCCGTGCGGCATGATGACGTCATCGATGTAGCCGCGCGACGCCGCCACGAACGGGTTGGCGAACTTCTGCCGGTATTCCTCGGTGCGCGCCTCGATCTTGGCGGTGTCGCCGATGTCGCCGCGGAAGATGATCTCCACCGCGCCCTTCGGCCCCATCACCGCGATCTCCGCCGACGGCCAGGCGTAGTTGATGTCGCCGCGCAGATGCTTGGACGCCATCACGTCATAGGCGCCGCCGTAGGCCTTGCGCGTGATGACGGTGATCTTCGGCACGGTGGCCTCGGCGTAGGCGAACAGCAGCTTGGCGCCGTGCTTGATGATGCCGCCGTATTCCTGCGAGGTGCCAGGCATGAAGCCGGGGACGTCCACCAGGGTCAGGATCGGAATCTCGAAGGCGTCGCAGAAGCGCACGAAGCGCGCGGCCTTCTTGGAGCTGTCGATGTCCAGGCAGCCGGCGAGCACCATCGGCTGGTTGGCGACGATGCCGACCGTGCTGCCGTTCATGCGGCCGAAGCCGATGATAATGTTCTTGGCATAGTCCGGCTGAAGCTCGAAGAAGTCGCCCTCGTCGACCGTCTTGAGGATCAGCTCCTTCATGTCGTAGGGCTTGTTCGGATTCTCCGGCACCAGCGTGTCGAGCGACAGGTCGTCGCGGTCGATCGGGTCGGTGCAGGGACGCTCCGGCGCCCGCTCGCGGTTGGAGGCCGGCAGGAAGTCGATGAAGCGGCGGAGCTGGAGCAGCGCCTCCACGTCGTTCTCGAAGGCCATGTCGGCGACGCCGGACTTGCTGGAATGGGTGATCGCCCCGCCCAGCTCCTCCGCCGTCACCACCTCGTGCGTGACCGTCTTCACCACGTCGGGGCCGGTCACGAACATATAGGAGCTGTCCTTCACCATGAAGATGAAGTCGGTCATGGCCGGCGAATAGACCGCACCGCCGGCGCACGGCCCCATGATCAGCGAGATCTGCGGGATGACGCCCGAGGCGTTGACGTTGCGCTGGAACACCTCGGCGTAGCCGCCGAGCGAGGCCACGCCCTCCTGGATGCGGGCTCCGCCGGAATCGTTCAGGCCGATGACCGGCGCGCCGACCTTCATCGCCTGGTCCATGATCTTGCAGATCTTCTCGGCGTGGGCTTCCGACAGCGAGCCGCCGAAGACGGTGAAGTCCTGGCTGAAGACGAAGACGAGACGCCCGTTCACCGTGCCGTGACCGGTGACCACGCCGTCGCCGGGAACCTTCTGGCCTTCCATGCCGAAGTCGTTGCAGCGGTGCTGCACGAACATGTCGAACTCCTCGAACGAGCCTTCGTCGAGGAAGAGTTCGATGCGCTCCCGCGCGGTCAGCTTGCCCTTGGCGTGCTGCGCGGCGACGCGCTTTTCGCCGCCGCCCAGCCGCGCACCGGAGCGCATGGCATCCAACTTGGCCAGAATTTCTTGCATCAGGCGTTTCCCACTTTGGCGAGCGGCGGAGGACCTTGCGAACCTTGTGGCAGCGGTCCCCTCACCGGAACGCCTGGATTATTCACAAGATTTGCAACAGGGCAATTGGCCGGGCGGGAAAAATGTGCGAAGTTGCGAACATCTTTGCAAACGCAGCGCGCGGTTTGCCAAGATTGCAAATATGCACTTCGGCATAATCTTCGGGTGATAGGCGGGTCCATGCAGAAGCTCTTCCTCGGCTACAAGCTCCGCCGCCTGCGCGAACAGCGCGGACTGACCCAGGCGGCGCTGGCCAAGACGCTGGATCTGTCGCCGAGCTACCTGAACCAGATCGAGAACAACCAGCGCCCGCTGACCCTGCCGGTGCTGCTGAAGATCTCCGCCGTGTTCGAGGTGGACCTGTCCAATTTCGTCGAGGACGAGGACAGCCGTCTGGTCGCGGACCTGCGCGAGGCCCTGGCCGACCCGCTGTTCGCCGGGGCGCCCCTGACCAACGCCGAGCTGCGCAGCGCCGTCGGCTCCAGCCCGGAGCTGGCCCGCCGCGTACTGAGCCTGCACCAAGCCTATCAGAAGCTTCACGAGCGGGTACAGTCGCTGGCCGACAGCCTGTCCAACCAGGAACCGAGCGACGCCTTCGCCGGGCCGCAGTTCCCCTACGAGGAGGTCCGCGACTATTTCCACTACTGCAACAACTACATCGGCCCGCTGGACGAGGCTGCGGAAAATCTCTGGAACACGGAGAAGATCCACTCCGGCGCCCTGCTGAACGAGCTGGCCGCCTACCTGAAGCGGCGGCACGACGTGCGTGTGAAGATCGTCGCCGACGACGGCGAGACGGCCATGCGCAGCTATGACGGCAGCACCGGCACGCTGCGCCTGTCCGCCCTGCTGAACGGCCCCAGCCGCGCCTTTCACATGGCGCACCAGATCGCCCTGCTCGGCTTCGGCGACGTGATCGAAGAACGGGTCGCCCAGGCGAAGTTCTCCAGCGAGGACGCGCGGTCGATCTGCCGGGTCGGGCTCGCTAACTATTTCGCGGGGGCGCTGGTCCTGCCCTACCGCGCCTTCGCCGCCCAAGCCCGCGCGCTGCGCCACGACGTGGAGCAATTGCAGAGCCGCTTCGGCGCCAGCTTCGAGCAGGTCTGCCACCGGCTGTCCACCCTGCAGCGGCCGGGGGCGCGGGGGCTGCCCTTCTACTTCGTGCGGGTGGACATGGCCGGCAACATCACCAAGCGCCATTCCGCCACGCGCTTCCACTTCGCGCGCTTCGGCGGCGCCTGCCCGCTGTGGAACGTGCACGAGGCCTTCGCCCAGCCCGGCAAGATCCTGGTGCAGTTCGCCACCATGCCCGACCGCACCACCTACATCGGCATCGCCCGCACGGTGACCAAGCGCGGCGGCGCCTATCTGAAGCCGTCGCGCCAGTTCGCCGTCGGGCTCGGCTGCGAGGCGACGCACGCCAACGAGATCGTCTACGCCGCCGGCATCGACACCTCCAACGAGGCCGCCGCCGTGCCCATCGGCGTGAACTGCCGCATCTGCGAGCGCACCGACTGCCAGCAGCGCGCCTTCCCGCCCATCGGCAGCCAGCTGTCGGTGGACGAGCACCATCGCAGCTTCGTCCCCTACCTATTCACCCAGGAGGGGCGGACCGTGGAGAAGGCCTGAACGGTTGGCGATCCGCCACGGCCGCCCTATCATCCGCGGCCTCAACCGACGGGATCACGACATGACGACGCCCACCGCCCGGCCCCTGCCCCAGAAGACCATCGGCGTCCTCGGCGGCATGAGCAACCAGGCCACCGCCGAATACTACCGCCTGCTGAACGAGGGGCTGAACGCCCGGTTCGGCGGCTGGGACAACGGCGAGATCGTCATCGTCAGCGTCAATTTCGGCAACATCGAGCATTTCGTCCGCCGGAACGAGTGGGATGCCGCGCACCGCTACCTGTCCGGCAAGGTCGACGCGCTGGAGCGTGCCGGAGCCGACGTGATCCTGTGCGTGTCGAACACCATGCACCGCGTGGTCGAGCCGATCATGGAAGGGCGCACCACCCCCTTCATCCACATCGCCGATCCGACCGGTGCGGCGATGCGGGCCGCCGGCCTGTCGCGGGTAGCCCTGCTGGGCACCATGCCGACGATGCTCTCCGACGACCTGCGCCGCCGCTACGAGGAGCGCTTCGGGGTCGAGATCATGGTGCCGTCCGACCCCGACAAGGCGACGGTGGACCGCATCATCTTCGACGAGCTGGTGCGGCGCGACCTGCGCCCCGAGTCGAAAGCCCAATACCTGGAGATCATCGACCGGCTGGCCGCCGCAGGGGCGCAGGGGGTGATCCTCGGCTGCACGGAAATCTTCCTGCTCGTCGATCAGACCGACCGGCCGGAATTCCCGATGTTCAACACGACGGCGCTCCACGCCGCCGCCGCCGTGGCCTTCGCGCTGAGCGAATAGGGGCACCGATCCGGCGCCCAGGAAGCCCGGTGGCGACGCACCATGCGCACGGGCGATGAACAACGGACCCGGTCAGTCCTGCAATCTCGCAATGATCCTCGGCAGGATGGCGGTGAGGGCCAGCTGTTCGAAGGCCCAGTCCCGATGTGCCGACCGCAGCCTTGCGCGGCGGTCGGCATCTCCGGCCAGTGCCGACAGGACCTGAAGCGCGTCCGCCTCGCCGGTGAAGGTCAGGTCATCCTCATGCGGGCCGAACAGCCGGTCCGTGTCCGCGTGCCGCCAGCTCACCAGCAACCCGTCCCGTTTGATGATTTCCAGCGTCCTTGGGAAGATCGCCGTATCGTAGGCGAGGCTGCCGAAATCCACGCAGGCTCCGGCGGCGTGGTAGGCGTTGCGTGGCGCGGATGACACCGGTTCGGAAGCGATCCCAAACCGTTCCCAGCCATTGCCCCAAAGCGAGAAAACCTCGCCGAAGCCGCGCCGGAAGGCGAGGGCGAAACGGCGGCGGTTCTCGACGGCGAAGGCGATGGTGAAGGCACGGTTGAAATCCAGCGTCCAGGCCGGGTCCGCCGACCGTTCCGTCAGCCCGCAAAGGTCCATGGCCTGCAGCCTGTGCAGCGTCGGCCGCTCCATCATCGTGGCGGACACGGCTTCCGCATGGCGGTGGACCGCCGGGGGAACCGGCTCGCGGCCGGATTCGATGTGGCCCGGCCAGCCTTGCCCCAGATAGAGGCAGCGCCCCCGCACCAGGGCCTCCGCCTCCCCCGTGTCGGACGGTCCCTTCATCGCGGCGTAGGGATGGCGTTGCAGGCCGGGTGTCCCGTGCGACATCCACCGCTTGTACAGATCGACGGAACCGCCCTGCGCCGGGCTGGTGCAGATCCAGCGATGTACACCGAGCGGCTCGTGGAACACCCGCGTCAGGCCGAGCCGGGCGGACTGTTCCGCCGATCCCCGGCACATGCACCACATGGAAATGTCGTTTTCCGTCATCCACCGGTCGGTTTCGCGGATCTGTTCCGTCGAGCGTGCCCCGATTTCCTCAAGCGGATGCTTCAGACAGATGTGGACGACGGCCGGCGGCACGCCGTATCCGGCGATGTAGGCGCGCAGCATCTCCACCGTCGGGCGCGGAATGTCGAACAGGTTCAGAACGAACAGAACGTCGACCCGCCGGTCGATCAGGTCCTGCGTGATGTCGGGCAAGGCCAACACGGACTCATGGCCGAGATCCACCAGGGCCGCATGGATCGACCACAGGATTTCGGACGTGCCTTGTCCGCATAGAAGGAATCGCACGGTCTACCCCGGCTTCCTGAACAGCGCGACCGCCTCGGCCATATAGGCGGCGAGCTGCGGCAGGTTGCTGCCCTCCTGCTCCACCACCGCGAAGCGGGCACGGGCCTCGTCTCTCGCCGCGGCAAGCAGCGCCGGATCGGCCGCCAAAGCCGCGGCGCGGGCGACGAATGCCCCGTCATCCGCGACCAGGAAGGTGGGGCCGGCCACGCTGGCCACATCGCCGCCGGCATGGGACAGCACCGGCAGTCCGGCGGCCAGCGCCTGTGCCGCACCCGCTCCGCCGCCGGTGCGGCGTGGATTCAGGAATAGATCGCAGACCTGGAGCAGCGCCTCCATGCGATCGACATGGCCAAGGCCGCGCAGCCGCGCGGCGTGGCGGCGGCCGGACAGCCGGCCGGGCAAGGCCTCCGCTCCCCCGGCGAACAGCACCAGCGCCTGCGGCACCGCGTCCAAAATCCGGTCCAGAAGCTCCAGAAAATCGCCATCGACCTCCGCGTCCAGGCGGTTGCCGACGACGATGCAGGCGAACGCGGCATCCGGAATGGAAAACTCCGCGCGCGTGGCGGTGTCGCCGCTGCGGCGCAGCGACAGGCCGAAGCGGAAAGGCCGCCAGGAGCGGGCCAGCCGCCCCTCACCGGCGGGAGGCACGCGACCTCCGAAATCCAGCACGATGTCGGCGAGCGAGATGGTCTGGCCGGTCGTGGTGGGGATGCACAGCAGCGGGCGCACGCCCTCCAGAAGATCGGCGACGACGACCGAACCGCCGAAGGCGATCACCAGATCCGGATCGAAGGCGTCCACGGCCGTCAGGAAGCCGTTCACCTTCTCCGCGGCGATGCCGGGTGCGGTGGAAGACAGCGTGCGGACCGTCTCGTCCTCAAACCGCATCGTCTGCTCGCCGGACAGCCGTTCCTCGACGGCGGCGGCGAAGGGGGGAACGAACGGGCTGTAATAGCGGTCCGGCATCATGTTGGTGTTGAGCACCAGCACCGTCCGGCCGAGGTCCCGCTGCAGCCGGACCGCAAGCAGCAGGAGGTCGCGCGATGGCTGGTGCTGGTCGGACAGGAACTGGTTGGTCACGATGACGACCTTGCCCGTGTCCGGCCGTCCCGCCCGACGCGGGGCCGGCACCGCCCCCAGCCGCGAGGATATCTGTCGCAGGAATCGCTCGTAAAAGGGGAGCAGCCGGCCGGTCAGGAACTCCGGAACCGACGCCATGTCCATCCGTATCAGGAAAAGCTGGCGCTGCATGGACCAGTAGATCTGGTTGATGCCGTCCAATGGCGCCAGGTCCAGGACATTGTCCAGCATGTTCAGGATGTTCACGTACCGGCGCAGATCGCCCGAAACATGAGCCAATGCCGATTCCCGAAGAATGGGGTCCAGACCGGCGGTCGCGGCGTCCAGCGTCTCCATCGCCGCAGCGTCGCTTCCCAAACCCGCCGCGCGTGCGGCGTCGCAGCTTTCCGAAATTTCCCTCAGCGCCTCGCCGGTTCCGGCTGGGCCTTGCAGTCGAGCGATGAGGCCTCTCAGGACGGCGGCTCGGGAGCTGAGATCTTGCATCGGAAGACGGCCCCGGTTGAGACGAGGAGCGCTGGCCCCTGCTCGACCCACAAGAGTTGAGCGAACGCGATCTTGCCACCTATAGGAGCGGCTTGGGCGGAAGTCAACGCGATCACCTTGCGCATCGTCCGCCGGGAGACGGTCGTGGCGATGGCGCCCGGCTCGCCGCACGGGAGACGCCGCGGCGGTCATCACCGCCACGGGGCGGTGATGACCGCATCGATCTGCGGATAGGCTTCGGAGGAAATGCTCGTCGTACCGGATGCCGGCGGGTGCGAACCGGTAGATGTCGTTGCCCGGCCCGCCGGCCAGCGTGTCGTTGCCGGCGCCGCCGTAGAACAGGTCGTCGCCGCCATAGCCATATATGGAATCGACCCCGCCCAGGCCCTGGATGGTGTCGTTGGCATTGTAGCTCTCCAGCCTCTCGTACGCATCGGTTGCCACCGTGTTGAGCACCAGCATCGGGTTGGTGATGTCCACCAATATGGCAATGGGATCAGGAGGAGGGGTAAGATGGCTCTCCCTCGATTCAGTGGACACCTCTGCTAAGCTCCGGCTGGGAGCGGAGAGGTGAATGATGACGAAGGGACGGCGCTTCTTCACGGACGAGTTCAAGCAAGAGGCGGTCGCCCTGCTGGAGAGCAGTGGTCGGCCGTTGGAGCACATTGCCAAGGAGCTGGATATCCAGCCTTCGGTGCTGCGTAACTGGCGCCGACGCGGCCGGACAGGGGGGCCGCCGCAGCTCCCCACACAGCCGGCGGCGGCCCCCTGGCCTCCGGCGACCAAGCCGCGGGCGGATTCAAGCGGTCGTCGCAACAGCCTGATGCAGGAGGTTGCGATGAAGACACGGAAGCGGCGATCGGATCGGTCTGGGCGGGCTCCTCAGCGGTCACCTGGCCGGCCCCCCTCAGCACAGCGTGAGGATCGTCGGCGGTTTTGGGCGGCGATTGCGACGGGACAAGCGAGCGAGGATGCGGCATCTCTGGCCGGGGTGTCGCCCGCGGTGGGGACGCGGTGGTTCCGAGAGGCGGGGGGTATGCCACCAGCGGGGTTTGCATCATCGGCAAAGCTGCCTTCAGAACGGTACTTGCAGTTTGCGGAGCGGGAGGAGATCGCGCTGCGGCGAGCCCAGGGGTTCGGCGTGCGGGAGATCGCTCGCCAACTGGACCGAGCGGCCTCGACCATTTCCCGCGAGCTGCGGCGCAATGCCGCCACCCGCGGGGGAGGGTTGGAATATCGGGCGACGACCGCGCAGTGGCACGCCGACCGTTCGGCGCGCCGGCCTAAACCGGCCAAGCTCGTAGTCAATCCAGTCCTGCGCGACTACGTGCAGGAGCGTCTGGCCGGCGCGGTGGTTGCCCCGGACGGCGTGGCGATCCCTGGGCCGGCCGTGACCTGGAAAGCTCGCCGTCATGGGCGTCGGCAGGACCGGCGGTGGGCCAAGGCGTGGAGCCCCGAACAGATCGCCCGGCGCCTGCGGCTCGATTTTCCAGAGGACCCGACGATGCGCATCAGCCATGAGGCCATTTATCAGGCCCTGTTCATTCAAGGCCGAGGAGCATTGCGTCGCGAGCTTACCGCCTGCCTGCGGACCGGACGGACC
>NZ_JAEPIV010000026.1:0-74702 GCF_016632405.1 Azospirillum aestuarii
CCGGCGTCCTGATAGACCCGGTCCGGCAGGTTCGAGCCCAGACCGGCCCCGGTCTCCACGACCAATTCCAGGCTGAGGGCCTTGAGTTTCTTGACCGTCTCCGGAGACGCCGCGACGCGATTCTCGCCCGCGCGCCGCTCCCTGGGTATGGCGATTTTCATGGTTGTTGATTGCCTCCCAAAGCAATCGGCAGGACGAGGCGTCAGCGCTCCGGCCTCGACGGCGGGCGGCCTCGGCGGGCGGCCCGCCGGTCAAATTCTCGAATGATGTCGGTGCCGGCCAGCGACGAGGCGTGGTCCGGCGTCAGGCCCGCAGGGCGGCGGAGCGGTCACCCGGGATGGATGCGGGTGACCGCCTCCCGACCACCGCTGCCGTCATGGGAAGGCTAACCTTGAACGCTGTCCAAGGTGCCGTCGTCCGTCACTGGGCCGCGGCGACGGGATAGTTGACGATCTCGCCCGGCTCGGCGTCCGGCGGGGCGGCGTCGAGCTGCGCCTTGATCAAATCGCGCACGCTGACCACGCCGACCAGCGAGGCGCCGTCCAGGACGGGAATGTGGCGGACAGTGTGCTCGTCCATCAGCTGGAGCACGTGACGGACGGAATCGCCGGGCGTGCAGCAGACGGGATGATTGCTCATCACCGACGTGACCGGCAGGGACAGGATACCCGGCCCGCGGTCGGTCAATCCACGCACGATGTCGCGTTCAGAAATCACCCCGACGACCGTATTGCCCTCGGTCCGGCAGACGTCCTTGACCACCAGCGCGCCGGTGTTTTCCGCCTTCAGGAGACGCAACGCCGTTTCCACGGTCTCGTTGATGCGCACCGTTCCGATGCGCGTCCCCTTCCGGCGGAGAATGTCTTCAACCCTCATGACGCTCCTCCTGTGAAGCGATTGTCCGGCCCCTCGGCGTTGCTTCGCTTCGTCGTTGGGGGCGTTGGTTTCTGTGTGCGGGGCCGGACGGTGTCCGCCCTACTGGGCGGCGACCGCGGGGGCGGCCTCGGACGATGCCCGCTGCGGGCGGGTGTAGCAGTCGGCGACCTCGCCGCGCTGGCGGACGAGCGCCAGGACCACGTCGATGGTCGGGGTCGCCACGCCGACCATGCGGCCCATCTCCTGGACCACCGACAGCAGGGCGTCGATCTCCATCGGACGGCCGCGCTCCAGATCCTGAAGCATGGAGGTCTTGTGCGCGCCGACGGCGCCGGCGCCGTTGATGCGGCGCTCCACATCCACCCGGAAATGGACGCCCAGACGGTCGCCGATCTCCTTGGCCTCCAGCATCATCGCCTTGGCGACGGCGCGGGTTTCCGGATCGGAGCAGATGACGTCGAGCGTGGCGTGGGTGAGCGCGCTGATCGGGTTGAAGCAGAGATTGCCCCACAGCTTCAGCCAGATCTCGTCGCGGATGCGGTCGAGCACCGGGGCGCGAAGGCCGCCCGCCTCCATCGCCGCGCTGAGCTTTTTCACGCGGTCGGACTGGGTGCCGTCCGGCTCGCCCAGCGAGAATTTGTCGCCATAGATGTGCTGAATGACGCCGGGTTCGACGACCTCGGTCGCGGGGTAGACGACGCAGCCGATCGCGCGCTCCGGCCCAAGGCCGTTCCACTGGATGCCGCCCGGATCGACGGTGTCGAGCACGCGGCCTTCGAACTCGCCGCCGTTCTTGTAGAAGTACCAGTAGGGGATGCCGTTGACCGCGGTGACCACGGCGGTGTCCTTGCCAATCAGCGGCTGGATGGCGTCGACAACGCTGGGAACGGAGTGGGCCTTCAGACCGATGATGACGTAGTCCTGCGGGCCGAGTTCCGCCGCGTTGTCGGTGCAGCGGGGGCGGACGACCGTTTCTTCCTCGCCGACGATCAGCTTCACGCCGTTCTCACGCATGGCCGTGAGGTGGGCGCCGCGCGCCACGAGGCTGACATCCGCGCCGGCCTGGTGGAGACGCACACCCAGATACCCGCCGATGGCCCCGGACCCAAAGATGCAGATCTTCATAACCCGTTTCCTCTCCCCCAATTATCGGCCACGCGCTGCGCAGCCTTTGCAGTAACCCCAATCAATCAGCACACCGAACAAATACGGAGTTTGGTATACCAGATACCAGATGTCAACTGGCAAAATAGACCCTGTCGAGGGAGGGGCATGATCCGGAATCGGGCGAAAATCCTGGGTTTTCCAACGAAAGTTCGAGCATGGAAAACCGGACGCCCGGCCCGTCCGGACGCCCGGTTCGCGGGTCCATCCGGTGTGCGGGATCAGGTGAGCGGAAGGACGAGCTGGAACGCCTTAACCGTCATGCGCTTGCGGTGATAGAAGCGGTGCGCGTCGCCGCGCTGGACGCCGGAGATGATTTCCATCTGTGCGCAGCCCTTTTCGCGGGCCTGGGCGGCCAGCCAATCGAACAGTTTGTCGCCCAGACCGAAAGAGCGGTGCTTCGGCGAGGTGACGAGGTCCTCAACATACATATAGCGACCGCGCGACAGCGTCTCGTGGACGCGGAAGCCGCCGCAGCCGGCCACCTCGCCATCGATGCGCAGGAGCGCCATGTTGTAGCCGTCCTCCATCTGGCGGCGGATCTGGGCGGCGTAGGCGTCGGCGTCGGTCATGTGGGTGCGCAGTTCCTTCACCACCGCGTAGCTGTCGGCGATGTCGGCGTCACTCTTTGCAATGGTGATCTCGATGGTGGGCTGGCCGGCTGCGTTCTGAGCGGCGTTCTGTTCGGCGATCCGCTGGTCCATCGTGCGTAACTCCCGTTTTTTTGTGTGTGCGAGGGACTCTGTTCGTCTCTCTGGTATTTGGTATACCAGATAATCCGTGCGGGAAGCAACTGGCCTTCTGACGCAGCTGCGCAAAGTCCCTCGAAATCACCCAGCGCTACGCCGTCCGGGCTTCGTTCAGGCGCGCATCAGGGCCTGGAGATGCGCGGCGCAGCCTTCGGCCAGCCCCACCGCGTCGTAGCCGCCTTCAAGCACCGTCACGACGCGGCCGCCGCACAGCCGGTCCGCCGCCTCGACCAGCTTGCGGGTCGCCCACTCGAAGTCCGGGCCGGTGAAGTTCAGCGATGCCAGGGGATCGCGGGTGTGGGCGTCGAATCCGGCGGAGATCAGGATCAGTTCCGGCTGGAATTCCTCCAGCGCGGGGAGGATGCGGCGTTCCATGGCCTGGCGGAACTCCACCGTCCCAGCGTTGGGAGGCAGCGGCGCGTTGACGATGTTGTCGGCGACACCGGTTTCCCGCATCGAGCCGGTGCCGGGGTAGAGCGGCGATTGGTGGGTCGAGGCGAAGAACAGGTCGGCGTCGTCCCAGAACATCGCCTGGGTGCCGTTGCCGTGGTGCACGTCGTAATCGACCACGGCCACGCGGGTCAGGCCGCGCCGCTTGCGGGCATGCTCGGCGCCGACCGCCACGTTGTTGAAGACGCAGAAGCCCATGGCGCGGGCCGGCTCCGCGTGGTGGCCGCAGGGGCGGACGGCGCAGAAGGCGTTCTTCGCCGTCCCGTCCAACACCGCGTCCACCGCCGCGCAGACCGCGCCGGCGGCCCGCAGGATCGCCGAGCGCGAGGTGGGCGACAGCACGGTGTCGGCGTCCAGCCGGACATGCCCGCTGTCCGGAACCGCGTTCAGCACGGCGTCGACATAGGCCGGGTCATGCACCCAGCGCAGCTGCTCGACCTCCGCTTCCGGGGCCTCGAAGCGCGGCAGATCGCGGAACTCGTCGCGGTCCAGAACCTCCCACACCACGGCGATTCGCTCCGGACGCTCCGGGTGCCCCGGTCCGGTGTCGTGCGCCAGGAAGTCCGGGTGGGTGAAAATGGCGGTGGTCATCGAGTCCTCTCCTCCCCTGTAGCGATGATTTGAATCTGGTCGATCGCGTGACGGCGCGGAAGCCGCATGCCATCCCGAGTCGACGCGCGCTCTTGCCTTATATGTATACCAGATACCAGAATGGTCCAAATCGCTTTACTGACGGACCGTCAGCACCGCCAGCTGCGAAGCGTCCTAAGTCCCTATTTTTACAAGGGCCATCCACGTTTCCGAAGGTGTCAGGCCGGTCCTCGCACGCCGAGTCTGTTTGTTACGCTGACAAACAGCTTGCGCCGAAAACTGTATCTGGCATACCATATCACTAATGCCAAGAACGCTCATTCCGGGAGCTTAAGCCGCCCACACCAAGCGGCGGGTTCCACGGTCAAGCCAAGGCGATGGAGACGAACCCGGCACACCACGGGGAAGCCTCCGGTCAAAAAATCAGAACAAAAACAACCCGACTCAAAAAAGCAAAAGACCGCTTCACAAAAGATCGCTCCTAGGAGGAGAGAAATGCACCAAGCCCTTACGGAGGCCCCGAAGGGGCCCCTCGGTGGCCGCTGGTTCCAGCTCGTCATCGGCGTCATCTGCATGTCGATGATCGCGAACCTGCAGTATGGCTGGACTCTGTTCGTCGAGCCCATCGACCAGAAGCATGGCTGGGGCCGTGCGGCCATCCAGGTGGCCTTCACCATCTTCGTCGTCATGGAAACCTGGCTGGTTCCCGTCGAAGGCTGGTTCGTCGACAAGTTCGGCCCGCGAATCGTCGTCCTGATCGGCGGCGTGCTGTGCGCCGTGGCCTGGGCGGTCAACTCGGTGGCCGACTCGCTCGCCATGCTCTATCTCGGCGCGGCGCTGGGCGGCATCGGGGCCGGCGGCGTCTACGGCACCTGCGTCGGCAACGCGCTGAAGTGGTTCCCCGACCGCCGCGGCCTCGCCGCCGGCCTGACCGCCGCCGGTTTCGGCGCCGGCTCGGCCCTGACAGTCGTGCCGATCGCCAACATGATCCACTCCTCGGGCTATCAAGCCACCTTCCTGACCTTCGGCATCGGCCAGGGCGCGGTGATCCTCGCGCTGGCCTGGTTCCTGGCGTCGCCGAAGAAGGGACAGGTTCCGGAGGTCACCCGCTCGTCGGTGTCGCAGACCCGTGAGAGCTACACCCCGGTCCAGATGCTGAAGACTCCGGTCTTCTGGGTCATGTACGCCATGTTCGTGATGGTTGCGGCGGGCGGCCTGATGGCGACCGCGCAGCTCGGCCCGATCGCCAAGGACTTCCACCTGGACGGCGTGCCGGTCAGCATCATGGGCCTGACCCTGCCGGCGCTGACCTTCGCCCTGTCGATCGACCGCGTGCTGAACGGCGTCACCCGCCCCTTCTTCGGCTGGGTGTCGGATCATATCGGCCGCGAGAACACGATGTTCATCGCCTTCGCCCTGGAATGCGTCGGCATCCTGGCGCTGAACCAGTGGGGCCACAACCCCGTCGCCTTCGTCATCCTGACGGGTCTGGTGTTCTTCGCCTGGGGTGAGATCTACAGCCTGTTCCCGGCGCTGTGCGGCGACTCCTTCGGCTCGAAGTTCGCCACCACCAACGCCGGCCTGCTCTACACCGCCAAGGGCACCGCGTCGCTGGTCGTTCCCTTCGCCAACGTGGCGGTCGCCTCGACCGGCAGCTGGCAGGCGGTGTTCTTCTTCGCCGCCGCGGTGAACGGCATTGCCGCCCTGCTGGCGATCTTCGTCCTGAAGCCGATGCGTGCCCGCCAGATCACCGAGACCCTGCCGGCCTCGAAGCTGGCGGCGGAGCCGGCCCAGTAAGGCACCGGACGCACCATCAGCACCCGAACGCGATCGGGCCGGGAAATTTCCCGGCCCGATTTGCTTGTGGGAAAACGAACGTTGCGGAAAAAGTCAGAGTCCGCGCGGGAACGACGCCCAGGACGGGCCGCCCTCGATCTCCTCCTGCGCCTTGCGCGCCTTCTTCACCCGGCGGAGATGCCGGGGCGACCAGGGATCGCGGACCGGCATGCCGGCGGCGGCGACCTCGACGGTCAGAATCCGCGCCACGACGATGGCGAAGCCCGACAGCAGCATGGACAGAAGAACGATGGCGAGCATGCTTCGATTCCCGGATGAGCCGAAAGCGGACCCAGGCATGCCTGATTCCGCAATGCAGCATACATAGGCCGTTCGGCCAGGGAAATCGAGTCCGCCACCGCAAGCGCGGCGCTTCGCCGCGCTACAGCATCTCCAACGGGCGGGGGCCGCGAGGAGGTGGGAAGGACCGGTCGAGGTCCGCGAGATCCTGCTCGTCGAGCCGCAAATCGGTCGCCGCCCGGTTGTCGCGGACATGAGCGGGGTCCGACGCCTTCGGGATGGCGATCACCCCGTCCTGGCGCAGCAGCCAGGCCAGCCCGACCTGGGCCGGCGTCGCGCCGTGCCGGTCGGCGACGCGGCAAAGCTCCGGATGGCGCAGCATCCGCCCCTGCTCGATCGGCGAATAGGCCATGATCGGGATGCCTCGCCCACGGCACCAGGGCTGCAGGTCGTGCTCGATGCCGCGGCGCGTCAGGTTGTAGAGGAGCTGGTTGGTCTGTACCCCCTTCCCGCCCGGCGCGCCGACCAACTCCTCCATGTCCTGAAGATCCAGGTTGCTGACGCCCCATTGGCCGATCTTGCCGTCGCGCATCAGCGTGTCGAAGGCCGCAATCGTTTCGGAGAAGTCGTGGCTGCCGCGCCAGTGCAGCAGGTAGAGGTCGATGCGGTCGGTGCGCAGGCGCTTCAGGCTGCGTTCGCAGGCCGCGATGGTGCCGCGGCGGCTGGCGTTCATCGGCAGCACCTTGCTGACCAGGAACACCTCGTCGCGGCGCCCGGCGATGGCCTCGCCGACCACCTCCTCCGCCCCGCCGTCGGCGTACATCTCCGCCGTGTCGATCAGCGTCATGCCGAGGTCAAGGCCGAGCCGCAGCGCCGCCACTTCCCGCGCGCGGTCGCGGCTGTCCTCGCCCATGTACCAGGTGCCCTGGCCGAGCACCGGAACGGCGGTTCCCGAAGGAAGGCGTGTCGTCGGAATGGTCATGGATGTCTCCCGTTCCCTTGGCCCCGTCGAAGGGCGTGAGGAACGTTAGTCCACGGGGCCACCCCTGGAAACCGCCCCTTGGCGCTATTTCGACGGGCGGGAGAGGCCAACGACGGCATCACGACGAACGGGTCGCCCGCAGCCGGCAAAGGCGCCGGACAAATGACGCCTGAAACGACAAAAGCTCAGCCAAGGGCTGAGCTTTCGAAACCGGTGCCAACCTGTGAGAAGGTGGCGTCCCCAAGGGGATTCGAACCCCTGTCGCCGCCGTGAAAGGGCGGTGTCCTAGGCCTCTAGACGATGGGGACGTCGTTGGCGTGGCGGGATTACTAATGGGATGACGGGTCGAGCGCAAGCGTTTTTTCCAACTCCTTTCTACCTCGTTCGCGTATGCCGCCTATGCATCATCCCCGAGCCGAATTTGTTTGCATTCACATGGTTTGGGAGGGTGCGGCGTCGTCGATCAGGAGCTGGACTCCCTCCGCCCCGTTCCAGCGGTCGATGCGCAGGACGCCAGCAATGTGGAAGGGCGATCCGCGGCCCATCAGCAGGGCTTTTCCCATCTCGCTGTCCAGCGCGCGGAAGGCGATGGCCTTCAGCCGGGCGCCGTCGCCGCCCTGGAGAATACAGCGGACGTGATTCGCCCCGACCACGTCCGCCCGCACCACGCGGGCGTCGGTGACGGCGAAGCGCGGCTCCGCGTTGCCGGTGCCGAACGGGCCGAGCTGGTTCAGGCGGTCCACCAGGGATGTGTTTGCCGCACCCACGGACAGCGCGCCGTCCAGCTCCAGCGTCGGCACCAACGGGACTGCGGCCACCTGCTCGGCGACGCGGCCGGTCAGGAAGGCTTGTAGGTCAGCCAGCTTGTCCCCCGCCACGGTGAAGCCGGCTGCCATGCGGTGCCCGCCGCCGGCCATCAGCAGCCCTTCCTGCCGCGCGGCGATCACCGCCGCCCCCAGATCGACCCCGCGCACCGAGCGGCCCGAAGCCTTGCCGATCACCGTGCCGTCCATCCCCTCCTCCAGGGCGATGACGCAGGCGGGGCGGCTGTAGCGCTCCTTCAGGCGGCTGGCGACGATGCCGATCACGCCGGGGTGCCAGCCCTCCCCCGCCACGAAGACCAGTTCGGCCAGCTCGTCGGCGTGCTCCTCCAGCCGGGCCATGGCGTCGGCGAGCACGCCCTGCTCCACCGCGCGGCGCTCGGCGTTGTGGGCCTCCAGCTTCTGGGCCAGCTCCATCGCCTCCATGGGGTCGTCGGTGGAGAGCAGCCGCGCCCCGAGGTCCGACGCGCCGACGCGCCCGCCCGCGTTGACCCGCGGGCCGAGCACGAAGCCGGCGTGGTAGGCGTCCGGCTTCTCCTTGACCCCGGCGACGTCGGCCAGGGCGGACAGGCCGGGGTTGGCGCGCCGCGCCATCACCTTCAGCCCTTGCGCGACCAGCGCCCGGTTCAGCCCGGTCAGGGGCACCACGTCGCACACCGTTCCCAGCGCCACGAGGTCGAGCCACTCCATCAGGTTCGGCTCGTTGCGGCCCGCGTAGAATCCGGCGTTGCGCAGCGCCCGGTTCACCGCCACCACGGCCAGGAAGGTGACCCCCGCCGCGCACAGCGTGCGGTAGGTGCCGTCCTCATCCAGCCGGTTCGGGTTGACCAGGGCGATGGCCGGCGGCAGGCGTGGTTCCGCCGCGTGATGGTCGAGAACCACCACGTCCAGCCCGGCCTCCGCCGCCGCCTCCAGCGCCGCGAAGGCGGAAATTCCGCAGTCCACCGTCACCACCAGCCGCACGCCCTCGGCCTTCAGCCGCAGCAACGCCGGACCGTTGGGGCCGTATCCCTCCTTCAGGCGGTCGGGCACGTAGATCCGCAGGTCGGCCCCCACCGCCCGGAAGAAGCGCCGCAGCAGCGCGGAGGAGGTGGCGCCATCCACGTCGTAGTCGCCGAAGACGGCCACCGGCTCGCCATCCATGACGGCGCGGGCGATGCGCTCCGCCGCTATGTCCATGTCCCGGAAGCGGGAGGGGTCGGGAAGCAGCGCCTTCAGCGTCGGGTTCAGGAAGCCGTCGCACGCCTCCTCCGTCACCCCGCGGGCGGCGAGCACCCGCCCGACGATCTCCGGCAGCCCCCGCCCCTGCGCCAGCCCCCAGGCCAGCCGCTCGTCGTAGGGCCGCGCCTGCCAACGCTTGCCGGACAGGGAATGGGCGACGTTCAGGAAGGGAGGAACGGTGTCGGTCATGCTGCCCAGAATGCCACGGATCGGGAAGGCCGAAGCCATAGCAGATGGGGGACAAGCGGGCCAGCGGATGGGGCGCCCTGGTCGGCCCGTCGTCTTCGCCTCTGTACGCAAAGGTGGCAGGAGCCCTTGCCGCACCGCAACTTGAGGCAGGTCATTGCGGGTGGGGAAATGTCCTGCTCCACTGCGGTCATCACCACGCGGAGGAGGAAATCATGATCACCACCGCGATCTTTCCGGCCCGCTACGTCCAGGGCAACGGCGCCCTCGACAGCCTGGGCGAGGATCTGGCCCGGCTGGGCAACAAGGTCCTGGCCGTTACCGACGGCTTCGTTCTGAAGTCGCTGAAGGGCCGGCTGGTCGACGCCGCCGCCGGGCGCGTCGAGATGGACATCCAGGAATTCCGCGGCGAATGCTCCGACGAGGAGATCGAGCGGCTGACCGGCCTCGCCCGCGCCATGGGCGCCGACGTCGTCGTCGGCATCGGCGGCGGCAAGGCGCTCGACACCGCCAAGGCGGTCGCCCACGCACTGGACGCGCGCACCGCCATCGTTCCGACGCTCGCCTCGACCGACGCGCCGTGCAGCGCGCTGTCGGTGATCTACACGCCGGAGGGCGCCTTCAAGCGCTACCTCGTGCTGCCGCGCAACCCCGACCTCGTGCTGGTCGACACCGGTGTGGTGGCGAGCGCCCCGGTGCGCTTCCTCGTCTCCGGCATGGGCGACGCCCTGTCCACCTGGTTCGAGGCGGAGGATTGCCGCATCAAGCGCGGCGGCAACATGACCGGGCGCGTCGGCCCGATGACCGCCTTCGCGCTGGCCCGGCTGTGCTACGACACGCTGCTGGAGTATGGCGTGCTCGCCAAGTCGGCCTGCGAGCAAGGCGTGGTCACCCCGGCGCTGGAGCGCATCGTGGAGGCCAACACGCTGCTGAGCGGGCTGGGCTTCGAGAGCGGCGGGCTGGCGGCGGCGCACGCCGTCCACAACGGCCTGACCGCGCTGGAGGAAACGCACCATCATTGGCACGGCGAGAAGGTCGCCTTCGGCACGCTGACGCTGCTCATCCTGACCGACCGGCCGCCGGCGGTGTTGGACGAGGTCTACGGCTTCTGCAAGGCGGTGGGGCTGCCGACGACGCTGGCCGAGATCGGCCTTGCCGGCGTGTCGGACGAGCGGCTGCTACTGGCGGCGGAACGGGCCTGCGCGGAGGGCGAGACCATCCACAACGAGCCGCACGAGATCACCCCGCAGCGTGTCCTGGCCGCCATGAAGGCCGCCGACGCCGAGGGACGGCGACGGAAGGGCTCATAACCCCCGAAAAAGAAAAGGGGCGCGCGGCAGGCCACCGCGCGCCCCTTTTTCTTTGAGCAGCCTCAGGCCATGCTGGGCTTGCGCTGCAGGTTGTGGTGCGCCTCGACGTAGCGCACGGTGCCCGACTTGGAGCGCATGATCACCGAATGGGTGGTGGCACCGCCGGGGAAGCGGCGGACGCCGCGCAGCATGGCGCCGTCGGTCACGCCGGTCGCGGCGAACATGACGTTGCCGCTGGCCAGTTCGGTCAGGCTGTACTTCTTGCTCAGGTCCTTGACGCCCCAGCGGGCGGCGCGGGCCTTCTCGTCGTCGTTGCGGAACAGCAGACGGCCCTGGAACTGACCGCCGATGCAGCGCAGCGCCGCCGCGGCCAGAACGCCCTCCGGCGCGCCGCCGGAGCCGACATACATGTCAACGCCGGTGCCGGCCTGGCTGGTGGCGATCACGCCCGACACGTCGCCGTCGTTGATCAGCATGATGCGCGCGCCGGCTTCACGGACACGGGCGATCAGCTCGGCGTGGCGCGGCCGGTCCAGGATGCAGACCAGCAGCTCCTGCACCTCGGTGCCCTTGGCCTTGGCGAGGGCCTTGAGGTTGTTGGCCGGGGTCTCGTCGAGATCGACCACGCCTTCCGGCAGGCCGGAGCCGACGGCGATCTTGTCCATGTAGACGTCCGGGGCGTTCAGGAAGCCACCCTCGTCCGCCATGGCGATGACGGCCAGCGAGTTCGGGCCGCCGGTGGCGCAGATGGTGGTGCCTTCCAGCGGGTCGAGCGCGATGTCGACCTTCGGCCCGCGGCCGATGCCGGCGCCGACCTTCTCGCCGATGTAGAGCATTGGCGCCTCGTCGCGCTCGCCCTCGCCGATCACGACGGTGCCGTCGATGTAGAGGGTGTTGAGCGCCTGGCGCATGGCGTCGACCGCGGCCTGGTCGGCAAGCTTCTCGTCACCGCGGCCCATCAGCAACGACGCGGACAGCGCGGCGGCCTCGGTGACGCGGACGGCTTCCAGAGCCAGGTTCCGGTCCATACCGGACAGGTCGACATGAACGGACATGGTGTTCTCCCCCGAATCGATGCTCGGTTCTTCTATGGTTCGGTCAAAACTGTTCGATGCGGATCATGCGCGGCGGCTCGACCACCGACTCCTTGGCGGCGATGGTGGCAAGCGCGCGCTGCATGGCCGCCTCGTCGGTGTCATGGGTGGTCAGGACCACCGGCACCGCTTCGCCGGGGGCGCGCCCGCGCTGCAGGAACTGCTCCATGGAGACGTTCTGGTCGCGCATCGCCGCCGCGACATCCGCTATCACGCCGGGACGGTCCACGACCATCAGGCGTACGTAGTACGACCCCCGGCGGGCCTCCATCGGCGACGGCTGCGCCTCGGAAAGCTGGGCAGCCGGGACGCCGAAGGTGGGGGTGGAGCGCCCGCGGGCGATGTCGATCAGGTCGGCGACGACGGCCGACGCCGTCGGCCCCTCACCGGCGCCGCGGCCGACGAACAGCACGCGGTCCACGAAGTCGCCCTGGGCGATCACGGCGTTGAACACGCCGTCAACCGCCGCGATGGGGGCCGCCTTCGGCACCATGCAGGGGTGCACGCGCTGCTCGATCCCGTGGTCGGTGCGACGGGCGATGCCCAGCAGCTTGATCCGGTAGCCGAGCGCGTCGGCGTAGTCGAAGTCCACCGCGGAAACGTGGCGGATGCCCTCGACATGGACGCTCTTGAAGTCCACCGGGGTGCCGAAGGCCACCGAGGTCAGGATCGCCAGCTTGTGCGCCGCGTCCACGCCGTCGATGTCGAAGCTCGGGTCGGCTTCCGCGTAGCCAAGCTTCTGCGCATCGGCCAGCACGTCCGCGAAGTCGCGGCCGGTGGTGCGCATCTCCGTCAGGATGTAGTTGCAGGTGCCGTTGAGGATGCCGTGCACCTCCGACACCCGGTTGCCCGCCAGCCCCTCGCGCAGCCCCTTGATGATCGGGATGCCGCCGGCCACCGCCGCCTCGAAGCCGATGGCGAGGCCGGCGGCCTCCGCCTTGGCCGCGAGCGCGGTGCCGTGATGGGCGAGCAGCGCCTTGTTGGCGGTGACGACGTGGCGCCCCCGCTCCAGCGCCAGCTCGACGGTCTCCTTCGCCGGCCCCTCGGACCCGCCGATCAGCTCCACCACCACATCCACGCCGGGATGGGCGGCGAGCGCCACCGGGTCGTCGTACCATTCGGCCTTGGACAGGTCGACGCCGCGGTCCTTGCCGCGCGAGCGGGCGCTGACCGCGACCACCTCGATGCGGCGGCCGCAGCGCTGCTCGATCAGGTCGGCCTGCTTCTCCAGAAGCTTCAGAACGCCCGCGCCGACCGTGCCCAGGCCCGCGACGGCGATTTTCAGGGGGCCTGTTTTGTGGGAGTCGGACATCAGACTTTCGCTTTCTCCGGGTCGAGGAGGGCGGCACGCGCCGCCGGGTCCTTGCTCGCCGCCGCACCGGCGGCGTTGGAGCGGAAGAACTCCTTGATGTTGCGGGTCGCCTGACGGATGCGGTGGACGTTCTCCACCAGCGCCAGACGGACATGGCCGTCACCGTACTCGCCGAAGCCGATGCCCGGCGCCACGGCCACCTTGGCCTCCTGCAGCAGCAGCTTGGAGAATTCCAGCGAGCCGAGATGGGCGAAGGGCTCCGGGATCGGCGCCCAGGCGAACATCGAGGCCGAGGGGCTCGGCACCGTCCAGCCGGCGGCGGCCAGACCCTCGATCATCACGTCGCGGCGCTGGCGGTACATGGTGCGCACCTGCTCCACGCACTCCTGCGGGCCGTTCAGCGCGGCGGTCGCGGCGACCTGGATCGGCGTGAAGGCGCCGTAGTCCAGGTACGACTTGATGCGGGCCAGCGCGGTGATCAGCTTCTTGTTGCCGGTGGCGAAGCCGATGCGCCAGCCGGCCATCGAGTAGGTCTTCGACATCGAGGTGAACTCGACGGCCACCTCGCGCGCCTCCGGGATCTCCAGGATCGAGGGCGGCGGGTCACCGTCGAAGAAGACCTCGGCGTAGGCCAGATCGGACAGGATGTAGATGCCGTGCTTGCGGCAGAACTCGACAATCGGGCGGTAGAAGTCGAGCCCCACCACCTCCGCCGTCGGGTTGGACGGGTAGTTCAGCACCAGCGCCAGCGGCTTCGGCACGCTGTGGCGCACGGCGCGCTCCAGCATGTTCATGAAGCTGTCGATGTCGGTGGAGGTGCCGTTGGCCTGCCCCACCGGCAGATGGCGCACCGACGCCCCGGCCAGGATGAAGCCGAAGGGGTGGATCGGGTAGCTGGGGTTCGGCACCAGGATGATGTCGCCGGGGCTGGTGATCGCCTGGGCGAGGTTGGCCAGCCCTTCCTTCGACCCGATGGTGACGATGCACTCCGACTCCGGATCGACGTCCACGTTGAAGCGGCGCTTGTAATAGGCCGCGTGCGCCTTGCGCAGGCCGGGGATGCCGCGGGAGTTCGAGTAGCGGTGCGTCTTGGGATCGCGCACGGCCTCGATCAGCTTATCGACGATGTGCTGGGGCGTCGGCTGGTCCGGGTTGCCCATGCCGAGGTCGATGATGTCCTCGCCGGCAGCTCGGGCTCGCGCCTTCATGGCGTTCACTTCGGCGAAGACGTAGGGCGGAAGCCGCTTGATCCGGTGGAATTCTGAATCGCTCATGGACGCTCCGAAGCCTGTCCGGCCGCGCCACGAACCCATATTTGCGGACCGGGACCACTTATCTACCGCCCCGCATCTTCAGAAGCGAGGTAAAATTCGCGTCCGGCCGCATTCCTGCGCCGCCTGAGGCATCCCGGACGCCGAAGCCCGTCTTCAGCCTCCCTTGCGGCCGGAAGTCCGGCGCTGGTGCAGCGCTTCCTCGATCTCCTCCCCGCCGGCGCCGACCAGGGCGGCGGGGTCCACGGCGACCTCCAGATCCTCCGGTCGGGCGGGCTCGGCCGGGTGGCCGCGCCGGGACGCCGGCACGCGCAGCAGCGCGTAGGACAGCAGCGACAGCAGGGCGAAGCCCGGCATGATGGCCGTCGTCGCGGTGTAGGGATCGGCGAACAGCGCGGCCACCGCGGTGCCGGCCAGCCCGCCGCCGATCTGCATGAAGCCGATCAGCGCCGACGCCGCCCCGGCCATCCGGGGGAATCCGGCCAGGGCGTCGCTGGTGGCGCCGGGCATGACCAGGGCGATGCCGAAGGCCCAGACGGCGGTCGGCCCCATCACGCTCGCCACGGTCGGTTCGCCGGTCAGGGGCGCCAGGGCGAAGCCGAGCCCGCCCACGGCCACGCAGACCAGCCCATAGGGGATCAGCCGCATCGCGTCCACCCGGCGCAGCAGCCGCCCCGCCAGGGTCGCCCCCAGCGTGTAGGAGCCGGTCTGCAGCAGCATGGCGAAGCCGAAGACGGTCGGGCTCAGCCCCACCCCTTCGATCATCACGAAAGGCAGCAGCGCCGCCATGGTGTAGAGGCCGCCCAGCGTCGTGCCGAGCACCAGCCCCGCCCGCATGAAGCGCCGGTCGGTCAGCAGTGTGCGGTAGTTGCGGATCACCGGGCCGGGCCGCGCCGCCGAGCGGTCGCGCGTCCGGTTGGTCTCCGCCGTGCCGACAGCGAAGACCATCAGCACGGCGAGGCCGTAGAGCGTCATCACCATGAAGATGGCGTGCCAGCCCACCGTGCCCAGGATCACCCCGCCCAGCGTCGGCGCCACCGCCGGCACCACGGCCAGCATCAGCCCGATCAGGTTCAGGATGCGCGCCGACCGCTGGCCGGTGAACTGGTCGCGCACGATGGCGCGGGAGATGGCGATCCCCGCCGCCGCCCCGATGCCCTGCAAGGCCCGCCCGATCAGCAGCCACTCGATGGTGCCCGACAGGGCCGCCACCACGCTGCCCAGGACGTAGGTGACGAAGAAGGCCAGGGCGACCGGCCGCCGCCCGTAGGCGTCGGACAGCGGCCCGCAGGCGAGCTGGGAAAAGGCGAAGCCGAAGAAATAGACGGAGAGCGTCAGCTTCAACGCCGCCGGGGTGGTCTGGAACGCCTCCACCAGCATCGGCAGGGCCGGCGTGTAGAGCGCGAGGCTGAGCGGCCCCAGTGTGACGATCAGCGTTCCGATGACGGCGGTCCGCGTCTCCGTCATCGCGGGCGCGTCGGTCTGCACGGGGGGGTGGCTCATTGGCCGGCCCCGCCGCGGTCGTCGGCGATCATGCGGTTGCGCAGGCGGCCCAGCATGTCCTTGAGCAGGACGATCTCCTCCGCCGACAGGTCGGCCATCGCCGACTCGCGCTCGGTGCGGAAGGCCTCCAGGACCTGGAGCGCCAGCGGCTCGGCCTGCGGGGTCGGCTGGACGATCTTGGCGCGGCGGTCCGCCGGGTCCGGCTCGCGGACCACCAGCCCGCGCGCCTCCAGCCGGTCGAGGAAGCCGACCAGGGTCATCGGCTCCACCCACATGTGGGTCGCCAGCACCGACTGGCGCGAGCCGGGGTGGCGGCAGACATAGACCAGCGCCCGCGCCTCCCCCGCCGTGAGGCCGAGCCGCGCATCGTCCAGGGCACGGTCGAACCGCGCGCGCAGAAGCCGCGCGCAGTCGATCAGGATCATTCCGAAGGGGGATTCATCAAGCATCCCTTATTGTAAGGGCGCCTTATTATTTCCGACAACCGCAGGCGGCGCAGGGCGGTCATGCCGCGGCGCCATGGCCGCACGACGCGCAAACCACACGAGCGGAAGCGAAGCCGACGCGCCAAATAGTCGCAGTTTGAAAACCTGTTGCGGACCCGCCATCGCAAGACGTAGTTTTTCCGCCTTGGCAGCAACAATGGGTGCTCCGTGGTCCGCGCCACCGCCATCGGAACTGCGCATCGACCGGACGAAGACCGGTGCGTCCCTTTCGTTCAGAGGGACACCATCAAGGGCCGAAGGACGCTCCGCATAGGTATACTTACGGATTACTGGCAGCGTCCGCCCTTTGCTACACCCCTGCCCTCAATTGGGTTTCCCGGAGGCGGGCTTCCCGGCGCTTGGCTGTCCAGGCGTGATGTCAGGCGGCGGGGGAGCGTCCATGGGGGTCGGCAGCATGTTCCTGGCGGCCTCGCGGTCCTGGGCCAGACGATCCAGGTCCTGCTGGCGCTGCGCTTCCGTCCGCAAATCCGTGGGGCGCGGCGGGACGGTGCCGAGATTGGGGTACTCCCGGTTCTGGCCGGACATGCCGCGCACCGGCGAGTCATCGCTGGGCACGTCGCGGCCGATCACCGCGCCGACCAGCCCGGTGTCGAGCACGCGGTCGCTGCAGGCGGACAGTGCGAGAACAACCACAACGGACAGCGCCGGGCCCAACCGGCCCGCCTTCGCCACCACGCCGCGTCGGATACCCGTTTCCATTCTGCGAACCCCACATCCGAACCCATCCAGCCGCTTGAACGGTGGTGGGCGAAATGAAATCTTCATACGAGAGGTGTATGACGGACCCCGGCTCGAACGGACATGGCATAACCAGTTCACGATGCCAGGACCGGACCGCACTCCGACCGAACAGACTTCCGGCAGGCATTGTATAAACCGCACAACGTCCCTCCTGAAGCCTAAAACTCGCCTAAAGAAGAAGGACCGCACCAATGGCCGAAAACCAGGCCCCTGACGTCAAGCTTCCCGACCCGGTCGAGATGTCGCGGGCGATGACCCGCATCGCCGAGCAGAGCCAGCGGCTGGTCACCGACTTCCTGTCCCGTCAGGCCTCGGACGGCGTCGGCGCGAAGAACCCCGACCCGATGGGCGTCGGCCATGCGTTCCTGGAGATGACCACGCGCATGATGGCCGACCCGGCCAAGCTGATGAAGGCGCAGATGACGCTGTGGCAGGACTACCTGACCCTGTGGCAGCGCACCACCCAGCGCTTCTTCGGCCAGGAGGCCCAGCCGGTCATCGCCCCGGCCAAGGACGACCGCCGCTTCAAGGATTCGGCCTGGGACGAGAACACCCTGTTCGACTTCATCAAGCAGTCCTACCTGCTGTCGGCCCGGTGGATGCAGTCGACGGTCAACGAGGTGGACGGGCTGGACGACCACACGGCCAAGAAGGTCGACTTCTACACCCGCCAGTTCGTCGACGCGATGGCGCCCTCCAACTTCGTCATGACGAACCCGGAGGTGCTGCGCACGACGATCGAGACGGGCGGCGAGAACCTCGTCAAGGGCCTGGAGCATCTGCTGAAGGATCTGGAGCGCGGCAAGGGCGAGCTGCGCATCTCGATGACCGACTACGACGCCTTCCAGGTCGGCAAGAACATCGCCGTCACGCCGGGCAAGGTCGTCTTCCAGACGGACCTGATGCAGCTCATCCAGTACACCCCGACCACGCCGGACGTGAACAAGCGTCCGCTGATGATCGTGCCGCCCTGGATCAACAAGTACTACATCCTGGATCTGCGCGAGAAGAACAGCTTCATCAAGTGGGCGGTGGACCAGGGCCACACCGTGTTCATCCTGTCCTGGGTGAACCCGGATGAGAAGCTGGCCCAGAAGGGCTTCGAAGACTACATGTTCGAAGGCGTTCTGGCCGCGCTGGACGCCATCGAGAAGGTGACCGGCGAGAAGGACGTGAACGCCATCGGCTACTGCCTGGGCGGCACGCTGCTGGCCTCCACCCTGTCCTACATGGCGGCCAAGAAGGACGACCGCATCAAGTCGGCCACCTTCTTCACCACCATGCTGGACTTCACCGAAGCCGGCGAGCTGTCGGTCTTCATCGACGAGGAGCAGCTCACCATGATCGAGAGCCAGATGGCCCAGCAGGGCTACCTGGACGGCTCGAAGATGGCGACCACCTTCAACATGCTGCGCGCCAACGACCTGATCTGGTCGTTCGTGGTGAACAACTACCTGCTCGGCAAGGACCCGTTCCCGTTCGACCTGCTCTACTGGAACAGCGATTCGACCCGCATGCCGGCGGCGATGCACAGCTTCTATCTGCGCAACATGTACCAGAAGAACCTTCTGGCGCAGCCGGGCGCGGTGTCGCTGGGCGGCGTGCCGATCGACCTGCGCAACGTGAAGACCCCGTCCTTCTTCCTGTCGGCCCGTGAGGACCACATCGCGCCGTGGAAGTCCACCTACATGGGCGCCCACCTCTTCTCCGGCCCGGTGAAGTTCGTGCTGGCGGCCTCCGGCCACATCGCCGGCGTGGTGAACCCGCCGGCCGCCGGCAAGTACTGCTACTGGACCAACGCCAAGCTGCCGAAGGCCTCGGACGACTGGCTGGCGTCGTCGGAGCAGACCCCCGGCTCCTGGTGGCCGGAGTGGAACAAGTGGGTCTCCACCTTCTCAGAAGGCAAGGTCCCGGCGCGCGATCCGGAAAAGGGCGGCCTGCCTGCGCTGGAGGACGCTCCTGGCTCCTACGCCAAGGTGCGCATCGTCTGAGGACCCGCTTCCGGGGGGCGGTCCGCCGCCCTCCGGAACTCCGGGGCCATCGACGCGACGGCCCAGCAGGAAGCGGTCCAAAAGAAAAGGCCCCGGACGGATCGTCCGGGGCCTTTTCCTTTATCCGGCGAATTCCTTCATCGGACAGAAGCCCCGGAGCAAGGTCCGGGGCTCGTGTTCCGACAGGGAACCTGCGCCTTACGACGACGGGGCGTTCGCACCGCGCGGCAGGATCTGCGCACGACGGTTGGACGGCTCGCGGACGTTCGGGCCGGTCTGCACCAGGAGCTGGCTCTCGCCCTTGCCCTCGGTGGTGATGGCGCCGGCGCCGATGCCCTTGGAAACCAGGGCCTGCTTCACCGCCTCGGCGCGACGCACCGACAGACGCTGGTTGTAGGCCGGCGAACCCGAGGTGTCGGTGTGGCCGACGACATGGACGCGGGCGTTGGCGCCCTTGCCGATGGCGGCGGCCGCGTCGCCGATCACGCGGTCGGCGGCCGGGGTGACGTTGGCCTTATCCCAGTCGAAGAAGACCAGGTATTCGGTCTGGGCGCGGGCGGCCGGGGCCGGGGCAACCGCCGGAGCGGCGGCCGGCGGGCACTTGAAGCTGCCCTGGTGGGTGGCGTAGCCGCCATCCGCCGTACGGACCGGGGTGTTGTTCCAGCCGATGACCGGATTGCACCACTCGGCGGTGTCGGCGCTCTGGGCCTGAGCCCCGGCGGTCAGGCCGAAGGCGACGACGGCGGCCGGCACGACGGCCATGGTAGCGCGGAAGAAGCTGTTCATTTCTCCACTCCCTTAGAGACACACTCCCTACCGCTTGGTTCGCGGAGGACGAATCGCACAAACGATAGGACATATCGCGTGCATGTAACGTGACAAAACGCGAAACATGTGGGGTTTGTCCACGTTCAAACATACCCTCCGGAAGTCCTACACGTTTCGTGCCGGTGTCACTGTTGCTAGTATGCCACAGTGCTGCGACGCACCAAAGAGGTATTAGCCCGCTCTGTAGATTTGGGCAAGCCGCACGTAGTTCCGGACGTTTACCGGGAAGAAGGAAAGGTCCTTTTCCGTTAGTGCACGCACGGGTCTTGCGGGACTTCCCGCCCAAAGTTGCCCCGCTGCCACACGCTTGCCGGGGGTCACCAGGGCTCCTGCGGCCACCATGGCCCCCGACTCGACATGCGCCCCGTCCATGACGCAGGCCTGCATGCCGATGAAGCAGCCGCTGTCCAGCGTGCAGGCGTGCAGCAGGGCCATGTGGCCGATCGACACGTCGTCGCCGATGTAGGTCCCCTGCCCCGCCGAGGCGACGTGGACGACGGTGCCGTCCTGGATGTTGGTGCGGGCACCGATGCGGATCTCGTTCACATCGCCGCGGATGGTGCAGCCGAACCAGACGCTGCTGTCCGCTCCGATCTCGACGTCGCCGATGACCGAGGCCGTCGGGGCGACATAGACGCTCGGGTCGATCTTCGGGTGCGTGCCCTGGAAGGGCAGGATCAGGCCGGACATCGCAGGGTTCCTTCCTGGGTTACGGGAACAGCGGGGCCTGCTCCAGGCCGGTCGTCTCGCCCAGGCCGAACATGACGTTCATGTTCTGGATGGCTTGGCCGGAGGCGCCCTTCACCAGATTGTCGATGACCGAGACGATGATGGCGCCGCGCGGGGTGCGGTCGGGGAAAACGCCGATCAGCGCCTGGTTGGACGCGCGGACGTGACGGGTCGCCGGGGCGATGCCCGCCGCCGTGACGTTCACGAAGGGCTCCGATTCGTAGCGCTTGGCCAGGGTCGCGCGCAGGTCGTCGGCAGTGACCCCGTCGGCCATGCGGACGTAGATCGTCGCCATCATGCCGCGGTTCATCGGGACGAGGTGCGGCGTGAAGCTGACGATCACCGGGCGCCCAGCGGCGAGTCGCAGCTCCTGCTCGATCTCCGGCATGTGGCGGTGGTGGCCGACGCCGTAGGCGTTGAAGCCCTCCGACACCTCGGTGAAGAGGTTCTGCTGCTTGGCGTCGCGCCCGGCGCCGGAGACGCCCGACTTGGCGTCGATCACGATCCCGCCCGGCTCGATCATCTCGTCCATCAGCAGCGGCAGCAGGGGCAGCAGCGAGCAGGTGGGGTAGCAGCCGGGGTTGGCGACCACGCGCGCCTTGCGCACGCCCTGCCGGTTGAATTCGGTCAGGCCGTAGGCGACCTCCTTCTGAAGCTCCACGGCGCGGTGCTCATGCCCGTACCAGGTGGCGTATTCGGCGGGATCGGACAGGCGGAAGTCGGCGGACAGGTCCACCACCTTGATGTGGCGCGGCAGGCCGGCGATGACCTCCTGCGTGGTGCCGTGCGGCAGGGCGCAGAACACGGCGTCCAGCTTGTCCCAGGCGACCTCCTCGATCTTCACGAGGCCGGGCAGGTTGAACTGGCCCAGATGCGGGAACACCTCGGCCATCGGCTTCCCCGCCTGTCGCTCGGCCGTCAGCGCGCAGATCTCCACGCCGGGATGGCGCAGAAGCATGCGCACCAGCTCGGCGCCGGTGTAACCGGACGCACCGAGAATGCCGACGCGGATGGGAGAAGTGCTGTTGGCCATGGACGCTGTTCCTTTTGACGCACGGGGATGGGCACGGAACGGTGAAGACGAGTGAAACAAACCTGAAACAAGAAAGGGGCGCCCCGTCGGGACGCCCCTCGCTTGTACAGCAGTAACGCGGGTCCGCGGTAGGCTTTAGCGCTTCGAGAACTGGAAGCTGCGGCGGGCCTTGGCCTTGCCGTACTTCTTACGCTCGACGACGCGGGCATCGCGGGTCAGGAAGCCGGCGGCCTTCAGCGGCGGACGGAGCGCCGGCTCGAAGTAGGTCAGCGCCTTGGAGATGCCGTGACGGACCGCGCCGGCCTGGCCGGACAGACCGCCGCCGGTCACCGTGACCATCACGTCGAACTGGTCGGCGCGGTCGGTGATGCCGAAGGGCTGGGCGATCATCATGCGCAGCACCGGACGGGCGAAGTAGACTTCCTGGTCGCGGCCGTTGATGACGACCTTGCCGGAGCCCGGCTTGATCCACACGCGGGCGACGGCGTCCTTGCGCTTGCCGGTGGCGTAGGCGCGGCCCTGGGCGTCCAGCTTCGGGGCGACCACTTCGGCGGAAGCGGCGGCCGGAGCGGCGGCGATGTCCTTCAGGCCGGAAAGGGTGGTGGTAACCTGAGCCATTGGATTACGCGCTCCGCTTATTCTTCGGGTTCATGGCCGCAACGTCGAGAGCGACCGGCTGCTGCGCCTCGTGCGGGTGGGCGGCGCCCTTGTAGACCTTCAGGTGGGTCATCACCTTGCGGCCGAGCGGACCGCGCGGAACCATGCGCTCCACGGCCTTCTCGATCACGCGCTCCGGGTACTTGCCGTCCAGGATCTGGCCCTTGGAACGGCCCTTGATGCCGCCCGGATAACCGGTGTGCCAGTAGAAGATGTCGTCCTGGCGCTTGTTGCCGGTCAGCTTGACCTTCTCCGCGTTGATCACGACGACATGGTCGCCGCAATCCATGTGCGGGGTGAAGGTCGGCTTGTTCTTGCCGCGCAGGATGTTCGCCAGGATGCTGGCAAGCCGGCCGAGAACGAGGCCGTCGGCATCGACGACGTACCACTTCTTCTCGATGTCGGTCGGCTTCAGATTGAAGGTCTTCATCGCCACACTCGTTGACTAAACGTGGATCGGCGGGCCACCGAAACTGGACGTTCAATCCCCGGGGCGCCGAAGCGGCCGGTTTTGTACGCAGTGCACGGGGACTCTGTCAACGGAAAAATATCCGTTCCATATCAACATGCTATGAGCGCGGTATCATTTTACCGCAAACGCAAAGCCATTGATATCATTGGCGTTTTCAAACGCCGTCCGAATTATGGTATCCTGATACCGTCAACGTCACGGGATCGTGGGGCGGAATCGAGTAGGTGCCGGTGGCGTGGGCCACGGGCTCCGGATCGCCTTCGGAGAACAGCAGAACCTCGCCATAAGCCAGCCGCTTGCCCATCTTCAGGATTCGGCAATCGGCGGTGATGGCGACCTGGGCCGGGCGGCGCAGGAAGTTGATGGTCATGCTGGTGGTCACCGCCAGTTCCACCCGCCCGATCAGGCTGAGCACCGCCGCGTAGAGCGCCACGTCGGCCAGCCCGAACATCGCCGGCCCGGTCACCGTGCCGCCGGGGCGGACGAAGCTGTCGTTGTAGGGCAGCTTCATGCGCACGGTCCCGGCGCCGAGCTGCTCGATGGTGATCCCGTAATTGCCGACCAGCGGCACGCCCTCGCGAATCAGGGCTTCCAGTTCCTCGGCGGACACGGCTGGCGCGCTCATTCCCTCACCCATGGCTTTTCTTATGGACACCCGATCATGGCGAACATCGCCCGGCCCGCCAAGCGCGTCGAGCCCCCGCCTATTTCACACGATCAAACTCGAATCCCGTCTATAAATCTACCAATTTTATCAACAAAAAGGTTGAGTTGTCCGACTTGGCGTCGTTAGATGAACGGACCACACGCCCGGTTCCGTGGCGGGGGCGGTCGGGGTACTGTTCCCGCCAACGATCAAAACATCCGGGAGGATTGGACAGCGATGAACGACACCCCGCCCGCCATCGGGCCGGCCACCGGCGATGGCACGCCGCTGGTTCTCCGCGAAGACCGCGACGGAGTCGCGACCCTGACGCTGAACCGCCCGCAGGCGCGCAACGCCCTGTCCGTCGGGCTGATGGGGGCGCTGCAGGCGGAACTGGACGCCATCCATAAGGACTCCTCGGTCCGCGTCGTGGTGCTGGCCGGGGCCGGGTCGGCCTTCTGCGCCGGTCATGATTTGAAGGAGATGCGCGCCAACCCCGACCGCGCGGCCTATGAGTCGCTGTTCATCCAATGCTCCAGACTGATGCTGACGGTCAGCCGAATCCGCCAGCCGGTGATCGCCAAGGTGCACGGCATCGCCACGGCGGCGGGGTGTCAGCTCGTCGCCACCTGCGACCTCGCCTATTGCGCAGACACGGCGCGATTTGCCACGCCGGGGGTGAACATCGGCCTGTTCTGCTCCACCCCGATGGTGGCGCTGAGCCGTGCCGTGGGGCGCAAGGCGGCCATGGAAATGCTGCTGCTCGGCGACCTGATCGGCGCCGAGGAGGCGGAGCGCATCGGCCTCGTCAACCGCGCGGTGCCGGCCGACCAGCTCGACGCCGTGGTGGCTGAGGCCGCCGGCAAGATCGCCGCGAAGTCGCCGCTGACGCTCGCCATCGGCAAGGAGGCCTTTTACCGGCAGATCGAGCTGGGCGTGGAGGAGGCCTACGCCTACGCCGCCCGCGTGATGACCGAGAACATGCTGGCCCGCGACGCCGAGGAGGGGATCGACGCCTTCCTGCAGAAGCGCGCTCCGGTGTGGTGCGGCCAATGAGCGGCCCCGCCCCCTCGCACGACGGCTACGGCGACGATTTCATCCGCGGCGTTCTGGATCGGGTGAAGACCATCGCCCTGGTCGGCGCGTCGAACGACCCGGTGAAGGCCAGCTTCATCGTGCTGAAATACCTGCGCGACAAGGGCTACCGCGTCATCCCCGTCAACCCGAAGCTGGCCGGCCAGACCATCCTCGGCGAGCGGGTCTACGCCAGCCTGTCGGAGCTGCCGGAGCCGCCGGACATGGTGGACGTCTTCCGCAACGCCACCGCCGCCGGAGGCGTGACGGACGAGGCCATCGCCATCGGCGCCAAGGTGGTGTGGATGCAGCTCGGCGTGCGCAACGACGAGGCGGCGGCGCGGGCCGAGGCGGCGGGGCTGACCGTGGTCATGAACCGCTGTCCCAAGATCGAGCTTCAGCGCCTCCTCCACGAGATCGGGCGCATCGGCGTCAACTCCAACATCCTGACGTCCAAGAAGGCCGCACCGGCCAAATCCTTCAAAAAACTGATGTAAGACACAGAGGAAGCCATCATGAGCGAGCAGAAGTCCTTCGGTTTCGAAACCCGCGCCATCCACGCCGGCGCCGCCCCCGATCCCGCCACCGGCGCGCGCCAGACGCCGATCTACCAGACCACCAGCTTCGTCTTCGACGACGTGGACGATGCGGCCTCGCTGTTCAATCTCCAGAAGGTCGGCTTCATCTACTCCCGCCTGACCAACCCGACCGTGTCGGTGCTGGAGGAGCGGCTCGCCAACCTGGAAGGCGGCGCCGGAGCCACGGCCACTTCCTCCGGCCACGCCGCGCAGCTGCTCGCCCTGTTCCCGCTGATGGAGCCGGGCGACGAGATCGTCGCCTCGCGCAAGCTCTACGGCGGCACGCTCAACCAGCTCGGCACCAGCTTCCCGCGCGCCTTCGGCTGGAAGTCCGTCTTCGTGGACACCGACCAGCCGGAGAACGTCCGCGCCGCCATCACCGCGAAGACCAAGGCCATCTTCGTGGAAAGCCTCGCCAACCCCGGCGGCGTGGTCACCGATCTGGAGGCCATCGCCAAGATCGCCGACGATGCCGGCATCCCGCTGATCGTCGACAACACGCTGGCGACGCCCTACCTGATCAACCCGATCCAGTGGGGCGCCACGCTGGTCGTGCATTCAACCACGAAGTTCCTGTCGGGCAACGGCACCTCGGTCGGCGGCGTGGTCATCGACAGCGGCACCTTCGACTGGGGCAAGTCCGGCAAGTTCCCCGCCCTGTCGGAGCCGGACGCCGGCTATCACGGGCTGAAGTTCCAGGAGACCTTCGGACATCTGGCCTTCACCATCCACGGCCACGCCGTCGGCCTGCGCGACCTCGGGCCGAGCCAGGCGCCGCTGAACGCCTTCCTGACGCTGAACGGCATCGAGACGCTGCCGCTGCGCATGCAGCGCCACAGCGACAGCGCCCTGAAGGTCGCGCAGTTCCTGGAAAGCCATCCGGCGGTCGGCTGGGTCAGCTACGCCGGTCTGGAATCCTCCAAGTACAACGCGCTGGCCAAGAAGTATCTGCCCAAGGGGGCCGGCGCCGTGCTGACCTTCGGCGTGAAGGGCGGCTTCGACGCCGGTGTGAAGGTGGTGGAGAACGTCCAGCTGCTCAGCCATCTCGCCAACATCGGCGACAGCCGGTCGCTGATCATCCATCCCTCCTCGACCACGCACCGCCAGCTGTCGCCGGAAGGTCAGGCCCAGGCGGGCGCCGGTCCGGACGTGCTGCGCCTGTCGATCGGGCTGGAGAGCGTCGAGGACATCATCGCCGACCTCGACCGGGCGCTGTCCGCCACCTGATGCCGGTTTTCCCCCTGCCCGCCCCGGCGGGCGGGGGATACCCCGCAAGAGGTAGGCGTGACGCGAAGGGCTGAGCGCTGGCCGTCCCATTGACCTCCGCAGGTCATAGCACCGACCCTTACCCAAGCAGGATGGGGACACGAACAGGGCGGGGAAGCGGGGCATGAGCGGACGGCTCAGGCGGGGAGTGGCGGGGGTCGCGCTGCTGGGGCTGGGCGGCTGCGCGGGGGCGCCGGTGGCGATGACCGCCGCGTCCTTCGCCGTGGACGGGCTTCTTTACGTCGGAACCAGCAAGAGCAGCACCGACCACATGCTGTCGGCCATGCTGAAGCAGGATTGCGCGACCTTCCGCGTTCTGACCCAAGGCTATGTCTGCAAGCCGGTGATCGTTCCGGTGGTCCGGACCGCGGAGAGCGTGCCGGTCCCCCTTCCGGAGCCGGAACCGTCTCCGGCGCCCGCCCCGCCACCACCCGCGCCGCTCCCCGTGACGGCGGAGGTGGAGATCGCCGCGCTGCCGCCGATGCCGCGCCCCGCCGAACGGCGCTTCCTCGTGGTGGCCGGCAGCTTTTCCAAGCGTGGACAGGCGGAAGCCCAGCGCGCGCGGCTGGGCCACCCGGAGGCCGACATCGTGGCGGCCGACGTGCGGGGTCGGCGCATCCACCGCCTCGTCCTGCCGCCGGAAGACCGGCCAACCGCCCTGCGCCGGCTGGCCGAGATCCGCGCCGCCGGGGTCGGCGATGCGTGGCTCCTGACGTGGACGGGACGGACAGTGGTCGCCGACCTGCCCGACGACGCGCCCTACCCCAGCCTTCCGGACAAAATGTGAGCCGTTACTCCGCCGCTGCCATCGGAGCCGCGGCGGGCTTGGCCGGAACGTCGCGGTCGCGCGGCAGCAGCAGCGCCGCCGCGAAGGCGACCAGCGCCAGCACCGACAGCGTGGCGTAAAGCATCACGAACTCGCCCGTCCGCTCATAGACCAGGGCGACGAGCTGCACGGCGAGCGGGCCGGCGCCGAAGGACAGGATGAACTTGGCGCCATAGGCCAGCCCCCGGTGCCTCTCCGGTGTGTAGCGGGCGAGCAGGAGGTTCTCCGCCGGGATTTGCACCTGCGAGGCGACGACGACCAGCGCCGCTGCACCGACCAGCGGCAGGTCGGCCAGAACCGCCACCGCCGCCATCATCGGCACCTGGACCAGCAAGCACAGGGTGTAGATGCGCTTCAACGGGTACTTGTCCGCCAGATGCCCGCCGACGAGCTGCGGCAGGGCGGCGAACAGATAGACCGCCGTCACCACGCCGCCGACGCCCAGCGTGCTGCCGCCCAGCATGTCGCTCAGCCGAGCCTCGAACAGCTTGGGCAGCACCACCTGCATGGCGTTGAACATCAGCCCGGCGCAGACCATCGTCACCGACAGCACGAAGAAGGCGCGGATCACGTCGCCGCGCGACGCCTTGGGGATCGGCCTCACGTCGCCCTGGCGATCCTCCACCTTGCCCAGCGCGATCAGCAGGGCCAGCGCCACGCCCAGCCCCAGGCAGATCGCCCCCGGAATCAGGAAGGCCGAGCGCCAACCCAGCCATTCCGTCAGACCACCGGCCACCACAGCCGCCGAGGCGATGCCGATGGTGCCGAAAATGCCCTGGTAGCCAAGCGCCTTGCCGCGGTTGGTGGCGTTCTTGACCATCCAGGCCATGCCCACCGGGTGATAGATCGAGGCGCCGAGCCCGAGCACCGCCAGCGCCCACAGCAGCGCCTCCGGACCGTCGGTCAGGCCGCAGGCGATGGTCCCGGCCCCGGTCAGCAGGAAGAAGACCGCCATCATCCGGCACTCGCTCCAGCGGTCACCCAGCCAGCCGGCCAGCGGCGCCCCGACTCCGATCATCAGCGCGCCCAGCGTCCACAGCCGGATCAGTTCGTCGTAGGGCAGCTTCCATTCCCGTTCCAGCACCAGGACGACCGTCAGGAACAGGGCCGTCACGATGTGCATCAGCGCGTGGCCGACCCAGGAAAAGCCGATCGACAGACGCGCCGATGTGTCAGTCATGGAAATTCTCCGCATCCGGATGATTTGCGCTTGAAAGCAACCCTTGCGAAACTGGCACGCGGGTCGGAGGCGGTCCAATGCGCCGCCGTCATGGCGGGCATGCGGTGAGTCATTTCGGCGGTCAGGCGGTCTCGTCGCGCAGCCAGTCCAGATAGGCCGGGTTGCCGCGCCCCACCCTCAGCTCGACCACGCAGGGCACGTCATAGCTGTGCAGCTCCCGCACCCGCGCGGCCAGCCGGTCGAACAGCTCCGCCCGCGTCTTGGCGATCAGCACCGTTTCCGTGGCTTCCTCGATGGCACCCTGCCAGCGGTAGATGGAGGTCATGCCGTCCAGGATGTTGGCGCAGGCGGCCAGCCGCTCCTCGACCAGCGCGCGGCCGATGCGCCGGGCCTCGTCCCGTGACCCGGCGGTGATGTAGGCGAAGACGAATTCCATGGCCGAACCCTTTCGATGTAGAGTGGCCGAATCTTGCCACAGGCCGCAGGGCCGCAACATCTTCCGAGGCGACGAAGCATGGCCGCAACCCGACGCACCACGTCCCGACGCCGCCCCACCGAGGCGCAGGCGGCGTGGCTGCGCAACGGCCTGGACCAGCCCGGTGGCAAGCTGCCCCTGTTCGACGGCGACGGCCAGCGCGTCAAGCGCCAGACCATCGAAAGCTGCCTGAAGTCCGGCTGGGCCGAGCGCTGGTTCCACAACCCGCTGAAGCCCGACTGGCTGGTCTGCCGCCTGACCGACACCGGCCGCGCCGCCCTCGCCCCCCGCCCCGCCGCGAAGGAACTCGCCCAGGCGGAATGACCGCCGGACGGGTGACGATGCATCCTCTGCGCACCCTGTTGCGGTCCGCGAACGCTCGCGGCCCAACCGGGCTTTGTTTTGTGACGGTACCATTCCATGCAGCTCTCCGACCTCGGCCAGCGCATTTGCATTCTCGGGCCATCCAACAGCGGAAAATCCACGCTTGCCGAAGCCATCGCGCGGCAGCGTGGTTTTCCCGTTATCCACCTTGACCGGCTTTATCATGCCCCCAACACGGACTGGGAACCGCGGCCGACCGACGAGTTCATCGCCTTGCACGACGCGGCCATCGCCGGCGAGCGCTGGGTCATGGAGGGAAACTACTCGAAGTGCATTCCGCAGCGTTTCCGGCGGGCGACGGGCCTGATCTACCTGGATGTGCCCATGCCGCTCAGTCTGCTGCGGTATTTTCGCCGAACCCTGTTCGAGCGGGAACGGCGAGGCGCTCTGGAGGGCCGCCGGGACAGCATCAAGTGGGAGATGATCCGCCACATCGCCGTCGCCACTCCGAAGAACAGAGAGCGAAACCTGCGCACCTTCGATCAGGCCGACCTGCCGAAGATACGGATCAACTCCGCACGGGACCTGAACGCATGGTACCGGATGTGGGACCTCAAACGCTGACGCCCACGCGCACGCCTCACGCCGGCACGGCCTTCAACTGCTGGTCCACCGCCGCCGCCAGTTCACGAGGGGTGACCGGCTTGTGGATCACCGTCAGTCCGTGGGCTGTGGCGTCCAGCAGGCAGTCCGGCCCCGTCTCCCCGGTCAGGATCACCCCGGGAACCCCGGCGCCGTAGCGCTCGCGCACGCGCAGGATCACCTCGGTCCCGATCCGCCCCTCGCGCAGCCGGTAATCGGCGATCACGATGTCGGGGATGCGGGTCTGGGTGGACAGCCGCTCCATCGCCTGATCGGCGCTGCCCGCCGCCAGCACGGCATAGCCCCATTCCGTCAGGATCAGCTGAAGCCCCATCAGCACGATGGCGTCGTCGTCCACCAGCACGGCGAGGCGGCCCTGCCCCATCCCCGGCGCCGCGCCGCCCGCTCCCGAGGCGGCAGCCACCACCGTTTCGCCCATCGGCACCAGCACCCGGAAGGCCGAGCCCTTGCCCATCGCGGAACGCACCTCCACCGGGTGATCGAGCAGCCGCGACAGGCGCCGCACGATGGCAAGGCCAAGGCCGAGGCCCTGGTTGCGGTCCCGCTCCGGGTTGCCGACCTGATGGAATTCCTCGAAGATCCGTTCCAGATGGTCGTCGGGAATGCCCATGCCGGTGTCCTGGATGACAATCGACAGGAACCGCCCGTCCGTCCGGCACTGCACCCGCACCAGCCCGCTGTCGGTGTAGCGGATGGCGTTCTCGACCAGATTGCGCAGCAGCCGGCCCAGCAGCGTGCGGTCGCTGCGCACCCGCCCGGCGCAGACCTCCACCTGCCAGCCGATGCCCTTGCCAGCGGCGACCGGCGCGTAGGCGGCGCGGATCGGGTCCATCACCTCCGCCACGTCGAAATCCTCGAACACCGGCGTCACCACCCCGGCGTCGAGGCGCGACACGTCGAGCAGGCTGTCCAGCAGCCCCTTCAGCGCGTCCAGCCCCTGCTCCAGGTGGGTCAGGATCTTGGCGCCTGCGGGGGAGCCGACATGGGCCGACAGGGCGGCGGTGAAGAAGAACAGCGACTGGAGCGGCTGGCGCAGATCGTGGCTGGCCGCGGCCAGGAACTTCGACTTGGCGAGGTTGGCGCGCTCCGCCTCGTCGCGGGCGGAGCGCAGTTCGGCCTCCATCGCCTTGCGCTCGGTGATGTCCTCGGCGACGGTGATGCGGTAGGCCGGCTCCGTACCGGTGATCCGGGCGAGCGAGGAGGTCACCCGCACCCACACCGCCCCGCCGTCCCTGCGGCGGTAGCGCTTCTCCAGCGCGTAGCTGGCCAGCTCGCCGGACAGCAGCCGCTCGATCAGCCCTTCCTCCGCCGGCAGATCCTCCGGATCGGTGATGTCGCGGTAGGTCCGCCGCAGCAACTCCTCCCGCGGATAACCGACGATGTCGCAGATCTTGGCGTTGACGTCGAGAATGCGGCCATCCAGCGCAACCCGCTCGATGCCCACCGCCGCCAGTTCGAAGACCGAGCGGAACCGTTCGTCGCTTTGGCGGCGCGCCGTTTCGGCCCGGCGCAGGTCGGTGACCTCCATCACGACGGCGCCGACCGCCGCGACCTCCATCCCCTCATGCACGGGGAACAGGGCGATCAGCCAATGGCGCGTCACGCCCGGCTCCTTGGGCGTCTCACCCATGATCTCGCGGTAGGGGATCGGCTCGCCGGTGTCGAACACCCGGTCGATCATCGGCTCGACGCTGGCGCCCACGACGGGAATCAGGTCCGTCAGCGTGCGGCCCATATGGGCCTCCGCCAGGATGCCGTTGGAATCGGCCAACTGCTCGTTGATACGGATGTAGCGGCGCTCGCGGTCGAAGAAGGCGAAGCCGACCGGCGCGTTCTGCAGCAGGCTGTTCAACTGCGCCAGCAACGCGTTCTTTTCCCGGTTGGCGGAATTCAGCGCCGCTTCCCCCCACTTGCGGGCGGTGGTGTCCTGGAAGAAGACGGCCAGCCCGTCCGGCGACGGGAAGGCGCGCACGGCGAACCAGGATTCGAAGGCCGTGCAATACTCCTCGAACTCGACGGGTGTCTGATCCCGCATGGCGCGGCGGTAGTTCTCTCCGAACGCGCTGGCGGCGACATCCGGAAAAATGTCCCACAAATCCTGGCCGATCAGGTCGCGCCCCCCGGCGATCAGCGTCCGGGCGCGCTCGTTCATGAAGGTGATGCGCCAGTTGCGATCCACCTCGAACACCCCGTCGGTGATGCTGCCCAGGACGGCGGCCGTCTTGTGAGCCAGCGCGTTGGCCCGCTCCCGCACCTGCTGCTGGCGGGCCAGTTCCTCGGCCATGCCGTCGAAGGCGCGGGCCAGCGTGCCCAGTTCGGACGACTGCTTCGCCACGCCGCTGCGCGCCGTCAGGTCGCCGCCCTTCCAGCGCTCCGCCGTCGCGACCAGCGCCGCCACCGGCCGCCGCAGGAACCGGCTGGCGCCCCACCAGACGGTGAGCAGGGTCAGCAACAGCACCGTGGCGATGCCCGTCATCGCCTGAACCATCGCGCCGCGGATCGGCCCCAGCGCCTCGCCCTTGTCGAGGCAGACCACGACGCCGATGCCGTCCAGACTCCGCCCGGTCGGCTGATAGGCGACGATGCGCGGCCGCCCGTCCGGTCCGGTCACCTCGGCGATGCCGGGGCCGTCACGGGACAGCAGGGCGAAGACGGCGGGCGACAGCGCACCGCCGTCACCGGTCTGGCCCATATGGTTCGTCAGGGGCGGCACCTGGGCGACCACCCGGTCGCGGCGGTCCACCAGCGTGATCCGCGCGTTGTCGGGCAGCGGCCGCTTGGACAGGAAATCGGCGATCCAGGAAATGTCGGTCATCGCCGTCACCACGCCCGCCGCCCGGCCCTCCCCATCCTGGAAGGCGAGCGCGACGGGCATGGCGGAGCGTCCGTCCGTCCGGCGGAAGACATGCTCGCCCAGCGCTATCCGACCGCTGTCCAGCGCGTCGCGGAAGTAGTCGCGGTCGGCGATGGAAATTCCCAGCGCGGCGCGGTCGGTCGAGCAGCGCACCACCCCGTCCAGCCCGGCGATCACGATGCCGAGATGGCCGGGGTACGACGCGCGCAGGTCGTGCATCAGCGCCTGACAGGCCGGAGATCCGGGGGCGCGCACCGGGTCGGCCCTCACCAGCGTGCTCAGCACCTGCCGCAGCCCGTCGATCATGCGGTGCTGCTCCGCCTCGAACAGCGCGGCGAGGTGCAGGGCGTCCCGCCCCACCTCCGCCTCCCGCGCGGCGCGCAGGGCCAGCTCGTTCTTCACCTCGATGACGGCCGCCGGGATCATCGCCACGAAGACCAGCAGCAGCAGACGGTGAAGAAGGCTCATGCAAGGCGGCTTTCGGAAAGTGATGCCGGGAGACGGTGCGGGATGCGGGATGGTTCCGTCAACGGACGCGGGTGGGGGCGCGGGTGGCCTTCCACACGCCGGAGCGTTCGGCCCCGGCCGCGATGCGGCGGTCGGCAATCTCCGCCTCCTCCACCTCGGCGATCCCGGCGTGCTTCAAGGCGCGCAGAAGGACGCTGCGGACGGTCGTCCCCTCCTCTTCCGCGCGGCGCCGGACGGCACGCTTGACGCTCTGCGGCACCATGGCGGCCAACTGCACGTCGGGTTCGCGCGCGGCGGACGGGGACGGGGGGTCGGAGGCCTGGGAGACGGGAGACGGAACGGGTTGGAAGGGGTGATCGCGCATCGGTCCTGCCGTACATGGTTCGAAGGTGCGAAACCCTCCCTTCTTATAGTTAATTTCTTGTTAACCATGAATCCGCCAGCGGTGTCCGGAGGGACATGATACATCGGAATAGCGGTTGACCTGCACAATCCTGCACCGAACAGTGGCCGGCCGGAACTTCCGGCGCCACGGCACCGGTTCACCGCCCCTTTCGTACGGCCAGAGCAGAGGAGCGACGACGTTGTCAGCACGCCCTTCGAAACGCCGCATCGCCATCATCGGGGCCGGCTTCACCGGCAGCGTCCTCGCCGCGCACCTGATGCGCTGCGCCGATGAGCCGACCAGCCTGCACCTGATCGAACGCACACCCAGCGTCGGCGCCGGCCTCGCCTATTCCACGCACAACGCCGCGCATCTGCTGAACGTGCGCGCCTACAACATGAGCGCCTACCCGGACGACCCGCGGCACTTCCTGCGCTGGCTGTGGGCCCAGGACGACCGTACGCCGGACGGCGGGGCCGGAGCGGTGCCGCCCAGCGGCCATGCCTTCGTCTCCCGCGCCCGTTATGGCGCCTACATCCAGGACGTCCTGCGGGAAGCCGTGGCGGCCGCCCCGCCCCACGTCTCGCTCACCGTGTCGCAGGCGGAGGCGGTGGACATCGCATCGGACGCGCGGGGCACCCGGCTGCGGCTTGGCAACGGGACCAGCCTGACGGTGGACACGGCGGTTCTGTGCGTCGGCAATTTCGCCCCCTCGCCGCCGCCGGTCCCGGCGCCGGACGTCTATGCCTCCAGCCGCTATGTGGCCTCTCCCTGGGACTGGCCGGCGCTGGCCACGATCGCCCCCGACGCGCCCGTGCTGATCCTCGGGACCGGGCTGACCATGGTGGACACCGTCCTGTCGCTGGAGGACCAGGGGCACCGCGGCCCCATCCTCGCCCTGTCGCGCCGCGGCCTGCTGCCCCGGACGCACGAGGAGACGCGGCCCTTCAAGAGCTTCATCCATCCGCAGGTGATGCCGCGCACCGTGCTGGACGTGATGATCGCCCTGAAGGCCGACGTCCGCCGCGCGCGGGAGACGGGATTCGATTGGCGGTCGGCCTTCGACGCGCTGCGTCCCTACCATCACCTGATCTGGAGCCATCTGCCGCCGGAGGAGCGCCGGCGCTTCCTGCGCCACGTCCGCCCCTATTGGGAGGTCCATCGCCACCGCATTGCGCCCGAGGTGGCGGCCCGCATCGCCGCCCTGTGCGCGAACGGGCGGTTGGCCATCCGCGCAGGCCGCCTGCAGACGCTGAACCTCGTTCCGAACGGGGTTGAGGCGACCGTCCGCGCCCGCGGGGCGGAGGGAACCGTCTGGACCCGGACGGTGGGCGCCATCGTCAACGCCACCGGCACCGAGTGCGACTTCGGCCGGATCGGCCATCCGCTGGTCAAGGCGCTGCTGACGCGCGGTCTGGCGCGGCCCGACCCGCTGCGGCTTGGGCTGGACGTCACCACCGACGGCGCCCTGATCGGCGAGGACGGGCAGGCGTCGGACCGGCTGTTCGCGCTCGGCCCGATCAGCCGCCCGCCCTTCTGGGAGATGACGGCGGTGCCCGAGCTGCGCAGCCAATGCGCCCAGGCCGCCCGGCACATCGCCCAGTTGCGGCGGCCCGCCTACCCTCTGGCGGAGCCGTCGTTGCTTCACGCGCGGGCGGTGCCCTGACGGATGGGGTCGCTGGACCGCGTCCCCGCTCCTCTCACCAGGGAGTGCCGTCGCCGTGCGTGAAGAGATCGGTCGCGCCGTCGTAGCGCAGATCCTCGTCCGGGTAATGGGCCTCGTCCCCGGCGCTGCGGTCGCCGACCTCCAGGTAGGTCGCCGGCTCGTCGGAGCGGTTGACGAGTTGGTGCCCGTCCGGCCTTCCGGCCGGGAAGCCGGCGCACATGCCGGAACGCAGGATCGTCTCGCCGGCGTCGGTGACCAGCGTCAGCTCACCGTCCAGCACATAGACGAACTCGTCCTGGCGGGTGTGCCAATGCCGCAGGGCGGAGGCGGCGCCCGGCTCCAGCCGGGTCAGGTTGACGCCGAAGTTGGTGATCCCCAGCGGGTTGCCCAGCCGCTTGCGCAGGCGCCCCGCGACCGCCGCGCGGAACGGCTCCGGGTAGTCGGTGGCCCCGAGCTTCGCCCCGACGGCGGCGGGGTCGAGCACCGGAGGCTCGGAGGGGATGGCGGGTGCGGGGGGCTTGTCTGACAAAGGTGGGTCTCCCTTCACCGGGGTTCGATACCGATCTCAAGGATCGGTCCGGAGTCGTCACTGTAGGCCATCGGGCACGGACCGACCATCCGGCCTGTTAAGCCACCGGCCGGGTACCTCATCGAGGCAAGGCCCAACGGAAGGGGGAAAGGCGCATGGAGACGACGCTGTACATTCCACCGCTCGGCCTTGCGGGGCAAATCGGGGCACCGAAAGATTTCAAGGCTGCGGTGATCTTCGCCCATGGCACCTCGAGCGGCCGGACGAGCCCGCGCAACGTCCGCGTCGCCGCGCGCCTGCGGGAGGCGGGCTTCGCCACGCTGCTGATGGACCTGCAGACGGAGGGGGAGAAGGCCGACCCGGCCAACCAGTTCGACGTCCACCGCCAGTCCGAGCGCCTGCTGCTGGCCGTCCGCCACCTGCGCGCCACCACCGCGGTGGAGCGCAAGCCCATCGGATTCTTCGGCGCCGGGTCCGGGGCGGCGTCGGCGCTGATCGCGGCGGGGCGCGCCGCGGAGCATGATGGAATCGGCGCGGTGGTCTGCCGCGGCGGGCGGCCCGATCTGGCGGAGGAGTGGCTGAACGCCGTCGCCGCCCCGACGCTGCTGGTGGTCGGCGGCAAGGACGCCCCGGCGCTGGACCTCAACAACGACGCCTTCAACCGGCTGCATTGCACCAAGGCGCTGGAGGTCGTGCCGGGGGCGGGCCGCCTGTTCGAGGAAACCGGAAAGCTGGATCAGGTGGCCGATTCCGCGCGCTCCTGGTTCACCACCCATCTGCTCAAGGCTGCCAACGGCTGAGCGCGGGTCGACAGCGGGAGCGATGCGGGCTACCTGTGGTTTCCCTACCGCATCGCAGCACCCGGATCGGACCGCCCATGCCCCAGCTCGAAATCCTCAGCCGCCGCCCCGCTGGACCGGCCAAGCCCGTGCCACTGCTGTTCGTCCATGGCGCCTTCTGCGGCGGTTGGATCTGGGACGAGCATTTCCTGCCCTGGTTCGCCGAGCAGGGCTGGGAGGCGCACGCCGTGTCCCTGCGCGGCCACGGCGCCAGCGAGGGGCGGGACCGTTTGAACAGCTTCGGCATCGCCGATTACGTGGACGATGTCCTGAACGCGGTGGATGCCTGTTCCGCGCCGCCGGTGCTGATCGGCCATTCCATGGGCGGCATGGTGGTCCAGCGGGCACTGACTCGCCGCCGGTTCCCGGGAGCGGTCCTGATGGCCTCCGCCCCGCCGCACGGCTTGCTGGAATCGACGATGCGGCTGGCCTGGAGCGATCCCTACGTGTTCCAGCAGATGGGCATGCTGATGACCTTCTCCAACGGCATCGAAGCGGAGGCGGTGCGCCGCGCCATGTTCTCCGACCAGGTGCCGCTGGAGGTGGCCAAGCGCTACGAACCGCTGATGCAGGAGGAGTCGCAGCGCGTGCTTCTGGACATCGGCGGCTGGATTCCCTTCCCGCTCCTGCCGGCCCGCGGTGTCGCCGTGGCGGTGCTGGGCGCGGAGAAGGACCGGCTGATTCCAAAGGACCAGGTCGAGGCGACCGCCCGCGCCTTCCGGACGGAGTCGGTCTTCTTCCCCGCGATGGGGCACAGCATGATGCTCGAACCCGGTTGGGAATCGGTTGCCGGCCACATCGCGGACTGGGTGGAGACGACGGTGCTGAAGAGGCCGGCGCCGCAAAGGAAGGCTCCGGACACGAAGGTCCCGGACACAGTCACGCGCGCCGCCGCCGACTGACCGGCACGACGCGCGCCCGCTCGGCCGCTCACTGCGTGCGTAGGGTCCGTAGGAAGCCGCCGATTTCCCCGTTCAGGGATTCCGATTGCTGGGCCAGTTGCCGGGACGCCTCCAGGACGGCGTAGGCCATCTTCCCGCACTGGTCGGCGGCGGCGGTGACGCCGGAGATGTCGCGCGCCACCTCGCGGGTGACGTCGGCGGCCTGCTGCACGTTGCGGCTGATCGCCTGGGTCGCCGCTCCCTGCTCCTCCACCGCCGACGCGATGATCGTGGCGATGCCGTTCACCTGCTCGATCACCTGAGCCACGCCGCCGATCTCCGCCACCGCCTCGCCGGTCGCGGACTGGACGCCGGCGACCTGGGCGGCGATCTCCTCGGTGGCGCGGGCGGTCTGGCTGGCGAGGCTCTTCACTTCGCCGGCGACCACCGCGAAGCCCTTGCCGGCCTCGCCCGCGCGGGCCGCCTCGATGGTGGCGTTGAGCGCCAGGAGGTTGGTCTGCGCCGCGATGTCGTTGATCAGGCTGACCACGGTGCCGATCCGCCCGACCGCCTCGGCCAGCCCGGTCACCTTGCCGGTGGCGCGCTCCGACGCGGTGGCGGCGTCCCGCGCGATGCGCGAGGCGTCGGCGACCCGGCGGCTGATCTCCCCCACCGAGCCGGACAGCTGCCCCGTCGCCACGGCGACCGTCTGCACGTTGGCCGAGGTCTGCTCCGTCGCCGACGCCACGGCGCCGGCCAGCCGGTCGGTCTGCCCGGCGGCCCGGGTCATCTCCTGGGCCTCGCGCTCCATCGCCTCGGTTTCGTGCGACACCGACTTCATCACCTCGCCGACGCTCCGCTCGAACCGCTCGGCGAGGCCGGCGAGGGTGCGGCGCTTGTCCTCCTCCGACCGCCGGACGGCGGCGGCCTGATCGGCTTCCAGGCGCGTCTTCTCCTCCGCGTTGCTCAGGAACACGCGGGCGGCGCTGGCCATGGCGCCGATCTCGTCGCGGCGGCTGGCCTCGGGAAAGGCGACGGAGAGGTCGCCGTCCGCCAGGGCGTGCATGCGGATGCTGAGGCTGCGAATCGTGGCGCTGAGCCGCACCCCGACCAGCGCGATCAGGCAGACCGCCGGCACCGCCAGAAGGCCGGCCACCGCCAGGACCGACCACAACGTGTTCAGGAAGGCGCTGCGGATGTCGTCGATGAAGACGCCCGTCCCGATGTAGACTCCCCAGGGCTGGAAGATCTTGATGTAGGACAGCTTCGCCGCCGTCTCGTCGCTGTTCGGGGCGACGTTCCAGAAGTAACCGTAGGTTCCCTCCCCCGTCGTCCTGGCGATCCGCGCCATGTCCATCAGGATCGGCGCGCCCTTGGTGTCCTTCACGCCGGACACGTCCTGCCCCATCAGCTTCGGGCTGGGGTGGGCGAAGCCGAAGCCGTCCAGGGTGATCGCGAACAGATACTCCTGCCCGCCGTAGCGCATGCCAAGAAGCGACCGTTTGAAGCGGGCCTGGGCTTCCTCCCGCGTGATCCGACCGGCGGCGGCTTCCGCCTCGTAAGCGGCGGCCATGCTGTGGGCGGCCTCCACCATGAAGCGCAGGGACTGAACGCGGTCCGCGTGCATGCGCTGGTAATTCAGCCAGAGGCCGGCACCGACGATGGCCGCCGACGCGATGCTCGCCAGAGCCACCAAACCCCAGATCTTCGAGCGGATGGACAAATTATCGAACATGGCAACCCTTCCGACAAAGGCGCGCCTATGGCCGATTGCGCGCAGGCCGTTCAACCGTCGGAATGCTATAAGGGAAATCGTAACTCATTCATTAATGGTTTTACTTCATCAGCCTCAATGCTCGGCTTATAATCATAGACCTTTCGTTGCGAACGTTTTGTTTGTTCTATCAGAAAATTGATGACCCTTGCCAGGTTTGAAAGTTATCACGCCTGGACATGTTCCATCCCGGTCAGGCGCCGGGCGCCGATTTCTGGGTCAGGACGAGGAAGACCTTCTCTTCGAGCTGTTCCGGGGTGAAAGGTTTGGCGATGTAGGCGCTGACATTGTGGGCCAGCGCCCGTTCCACGGCCTTCAGCGTGGCGAGCGCCGTCACCATCAGGAAGGGCAGATCGCGCCGCACCTCGCGCACGCGGCGCAGCACGTCGAGGCCGCTGGCCTTCGGCATCATCCAGTCGCAGACGATCAGGTCGTAGCTCCCGTCCCCGGCCAGCCGGAGCAGCGCCTCCTGGCCGTCCGCCGCCGTGTCGATGTGGCCGATGCCGAGGTCGCGCAGCACCGATTCGACGAAGTGCCGCGGCCCGTCCTCGTCGTCGACGACCAGCGCGCGGATGGCGCCGAGGTCGATGAAGGGCACGCCGATCACCCCCAGAGCCCCCCGCATCCAGGAGGCGCGGGCCGATCGCTCCTTGCCGCCCGTGGCGCCCAGCAGGAAGGAACGCACGAAGCGCGGCCGGTGCACCTGCCGGTACAGCGCCTTGGCGACCGCCGCCCGGCTCTTGCCCCGGCAGAAGGCGCCGTCGCCGGCCATCCGCACCATTTCCAGCACCGTGTCGGCGTTCGGCTCGTCCTTGCCCTGAAGGGGGCTCAGCAGGCGCTGGGTGCGGATGAAGGCGTTCTGGATCTCGTCGATCTGCCCGGCCATATGCTCGCGGGCATCCTCCGCGAAGGCGCTGTCGAGCACGAGCTTCTGGACCTCCGCCAGCCCCTTCAGCTTCTCGGTCTTCTCCTTCCAGCAGTCGAGCAGGCGCCCGGCGAAGTCCCGTCCCTCGAAGAACTGCGTCAGATAACCGTTCACCGCCCGCTCGGCGCTGGGCGACAGGGGCATCTTCTGCAGAACGAACAGGATGCGGAGCTTCTGCATCAGCGTCCGCCCCTTGGTGATCTCGGGCAGCGTGTCCTCGTTGACGAGCAGCGCGCTGCGCCTCTGGAGCGCCGCCTCCGTCCGGGCGCCGCCGAAATAGCCCTCCCCCGTGCGCAGCCGCTGGGACACCTGGCTCAGCGCCATGATCTCCCGCTGAACCGCCTCCACCCCGAACAGGTCGCCGGCGCTGGTGATGGTGAAGCGGTCGGGCTTCGACAATTCACGGCGCAGCGCGAAGATCAGGCTGTCGCTCAGCACCGGCATGGCCGTACGGCGCACCAGCTTTTCAAGACTCCGGAAGACGGGCGGCGCCTCGTCGGACAGCGGCTTGTCCCCGGCGATCAGCGACACGATCATGTCCACCCGATCCACGAAAGGCGCGTCCAGGGAACAGGAGGCGGTGCCGGTGTCGCTGCGCTGGATCTCGCCGAGCAGCCGGTCGAGCGGCGCCAGCGCGTCGGCATCCTCCAGACTGTCCGCCAGTTCCAGCAGGAGCCGTGCCTTTTCGGCGAAGCTGCGGCCCTGGTAAAGGTGCGTGGTCAGCGCCGCGTCGACCATGAACCGCCCGGTGAAGGCGTCGCGGGACGCGATCAGCCGCTCCGCCGTGGCGGCGTAGGTGGCCGGCGTCAGGTCCGGCGGCTGGGCGTCCTTCAGCCGCTCGCGGGTCAGCCGGGCGACCTCGTTGACCAGGGCGGTCAGCGCGCCCTTGCGGTCCATCGCCCGTTCCGCCTGCTGCAGGATGGCGACGAAGGTCGGGATGTTGGACAGGCTCTGCTGATGGCGGGGGGAGTGCAGAAGTTCGGTCGGGGTCAGCGCGTTCTCGTCGAAATAGCGCTGGCAATGCCGGCCGATGCTGTCGCGGCCCTGCGGGGTGTAGAAATCCTCCGGAGTCCGGCAGACGGCGGTGTCGCTTCCGCCATCCATGTCCAGATCCCGGCCGTCCGCGATGCTCTGGTCCGATGCCATGCCCTAACCCCGTCTCATTCGGCCAGCAGCCCGCGCACCGCCTCGATCAGGCGGTCCGGGGCCACGGGCTTCATGACGATCCGGCGGCCCGGCTGTGCCGTCATGTCCGCCGCCGTTTCATGGGACGCGTAGCCGGTCAGGAAGAGGATGCGCAGGTCGGGGTTGCGCTCCGCCAGGGCACGGCTCAGTTCCAGCCCGTTCATGCGGGGCATGGACATGTCGGACACCACGGCGTCGAACAGCCCGCCGCATTCGTCCCAGCGCTCCAGCGCGTCCAGCCCGTCCACCGCCTCGGTCACCGTGCAGCCGGCCTCCTCCAGCGCCAAACGGACATAGGTACGCACGGACTCCTCGTCGTCTACCAGCAGGATGGCCGCCCCCTCGTCCTCGCCCAGCCCCAGCCCGTCCGCCGGCGAGCCGGCCTTAACGGGGGCGGGAACGGCGGGCAGATGGATGGAGAAGACGCTGCCGCGCCCATCCGGCCCGGCCTCCATCTCCACGGCGCCGCCGGCCTGCCGGGCGGTGCCGTAGACCATCCACAGGCCGAGGCCAGTGCCCTTGCCCGGCTCCTTGGTGGTGAAGAAGGGTTCCCAGATGCGGTCGCGCACCGCCTCCGGCACGCCGCAGCCCTCGTCGATGACGCGGATCACGGCGTAGCGGCCGTGCGCCAGCGCGCCGTGCCGCCCGAAGAAGCCGGCATCCGGCAAGGCGCTGTCCAGCGCGATGGTCAGCCGCCCACCGTCGGGCATGGCGTCGCGCGCGTTGAGGGCGAGGTTCAGGATGGCCTGGTTCAGCATCACCGGGTTGGCGACGGCGTGGGCGTCCTCGTCGCCGATGCGGATGTCCAGATCGATGCCGGCGCTCATCAGCGGCTTCAGGAAGATCTTCAGGTCGCGCACCAGCGGCGCCAGCGCCACCACCTCCGTCTCGTCCGACGGGCGGCGGCGCGAGAAGTCGAGAAGCTGCGCGGTCAGCGCGGCGGCCCGGTCGGACGCCTTGGCGATCTCCCGCACGCAGGTGGTGACGCGCGCCGGATCGTCCGGCGCCCGTTCGGCCAGCCGGGCGAAACCGCCGATGGCGGTCAGCATGTTGTTGAACTCGTGGGCGATGCCGCCGGCCATGCGGCCCACCGCCTCCATCTTCTGCGACTTCTGAAGCTCCGCCTCGGCGCGGCGGCGCTCGGTCACGTCGTTCAGCACCAGGAGAACCGCCGCCTCCCGCTGGTAGACCGCGGGGAAGGCACCGATCTCCACATGGCGCTGCTCGCCCGACGGGCGGGCGATCGCGCATTCCACCCGCTGATGGTCCCCCTCCGCGCCCAGCCCCAGCCGCGTGGTCACCGTCTCCGCCTCGACGATGAAGCGGTTGAGGTCCAGCCCCTCCAGCTCGCCGCTGCCGTCCACCCCCAGGATGGACGCCGCGGCGGCGTTGCCGAAGCGGATGGCCCGGCGGTCCCAGATGACGATGCCGTAGGGCGCCAGCTCCACCAGCTGCCGGTAGCGCTTTTCGCTCTCGCTGAGCGCGCTGACGGTGGCCTCCAGCCGCTCCGTCTGGCCGGCAAGCTGCTCCTCGCGTCGCTTCAGCTCGGTGATGTCCATCAGGATCTTCACGATGCCGCCGGAGCCGGTGGCGTGCTCGCTGATGCGGTACCAACGGCCGTCGGACAGCCGCCCGTCCACCGGATCGGTGTGCAGCAGGTGACGCTTCATCCGCTCGGCGATCCAGTCGGCCATCTCGCGGTCGTCGCCGTCATAGCCACCGCGCTCGGCGGCGGCGCGCAGGATGTCCTTGAAGGCGGTGCCGGGCACCAGCACGTCGGCCAGATTCGGGTAGGCGCTGCGGTAACGCTCGTTGCAGAAGATCAGCCGGTCGTCCGGGCTGAACAGCACGAAGCCCTCGGAGATGCTCGACAGCGCGTCGTGCACCACCGACTGCATGAAGCGCGCCTCGACCAGGGCCAGCGTCTCCGCGGTGGTTTCGATGCCGGTGCCGCGGTAGCCGGCGAACCGCCCGTCCGCGTCGGTGAAGGGCTGGGCGCTGATGCGGAAGACGCGCGTGTCGCCCGCCCCGTCGCGCAGCGTGACCTCCAGGTCGCGGAAGGCCCGCCCGGCCTCGATGTCGGCCAGATGGTCCAGCCAGGTGTCGGAATCCTCCACCAGCCCGCGCAGGTCGAGCAGCGAATCGCCGAACACCGGCGCCGGATCGCCGCCGAGAAGCGCTGGCAACCGCTCGGACACGTAGGTGTAGCGGTGGTCGGCGGCGCTTTCCCAGAACCAGTCGGACGCCGCCTCGGCGAAATCGCGGAAGCGCTGGCGGCTTGCGGCCAGTTCCTCGTTGGCGGCGCGCAGCAGGCGGGCGGAGCGGTCCAGCGCCGCCGCCGCGGCGCGGGCGCGGCGCACCGACAGCACGGCCAGCGCCGCCATCGCCAAGGTCATCACGCCGAGCGGCAGCATCAGCCGGTCGCGTCCCTCCTCCGGCATCATCACGGCCAGCAGGCCGGCGGCGCCGAGCATGACGAACAGCAGGTCGGTCAGCGCGCCCGGCCCGCGGCGCGGCGCGGGGTCTCCGGCCGGCCGGGCGGCACGGACGTCGAGGTCGGTGTCGGTGGGGGGCAGCCCGCCCCGGCCGGAAAGATCCACGGAGCCTCGCTCCATCGTCATGGGTGTACCGCCGCGCAAGGCGCGCCGTGCATAGACCCGTAATAGGAGGCGAGCCGTTAACAGCGGGTTTCAGTGTTCGCCTTCGTACGATCGGATTCTACCGTGGGCATACGATTTCCACCGCTCAGCGCCGGTTCACCAGAACGAGAATCTTCTCTTCGAGCTGTTCGGGAGAGAAGGGCTTGGCGATGTAGGCGGTGACGTCGTGGGCCATGGCCTCCTCCACCGCGATGATGGTGGCGAGCGCGGTGACCATCAGAAAGGGCATGTCCGGCCGCACCGCGCGGACCAGCTTCAGGAACTCCAGCCCCGACAGGCGCGGCATCTTCCAGTCGCAGACGATAAGGTCGAAGGCGCCCTGCCGCTCCTCGAATCGGGTCAGCGCCTCGCGCCCGTCCTCTGCGATGGTCAACTCGGTGATACCGAGGTCGCGCAGGATCATTTCGACATAGCCGCGCGCGGCCGGCTCGTCGTCGGCCAGCAGGACGCGCAGCGTGTTCATGGCGCGCATCGGCAGGCCGGCGGCGGCCAGCGTCGCGAAGAACTGGGCGAAGCGGTCGGCCCGCTGCTCCGTCGCGTCCTTGCAGCGGGCGAGGTAGGCGCGCAGGAAGGCGGTGGAGCGGACATGGTGTCCGACCAGTTCGCGCGCCGCCACCACGCATTTTCCCTCGGTGAAGGCACCCTCGGCGAGCAGGCTGGCGAATTCCATGACCTCGTCGACGTGGGGCGGGCGGTCCTTGGCGATGCGGGCGAAGACCTTGTTGGTGCGCAGGAAGGTGTTCTGGATCTCGTCGAGCATGCGGACGTAGCGCTCGCGCAGGCCGTCCGGCAGGGTGGAGCGCCCCACGCGCCGTTGCAGGTCGGCCAGCGCCTTGATGCGGGCGCGCGGCGTGCGGGCCGTCTCGAACAGGCGCTGGGTGAAGTCGCGGGCCTCGAGATGGCGGCGCAGATGGGCGACGATCATGCGCCGGCTGCGCTCCCCCGACACCGCCCCTTCGAAGGCCAGAAGATCGACGATGCGGGCGTAGTGGCTCTTGGCGTGCAGCACCGCCTCCAGCCGCGGGCCGGAGAGCAGCAGCGCCACCCGCCGGTCGATCAGCCGGGTCGTGCGCTCCCCGCCGATCACCCCGCCCTTCACCGTCAGTCGGGCGGCGAGGAGGCTGATCGCCGACAGCTCGTCCAGCACCGCCGCGACGCTGTTCGCCTCCGCCTTCGTGCCGGACAACGGCGCGTCCCCCAGCAGGGCGTGGTGAACCCCCGCCTCCAGCCCCAGCCGGGCGGCGCGGGCCTGATGGCGGGCGACGAAGGCGGACAGGCGGTGCAGGACCGCCGGGGCGTCGGGGTGGGACGGCGCCTCGCCCCGCCAGACCATCGCCATGGCGTCGAGCACGCCGCGCAGCCCGTCGGCCCAGCCGAACAGCGCCTCGATCACCAGCCCGTTGGCCAGCATTTCCCCGACGATCTGGTCGAGGATGGCGATGCCCTCGCCGGACAGACCGTCCCCGTCGAGCGACAGGATTCGCACCAGCCGCAGCTCGTGGTTGCGCCCTTCGCCCAACCAGGCGGACAGCCAGCAATCGATGGTGTGGCGCCCGGCGAAGCCCGGCGTCCGCGCCATAGTCTGGGCCACGGTGGCGGCGAACTGCTTGGCGTCGATGGACAAGGCCGCGCCGCTGTGAGCGCGCCGGGCGGTGACGGCCAGCACCTCCTGCTCCAGCCGCTTCAGCTCCTCCAGCCGCATGGCGGGGGACCGGCGACCGGGTCGGGCCTGCCGCTGCGCCACCCGCTCCAGCACCTGGGCGCGGCGCGGCCAGTCGAGGAAGGAGCGCTGCGGCTCCACCTTGTGCAGGAACTCGGTGGGGGTGATGCCGCGCGCCTCCAGGAACTCCGCAAGCTCCTCCGCGATGAGGAACCGGGCGGCGGGGGTGAAGATCTCCTCGACCCGGACGCAGACGGCGGACTCTGGCGCCTCCTCCGGCGCGTCGCCGCTCAACTCGCCGAGGAGCGCGTCGACGTCGTAGACGCCGATGGGAATACCGTCGGTCGGGAGCGAGGAAGGCGGCGGAACGGCGCTCATCGTTGCCCCGCCATCAGATCAGCAGCGCGTGGATCATGTCGGCCAGCTCGTCCGGGTTGATCGGCTTGCGCAGGAAGACGATGCGGCATCCATCCACCAGCAGGTCGTCCAGACTTTCCGTCTCCGGCGGGTAGCCGGACATCAGGACGGTCGGCAGGTCCGGATTCTCCTGCCGCAGCGCGCGGGCCACCGACGCCCCGCCGACCTGTGGCATCACGAGGTCGGTCACCAGAAGATCGAAGGCCCCGCCATGGTCGGCGTAGGCGCGCAGGGCCTCCGCTCCGTCGGCGGCGCAGACCACCCGCATGCCCATGTCCTCCAGCGTCAGGCGGATGAAGTCGCGCACCTGTGCCTCATCCTCCACCAGAAGGACGGTGGCGGCCATCGACAGCCCCTCCATCTCGTCGTCCTCCGCGTCGAGGGAAAAGGCGTCGTCAAGACCGAAGGCGTCCAGACCGGGAGCGTCCGCGTCCTGCGGCTCCGCGACATCCTCCACCGGGAAGCGGAGCGTGAAGACGGTGCCGCGCCCCAACTCCGTGTCCACCTCGACCGCGCCGCCGGCCCGCGCGACGGTGGAATAGACCAGCGCCAGCCCCAGGCCGGTCCCCGCCCCCGGCTCCTTGGTGGTGAAGAAGGGTTCGAAGATGCGGTCGATCACCGCCGGGTCGATGCCGCAACCGGTGTCGGCGACGGTGATGGTGACTCCGAGATCGTCCGTCCGCTCCACCGCAATGGTGATCGGCCCGCCCTCCGGCATGGCGTCGCGGGCGTTGAGCACGAGGTTGAGCAGCGACTGGTGCAGCAGGGCCGGGTCGATGGTCACCACCGCTCCGCCCCCGGCGCCCTCGGTCCGCAGCGGGTGACGCTCGCCCAGCGTGGGGCCGAGGAAGCGGCGCAAGTCGTCGATCACCGCGCCAACCCGCACCGGACGCGCCGCGTCGGTCTGGCCGGGCCGCCCGAAGCTGAGAAGCTGGGCGGTCAGGCCGGAGGCACGGTCGGTCGCCTTGACGATCTCGGTCAGGCACTGCTCGACCCGTGGGCGGTCCTGCGGAGCGCGGCGGGCCATCTGGGCGAAGCCGCCGATGGCCGTCAGCATGTTGTTGAACTCGTGCGCGATGCCGCCGGCCAGCTGGCCGATGGCCTGCATCTTCTGCGCCTGCTGGATGGCGCGCTCCGCCTGCTTGCGCCCGGTGATGTCGGTGAGGACGAGGAACCACGCCGCCTCCCCCTCGACCGCGAAGGCCCCCACCGTGAAGGGGTGGATGCCGACCTCAAGCTCGCGCAAGGCGCCTTGCGCGGTGACGAAACGGGCCTCGACCGGCGGCGGGGCCTCCAGGTCGCTGCCGGGCGGGGGCAGCCAGTCGAACAGGCGCTGCACCCCGTCGAACTCCGTCGCCTCGACCAGCGGGATGCGCAGCATGGCCTCGGGATCGCCGCTGCCCAGGATCAGCGCGGCGGAGCGGTTGGCGAAGCGCACCCGCTGGCCGTCCCAGATCAGGATGCCGTAAGGCGCCATCTCCACCAGCCGGCGGTAACGCGCCTCGCTGTCGGCCAGTGCCTCCTCGTGGCGTTTCAGTTCGGTGATGTCGGTGAGGATCTTGACCACGCCGCCGAAGCGCGTGGCGTGTTCGCTGATGCGGTACCAGCGCCCGTCGCCGAGCCGGTGGTCGGTCGGCGGCCCGCTGCGGGTGTGGCGGTTCAGCCGCTCGGCGATCCAGTCGGACGGGTCGCCGAGATCGTCGCCGGCCGCCCCCCGCTCCACCGCGACGCGCAGCAGATCGACGAAGCGGACGCCGGGAACCAGATGGTCGGACAGCAGCGGGTAGGCGGCGCGATAGCGGTCGTTGCACAGCACCAGCCGCCCGTCGGCGCCGAACAGCACGAAACCTTCGGACACGCAGCCGATGGCGTCGGACAGCAGCGCCCGGAAATGCGCCTCGCCTGCCTCCAGGGGATGGCTCGGCGCCGGGTCGTCCAGGACAGCCGACAGCCGGTCGCGCAATGCCCGCAACGGGTCCCGAAGATCGGTCAGCGCGCCGGGCGGCGCGGCGGACAGCCGCGCGCCCAGGGTGTCGAGGAGTTCCGCAAGCTCTTGGTCGGGCCGGTCCATAACCCGGCATTCAACCATTACCCCCGGTCCCCCCGCCAGTTGATTCAGCGATCAGCCCTGCTTCGGGAAATGGTGATGGCCGTGGTCGCAGGTGCCGCGCGAATGCTTGTCGTCGCAGCTTTCGCCGGACGCGGTCAGGCCGATCCAGGCGTGCAGCGTGTTGGGGTCGAATCCGGCCTTGCGGTCCGTGCCGACCTGGAGCAGCGGGCGGCGGATCAGGTCGCGGTCGGCCAGCAGGGCGGCCAGCGCCGACTCTTCGTCCAGCTCGTCGGGCTTCACGGAACCGGTCTTCACGGCGGCGGCGCGGCGGTTGAACCAGTCCTCGACCGGACGGTCCCCGAAGAAGGGGCGCAGGGTTTCGGCGGTGAGGGGCTCGGCGGCCAGATCGCGCTCCACCAGCGTGTGGCCGGCGGCCTGGAGCTGAAGCTTCTGCTTGGCGTTCGCCGTGCAGCCGGACAGGCCGTAAAAGATGACTTCCGTCATGGGGTTGGTGCTCCGCATCGAAACAGGACGAATTAGGTCCAGTCTACCGGCGCGGAGACCGGGGGTGCCGGTGACGGAATGTCGCACCCCCGGATTGTCGAGCGGATCGGCTGTTCGCCAGTCACTTGATCCGCTTCAGCGACTCCTCGACGTAGGCATTCGTGTAGGTCTTGGACAGGTCGATGTCCGTCGCGGCCACCGCCTTGTCGAAGGCCTTCAGCACCTTGTAGGCGGCCTCCGCCCCCTCTTGGGAAAAGCGGCCGTCCGGCGAGTAGGTCGGCTTCGAATGCTCGAACGCCTGGGCGTAGAGCGTCTGGTTGCCGAGGAAGTATTCCGGCGGCAGGACCTTCAGGACCTCCTCGGTCTTGGCCTGATCCAGCCACTTCAGCGTCCGGACGAAGACATCGACCAGCGCCTGGGTGGTCTTCGGATTCTCCTTGATGAAGGCCGGCGTGGTGTAGAGCACCGCCGCCGGGTACGGCCCGCCGTAGGTGTCCAGAGTGCCCTTTTCCGTCCGGGTGTCGGCGATCGGAGTCACGTCGCCGTCGGCCTCCAACTGGCTGATCACCGGGTCGAGGTTGGCGATGGCGTCGATCTCGCCGCGCTTCACCGCAGCCACCGCGCTGGGACCGCCGCCGACGCCGATGAAGGACACGTCCTCCGGCGTCATGCCGTGCTGGGTCAACAGATAGTTGACCATGAAGTTGGTCGAGGAGCCGGGGGCGGTCACGCCGATCTTCTTGCCCTTCAACTCCTTGATCGATTTGATCGTGCCGGCCTTGTTGACAGAGGCCAGCACGATGCCCGGATAGCGGCCCAGCAGCACCACGGCGGTGATCGGCTGGTCCTTGGCCTGCATCTGCACCGTGTGGTCGAAGGCGCCGGTCACCACGTCCGCCGAGCCGCCGACCAGCGCCTGGAGGCTCTTGGCGCCGCCGCCGAAGTCGTTGATCTCGACGTTCAGCCCGGCCTCCTTGAAGTAGCCGAGCCGCTCCGCCACCGTCAGCGGCAGGTAATAGAGCAGCGGCTTGCCGCCGACCGCCAGCTTCAGGTCCTTCTTCTCGACCTGCTGGGCGTTCGCCCCGCCGATCCCGAAGGCCAGGACCACCGCCGCGGCGGCGATCACGCTTTTCATACGCATGGCTTCCCTCCCAAGTTTCTTGCTGTGGCGCAGTCATCCCTGCGCGTTGGTCGTCTGCGCCTCCTGCGGGCGCCAGTGCAGAAGGCGTTTTTCGATGACGGTCACCACGGCGTCGATCACCACGACGAAGATCGTCAGAACCAGCATGCCGGAGAAGACGCCGACCGTGTCGAACACCCCCTCCGCCTGATGGATGCGGTAGCCGAGACCGGCGGCGGAGCCGAGATACTCGCCCACCACCGCGCCGACCATGGCGAAGCCGACCGCGGTGTGCAGGCTGGAGAAGACCCAGGACAGGGCGGACGGCAGATAGACGTGCCGGAACAGATGCCGGTTGCTCGCCCCCAGCATCTTCGCGTTGGCGAGCACGACCGGGCTGACCTCCTTCACGCCCTGATAGACGTTGAAGAAGACGATGAAGAAGACCAGCGTCACCCCCAGCGCCACCTTGGACCAGATGCCGAGGCCCAGCCACAGCGCGAAGATCGGCGCCAGCACCACGCGGGGCAGAGCGTTCACCGCCTTGATGTAGGGGTCGAAGACGATGGAAACCAACGGCGCGCGGGCGAACCAGAAACCGAAGGCGATGCCCGCGATGGTGCCGATGGCGAAGGCCAGGGCGGTTTCCAGAAGCGTGATCCCGAGATGGTACCAGATCACGCCGGACGCGAAGTCGCTCCAGGTGCGCTCCAGCACCGCCAGCGGCGTGCCGAAGAAGAAGGGGCTCAGGATCTTCGTCGCGGTCAGGACGTGCCAGAGCAGGAAGAAGCCGATCAGCACGGCGACCTGCAGCAGCAGGATCACCGGGCGACTGGGCAGGCGTTTCACACGGGCCAGGGCCATGGCGTCCTCACGTCAACTTTGTTTGGGCGTAGCCCTTCAGGACCTCCTCGCGGAGCTGCCCCCAGATTTCCCGGTGCAGGTCGAGGAAGTGCGGCGTCATGCGGATCTCCGCCACGTCGCGCGGGCGCTCCAGATCCACCCGGTACTCGCCGATCAGCCGGGCGCCGGGGCCGGCGGACAGCACCAGAACCCGGTCGGACATGGAGATGGCCTCCTCCAGGTCGTGGGTGATGAAGACCACCGACTTGCGGTCCGCCGACCACAGCTCCAGCAGCTCGTTCTCCATCAACTGCCGCGTCTGGATGTCGAGCGCCGAGAAGGGCTCGTCCATCAGCACGATCTTCGGATCGACGATCAGCGTCTGGGCCAGCGCGACCCGCTTGCGCATGCCGCCGGACAGCTGGTGGGGGTAACGGTCGCCGAAACGGTCGAGCCCGACGCGGGCCAGCCAGGGGAGCGCCCGCTCCTCCGCCTCGCGCCGCGGCACGCCGCGGAACTCCAGCCCGGCGGCCACATTCTCCAGCGCCGACTTCCAGGGCATCAGCGCGTCCGCCTGGAACATGTAGCCGGCGTGCGGATTGATGCCGTCGACCGGCTGGCCGAAAGCCAAGGCGCGCCCGGCGCTGGGGGCGAGCAGGCCCGCCGCGACGTTCAGGATGGTGGATTTGCCGCTGCCGGTCGGCCCGACGATGGACACGAACTCCCCCGCGGCGACCGACAGGGTCACGCCCTGGACCGCCGTGTAGCTGTGCCCGCGTCCGTCGGGCGATGGAAAGGTGCAGGTCACGCCGTCCAGGCGGAGCGCGGCCTTGTCCGCCCCCTCCGTCCGCAGGGCGGCCGCCACGGCGGCGCTGTCTGACATCGATGCGTTCCATCCCTGATGTTCGTTTTCACGGCATCTTGGCGGAATGAGGCGACGACGGCAATGGGCGCCGCAAACAATCGTTGTTACGGACGAATGGCATCATTCCAGCCGCGCGAAGAAGGCCATGATCGCCGGACCCACCCCTTGCGGCCATTGATGCGGGTAGAAGCGCCCGTTGCGCGTCCGGTCGTCGGCCAGCGGGCACCACAACACCGGATTCGCCGCGCCCTCAGCGCCGTAGCGGCGGCAATTGAAGCGGTGCGGTTCTTCCGGCTCGCTTCCCGTCGGCAGTCCGTCCTGGGCCAGCAACGCGCGGCGAAGGCGCAGGGCTTCGGACACCGGCACCTGCTCGTCGCGAGGGTTGTGCAGGACCATGGCGGCAACCGGTCCGCCGCAGTCCTTGGGCCGCACGGAACCGCCCCCGACGCTGGCCAGCCCGCGGATCACCCCGCCCCGCGCGCAGGCGAGGCTGTTGGCGAACGACCCGCCCAGCGAATGGCCGACGACGAACACCCGGCCCATGTCCAGGCAATAGGCGTCCGCCATGGTTTCCAGAACAGCGTCGAACAATCGGAAATCGCGCAGCCGGTCCGGCGGGTCGCCGGGATCGGACCAGACATTCAAGCCGCGGGAGTCCTTCATGCTGGCGGGATAGACGACGATCGCCGGCTCCCCCGCTTGCCCTTCCAGGCCGAAGTAGCGTCGCACCTCCGCGTTGCTGTTGGTCCGCCCGTGAAAGGCGACGACGAGGTTGTATGGACGGTCGGGGCGGTAGTCCTCCGGCAGGGCCACGATCACGCCGCGCGCCGCGCCGTCCAAGGTCACATGGTCGGGCTCCGCTGCCGGGGGTGGCGCGCCGCAGCCGCGCGATGTTTGCCGCGGGGCCTCATTCTTAACCAGTTCTGCCGATAAGCCCTGAACGGCCCACAGAATCAGCATGAACACGACGCAAGATGCGCAAAATTGTTTCACCATTCACAGCCCGAACGATCGACGTCCTCCATAAACAGCCTGCGGCGAGGGACGTTGCACTTTCGGACAGGCTTCGCGTTAACCATCACGCAAGCATTTCCCGGCACCCTCCTTCGCAGAGCAAGGAGGTTTCGATGCCGGTTCGCGCGACTGCACGCATGATGGTTCTGGGGCTGCTGCTGACCGTCGGCTCGTCGGGGGCCGCGACCGCCGACAGCCTGTCGGTGAACCGTCCGAACCCGGCGCCGCCCCCCGTGGCCTCCGACTTTCCCGACGCCACGCTGGTGCGGGTCGATCAGATGGACTCCACCACGCTGCGGCTGGACGGCATTATCACGCCGGGTGTGGAGCAACGCTTCTCCGACGCGCTGCGCAGCGTTCCGGCGGGCCAGCCGGTGGTGGTCGAACTGTCCAGCCCCGGCGGCTTCACGACCGCAGGCTACCGCATGATCGACCTGATGCTGGCGGAACGGCAGGCGGGACGCTCCGTCGCCACCCGCGTGGCCGGCGGGCAGTCCTGCGAGAGCATGTGCGTCGGCCTCTATCTGGCCGGCTACCCGCGCTATGCCGCGCCGACCGCGGAATTCATGGTGCACGCCCCGCGTCTGGCGGAGAACGGCCGGATGACGCTGCGCTCCACCGACCAGATGGTGAAGCGTCTGGTCGCGCTGGGCGCCGCCCCCGCCTGGATCGAGCGGGTGCGGGCTGCCGGCGGCTTCTCCGGCAGCCTCGACTACCGCGACAACGCCGACCATCTGGCGGCGGTGGGCGCCAACATCGTCACCCACCTGATCCGCTGACCGGCTGCTTTACCGTTCACTCTCGACGAGGCGCCGGGCGATCTCCGGCATGACCGCCGCGTCGACGTTGGCGAAGGCGAAGCGCAGGTAATCGTCCTGGCCCGGACCGAACATGGAACCGGGCAGGCACAGGATGTTGTGATCGCGCGCCAGCCCCTCGGCCACCTCGTGGGCGCGCTTGCCGGCGAAGGGATGCCGGACATAGGCGAAATAGGCCCCGATGCTGGCGATGCGGTAACCGGTGCCGCTGGCCTCCATCGCCGATTGGAAGGCATGGACGCGGGCCAGGATGTCACCGCGCTTCTCCGCCACCCAGCCGTCGAGATTCTCCAGCCCGAACAGCGCCGCCTTCTGCCCGACATGCGGGGCGCAGATGGCGAGGCAGTCCATCACCTTGCGCGCCTGGGACAGCAGGCCGGCGTCGGCGATCACCGCGCCCACCCGGTAGCCGGCGAGGCTGTAGACCTTGGAGAAGCTGTAGAGCTGGACCAGCGTGCGCTGCCAGCCGGGCCGCTGGAACAGCCCGTGCGGCGCCCGCCCCTCCCAATCCGGAAAGTCGCGGTAGGTTTCGTCGAGCAGCAGCGTCACGCCGCGCCGCTCGCACAGCTCGTACAGCGCCGCGATGGCCTCGGGCGAGGCGATGGCGCCGGTCGGGTTGTTGGGGGAAATCAGCACCAGCGCGCGGGTGCCGGCGTCGATCAGCCGCTCGGCCTCCGCCGGGTCGGGGATCAGCCCGTGCTCCTCGCGCAGCGCCAGCGGCCGGGCCTCGATGCCCAGCATGTCCAGCGTCATCTTGTGGTTGAAGTACCAGGGGGCGGGCAGGATCACGTTGTCCCCGGCCCGCGCCAGCCCCATCACCGCCACTGCGAAGGCCTGATTGCAGCCGGCGGTGATCAGCACCTCGCCCGCCGCGACCTCAGCCCCATGGCCGGCGCCGTAGAGCGAGCCGGTGCGCCGGGCCAGCGCCGCGGTCAGCGGCGGGATGCCGTCGATGGCGGTGTAGCGCGCGGTGTCCGGCGCCCGCACCTGCTCGGCCAGATGGGCGGTCAGCGCGTCGGCGGGCGGATAGCCGGGCACCGCCTGACAGAGGTCGATCAGCGGCTTGTCCGCCGGAAAACTGCGGCCCTCGACCCAGCGCCACGCCTCGGCGATGGGCGGGGCCTCCGTGGCGGCGACGAGCGGGTTGACGTCTCTGCGGTCCATTCCCTGATGTCCAGTCTGCGAGGTCCGATTTTTATGGGGCGCCATGGTGGACCGGGCCGCCGGGCGCGCGCAAGGGACCAGCGCGGGACGAACACGCATGGCAGGCCAAGCGGAGGCAAAGCAGGGGTCAACCCCCGCCCAGCACCGCGTCCGGCTTGCGGCCCACCAGCGCTTCGTAGACATCAGGGTCTGTCGCCCCTTCCGATCCGAAGACCAGCACGCGGGCGTCCGGGGCGAGGCCCAGGCTGGCACGGGTCGCCGGGTCCGCCGCGGCGCAGAGCAGGCCGGCCAGACCGGCCACACCGGACTCTCCGCCCACGATGGGCCGTCCGCCATGCCGCCCCTCGGCCAGCAGACGCATGGTCGCCACCGCCGCATCGTCGGGGATGGTCAGGAAATCGTCGGCGCCACGCTCCAGGATCGCCCAGGCCAGCAGGGACACCTCGCCGCAGGCGAGCCCGGCCATCAGCGTCTCCAGATCGCCCTTGGACGGCGTCGGGCGGCCGTTGACGGCGCTCTGATACAGGCAGTCGGCGGCGTGCGGCTCCACCACCACGAAGCGCGGGCGCTGGCGGCCCAAGCTTTCCCACAAGTGGCCGCAGACGGCGGCGGGCAAGGCCCCTACCCCGCCCTGCACGAAGACGTGGGTCGGGCGCTCGCTGGCCGGAAGCTGGCTAATCGCCTCCTCCACCATCACCGTATAGCCCTGCATCACGTCGCGTGGGATGTCCATGTAGCCGGTGTAGGAGGTGTCGGAGACGACGTGCCGGCCATGCTCCCGCGCGTCCGCCGCGGCCTGCCGCACCGCGTCATCGTAGTTGCCGGCGACGCGGACGACGCGGGCGTCGAAGGATTCGATGGCCTGCTGCCGCCCCTGCGAGCAGTTGCCAGGGATGTAGATGACGCAGCCGCAGCCGAACACCTGCGCCCCCCAGGCGACGGAGCGGCCGTGGTTGCCGTCGGTCGCCGTGGTCACCGTGATGCCGCGGGTCACCTTGGCGTAGCGCCCGACCACCAGATCCAGCGCGGTCACCGGCACGCCGGGCACGCGGGCCTGCACCTCGCGCACCAGCAGGCGCAGAACGGCGTAGGCGCCGCCCAGCGCCTTGAAGCTGTGCAGGTTGAAGCGGCTGCTCTCGTCCTTGTACCAGATGCGGTCGATCCCAGCGGCGCGGGCCAGCCCGCCCAGCGAGCGCAGCGGGGTCGGGGCGTAGCCCGGCCAGGCGCCGATCTCCGTCATCGCGTCCTGGAAGGCGGCGCGGCTCAGGATCGCCCGTTCCGCGGGCCCGTAGGGCTGGTCCGTGTCGGCGCGCGGGTTCGAAAAGAGACGCGGGGTGCCAAGCGGCGGCAGGTCGGACATCGTGTTCGCTCTCCAGCGCCGCAAGGACGGCCGCGACCACGAAAGCATTGCCGGCCACGCCGCGTCAAGCCACGCGCGTTGTCCCCGGACAAAGCGCCGCGAGCTGTGCTAACAGCGCCTCCCCCCGCGGCCCGGCAGGGTGCCGAAGGCGGCGGGGGTTCCCGTTCCTGAAGGAGATGGTTCCGTCGTGACGACCGGTTTCAACACCACCGCCGCCGACCAATTGAAGCAGTTCGCCGACCGCATGGAGCGGTTGATGGACGAGATCGACGGCCTGAAGGCCGACCTGAAGGACCTGCGCAGCGAGGTCAAATCCGCGGGCTTCAACATCAAGGCGCTCGACAAGCTGGTCGCCATCCGCCGCAAGGACGCTGGCGAGCAGGAGGCCGAACTGCTGAACGACCTGATGCTCTACGCCCACGCCACCGGCACGCCGCTGGACATCGTGGTCCCCGAGCCGGCCGAGTGATGCCGTAAGGATCGTTGCGAAGCCGCATCATGATTATTCCGGGAGCGCAACATGACGTTTCGCTTCCGGAACATGTCATTGCGCAAGCGCATCAAAGCGCCAGAACCTTAGCGCTTCCACTCGCGGCTGGATTTCACGAAGTCGGTCAGGGTGACGCCGATCTTGTCGTCCACAATGACCACCTCGCCGCGGGCAACGAGCACGCCCTCCACATAGACGTCGGTCGGGTCCTTCAGGTGCCGGTCCAGTTCGACGACGGCGCCGCGGCCCAGCTTCAGCAGGTCGCGGACGCGCAGCATGGCGGTGCCGATGACCACCTTGATCTCGACCGGCGCGTCGCCGATGGCGAAGGCATCGCTGCTCATGTCGTCGGACGAGCCGGCGCCCAGCAGATCATCGATGTTGGCCATATGCCGCACTCCTTCGCCTGGATCACAAGACCCTTCAACCGACAAGAGTTACCGCACCGGGCGCGCCGGGGCAACGGCGACCGTCGCGACACCCTGCGACAAGGATGGGAAACAACAGCGCAGATTTGGTTTTCCTGCGCCGCCTTGTGTTGATACCCTGCCTGCCCGACGTGAAACCAGCCGTGAAGGCAGAGCCATGACGACCGATTCCCAACGCCCGCTGGTGGACAGCGCCTGGCTGAAGGGCGCCCTCGACCGCCCTGACCTCGTGGTTCTGGACGTGCGCACGCCGCCGTCAGGCGGCTTCATCCCCGGTTCGATCCATTCCGACTACGCCAAGGCCGGCTGGCGGGCGACGGTGGACGGCGTTCCCGGCCTGCTGCCCGAGACCGCCGTTCTGGAAGGGCTGATCGGAGGGCTGGGGATCGGCAACGGAGATCACGTCGTGCTGGTCGCCAGCGGCCTGAGCGCCGCCGACATGGGCAACGCGACGCGCGTTTATTGGACCTTCAAGACGCTCGGCCATGACCGCGTGTCGGTGCTGGACGGCGGCTTCGCCGCCTGGAGCGACGCCGGCAATCCCGTCGCCACGACCGCCGCCACCCGCTCCGCCGCCGCCTTCACCGCGGCCCCCCGCGAGGACTTGCGCGCCCCCCTGCCCGTGGTCGCGGCGGCGGTGGCCGACGGCTCCGTCCCGCTGCTGGACTCACGCTCCGCCGAGCAGTTCGAGGGCAAGGCCAAGAGCCCGCAGGCCCGCGTTCCAGGCACGCTGCCGGGGGCGGTGCTGATCGAAAACGGCGCGTTTTACTCCGCCGCCGGGAAGCGTTTCCTCCCTGCCGACGCGGTGAAGGCGCTGGCGGACCAAGCCGGGGCGGGCGACGCGACGATCACCTTCTGCAACACCGGCCACCTCGCCTCGGTGGCTTGGTTCGCGCTGAGCGAACTGGCGGGGATCGACGGGGTCCGTCTCTATGACGGCTCGATGTCGGAATGGACCGCCGATCCGGCCCGCCCGGTCAAGAACGGGCCGGCGGCGTAGACCTCAAACGCTCTTACGGCGCCGGCGGAACCGCCCGAGGTCCGACCGGCGCAGCAGGCCCAGCGCGACCGCCAGCACCGCGTAAACCAGCAGACCGGCAAGGCCCAGCAGCACCAGCCCGCCCAGCCGCTCGAACAGGCCATGGGCGGTCAGCCAGGGCGAGAGCTGGGTCTGCACCAGCCACAGCGTGCCGCCCATGGCGAGCGCCGCGATAGCCATGCGCGGCAGGTTGCGCAGCAGCCGGGCGTCGGCCTGGAACAGCCCGCGCCGGGTCAGCAGCCACGCCAGCAGCCCGGCGTTGACCCAGGCGGCGACGGAGGTCGCCACCGCCAGTCCGACCTGGGCCAGCGGCCCCATCAGCGCCAGCTTCAGCGCAACGTTGACCGCCGTCGCGGCCAGCGCCACCCGCACCGGGGTCGCCGTGTCGTGTCGGGCGTAGAAGCCGTTCACGAGGCTGCGGATCACCACGAAGGCCGGCAGCCCCAGCGCGTAGGCCTGCAGGGTCGCGGCGGACTGCGCCGCGTCGGTCGGGCCGAAGGCGCCGTGCTGGAACAGCACCGACACGATGGGCAGCCCGGCGACCAGGAAGGCGGCGGCGGCCGGCAGGGTCAGCACCAGCGACAGCTCCACCGCCCGGTTCTGGCTCTCCACCGCGCCGGGCTCGTCGCCGCCCTTGATGCGCCGGGCCATTTCCGGAAGCAGAACGGTCCCCACCGCGATCCCGATGACGCCCAGCGGCAGCTGGTTCAGCCGGTCCGCGTAGTAGAGGTAGGACACCGCCCCGGTCGGCAGCAGCGAGGCGATCAGCGTGTCGACGAACAGGTTGATCTGCGTCAGGCCGGACCCCAGGGCCGCCGGCCCCAGCACGGTCAGGAACCGCTTCACGTCGGGCGTCAGGCGCGGCAGGGGCAGCCGCAGCCCCATCCCGGCCCGGCTTGCCTCCCAATACAGGTACAGGAACTGCGCCAATCCCGCAGCGAAGACACCCCAGGACAGGGCGTGGCCGACCGTCGGCATCAGCGGGGCGGCCAGCACCATCGCCGCGATCAGGCACAGGTTCAGCAGGATCGGCGCCGCCGCCGCCGCCGCAAACCGCCCCATGCTGTTCAGCACGCCGGCCAGCAGCGATTCCAGCGAGATGAACAGCAGGTACGGGAAGGTGATGCTGGTGAACAGGACGGCAAGCCGGAACTTCTCCGGCTCGTCGGAGAAACCCGGCGCGAAGACCGTCATGAACTGCGGCATGATCGCCAGGATGCCGGCCAGGAACAGCAACTGCACCGCCAGCAGCAGGCTCATCACCTCCTCGGCGAAGCGCTTGGCGGCGGCCTGCCCGTCCTGCACCAGCTTGGCGGAGAACAGCGGCACGAAGGCGGAGTTGAAGGCCCCCTCGGCGAACAGGGCGCGGAAATGGTTTGGCAGGCGGAACGCCACGAAGAAGGCGTCGGCCACCGGCCCGGCGCCAAGCAGCGCGGCGGTCAGAACGTCGCGCAGGAAGCCAAGGACGCGGCTGACCAGCGTCAGCCCGCCGACGGACAGGATGTTGCGGAGCACGGTGGTACGGGTCCTCTGATGGGCGGCGCCATCCTAGCGTTTTCACCGCCCGCGTCACGCCTTTCGGCATGCCAGCCCGTGTGGAATTTGAAGGCGGCGGGCGGAAACGGTCTGCTAGGATCGCTGCCCAACCATTGTCCCATCCCCCCACTTCAGACAATCGGAACGTCCATGGCCCAGGGTCTTCCCCTCACCTATCTGGAAGCCGGCGAAGCGAACGGCGGCACTCCCCTGCTGGTCCTGCACGGCCTGTTCGGGTCGGCGCGCAACTGGCAGACCCTGGCGAAGCGCTTCGCGGAGCGGCATCGGGTCTACGCGCTGGACCTGCGCAACCACGGCGGCGCCCCCTGGTCGGACGAGATGACCTACCCGGCGATGGCCGCGGACGTGCTGCGCTTCCTCGATGACCGCGGTTTCGCGCGGGCGTCGGTCGTCGGCCACTCCATGGGCGGCAAGGTGGCGATGACGCTGGCGCTGAACCATCCCGACCGCGTGGAGCGACTGGCGGTGGCCGACATCGCGCCGGTCGCCTACACCCACACCCACGCTCCCTTCGTGGCGGCGATGAAGCAGGCCAAGCTGGAAGGCTGCACCCGCCGCTCGGAGGTCGAGGCGCAGCTTGTGGACGCGGTGCCGGAAGCCCCCCTGCGCTCCTTCCTGCTGCAGAATCTCGTTCTGGAGCAGGGGACGTTTCACTGGCGGATCAACCTCGACGCCATCGGCGCCCGCATGAGCGACCTGATCGGCTTCCCGGATCTGGGCGACGCCCAATACAACGGCCCCACCCTGTTCATCGGCGGCACCCGGTCCGACTACATCGTGCCGGAGAACCACGCTGTCATCCGCCGCCACTTCCCGAAGGCCGCCATCGAAATGATCGAGGGCGCCGGCCACTGGCTGCACGCCGAACGCCCGCAGGAGTTCGCCGTGCTGGTCGAAGCCTTCGCCTAAACCAGCCTGACGGCAAAAAGAAACGGGGGCCGCAAAGGCCCCCGTTCTCACATGCTGGCGATACGCGGTTCTGTCAGAGCGCGCCCTGGCGGGCGCCGGTCTTGGCGGCCGGGCCGGCGGACTGGTTGAAGGCGTCGCGCAGATAGGGCGACAGCGCCTGCCGCATCGTGCGCAGCCACTCGTGGATGATGATCAGCGAGCGGGAGGCGACCGGCGGGGTCATGCCCAGCTTCACCAGATCCTCGCGGGTCATCTGCGCCACCTCGTCGATGCGATGGCCGGTCAGGCGCGCCCAGGCCGGGGCCGTGCAGGGGGCCATGGAGATGACCTCGACACCCTCGCGCTCCACCATCTCCGCCTTGCGGCGGGCGTACTGGCTGTCGTCGAGCTGCGAGAAGGGACCGGAGAAGCCGTTCTCGACCAGGACGCGCTTGGCCTTCGGGGCGATGGTGGCGATGCGCTCCAGCGTGTTCATGCCGGTGGAGAGCGAGGCCAGATCGACGGTGACCGGCACCATGAAGGTCAGCCGCTCGCCCTCGCCGACGTAGTAGTCGAAGCCCGACACCTCGGCCCAGTTGAAGAACCACTGGGAGATGTTGCCGCCGAAATCGAAGAGACGGCCGCCGCGCTGCAGCTCCGGGCCGATCTGGTCCCAGAATTCGTAGAAGCCGTCACCCGAGCCCATCATGTTCATAAAGTCCTGGGTGATGCGGCGGTGCTCGACCACCTCCGGGCCGAACAGGCGGTTCAGACGCTCGTTCACCTCATACTCGACGACCTTGAGTTGAAGGCCTTCGAGCATGGCGGTCGCCATCAGGTGATGGGACAGCAGCGTCTTGCCGACGCCACCGCGGTCGTTGAGAACGAAGATGGTGCCCAGCATGCGATCGCCTTTCCAGAGTCTATTCGTTGTCGAATCTTGAGATGTTGAAACGTGAGGGACCGGCGCCCGGGAGTTCTCAGCCTGGGGAATCGGAGCCTGAACGGGAGAGGGTTCCGGAACCGGAGCCGGCTCGTCCGAAGGACTGGTGGGCTCCGCGGAGGCCGGTTCCGGAACGGGGTCCGGCTCTGGAACGGGAGGGAGTTCCGGTTCCGGCACGGCGGTTTCCGGCGGGCCGTCGGTCGCCCCATCCACCATGTCCGGTTCGGCCGGATCCGGCGCATGCACCGCATCCTCGTTGTCTGCCGGCTGTCCGGCGGCAAGAGCGGCGCGGTGCACTGCGTCCAGCGTTTCGCGCGGGGTCGTGCCACCCGCATCCTCCCCGTCCGCGCCACCGTCGCGCCCTTCGTTCCCCACGAGGAAGAAGGCGGAGCGCAGGGTGACCGGCGAAATCGGCTGGTTGTCGCGGGCGGTGACGCCCAGCTTGGCCAGCACGTCGGAGATTTCCGCCCAGGACAGGCCGCGCTCGCGCATCAGGCCGATGTCGGCGTAGCTTTCGCGGACGGCCTGCATGGCCGAGCGGCTTCCAGTCGGACGATCGGCAAGGAGCCGTTCCAGTTCCGCGCGATCAATCGACACCGTGTGTACCCGGCTTTGCGTGGTTCTGGGGAGGGGTGGGTAGGATTTGTGATACCGCAGGATTCCGTTCCCCCCGGTGCGGAAAAAATAGTACAAGCGATTGGGGTGCGCAAACGGTTTCCAACCATGTTCAACCGCATTAAACCTGTGACACGGCAACCTTCCTTGGTCTCCATCAAGATTGCAGGATAGGGCCCGGCGTTTGGCGAAGATGCCCTATGATTTCCGATCGCAGGATCAGCGGACCGCCGACTCCGGGCGGACGCCGGGGACGCCCATCGGCTTCCACGAGCTGCGACAGGCTTGCGAGATTTCCGCCCTTCGGGAGGATCTGGAGCGCGTTCTTCAGGACACCGGCGCCCTGCGCGACAGCATCGAGGATGCGGTGGAACAGGTGCGCCAGCGCTTCGCCGCCCTGACGGCGGAGGAGTTGGCGAACTCTGAGACGATGGCGCCGCTGCTCCAGTTCGCCGTGTCCACCCTGCTGTCCATCCGCGACGAAGCCCGGCGCATCAACACGCAGACCGGCCCGGTGGACGATGACGACCGCCCCACGCGGTCCGTCGCCGATCCGCGCGCCCAACCGTCCGCCGCGGCTCCGGCGGCGCCGCTCCCCGCACCACCGACGGCCCCGCAAACCTATGCGCCGCCGCCGTCCGACGTGCCGACCCCGCCCTTCGCCACCGCACCGCCGCGCGACGATCCGCCACCGACGCCGACGCCGCCAGCGCCGGTTCTGTCGCCCTTCGTGCCGCGCTCGCCGGCCCCGGCGCCGCAACGCCCGGCGGCACCGGACCCCGCTCCCGATGCGGCTCCGGCCCCCTCCTGGCTCTCGCCCCTGTCCGGTCGCAAGGGGAGTTCCGGAGCCAACGGCATCGCTCCCCGCAGCGGCAATGTGGACTGGCTGAGCCGGCCCAAACGCTGACCTCGACCTCCTTCCCTTTGTTGCGGGAAGGTCGCACCTCATCCGAACGCACCCACGTCACACCGATTTTGCTTGAACTCCGAAATGGGTGCGGCTACCACTTTATTTGGTAAATGAATCTTTACCAATAACACCTGCGGCGACGCATGGGGGTGGTGGTCATGACACGGCACGATGTGGACACGCTGGCACGACCGGCGTCCAGCCTGGACTGGCGGCACCGCTGCGCCCCGGCCGCCCAGGCCGACCGGGCCAATTCGGACCGGAGAGACGCCCCCCGGCGCGACACCCCGGCGACGGTCCGTCCCCTGCGGCTGCTGATCGTGGAGGACGAATCCGTGGCCGCCGAGGCGGTGGGCATGGCCGCCATGGATCTCGGCCATATCGTCTGCGGCACCGCCCGCACAGAAGAGGAGGCGGTGGCCATCGCCGGGCGCGAGCGTCCCGACGTGGCGCTGATGGACGTGCGGCTGGCCGGCGGCGACGGGATCGAGGCGGCCCGGCGCCTGCGCGCCAACTACGGCATCCGCTCGATTTTCCTGTCCGGCTACGCGAACCACGCGATCATGGCCCGCATCACCGAGACCTACCCGCTGGGCGTGGTCAACAAGCCCTATTCGCTCGCCCAGCTGAAGCTGGCGCTGGACCTCGCGGCGCGGCGCCTGCACGGCCCGCGCGGCTGATACCATCCCGCTTCGCCAAACAAGGAAGGGCGGCCTCCCCCGTGGGAAGCCGCCCTTTCCTTTTCCGAACCATCGCGGAGCGTGACGCTCCTTACTCCTAGCCCCTTACTCCTGAATGAACGCCTTCACATAGGAGTGCGACAGCGGCTGCACCAGATAATCGAGCGGGGTGCGGGCGGACAGCAGGATGCGCGCCTCCACCGGCATGCCCGGCTTGATGGTCAGGTTGTGGACCTGATGGGAGTCGCTGTCCTTCAGCTTGATCCGCGCGATGTAGGATTCCTGCCGGGTGATCGGGTCCATCACGCGATCGGCGGAGACGTAGGTCACCGTGCCGTCCAGCGAGCCGACGACGCGGCTGTCATAGGCGGTCAACTGCACCTTCACCGGCAGATCGACGGTCAGCGACTTGATGTCCTTCGGCTGGACCTTCACCTCGGCCAGCAGGGCGCGGCCGTCCGGGATGATGTCCAGGATCGGCTCGTTGGCGGTGATCGTGCCGCCGGCGGCCCAATGGCTGTGCATCACCACGGTGCCGGCGTCCGGAGCCTTGATCGCACGGGTTTCCAGGCGGTTGGCGGCGTCGCGGATCTGCTCGGCGAGGCGGATGACATCGCCGCGGGACTTCTCCAGGTCGACCAGCACCTTTTCCCGGAAGTCGTTGCGGCGGCGCAGAAGCTCGCCCTCGGCGTCCACGGCGGCCTGGTTGGCCTGGGCGACGCGGGCCTCGAGTTCGCGATCGCGGCCCTTGAGCTGCGCCTCTTCCTTCTGCTGCTCGACCAGCTTGGTGCGGGTGGCGTTGCCGCGGGACAGCAGACCCTGGGTGATGCGCAGATCGTCCTCGATGAGCTGGATCTCGCGGGCCAGGAACTTGCGCTGCTCCTGAAGACTCTTGCCCTCCTCGCGCAGCGTGACGACGCGCTCCTTGGTCAGCTTGGCCTCGGTATCGAGCTGGTTGCGGCGGACCTGGAACAGGGTTTCCTGGTTGCCCATCAGCTTTTCCACCATGCGGTCGGTGCCGCGGCGGCGCAGCAGCTCCTCCGGCCATTCGATGGCGGGCTGCTCGAACAGCTCGGCGGTCAGCCGCGCTTCCAGCGCCTGGGTTTCCAGCCAGGAGGTGCTGAGCACCTGGAGCCGGGTCGCCGCCTCCGTGCTGTCCAGCCGCATCAGGACCTGACCGGCCTTCACCGTGTCACCTTCCTTGACGAGGATCTCCTCGATCTGGGCGGTCTCGGTGTGCTTCACGATCTTGCGGCCCGTCTCCGGGGCCAGCGCGCCGGAGGCCATGACGGCGCTGTGAAGCGGGGCGAGCGCGGCCCAGGCGGTCATCCCGCCGAAGCCCACCGCCAGCACCATGAAGCCGCCGGCCAGAAGCCCGCTGACCCGGGTGTCGGGAACCAGCGCGCGCAGCGCGCCGATCGACGTCATGGTCTTCGTCTTGTAGGTGTTCATGGTGGTGTCGGTCATCACAGAGGGTCCTTGATCGCCGGAAGTCGCCCGGAACTTATGCTGGGGTACTGGTCTGGAGGTTCCGGCGTCAGCCGGCGGCGCTCTGCACCGGCGCCGGGCCGATGTTGCGCAGGCGGCTCCAGTTCGGACCCTGCTGCTCCTGCTGGCGTTGCGGCAGTTCCACCGCCATGCCGTTCTTCAGAACGAAGGTCTTGTCGGAGATGTCGACGAAGGCCGGGGAATGGGTCAGCACGATGGTGGTGACGCCGCTGTTCTTTGCCTCGACGATGAACTCGCGCACCGCCTTGTGGCCGATCTCGTCCATGCCGGCCGACGGCTCGTCGAGAACCATCAGCGACGGGCGGCCGTAGCCGGCGCGGGCCAGAGCGATCAGACGGGCCGAGGCGCCGGTGATCGGAAACAGCGGGTCGGTCACCTCGGTGTCATAGCCGCCGGGCAGGCTCTCGACCCAGGAATGGATGCCGGCGCGCTTGGCGGCGTCCTCGACCTTCTCCCGCGTCGTCTCGGTGAAGCGGGCGATGTTCTCGGCGATGGTGCCGGGCAGCAGATCGGCGCCCTGCGCCATGTAGCCGATGCCCTGCTCCGGGGTTTCCGGGTTCAGCGAGGCGACGGCGAGACCACCCAGCCGCACGGTGCCCGCCGACGGCATCGCCACGCCGGCCAGCAGACGGGCCAAGACCGACTTGCCGGAGCGGTTGGGACCGGCGATGCACACCGTCTGGCCCGGCTCCACCGCCAGCGTGACGCTGCGCAGGATCGGCTTCTGGTCGCGGGGGGAGACGAACAGCAGGTTCTCGACGGCCAAGCGCTCGCGCTCCACCGGGATCGTCGGGCGCTCCGGCTCCAGGGAGAGACGCTTCAGCAGCGGGAACAGACGGCGGAAAGCCTGATAGGACTTCTGGATCTGGCCCCAGGCGCCGGCGGTCTGCTCGACCGGGGCGAGGGCGCGGCCGACCAGCATGGAGGTGGCGATCATGCCGCCGAAGGACAGGTGCTGCTCGATCACCAGCAGGGCGCCGACGCCGGTCACCGCGATCTGGATGACCATGCGGACCCACTTGGTGAAGGCGCCGATGGCGGCGGCACGCTCCGTCGAGCGGCCCTGCAGGGCGGAGGTGGTCATCGCGTCGCGGGCCACGGTGTCCAGCGCGCTCGGCCCCATGCGCAGGCCGCGCACCGTTTCCGAACGCGACAGCAGGGAGTCGAACAGGCGCTGCGAGCGGCTGGCCGGGGCCTTGCTATCCTCGGCGAAGTGGCGGACCGCCCAGTTGCTCAGATAGCCCAGCGCCGTCATGATGACCATCGCGGCGACCAGGATCAGAGCCAGAAGCGGGTGGATCAGGTAGATGCCGATGACGTACAGGGGCACCCAGGGCAGGTCCATCAGGGCCGGCAGCGACGGGCGGATCATCGCGCCCTTGACCTCCATGAGGTCGCTGACCGGGGCGGTGTCCGGACGGCCGCGGCCCGAGGCGTCCAGCACGTCGGCGGTCAGCCGGCGGCGCCACGTGACCTCCAGCGCGTTGCCCGCGCGGGCCAGGATGCGCGCCCGCACCGTTTCCATGGCGGCGCTCAACGTCAGGGCCACGACGACGATGACCGTCAGCATGACCAGCGTATCGATGTTGCCGGACGGAATGGCCCGACTAAAGACCTGAAGGGAATAAAGTGGCATCGCCAACATCAGGAGATTGATGGTAGCGCTGAAGACAAATGCACCAACAAGTACCCGGGTGAAATAACGTCCCCCGTGAGCCATATCTTTATTGGTCTTTTCAGACCCGCGAGAAAACAGGCGAGGCATTTATAGCCCTCCAATTGTCACCGTTTGCGGCAGTGCCCACTGGATGCAGGCGAGGTCAGTTGGCGCGTTTTTGGTAAATGAAATCTGAAGATTGAGGGACATCACAGGAATGCCACTGAAAACCACCCCCTTTGCGCAAACGACAACGGCTCCTCATGTGAAGGACTGCCCTGGTCGCCCCGCCGGAAGGAACGCCCCATGACCGACACGCTGATCATCGACCCCGGCCATCTGGCCCTGCCCGACCTGCGCCGCATCCTGCGCGACCCGCCCGCCCTGGCCCTGGCGCCCGGCTGCCGCGCCGCCATCGACGCCTCGGCCCGCACGGTCGCCGAGGCGGCGGGCGGGGAGCGCGCGGTCTATGGCGTGAACACCGGCTTCGGCCTGCTGGCGAAGAAGCGCATCCCCCCGGATCAGGTGCGGGAGCTGCAACGGCGGCTGGTCCTGTCGCACAGCGCCGGCACCGGACCGGACTTGCCGCCGGGCGTGGTGCGGTTGATCCTGGCGCTGAAGGTCAACGCGCTGGCGCGCGGCCATTCCGGCGTGCGCATGGCGGTGATCGAGGCGCTGCTGGCCCTCTTCAACCGCGGCGTCCTGCCGGTGGTGCCGGCCAAGGGGTCGGTGGGGGCGTCCGGCGATCTGGCGCCGCTGGCCCATCTGACCGGCGTGCTGATCGGCGAGGGGGAGGCCGACGTGGACGGCGAGCGGCTGCCCGCCGCCGCGGCGCTGGCCCGCGCCGGGCTGGCGCCGCTGGTGCTGGAGGCCAAGGAGGGGCTGGCGTTGCTGAACGGCACGCAGGTGTCCACCGCGCTGGGTCTGGCCGGGCTGGTCGCGGCGGAGGACGGCTTCGCCGCCGCCCTGGTCGCCGGGGCGCTCAGCGTCGATGCCGCCCTGGGCAGCGACGGCCCGTTCGACGCGCGCATCCACGACCTGCGCGGCCAACCCGGCCAGCGGGACGTGGCCGCCGTCTACCGTTCCCTCCTCCATGGCAGCGGCATCCGCGACTCCCACCGGGAGGGCCACGAGACGGTGCAGGACCCCTACAGCCTGCGCTGCCAGCCGCAGGTGATGGGGGCGGTGCTCGACCATCTGCGCTTCGCCGCAGGCGTGCTGGAGCGCGAGGCCAACGCCGTCTCCGACAACCCGCTGGTCTTCCCGGACAGCGGCGACATCCTGTCGGGCGGCAACTTCCACGCGGAGCCGGTGGCGCTGGCCGCCGACGTGCTGGCCCTGTCCATCGCCGAGACGGGCGCTCTCTCGGAACGGCGGATCGCGCTGCTGATGGACACTCACCTGTCCGGTCTGCCGCCCTTCCTGGTGGCCGATGGCGGGCTGAACAGCGGCTTCATGATCGCCCAGGTCACCGCGGCGGCGCTGGCCAGCGAGAACAAGCAGATGGCCCACCCGGCCAGCGTGGACAGCCTGCCCACCTCCGCCAACCAGGAGGACCATGTGAGCATGGCGACCCACGCCGCACGCCGCCTGTCGGACATGGCCGACAACTTGGCGGGAATCGTGGCGGTGGAACTGCTGGCCGCGGCCCAGGGGGTGGACCTGCGGGCGCCACTGGCCTCCTCCCCCGCGCTGGAGCGCGCGCGGGGGCTGCTGCGCGCCCGCGTGGCGGTGTGGACGCAGGACCGTGCGATGGCCCCGGACATCGCGGCGGCGAAGCGGTTGGTGACGGAGGGGGCCTTCCGCCCCTTCGCGGCGGACCTCCTGCCCTGATCCTGAGACAAGACCGCGCAGGCTGTTCCGGCCGGTTTTCGTCAATCCGTTGAGGGGCTAAGGTTCGGATCGTCCCACATCAACCGCTTCACCTCGATCCGGAGACCATCATGGAAGGGCGCAAAGTCCCCTCGGTCGTGTTCAAGACCCGCGTGCGCGACGAAAGCGTCGGCGGCCCCAACCCGTTCCGCTGGCAGGACGTCAACAGCGACGAGCTGTTCGCCGGCAAGCGCGTCGTCCTGTTCTCGCTGCCCGGCGCCTTCACGCCGACCTGCTCCAACCAGCAGGTGCCGACCTACGACGCGCTCTGTCCGGAGTTCCGCGACCTGGGCATCGACGAGGTCTACTGCCTCAGCGTCAACGACGCCTTCGTGATGTTCCAGTGGGGCAAGCATCTCGGCGTGAAGAACGTGAAGCTGATCCCCGACGGCTCGGGCCATTTCACCCGCCGCATGGGCATGCTGATCAACAAGGACCATGTCGGCTTCGGCATGCGGAGCTGGCGCTACGCCATGGTGGTGACCGACGGCGTGATCGAGAAGCTGTTCGAGGAGCCGGGCATCAACGACGCCGGCGAGGGCGGCGACCCCTACGGCGAGTCCGCGCCGGAGACGGTGCTGGCCTACCTGCGTTCGCGCTGAGGCTCTCCAATCGCTCCTCTCAGGCCGGAACGGCGGTCCCCACCGCCGGCTCCGCCTCGGCCGCCTGCGCCTTGCGGCGTTCATGGGCCGCCCAGGCCCGCTCGTGCAGGTGATAGGCCACCGTGTTGCAGAGCGGCTCGACCACGGCCAGGGCGCCGCCCACCGCGACGCTGCCGGTCATCAGATAGCCGACCGTGAAGGCCACCGTGAAGTGGATGCAGGCGAAGCTGAAGGTCTTGGTCATCGCGAAACTCCCGAACGCCGCCGTTTCTATTCAGCGTCAGCATGCGTGTCGGGCGGCGGCAGGTCCAATCGAATGATCCGACGAAACCTATAGCCAAGCTCTATCGATCACCGGAAGGGACGGCGGCGGTCGCCTGCCTCCGGCACGCTGCCGCGGCGCAGCCGGCTGCCCGGCGGGACGACCGCGAAGGGGCGGCTGTGCGGCGGCTCCAGCAACCGCACCTCGGGGCGCTTGAAGAAGGGAATCAGCACGGCCCCCATGGCAAACCCGCCGACATGCGCCCAGAAGGCCACCCCGCCGCTGTCATCGGAGGTCGGGGTGGTGACCCCGCTCAGGATCTGTCCGACGAACCAGAAGCCCAGCACCAGCACCGCGGGGACGCTGATGACGCGCACGATGATGATGAACCAGAAGAAGACGCCGACATTCGCCCGCGGGTGCAGCACCAGATAGGCGCCGAGCACCCCGCCGATGGCCCCGCTCGCCCCCACCATCGGGACTTCGGACGTTGGGGCGGCGAAGCTCTGGGCCAGCGCCGCCGCCGTTCCACACAGCAGGTAGAAGACCACGAAGCGGCCCCGCCCCATACTGTCCTCGACGTTGTTGCCGAAGATCCAGAGGTACAGCATGTTGCCGGCGATGTGCAGGAAGCCGCCATGCATGAACATGGAGGTCACGACCGACATCCAGGGCGGAATGACCCGCAACGGTTCTGGCAACTCCGCGTAGCCGAACAGCACCGCCGGAACGAGGCCGAAGGAATAGACGGCGAGGTCCCCGGTGCGCGCACCCAGCGAGAGTTGCCACAGGAACACCATCACGCACAGCGCGATCAGCGCCATGGTGACGACCGGCGTCCGCCGCGTCGGGTTGTCATCGTAAATGGGAAGGAACAGCATCGGCGGCGCTTTCGGTTGAGGCGACCCTGTTCAACACGATGGTCCCGCCCTTCAGTTTCGCCAAGACGTACGGGACACACGTACAGCCGGAAGGCACCAGGGAAATGATCGGCAAAGAAAAACCGGCGCCCCTTGCGGAGCGCCGGTTTCGCTGAACGAAGCTGCGGTGCGGATCAGGTACCAGCTAATCAGGTGCCCTGGGGCTCCGGGTCCATCCCGCCGCTTTCCTTGGTGGTGGGCACCGAGGGACGGCGGCCCGAGGTCGGGGTCGGCTGCTTCGGCGGGGCTGGGGAGAAGCCTTCCCGCTCGTCGTTGCGGATCAGCGGCTCGCCGCGCAGCAGGCGGGCGATGTCCTCGCCGCTCAGGGTCTCGTACTCCAGCAGGCCCTTGGCGATGGTGTGGAGCTGGTCGATGTTCTCCGTCAGGATGCGGCGGGCCTCGCCGTACGCCTCGTCCACGATCCGGCGGATTTCCTCGTCCACCGTGCGGGCCGTGGCGTCGGACATGTTCTTGTGCTGGGTGACGGAGTGGCCGAGGAAGACCTCCTGCGTCGGCTCGCCGTAGAGCAGCGGGCCCAGCTTGTCGCTCATGCCCCATTCGGTGACCATGCGGCGCGACATGTCGGTCGCCATCTTGATGTCGCCCGACGCGCCGGTGGTCACGCGGTCCCTGCCGAAGATCAGCTCTTCCGCGATGCGACCGCCCATGGCGACCCGCAGGTCGGCGTGCAGCTTGGCCTGGGACAGCGAGATGCGGTCGCCTTCCGGCAGGCGCATCACCATGCCCAGGGCGCGGCCGCGCGGTATGATGGTGGCCTTGTGCACCGGATCGCTATCCGGCTGGTGGATGGCGACGATGGCGTGGCCGGCCTCGTGATAGGCGGTCAGCTTCTTCTCGTCCTCGGTCATGACCATGGAGCGGCGTTCCGCACCCATCATGACCTTGTCCTTGGCGGCCTCGAACTCGGCCATGCCGACGACGCGCTTGCCGATGCGGGCGGCGAGCAGCGCGGCCTCGTTGACGAGGTTGGCGAGGTCGGCGCCCGAGAAGCCCGGGGTGCCGCGCGCGATGACCTTGGCGTCGACGTCCGGGGACAGCGGCACCTTGCGCATGTGGACCTTGAGGATCTTCTCGCGGCCCAGCACGTCCGGGTTCGGAACGACGACCTGACGGTCGAAGCGGCCCGGACGCAGCAGCGCGGGGTCGAGCACGTCCGGACGGTTGGTCGCGGCGATGAGGATCACACCCTCGTTCGCCTCGAAGCCGTCCATCTCGACCAGCAGCTGGTTCAGGGTCTGCTCGCGCTCGTCGTTGCCGCCGCCCAGGCCGGCGCCACGATGGCGGCCCACGGCGTCGATTTCGTCGATGAAGATGATGCAGGGGGCGTTCTTCTTGCCCTGCTCGAACATGTCGCGGACGCGGCTGGCGCCGACACCCACGAACATCTCGACGAAGTCGGAGCCGGAGATTGTGAAGAAGGGCACGTTGGCTTCACCCGCCACGGCGCGCGCGGTCAGGGTCTTGCCGGTGCCCGGCGGGCCGACGAGCAGCACGCCCTTCGGGATCTTGCCACCCAGACGCTGGAACTTCTGCGGGTCCTTGAGGAACTCGACGATTTCCGCCAGTTCCTGCTTGGCCTCGTCGATGCCGGCGACGTCGTCGAAGGTGACCCGGCCGACCTTCTCCGTCAGCAGGCGCGCGCGGGACTTGCCAAAGCCCATGGCCTTGCCGCCGCCCGACTGCATCTGCCGCATGAAGAAGATCCAGACGCCGATCAGCAGCAGCATCGGGAACCAGGACAGCAGGACGGAGAACAGCGACGGCACGTTGCTGTCGTCCGGAACGGCGCTGATGCGCACGTTCTTCTGCGTCAGCCGCTCGACCAGCCCGGCTTCGGGCGGGACGAAGGTGCTGAATGACCGGCCGTCGGTGAAATGGCCGGACACCTGGCTACCTTTGATGGTGACGTCGGCCACTTGGCCGCGGTCCACTTCGGCGAGAAGCTCGCTGAACGGAACCGTCGTCTGCGGGCTGCGCGTGGAAGAGCTCTGGAACAGGTTGAACAGGGCCACCAGCAGCAGCCCGATGATGATCCAGAGCGCGAGATTCTTGCCGAAATTGTTCACGTCAAAAGCCTTTCTGCGAACCCTGCGCGGAAAGGTAGGCCGATGCGGAGCCACCCCTCCCGGGCTTACGGGCACGTTCCCAGATTAAATAATGCCGACACGGTCCGAAACAACCGGAAAAGCTGGACCCGCCAACACCACTCCGGGCGCATGCAAAGCGACCGCCGAAAGGGGGTATCCGGGCCGCGAAAAGCCCAGATGCGGCACCGCCGCCAGCCCGTTTCCGTCCCAAAGCGCCGGCAGCGTCTCGCGAACCGGTTCGGGCAGGCCGATGCGGCCCGAATCCGGGCTTGTGGACCGCACCCTTTGCCACCCCTCACGCCCCAATTTTGCCACGCTTACCGGACCGCCCGCACCCGCCGCCAGCCGAACGGCGAATCGGCGGTCCCACCAGACTTCGCCGCCCGGTGTAAGGTCCAGCCGTTCGGTGACCCCAACCGGTTCCCGCGCGACCACCAAATGCCCCCGCCGCGGCACGATGCGGCAACCGCCCAGCGTGCGCCCCCGGAAGCGTCCCCCCGCGATCTCGGCGAACAGGCGCTCCGCCGCCTCATCCTTCGGCGGATAGGCGGCGCCTCCCGTCGCGGCGATGCAGCGGACCAGCGCGCGCAGGCCAAGCTCCTCCGGGGCCTCCAGCAAAGGCTTCGGGTCCAGCCGCAGCCAGCCCTCCGGATGGACCTCGGCGGCTTCGGCCAGCAGGGCGGCGGTCGCCGACTCCAGCGCGTTGCGGGCGCGGGCGGCCCGGCGGGCGAGGTCGGCCAGACGCGGCGCATCCAGCCCCTCGGCGGCCAGCGCCTCCCCCGCCGCGCGCAGGCGGGCGCGGGCGAAACGGGGGTTGCGGTTGGACGGGTCCTCGGCCCACTCCTGGCCGAAGGCGCGGCAGGTCGCCACCAGCCGCTCGTGGGGCAGGTCCAGCAGGGGCCGGATCACCCGGACCGCCCCCGCCGCGCGCACCGGCGCCATGCCGGCCAGCCCGTCGATTCCGGAACCGCGGGCGAAGCGCAGCAGCACCGTCTCCGCCTGATCGTCGCGGTGGTGGGCGAGCGCCAGATGAAGGACGCCCTCCTCCCGGCAGCGCTCGGCCAGCAAACGGTGGCGCGCGGCGCGGGCCGCCTCCTGGATGCCGGTGGCCGGCTTCTCGCCGTCCCAGTGCAGAACCGCGTGGGCAATGCCTCGCCCCTGGAGCCAGCCGCCCACCCGATCAGCCTCCGCTGCCGATTCCGCGCGCAAGCCGTGATCGACGATCAGCGCGAGGACATTCCCGCCCCGCTCCGCCGCCCAACGCTGGGCGAGCAGAACCAGCCCGAGGCTGTCCGCGCCGCCGGATACGCCCACGGCCACGCGCGGCCGCGTCTCGAAGCCGCCCAGCCGGTCCATGCGGGCGGCGAACTCACCCGCGGAAATCGGCCCCGCCGGGTCGGACCCGTTCACCGCACCCGTCAGGCGCAGTTCAGACGACGGCGCTCGGTGTCGGCGCGGCGCTTCACGCTGGCCGACGCCTCCGGGAATTTGGTGATCAGCTGGTTGAAGGCGGTGCAGGCGTCCTTCTTCTGGTTGAGCTGCTGCAGCGACATGCCGAGCTTCAGCAGATTGTCCGCCGCCTTGTTGTTCTTCGGGTACTTCTGCACGCCCTCGGCGAAGGCCACGGCGGCGTCCTGGAACTTGTTGCGGACATAGTAGGTCTCGCCCAGCCAGTACTGGGCGTTGCCGGCGAGCTGGTGGGACTTGTTCTTCGCCAGGAAGTCGCTGAAGGCTTTTTCGGCCTTGTCGTAGTCGGACTGGCGCAGCAGCTCGAAGGCGTGCTCGTACTGCTTCTCCGGGGTCGAGTTGGCGGGCAGCGGCGCCACGGCGGCGGTCTGCTTCTCCGCCGGCTTGTCCGCCACCTTCTCGGGGGCCTTGGCTGTGCTGGAAGCCGGGGCCGGAGCCGCCGCGCTGGGCTTGGCCGGACCGCCGAACGGATCGCTGGCCGCCCCGCCGCCCTTGCTCTCCAGCTCCTTCAGGCGGAAGTCGATGTCGCTGTTGACCCGCTCCAGCCGGTCCTTCATCTGTGAGATCTGATAGGTCGCCTCTTCGTAGCGCCCGGTCAGCTCCGACAGGGCGCGTTCCAGCTTCTGCAGCCGCACCTCGAAATCCGCCGCCAGCGAGGGCTGGATCTCGGCGGTCTGCCCCCGCGTGTAGGAGTTGCCCGGATAGGCCTGCGCCACCTCGACGCGCCCGCCCAGCGCCTCCACTCCCGACTCCAGCCGGTCCAGACGGTCCTGCAGCGAAGCCGTTTGCGCGAAGACGGAACCGCTGCACAGCAGGCCGCCAAGCAGCAGGGCGGCGAAAGAAGTGGTCTTGGTCATGCGTCGAGGGTCCTGTCCGGGCGGGGAAAGCCGTCGTTGAGAGGGTGCCGTTCCAAGCGGGCGAAACTATGGCGGCTGTTTACCAGAAGCGCGCGCGCCTTGCATCGTGGTGATTTGGAAATCTCCCGCGCACGGGCGCACTCCCAGAAGAGAACACAGAAAAAAGCCCCTCCCCGGCATGCCGGGGAGGGGCTTTCCAAAGCGGAACTCCTGAAGGCGTCTTACGCCTTGAGGATGCCGCGGCCGGCGAAGCGGGATGCCACGCCGAGCATTTCCTCGATGCGGATCAGCTGGTTGTACTTGGCCAGACGGTCGGAACGCG